>CACNUU010000023.1 GCA_902623735.1 uncultured Pelagibacteraceae bacterium | reverse complement strand
GTATTTACACTCTATCCAGAAATTTTCCCAGGGCCTTTAGACAAAGGTCTTTATGGGAAGGCAATGGCAAAAAAACTGTGGAGTTTAAATGTGATTAACATTAGAGATGCAGCAACAGATAAACATAAAACTGTCGATGATACACCATATGGTGGTGGAACAGGAATGTTACTTAAACCTGATGTTTTAGCAAAATCAATTGATCAAAACTCAAATAAAGGAGAGAGAATTTTTTATCTTTCACCAAAAGGCAAAAGGTTTGATCAAAATCTTGCTCAGAATTTATCTAAAGAAAAATCATTCTCTTTGATTTGTGGACATTTCGAAGGAGTCGATGAGAGAGTTTTGAATACAAGAAATATTGAGGAAATAAGCATAGGAGACTATATATTGTCTGGTGGAGAAGCTGCAGCACTTGTAGTTCTTGATAGTGTACTAAGACTTTTACCTGGTGTTTTGGGAAACGAAAAATCAGCTTCTGAGGAAACTTTTGAAAATGGTCTATTAGAGTATCCTCAATATACAAAACCCCAGATCTGGGAGCAAAAATCAGTACCAGATGTATTATTATCAGGGGATCACGCTAAAATTAAAGACTGGCGTTTATCTCAATCTGAGGCTATAACACGCGTCCGAAGACCAGATTTGTGGAAAAAATATAAGAAAGATTAATTTGTTAAATACTAAAATGAAAACTATTGAAGAAATAAATCAACATAATGTAAAAAAAATCCTTTCTGAAAAGAAAATCCCTGAGTTTTTTCCAGGGGATGTTGTAAAAGTTGGTGTAAGGATTACAGAAGGTAAAAAAGAGAGAATTCAATATTTTGAAGGCGTTTGTATTGCTAAAAAAAGTAGAGACTTAAATTCCTCGTTCACTGTAAGAAAAATTTCCTTTGGAGAAGGTGTTGAGAGAACATTCCCATTATTTGGTACAGTTATAGATTCAATTAAAGTAATCCGTTCAGGAAAAGTAAGAAGAGCAAAATTGTATTATTTGAGAGATAGGACAGGTAAGTCAGCAAGAATCGCAGAAAAAATTAGAAAAAAAATTGGTATAGATATTGCTGTAAAACCCGACACGGTTACCGAGGAGAATTTAGCTCCATCCGTTAAAGAAACAGAGTCAGAATCAAAAGTAGATGTTTCCCCAGTAGTTGAACCCAAAAACGACGAAGCATCAAAAGAAGAGGTTAAAAAAGAAGCCTCTAAAGCCGAAATTAAGACTGAAAAAAAACTTGAAAATTTACAAGAAAAAAAATAATTTTTTTCTCAATGCCCAATACTCTTTATGATAAAATTTGGAATGACCATTTAGTTCATCAGCAAGATGATGGAACGGCTTTACTATTTGTTGACAGACATTTAGTTCACGAAGTTACATCTCCCCAAGCCTTTGAGGGACTTAGAAACTCGAAACGTAGTGTAAGACATCCAAAGTTAACATTAGCTGTTGCTGACCATAATGTTCCAACAACCGATAGAACAAAAGGAATTTCAGATCTTGAGTCTAAAATACAGGTGGAAACGTTAGAAGCAAATTGTAAAGAATTTGGAGTCAAACTTTTTGGAATGAACGATAAGAGACAAGGTATTGTTCATGTTACTGGTCCTGAACAAGGGTTTACTCAACCTGGTACTGTAATTGTGTGTGGTGACAGTCATACTGCAACTCATGGTGCATTTGGAGCATTAGCATTTGGTATTGGAACCTCAGAAGTGGAACATGTCTTGGCTACACAAACATTAGTACAAAAAAAAGCAAAAAATTTTAAAATAAATGTTGATGGAAAACTTCCACTCGGAGTAACCTCTAAAGATGTTATTCTTCAAATAATAGGAAAGATTGGAACAGCTGGTGGCACTGGTTGTGTAATAGAATATGCAGGAGATTTAATTAGCTCACTTAGTGTGGAGCAAAGAATGACAATCTGCAATATGACGATTGAAGGGGGAGCTCGAGCAGGATTAATTGCACCAGATGAAAAAATATTTAAATATCTGGAAGGAAGACCGATGTCACCAAAGGGAGTAAATTGGGATAAAGCTATAGAAAATTGGAAATCTTTAAAAACCGATGATGACGCAAAATTTGATAAGGAAATAAATTTAAAAGCAGAGGAAATTTTACCAATGATAACTTGGGGAACATCACCACAAGATGTTATTACAATTGATGAGAAGGTTCCAAATCCTCAAAACGAAAAGGATGAAGACAAAAAAAATTCTTTAGAAAGAGCATTAAATTACATGGGTTTAAAACCTAATATGGCAGCAAAAGATATAAAGATTGATAAGGTTTTTATAGGCAGCTGTACGAATGGAAGAATTGAAGATTTAAGAGAGGCTGCAAAAATTTTAAAAGATAAAAAAATTGCTTCTCATGTTCATGCTATGGTAGTACCTGGATCTGGATTAGTTAAAGAACAAGCAGAGCAAGAGGGATTAGACAAAATTTTTGTGAATTCTGGTTTTGAGTGGAGAGAACCAGGCTGCTCTATGTGTCTAGCTATGAATGCAGATAAGTTAAAACCTGAGGAAAGATGTGCCTCTACCTCAAATAGGAATTTTGAGGGAAGACAAGGAAGAGGTGGAAGAACTCATTTAGTTAGTCCAGGGATGGCCGCTGCTGCTGCTATATCTGGAAGTCTTGATGATGTGAGAAAGTATCAAAATTAGATGCAAAAATTCAATACATTAAAAAGTATCCCAGCATACTTACCTATAGTCAATATCGATACCGATATGATCATACCCAAACAATTTTTAAAGACAATCAAAAGAACTGGGTTAGGCAAAAACTTATTTTTTGAAATGAGATATGACAATAATGGGAAAAAAATTAAAGATTTTGTTTTAAATAAAAGCCCATTTGATAACTCTAAAATTTTGATTGCAGGAAAAAATTTTGGGTGTGGTTCCTCTAGAGAACATGCGCCTTGGGCATTACTCGATTTTGGTATTACATGTGTAATTAGT
>CACNUU010000022.1 GCA_902623735.1 uncultured Pelagibacteraceae bacterium | reverse complement strand
TTATTCCAAATGAAAAAAAAAGTATTGCTGATGGAGCTATCGAGCCCTGGGCAAAAACAACTACTCTATATTACGCACAAACATTAGCATCTTTAGCCAAGCATTATAATTTTTCATTAGATGAAAAATGGTCAAAATTACCAAAAAAAATCAAAGATATAATTTTGTATGGCTCTGATGATGAAGAAATTAAATTTTCGTATGATGATGGTTATGAAAAATATTCTCATAAAAAAACATTTGAAGGCGTTATTAACAACTTAGAAAGAAGATATTTAGAAACTGATAGTGACTGGAAAAGAGAAGAAATAGCTCAATATCAATCAGATACAAAATGTGAAAGATGTAACGGTTATAGATTAAAAGATGAAGCTCTTTGTGTAAAAATTGATAATTTACATATTAGTGAAGTAACTGAAAAATCTATATTAGATGCTTCCGAATGGTTTCTAAATTTAAAAAACAAACTGAGTAAAAGACAATACAAAATTGCCGAACACATCTTAAAAGAAATAAATGAAAGATTGAATTTTTTATTAAATGTGGGGCTCGATTATTTAACTTTATCTAGAGAGTCTGGAACATTATCTGGGGGAGAAGCGCAAAGAATAAGATTAGCTTCACAAATTGGATCTGGTTTAACAGGAGTTTTATATGTTCTTGATGAACCATCTATAGGCCTCCATCAAAAAGATAATGTTAAACTTATTAATGCACTTAAAAGATTAAGAGATTTAGGAAATACTGTTATTGTTGTTGAGCATGATACAGAAACTATGGAAAATGCAGATCATATAATCGATCTAGGCCCTGAGGCCGGCAATAAAGGAGGTGAAGTGGTTGCTCAAGGAAGCTACAAAGAGATAAGTTTAAATCAAAATAGTATTACTGGAAAATATCTTTCAAACAAATTAAAAATAAATATCCCTCCAAAAAGAAGGTTGGCTAAAAATGGAAGATTTTTAGAGATCAATGGTGCTACAGGTAATAATTTAAATAATGTAAATCTAAAGATTCCATTAGGTAGTCTAACTTGTGTGACTGGTGTATCTGGCAGTGGAAAATCCACTTTGGTTTTGCAAACTTTATATAATGCTTTAAACCTTACTTTAAATAATAATAAATCTAGAAAAATTCCAAAACCATTTAAAAGCTTCAAAGGAACAGAACTTATTGATAAAATTATCGATATAGACCAATCACCTATTGGAAGAACTCCTAGATCTAATCCAGCAACATACACAGGTGCCTTTGGTCCTATTAGAGATTGGTTTACTTCTTTACCTGAGTCAAAATCAAGAGGCTATAAACCTGGAAGATTTTCATTTAATGTTCTAAACATGACTGTAGATGAAGGTTGTGATTTTTTTGAAAATATTTCAAATATAAAGTCAAAACTACTTACATTAAAAAAAGTAGGTCTCGGTTATATTAAAATAGGTCAACAGGCTACCACTTTATCAGGAGGTGAAGCCCAAAGAATAAAGCTTGCAAAAGAGCTATCCAAAAGATCAACTGGAAGAACAATGTATATACTTGATGAACCAACAACTGGATTACATCAACATGATATTAAAAAATTGCTTGAAATCCTTCACACATTTGTAGCTTTAGGTAATACTGTAGTAGTAATAGAGCATAATCTTGATGTGATTAAAACAGCAGACTATATTGTAGATATGGGCCCTGAAGGTGGCATCAAAGGAGGAAAAATTATTGCTGAGGGAAAACCTGAGGAGATTTGTAAAAATAATGTTAGTTATACAGGAAGATTCTTAAAGCCGTTATTAAACACTCATTGAAGATATTAATTAAGAATATTTGCAAATTAGTCTAAAAGGGAATCAACATATTCCCAATTTACTAAACTATCCATAAAGCGATCCAGATACTCGGGCCTTCGATTTCTGTAGTCTATATAATAAGAATGTTCCCAGACATCACATCCTAATATTGGTTTCATTTGGTCAATAAGTGGATTTGCAGCATTAGCAGTTTTTGTAACTACTAATTTATCATTATTTAATGACAACCAACACCAACCTGATCCAAATTGTGTAATACCTGCATCTTTAAATTGTCTTTTAAATTCATCTATATCTCCAAAATCAGAAATAATCTTTTTTTCAAGTCTGGATGGCATTTTGCCTCCACCCTTAGGTTTCATACATTTCCAAAATAAATTATGATTCCAATGCTGGCTCGCGTTATTAAATAAAGCTAACATAGATTTTTCTTTTGAGCTTCTTAAGATAATTTCTTCAAGAGAAATATTAGACATATCAGTATCTTTTATAAACCCGTTTAATTTATCAATGTATGTTTGATGATGTTTGCCGTGATGCAAGTCTAATGTTTCTTCTGACATTATTGGAGACAGTGCGTCCTTTGTGTAATCTAATTGTGGCAGTTTAAAAGACATAATTTTTAAAATTATAATATAATTAAATATAATTTAGTATATAATTTTTTATTATATGAGTAAATTACTATCTTCTTTGTCTAAAACAATTCATGCGTCATTTGGTTTAACAATTTTGATATTTCTTTTTTTATTTTTTTTTAATGGTGGGTTTGCTTTTGACACGTCATTCTGGAGTTCATTATGCAGATTTATACATGTGATTTTTGCTATTATGTGGATAGGGCTATTGTGGTATTTTAATTTTGTTCAAATACCAAATATGTCAAAAATTCCAGATGATCAAAAACCAGCAATAGGCAAAATAATCGCTCCAGCTGCATTATTTTATTTTAGATGGGCTGCACTTTTTACAATTATCTCTGGGTTGCTTCTGTCTTTATTAAATGGCTATTTTTATGATGCTATGACATTAAGTATTATATCTGGTATACCAAAACATACAGCAATCGGTATTGGTATGTGGTTGGGATTAATTATGGCATTCAATGTTTGGTTTATAATTTGGCCCAATCAAAAAAGAGCTCTTGGTATGGTGGAATGTGATGTTGAATTAAGATTAAAATCGGCAAATATTGCGATGTTGTTTTCTAGGACGAATACACTTTTGTCAATACCAATGCTTTTTTTAATGGTAGCTGCACAAAACTTATATTAGTTTTTATCTTCATCTTTAACAATCGTTCTATGTGAAACATTTAATCTGACTAAAACTGTATTCGCTATGTAAATTGAAGAATACGTTCCAAAAATAACCCCAACAA
>CACNUU010000021.1 GCA_902623735.1 uncultured Pelagibacteraceae bacterium | reverse complement strand
AATGGGTTTACTAGTAGAAAACCCAGTTTATAAACCTTTTAGATACCCATGGTGTTACGATGCTTGGCTTACTCAACAAAGAATTCATTGGTTGCCAGAAGAGGTACCTCTTGGTGACGATGTCAGAGACTGGCAAAAAAATTTATCACAACCAGAAAAAAACTTATTAACGCAAATTTTTAGATTTTTTACTCAAGCTGATGTTGAGGTTAACAATTGTTACTTAAGACACTACACAACAGTTTTTAAACCAACAGAAGTTTTGATGATGATGACTGCTTTTGCTGCAATGGAAACAGTGCATGTTGCAGCTTATTCTCATTTATTAGATACAATTGGTATGCCGGAGTCAGAATACTCTGCATTCATGAAATATAAAGAGATGAAAGATAAATATGATTATATGCAAGGTTTCAATGTTAATTCAAAAGAGGACATAGCAAAAACAGTTGCAGTTTTTAGTGCGTTTACTGAAGGCCTTCAATTGTTTGCAAGTTTTGCTATTCTTCTTAATTTCCCAAGACATAATAAAATGAAAGGAATGGGACAGATTGTTACTTGGTCTGTCAGAGATGAAACACTTCATTGTAATTCTATGATAAGAATTTTTAAAGAGTTCATAAAAGAAAATCCTGAAATTTGGACTCCAAAATTAAAAAAAGAACTTTATGAAGCTTGCAGAACTATCATTGAGCATGAAGATGCATTTATTGATCTAGCTTTTGAAATGGGTCCAATGGAAGGTTTAACTGCTCAAGAAGTTAAAGACTACATTAGATTTATTGGAAACAGAAGACTAGTCCAATTAGGCCTTGAACCAATTTATGATGTTCAAAAAAATCCTTTAGGATGGCTAGATACCATGCTGAATGCTGTAGAACATATGAATTTCTTTGAAGGTCGTGCAACAGAATATTCAAAAGCATCAACACAAGGTACTTGGGTAGAAGCATTTAGTTAATTCAGTTGAAATACAAAAAGTATTTTAGAAAAACAAGCCTGAAACAAAAAGGGCATGGTGAGTTTTTTCTGGAAGAAATAAAAAAAGAAAATCCTAAAAGCTTCATGGAAATAGGAGTGTTTCATGGAGTAACAGCAAGAAATGTTTGTGAGTTACTCTATAGCATCCATAAAGATGATTTTAAATACATCGGATTAGATTTGTTTGAAGAAAATGATGAAAATAAAAATGAAGTCATTCCTAATACAAATTTTAAAAACCCTCTAAAAAGTTTTTATTTCAAATATATAAAAAAACAAAATCCTTACAGTCTAGATGCAGTTAAAGATCTTCTAAAAAAATTTAAAGAAAACGTTCATCTTATAAAAGGCAATTCAAATAAAATCTTAAAAAAAATTGATATGACTAAGATAGACTATGTCTTTTTAGATGGAGGACATGATTATGATACAGTTAAGAATGATCTAGAATGTTGCGGCTTGGTTTTAGAAAAAAATGGAACAATTTTGTGTGATGATTATAACTTAGGTAACGCACCTGGAGTTAAAAAAGCAATCGATGAATTTGTAAATCTCAATAAATTAAACTGTGAAATAATTTGTGAAGGAAGATTTGCTAAAATAAAAAAATAAATTTATCTTTGATTTAGTTGAACAACTTTTCTGTGCTGATTCCCTTTATAACTAGCTAACGGCCTGATTAATTTGTTTGCAGCATGCTGCTCCATTATATGCGCTGACCATCCAGTAATCCTTGAAATAACAAAAATTGGAGTAAAAAAATCAGTATCAAATCCCATTAAATGGTAAGTAGGACCTGTAGGGTAATCAACATTTGGATGAATATTTTTCTTTTCAATCATTACCCTCTCAACAATGTCATAAATTTTCTCAAATTTTTTATCTTTTTTAATTTTTGCAACTTTTGAAAAATATTTTCGCATTGTGGGAACTCTAGAATCTCCTGATTTATAAACTCTATGACCAAATCCCATTACAACTTCCTTATTTTTTAAAGCGTCATTTATCCATTTAAGAGCATTTTCAGGCTTTTTAATTCTATTCATCATATGCATAACTTCTTCATTTGCTCCACCATGAAGAGGACCTTTCAAGCTTGCAATTGCTCCAGTGATTGCACCATGTATATCTGATAAACTACTTGTTATTGTTCTTGCTGTAAAAGTTGAAACATTAAAACTGTGTTCTGCATATAATATTAGAGAAACATCAAAAGCCTTAACTATTTCCTTTTGAGGCACTCTACCAAAACACATATAAAAAAAGTTTTCAGCAATATTTAAGTTCTTTTTAGGTTTAATTATTTTTTTTCCTTTTCTAACTCTATAAAAAGCAGCTAGAGCTGTAGGGGTTTTAGCTAAAATTCTTATTGCTTTTCTCATATTGGCTTCTTGCGAGGAATCTCCAGTTTCTTTATCCTCTAAGCCCATTATACTTACCGCAGTTCTAGCAACATCCATGGGATGTGATTTTTTTGGCATTTTTTTTATAATTGAATAAAGATCTTTAGATAAATCTCTATTAGTTCTTTCTTCTTTTTCAAATTTTCTTAATTGAATAGTATTTGGAAGATCTTTATTTAAAATTAAATATGCAACTTCCTCAAATCTACAATATTCACATAAATCTTGAGCAGCATAACCTCTGTAAGTAAGAGAATTAATTTCTGGCATTACTTTAGAGACTTCTGTCTCGTCAACCACTATTCCAAGCAAACCTTTTTTAATCTCTTCACTCATTATTCATGACCCTCAGTATTAAAGTTATAAATTTTTTCATCTAAACTATTATATTTTTCATAATCAACAAGCTCATATAATCGTTTTCTGGTCTGCATTTTATCAATAATATTCTTTTGATGTCCATTTGCATAAATGTCTCTTAAACCATCCTCAACATTTTTCATTGCTAACCTTTGAGTTGTAACTGGATAAATTACAATGTTGTAGCCAAGATTTTCAAGCTCTTTATAATTAAATAATTTAGACTTACCAAATTCTGTCATATTTGCTAGCAAGTAACATTTTAATTCTTTTCTAACTTTCTCAAAATCTTTTTCGTCTTGCAAAGCTTCTGGAAAAACTATTTCTGCTCCAGCGTCAATGTACGCTTTACATCTATCAATCATTTTATCAATACCTTCAACACTCTTTGCATCAGATCTTGCTATAATTTTAAAATTTTCATCTTTTTTTGAGGAGATGCACTCTTTTATCTTTTTAACCATTTCCTCTTTTGAAATTAGTTCTTTATTTTCTAAGTGACCACATCTTTTTCTTTCTATTTGATCTTCTATGTGCACAGCAGAAATTCCAAATTCTTCAAAAGTTTCGATCGTTTCCTTACAAGACTTAAATCCAGTATCTATGTCAACAATTGTTGGAAGATTAGTTACTCTTGAGATTAAGTATGATCTCGTGCTTACATCTTGTAATGTAGTTAATCCGATATCAGGAAAGCCAAGGTCATTTGCCATCACACCTCCTGATACATAAACTGCATCATATCCTATTTCTTCAATTAATTTAGCAGTTAGAGGATTATAAGCACCAGGTACTCTTAAAATTTTATTAGACTTTAGTTTTTTTACAAAATCTTCTCTCTTTTGATTAGGTTGTTTTTCCACAAAATGCATTAAAAAATTCCTTTTCTTAAATTTCTTTTTAATTTATTTTTTTTTATTTCTATATTCAGTTTATCTAATTGACCTTTTTTAAGATTTTTTAAATTTTGCACTATTTTTAAAAATCTATCACTCTCTTTTTTATTTATTATATTTTCTGTAAGAGTTAAAAATTTTTTGATATAATTTTCTCTTTTAAAAGGACGCAAACCAAAAGGGTGAGCGTCAGCAACACCTTGTTCCTCAGTAATTTTTTTACCATTTTTAAGAGTTATTACCACTTTAGCT
>CACNUU010000020.1 GCA_902623735.1 uncultured Pelagibacteraceae bacterium | reverse complement strand
TTTTAGCCAAGGGTGAAGATAGTAATTATATAAATGATAATCCAAAAGATCTTTACATTTACAATCATTCAACAAAGTCATCCAAGCCTTTAATTTCTTATGATTGGTTTCCATCCCAAGCAAAATATTTTCTGCAAGAATATGATTTCCCAGTATTTCCTGATGATTTTGCGTACTATTTGTTAAAAGATGATAAAACATTGGTGATGATTAGTGCAGTAAAAAGCCTAAATGCAAATTTTAAATACGATATATCAAAAAAAAAATTAGAGCTTTACCCAACAACGGGTAAATTTGATTTTATAATTTCATCATTTTCCAAAGATTGTGGACATTATAAGTTTAATGATAATTACAAATGCAATATCTATAAACCTTTAATTTCAAGCAATTTAATTAACTAGTGTAAAAGCTTCAGCAAATTTTTCTGTATCAAACAATTGTAAATCATCCTCTTTTTCACCTAAGCCCAATGCAATAATTGGAAGTTTATATTTTTTTGCTAAGGCTAAAAGAATACCACCTTTTGCTGTTCCATCTAATTTAGTCATTACGATACCAGTTATAGGAATAATTTTGTTAAATTCCTCAACTTGATTGATTACATTTTGTCCTGAGGTTGCATCTAAAACTAAAATAACATTATGTGGTGCCTCAGGAACAATTTTTTTTGTGACATTAGCTATCTTTCTATATTCTTCCATTAAATTTTTTTTATTTTGAAGTCTTCCAGCAGTATCGATTAAAACTTGGTTAAAATTACTTTTTATTGCTTCATCAACAGCTTTATACGCTACAGATGCTGGATCAGATCCTTGCGATGATTTAGTTATTTGAACCTCAATTTTATTAGCCCAATTTTCTAACTGTTCAATTGCAGCAGCTCGAAAAGTATCTGAAGCCGCAAACATTACTTTATTTCCGTTAGTTTTTAAAATTTTACCAATTTTCCCTATAGTAGTTGTTTTGCCAACACCGTTAACCCCTGCAACTAAAGTTGCATTAAGTTTATCCTTTTTTTCAAAAAAAGAATTATTTTCTAGAGGTTTCATTAAAGAAATAATATATTCTTTTAAAATTAAATTTATTTCGTCTGATAAATCTTTTTTAGGGTCAATTTTTTTACTTGAAATAATCTCTTTTATTTCAGATGCGGCCTCTACTCCCACATCTGACTGAATTAAAAATTCCTCTATCTTATTTAAGTTTTCATCATCTATTTCTTTCTTTATAATTATTTCTTTAATTCCTGAAGTAAGCGCTGAAGCGCTTTTTTTAAAACCAATTTTAAATTTATCTAAAATTCCCATTATAATTTTATGTCGATTTCTCTTATATCTGAAATAGGACCTTTCATATGAATTGAGTCTTTTTCATCAAATGAGATTGTTAACTTTCCATTTTCAAATTCTATATCTGTTTTATCATTAGTAAGGTTTTTTAACTTACCAGCAAAAGCAGTGGCGCATGCTGCAGTTCCACATGCTTTGGTCAAACCAGCTCCCCGCTCCCAAACTTTAACTTTAATTAGATTTTTATTAATAACTTGAGCTATTGTAACGTTACATTTTTCTGGAAAAATTTTATGCTTTTCAATATTGGGACCAATTTCTTTAATATCAAAATTATCAATTTCATTTACAAAAAAAATTATATGTGGATTACCAACATTGACTGCGGTACCACCAAAATATTCTTTGTTATTTTTATCATTAATTTTAATATTTAAATTTTTTGTATCTAATTTTTTCGATAGAGGTATTTCATTCCACTCTATTCTAGCTTTACCAATTTCTGTTGTAACAATTTTATTTTCTAATATTTCAGATTTTAAATTTCCAGATAGAGTTTTTAAAATTACACTTTTGTTATTTAGCTCTTTTGAAATTAAGCCAGCCACACATCTAGTTCCATTACCACATGCTCCAGACTCTCCACCATCAGAGTTATAAAATTTTAAACTTGCATCAGCTGATTTGTCTGTTTCTATTAATATTAATTGATCACAACCTATAAAATTTCTATTACAAATCTTAATTATTTGTTCTTTAGTTAAATTAGTAATTTTTTGTCTATTATCGATGATAACAAAATCATTACCTAATCCATCCATTTTAAATGCTTTAATGTCCATATATAGTTATTTAACTTATTTATTGACTTTTTGAACCTCTATTATAGTTTGTGCCAGTTTCCGCAAAAACGTTAAATTTGCGGTGTCTTTGGAAACAAAGAGATCGACACTAGTCAGCGAGGGTTCGCCCACTAGTGCGATTACTAATGCGTGAAATAAATATGTTTGAAAATTTGACAAATAAATTTGAGGAAGTTTTTTCCTCTTTAAAAAAAGCACCATCACTTGATGAAAATCAAGTTGATGAGGGATTGAGAGGTATAAGACAAGCTTTATTAGAGGCAGATGTCTCTCTTGATGTTGCTAAAGATTTTATAGAAAAAGTTAAACCAAAAGCTCTGGGCCAAGAAATAATAAGATCGACATCCCCTGGTGATATGGTTGTAAAGATTGTTTATGATGAATTAGTTAATTTACTTGGTGAAAAAAATAATGATGTAAATCTTAATGCAGTTCCACCAGTACCTATGATGTTAGTTGGATTACAAGGTTCAGGCAAAACTACCACTACGGCTAAGCTTGCAAGATATTTAGAAAGTACCAAAAAAAAGAGGGTAATGATGGTTAGCTTGGATATATACAGGCCAGCAGCACAAGAACAATTAAAATTTTTAGGTGAACAAAATAATATTTTAACCCTTCCAATAATTGAAGGACAACTACCGACTGATATTTGTCAAAGAGCCATTAGTGTAGCTAATTTAAATGGTGCAGAAATTATTTTATTTGATACTGCGGGTAGAACCCAAATAGATTTGCAGATGATGAGTGAAATCAAGCAAATTGAAAATACGATCAAACCAGCTGAGACTTTTTTGGTTGCTGATTCTCTTACTGGACAAGTAGCAGCATCTGTTGCAAAAGAATTCAAAAATACTGTTAATCTCTCAGGAATAATCTTAACAAGAGCTGATGGTGATGCGCGAGGCGGGGCAGCTGTTAGTATGAAATTTGTTTCACAAGTTCCAATTAAATTTTTAGGTGTTGGAGAAAAAATTGAAAATCTTGAAGTATTTCATCCAGATAGAATTGCAAATAGAATTCTTGGAATGGGAGATATTGTATCCCTTGTTGAAAAAGCTGCTCAAGATTTAGGTGAAGTAAATATAAAAAAAACAGAGGAAAATTTAAAAAAAGGGCAATTCTCAATGCAAGATTATTTAACACAATTAAGACAAATGAAAAAAATGGGTGGCATCGAGGGAGTCATGTCTTTTCTGCCAGGCGTTTCGAAAGTAAAATCACAAATGGATGCAGCTGGAATAGATGAAAGTGTTATTACAAAAAATGAAGCTATAATTTTATCAATGACAAAAAAGGAAAGAGAGAACCCAAAAATTATAGATGGTTCAAGAAAAAAAAGAATTGCTAATGGTTCTGGAACTGATCCAGCCACTATCAATAAATTGTTAAAACAATTTAAAATGATGTCTGAAATGATGAAAAAGATGTCAAAAGGAAACCTGAAAGGTATGTCTGATAAGGGAATACCTCCAGAATTATTCAATCAACTAAAATAAAAAAGGAGAGTAAATGTTAAAATTAAGATTATCACGAGGTGGTACAAAAAAGAGACCTGTTTATAAGGTTGTAGTAGCCGACAGCCGATTTGCAAGAGATGGAAGATTTATCGAGAAAGTAGGTTTTTTCAATCCACTATTACCAAAAGAGAAAAAAGAAAGAATTGGATTAGAAGCTGAAAGGATTAAGTATTGGTTGAGTCAAGGTGCACAACCTACAACAAGGGTAGCTAGGATTTTAGGTGAAAATGAATTAATGCCTATGCCTGCTAATAGCAACAATCCT
>CACNUU010000019.1 GCA_902623735.1 uncultured Pelagibacteraceae bacterium | reverse complement strand
TTTTGCTGATGGATCGGTGATACCAATTATATAATGACCTTGTAAAAATTTTCCCTTAAACTCAATAGCATTTAGATGTGTTGGTACAAATAAAATGAGTAATAATAAAAATTTAGATATTATTTTGCTGTCCATCCACCATCAACCAATAATGAAGTTCCTGTAATCATTGATGCTGCATCTGATGCTAAAAAGACAGCTGCAGAAGCTACATCAGATAACTCTGCAAATCTGCCAAGTGGTATATTACCCAAAACTTCCTTTTTAAATTTTTTACTTTTTAGAAATTTACTAGTCATTGGTGTTACAACAAATGTAGGACATACTGTGTTGACTCTAATATTGTACTTTGCAAGGTCTATTGACATTCCCTTTGTAAGACCCTCTAAGCCAAATTTTGTCATATTATACACACTTCTTATTGGTCCACCCACATGACCCATTTGTGATGACATATTCACAATAGCACCCCCAATTTTTTTTCTATTTTTATTTTTAATCATTTTCAATGCACATAGCTGAGCAAGATTAAAAGTGGCAATAGTATTGATCTTTACAAGGTATTCCATATTTTTAGTTTTAACTTTTGTGAAGTGCTCGGGGATATTATTTCCAGCGTTATTTATTAAAATATCTATTTTAGGCTGTTTATTTATAATATTCTTAATTTCATTATAATTAGTGATGTCACATATGTAAGATTGGCATTTAGATTTGAGTTTCTTAATTTTCTTTGAAACTTCATCTAAATCTTTTTTAGTTCTACTAATTATTACTAAATTAGCTCCAGCTTCAGCAAGAGCGATTGCACAAGCTCTTCCAAGTCCTTTCCCTGCACCAGTAACAACTGCTGTTTTGTTTTTAAGATTATAATTTTTTAAGTACATTATAAAAATAATATTTGAATATCTGTATAAATCAATTCAATAGCAACAAGAAGAATGGCTAATAAACCAGCCCAGGCAATCCATTTATACTTCTTAATCCAGTTGGATATTAAAGTTGCTGCAGTTGCCATTAATACAATTGATAACACAAGACCAAAAACCAATAAGTAATAATGATCTCCAGCCGCCCCGGCAACTCCTAAAACATTATCTAAACTCATCGTAAAATCAGCTAATAAAATTGTCCAAATAGCTTTTAAGAAACTTGAATTATCTACTTTTACATCTGCTTCGTGATCAGAGCCTTTTACAACATCAACATAAAGTTTATAAACTATATAAAGTAAAAGAAGACCACCAATTAATCTTAGACCTGTAATTTGTAATAAATAAGCAGTTAATAAAGTTAAAATAATTCTTAAAACAACTGCCCCGCCTATTCCCCAGAAAATTATTTTTTTTCTTTGCTCTAAAGGAAATTTTGATGCAACCATTCCAATTATGATCGCATTATCACCTGCAAGAACAAGATCAATTAAGATGATTTGTGTTAAAATCGTTATTTGTTCCGGGGTGATAAAATCAGTGAACATTAACTTCTAAGTATCATATCAGCACCTTTTTCTGCAATCATTATTGTTGGTGCATTGGTATTACCTGAAGTTATATTTGGCATTATTGATGCATCAATTACTCTAAGATTATTCAGACCTTTTACTTTAAGTTTTTCATCTACTACAGCCATATCATCTTGTCCCATTTTACAAGTACCGACAGGATGAAAAATAGTTTGAGTATAATCAGAACCAGCTTTTACTAGTTCTTCATCATCATTTATATCTATGCCAGGTCTGTACTCCTCTGGTTTATATTTCTTAAAAGTTTCAGACTCCATCACTATTTTTCTTGTTAATTTTAAACCTTTTGCAGCAACCATGCGATCATGTTCAGTTGAAAGATAATTCAATTTTACTTTTGCATAAATTCTAGAATCTTTATTTGTAATATTAACATGGCCTCTGCTTGTTGGTCTTATATTAGATACTGTAGGCGTAAATGCGTGAAAATCATGATTTTTTGTTGCACCCAATGTATCCATACTCATGGGTTGAACATGCCATTGTAGATCTGGTAATTCTAAAGATGGATCACTTTTAGCAAACATACACATTTGACTTGCACCCATAGTCATAGGTCCACTTCTGTTAAATATATATTCTAAACCAATCATAAATTTACCAAACAAACTATTTATCTTTTTGTTTAAAGATTTTAATCCGTGCACTTTATAAATTGGTCTAAACATCAGATGGTCTTGAAGATTTTCTCCCACTCCTTTTAAATCATGAATAATATCTATGCCCAAGTCTTTCAATTTATCTGAATTTCCAATACCAGATGTTTGTAAGATTTGAGGAGAACCTATAGAGCCTGATGAAAGAATTATTTCTCTATTTACAAAAACTTTTTTTAATTCATTTTCTTTCCAATATTCAACGCTTGTTGCAGTTTTATTTTCAAAAATTATTTTTTTTACATGAGCATTAGTAATAATCTTTAAATTACTTCTATTTTTAATTGGATTTAAATAACCAACAGCAGTACTACATCTAAAACCATTTTTCTCTGTTACTTGAAAATATCCGCAACCATGGTTGTCTCCTGTATTAAAATCCCTTGTTTTGGGTATACCAAATTCCTCTGCTGCATTCTGAAATTCATTTAGTAATGGTAATTGTATTCTTTGATCTGAAACAGATAGTGGGCCACCAACTCCATGATAGTCATCTTTTCCACGTTCTTGATTTTCTGCTTTGATAAAATAAGGAAGAACATCTTCCCAACCCCATCCTGTATTTCCTAACTGCCGCCAAATATCATAATCTCTACTTTGACCTCTTATATAAAGTAAGCCATTAATAGATGAGCTTCCACCCAAAGTTTTTCCCCGCGGATATCGAATTGAGCGATTGTTCATTGTTTCGTCAGGCTCTGTTTTGTAACACCAATCAACAGTAGGATTGTGCATTGTTTTAAAATATCCAACAGGTATGTGGATCCAAGGATAGTTGTCCTTACCTCCAGCTTCAATCAGTAAAACTTTATTTTGAGAATTTTGTGAGAGTCTATTAGCGAGAACACATCCTGCTGATCCAGCGCCGATAATTATAAAATCAAATTTTTCCATCACTAGTTGAATAATATTTTTATTAATCTTATTTGATCATCTTTACACTCATATTAATCAATTGTCACTTGTGTCAGGTTTGTTTTTCTGATTGTATGCGTTAGTTAAATTTAACTAACAAGGGGAAATATAATGAAAAAAATCATTTCAATGTTATTTGCAACTGTTTTGGTTCTAGGATTTACGTCTAGTGCTAACGCTGCAAAAACACTTAAATGTCAGACAGTTCTTAACACTAAAGCTGATGAAGTAAAAATGTTAAAGGATTTTACTGATACTGTTACTGAGTTAACAAGTGGATCTTTAAAGTTTGAAATTTTACCAGCTGGTGCAGTTGTCGGAGTTAAAGAAACTTTAGACGCTGTTGACAAGGGTTTAATTGATTGCGGATTTGCTTGGACACACTATTGGTCAGGTGATCATCCTGCTGCTATGTTATTTGGTTCGCCAGTAGCTGGTGGAGGAGTTGGTATTGACAATTTAGCTTTTCTATCATGGTTTCAATATGGTGGTGGTAAAGAATTATACGACCAACTATGGAAAGAAATGGGAAGAGACATCAAAGGATTTATGCTTCAACCAGTTGGACCAGAAGCTTTAGGTTGGTTTCCAAAACCAATTAAAGATATGGCTGACTTTAGAAAATATAAATTCAGAACTCCTCCGGGAATTCCAGGTCAAACTTACAAAGACATTGGTATAGCATCTGTTGCTATGGGTGGTGGAGATATTCTACCAGCTTTAGAAGCGGGAACTATCGATGCTGCTGAGTGGTGTTGTCCAAAACCAGATTTAACATTTGGTTTTCAAAAAGTTTTAAAACATTATTACTTACAAGGTCTACACCAAGTAGTGGTAAATGCTGACTTTTATATTACTGGAAAAACTTATAAAGCTATGAGTGCTCATGAGAAAAAATCTCTTGAAGTTGCAGCTAATGCTTCATTAGCAAAATCTTTAAGTTATAGAATCTATGAGAATGGTAAAGCTTTACAAGAACTTACTACAAAGCATGGAGTAATTTTAGAAGATACTCCTTCTGATTATTTCACAGAATATATGGCTGCAGCAAAAGCTACATTGAATAAAAACGCGAAGAAAAACAAATTCTTCAACGAAGTTTATACATCAATGAAAAACTTTGCTGACGTAGCTGTTCCATTCTGGAGTGGTGCTCAAATGTCAAATGCTAAGCTAGGAATGGCTCACGCAGCAACATTAAAGTAATCAGTAATTAATCTTGATTTATTAGAGCGGACTTTTACAGTCCGCTCTAATTTTTTTAACTAGAATTTTATGGTAGAGGAACCAAGTAAACTTGATATTTCAGATGAAATGATTGCCGAAAGGCGAGGTGGTTCAGGAAAAATGCCCGATGACATGCCATTATGGATGGCTAAATCAATAATAAATATAGACAAATTTAGTAAGTGGATTGGTAATATAGTGTGTTGGATTTTGATGCCATTGATTTTTGCTATGACTTACGAAGTTTTAGCAAGAAAATTATTTTTAGCACCAACAATTTGGGCATATGATATTAGTCGTTTTTTATATGGTGCTCTTTTTATGCTGGGTGCTGGCTACGCCCTTTCAAGAGGTGTGCATATTAGGGCAGATTTTCTATACAGAAATTTTAAAACAAGAACACAAGGATTAATAGATTTTTGGCTATACATTCTATTTTATTTTCCAGGCTTAATTGTTTTTCTTTACATGACAATAGGATTTGTTGAAGAGTCAATCAGAAGAGGTGAGAGAGGTATGGACACAACATGGATGCCATTTATGTGGCCCATCAAAACCTGCCTACTAATAGGAATTATTTTTTTACTTATACAAGGTGTTTCTGAATTATTAAAAAGTTATTGGGCTGCAAAAAAAGGTGAATGGCCTGGAGAAAATAAATGATAGCTGAATTTATCAACCCAGCAATTTTAGGTTTTATTCTTGTTGGTGTTATGCTTTTTGCAATCTTTGTAGGATTTCCAATTTCTTTTACTCTTATATTTTTAGGGTTTGTTTTTGGATATTTAGGCTTTGGAAAATTGGTATT
>CACNUU010000018.1 GCA_902623735.1 uncultured Pelagibacteraceae bacterium | reverse complement strand
ACTAGCATTAGGATCCATTTTTTGAGGATCATTTGCACCAGTTCCAATTACATAATGGGTATGATGGCTGGTGTATATATCAATTTTTTTTATTTGATTAAGATTTTTTAACTTCTTTTTAAATTTTTTAGCTAAGTCAATTAAGGCTTGAGACTGATATTCTGCTGAATATTCTTTTGTATAGGTTTCAAGAATTGCTTTTTTAGTTTCATTTTTTTTTGGAAGAGGCACTTTATATAATGCTTTCTTTCCATCTAAAATTCTTGCTATCACACTATCCTCACCCTCATAAATTGGACTTGGAGCACCTTCACCACGCATAACTCTATCAACAGCCTCGATTGCTAGTTTTCCAGCGTGCGCAGGGGCAAAAGCTTTCCAGCTTGAAATTTCTCCTTTTCTAGATTGTCTTGTAGAAATAGTTGTATGTAACGCTTGTTGTACAGCTTGATATATTTTTTCAGTATTTAATCTCAGTAACGTGCCTATTCCAGCTGCTACACTAGGACCTAAATGGGCAATATGATCTACCTTATGTTTATGTAAACAAATTCCTTTCACTAAATTAACTTGAACTTCATAAGCGGTTAAAATACCCCTTAATAAATCTAAACCACTTTTTTTATTCTGTTGAGCTACACTTATTAGTGGAGGAATATTATCTCCTGGATGACTATAATCTGCAGCTAAAAAAGTATCATGAAAGTCTAACTCTCTTACAGCTGTTCCGTTAGACCAAGCTGCCCATTCACAATCAAATTTTAATTTACTACTAACACCAAATAATGTTGCACCATATCTTTTTGGGTGCTTTAAAGCCATCTCTCTAGATGAAATTACTGGATTTCTGTTTAGGGAAGCGATTGCTACAGATGCATTGTCTATAATTCTATTAATAACCATTTCAATTGCATCTTTATCCAATCTTGCATTGTCACTCGCTATTTCTGCAATTTTCCATGCAAGTTGATTTTTCTTAGGTAAATGAATTTTAGATGGGAAAACTTTTACTTTATGTAATATCAAAAATAACTCCTATTAACGAAATTGTTTTTAATAGTTAAAAAAAAATAATCAATATTAAAGATATTTTGTTACAATTTTTTCAATACCAACAAAGTCTTTTATTAAGTGATTATGGTATATTTCAGTTGTATTTTTTTCAGTATATCCATCCTCAAGCAAAATTACTGGCAAGCCAGCACTTTTAGCAGCATTAGCATCTGTTTCACTGTCGCCAATCATTAAAGATTTTTTAATATCACCATCCAAGATTTCAATCACCGAGGTTAAATGCCTTGGGTCAGGTTTACAATAATCAAAAGTATTATGACCCGCAACATATTCAAAAAAATCATAAATACCAATTTTTTTTAAAAGATCTACAGCAAGGTGCTCTTGTTTATTTGTACAAACGCCCATAGAAATATTTTTCTTTTTTGACCAAATTAAAAAATCTTTTACCCCATCAATAAGCTTACTTTCATTAACAATATTTTTTCCATAAAAATCCACAAAGTCTTTCACCATTTCTTTTTTAATATTTTCATCTTGAACTTTACCAAACTCTTTTTTTGCTTGTCCCCATATTGATCTTCCCAACATAGCACCTGCACCTTGGCCGACTAAATTTCGAATTTCATCCGTAGATTTTGTTGGATAACCAAATTTTTTCATAACGTAATTATGAGCATGCATCAAATCAGGTGCTGTATCGACTAAAGTACCATCTAAATCAAAGAGAATTGTAAAAATTTGTTTCATTGTTAAAAGTATTTTTAAGAAATATTTTGTGAATTAAGAATTACATACAGTTAATATAAAGAATTTAAAAGATGAAACAATTAAATTTACAAAAAACACAAAATATTCTTCGAAATAAATTTTTAAAAAAAGGGGTTAAAATGATTGGTCCAGAAACAATCTTTTTTTCTCACGATACCGTGATTGGTAAAAATGTATCTATTGATCCTTATGTTGTATTTGGTTCAAAAGTTAAAATCGGAAATAATGTTGCCATTAAATCATTTTCTCATTTAGAAAATTGTAAAATAGAAAATAAAGTGGAAATAGGACCTTATGCTCGAGTTAGACCTGGGACAACTTTAAAAGAAGGATCTAAGATTGGCAATTTTGTAGAGATTAAAAAAAGTACTTTAGGTAAAAATTCTAAAGTGAATCACTTAACATATATTGGTGATAGTCAAATTGGTAAATCAGTTAATGTAGGAGCAGGTACAATTACATGCAATTATGATGGAGTGAATAAAAATAAAACAAAAATTAAAGATAATGTTTTTATCGGTTCAAACTCATCTTTAGTAGCCCCGTTAACCATTGAAGAGGGTAGTACGATTGGTGCCAGCTCGGTAATTACAAAAAATGTTAAAAAAAATTCATTGGCACTTACTAGAAGTTTACAAACAGAAATTAAAAATTACAAAAGAAAGAAAATATAATGTGTGGAATTATAGGTATAAATAGCAACAAACCTGTTTCAGCTACAATAATTAATTCACTAAAGAAATTAGAGTATAGAGGTTATGATTCAGCAGGAATAGCTACACTTTCAAGTGGTTTGATTAATGAGATCAAGTCTGAAGGTAGAGTTGACAATCTCGAAAAGAATTCTCTAGTACAAAGTATGCAAGGCACTATTGGTATTGGTCATGTAAGATGGGCAACACATGGCCTACCCAACAGTATTAACGCACATCCACATTCATCACAGAATGTGTCTGTTGTTCATAATGGTATTATTGAAAATTCAACTTTATTAAAAAAATTTTTAGTTGGAAAGGGACATAAATTTAAATCTCAAACTGATACAGAAGTAATAGTTCATCTAATAACTGAGAATTTAAAATCTGATGATATTATCAATTCAATAAAAAAAACTTTAAAATCTCTTCATGGAAGTTTCGCTTTAGGGATAATATTTAAAGATCAACCGGATTTAATTGTTGGTGCAAGAAGAGGTTCTCCATTAGCAGTGGGCTATGGTCCTAATGAAAATTATTTAGGCTCAGACTCGTATGCACTTAAATCAATGACAAACAAAATCACATACTTAAATGATGGTGAATTTTGTATTATAAAAAAAGATCATGTTGAGTTTTTTAATGAAGATGGAGTTAAGATAAATAAAAAAATTTTACAACTATCTTCTGAAGAAAAAGAATATGAAAAAGGTGATTACAAGCACTTTATGGCTAAAGAAATTGAGGAACAGCCAATTACTTTAAAGAATGGAATAAAAGAATATATAGATACTGTTAATAATGATATCAATATTTACAACATTCCATGGAAACAAAATGAAATTTCTTCAATTACATTAATTGGTTGTGGAACAGCTTACCATTCATGTTTGATGTCTAAGTATTGGTTTGAGGAATTAACTTCACTGGAAGTCAATGTTGATATAGCATCAGAATTTAGATACAGGAAAAATAGATTTAAAAAAGACACGTTGTATGTTTTTGTGTCACAATCTGGAGAAACAGCAGATACCTATGCTGCATTAGATTTGTGTAACAAAAATGGTATGAAAACGTGCTCGGTTGTAAACGTAATTGAGAGTTCAATAGCCAGGGACTCAGAATTTGTTTTACCAATTCATTGTGGTACTGAGATTGGAGTTGCATCCACAAAAGCTTTTTTAGGCCAAATCCTTATTTTATATATTTTAGCCTTAAAATTTGGATCTGTTAGGGGAGATTTGGAAAAAAAAGAACTATCTGAAAAATTAAAAGATTTAAAGAATTTACCTAAATTAGTTGAGGAAACTTTGGCAACAGACAATAAAATTCAAAATGTATCAAGTACATTTAATGAAGCTAAAGGATCTATGTTTTTGGGAAGGGGATTTTCTTATCCTATTGCATTAGAAGGGGCTCTTAAATTAAAAGAACTATCATATATCCATGCAGAAGGTTATCCAGCAGGTGAAATGAAACATGGACCTCTAGCTTTAATTGAAGACGGTATGCCAGTTGTAGTGTTAGCGCCTAGAGATAATTATTATAAAAAAACTATTTCAAATATGCAGGAAGTAATCGCAAGAGGAGCAAAGGTTTTATTAATTACTAACAAAAGTTCAGATGAGATTATTTCTGAAAATATTTGGGAAACGATAGAAGTTGAAAGCACAAATGATGATCTTTTGCCATTTCTCTTGACTATACCACTCCAAAAATTAGCTTATTATTCAGCTTTAAAAAAAGGTTTTGATATAGATAAGCCCAGAAATTTAGCTAAATCTGTAACCGTTGAATAATAAAAAAACTCTGATACAACAATCTTAGGTTGAACATGAAAAATTGGAAAATTAATAGTTGGAGAAAATTCCCAGTTAAACATATTCCTGAATATCAGGATAAAAAAGAATTGGATCAGGTTTTAAATAAAATAAAATCTTTTCCTCCACTTGTTTTTGCTGAGGAAACAAGACATCTAAAAAAACAGTTAGCTGAGGTAGTAGATGGTAAAGCATTTTTACTTCAGGGTGGAGATTGTGCAGAGAGTTTTGCAGAATTTAATCCAGATAATATAAGAGATTACTTTAAAGTAATTCTTCAGATGTCATTAGTATTAACTTATTCAGCTTCACTCCCAGTAATTAAACTAGGAAGAATAGCAGGTCAATTTGCAAAACCTAGAAGTGCGCCGACTGAAAAACAAGGTGATACAGAACTACCAAGTTACCTTGGTGATAATGTTAATGGTATAGAATTTACAGAAAAAGCTAGAAAGCATGATCCAAAAAGATTGTTTAAAGCTTACTCTCAATCAGCTTCAACATTAAATCTTTTAAGAGCATTTTCACATGGTGGGTTTGCAGATTTGAAAAAAGTTCACTTATGGAACTTGGGCTATATTAAGAAAAGTCCCCAAGCTAAAAAATTTAAAGAATTAGAAGACAAGATTGCTGATGCATTAGCATTTATGGATGCTTGCGGAATAAATTCTGAATTTAACAGAAGATTAAAGACAGTAAATTTTTGGACGTCTCATGAAGCTTTACACTTGCCTTTTGAAGAAAGTATGACGAGAATTGACTCAACTACAGGGGAACATCACGCAACATCAGCTCATTTTGTATGGATTGGTGATAGAACAAGACAATTAGATGGAGGTCACGTTGAATATTGTAGGGGTATAGAAAATCCTATTGGAATAAAATGTGGACCTACGAGCAAACCTGATGAAATAGTAAAGATTTGCAATTTGATTAATCCTGCAAATGAAAAAGGTAAAATTACTTTAATATCAAGATTTGGACATGACAGTGTTGGAAAATATTTACCAAAACTTATTCGTGGAATTAAGAAAGAGGGTGTAAATGTCATTTGGTCATGTGATCCAATGCATGGAAATACAATTCAATCTACCACCGGTTTTAAAACAAGACGTTTTAATAACGTTTTAAAAGAAGTTAAAGATGTATTTGCTGTACACCAAAGCGAAGGATCTTATGCGGGTGGATTACATATTGAGATGACTGGTCAAAATGTAACTGAATGCACTGGTGGAGCTAAAAATATTCAAGATCAAGATTTGTCCAGCAGATATCATACTCATTGTGATCCAAGACTTAATGCAGATCAAGCTTTAGAATTAGCTTTTTTAATTTCAGATGAGA
>CACNUU010000017.1 GCA_902623735.1 uncultured Pelagibacteraceae bacterium | reverse complement strand
TAAAGATAGTAGTAGTTAATCCACTTAATAAGAATTTTAGATTGGTCAACCCTTCGATATTATTAGGAGATAAAATTAACCAATTTAATTCACTCTTCCCACAAGATGTTAAAGGTAAAATTAAAAGTAAAAAAAATAAATTTCTCACTATTAAAGTTATAATGAATTAGAAATTAATTACTAATTGATTATAAGCTTTTTAAATTATATTTCGCTAGTAACTTAGTAAAAAATCCTGATGATTTTTTTTTTTTAATCCAATCATTCACATAATTGTTCCATTTATTATCACCCTTTGGAACCATCATTGCTAAAAATGCTGGATTTTTTTCCCCATCTGGAACTATTGCCAATTGTGGGTATTTAATTACGAGTTTATTTGCTTCTGTGGAGCTTGTAATATTACCATCAGCTCTACCAGCTAAAACTTCTTGAAAATCTCTGGCAGGTGCTTCGACTGAGTTCAATTTTGATTTTGGAAAAAATTCTTTTGCTTTTTCTTCTTGTGATGTTCCAAGTGTAGTTGCGATTGTTACATTCGAGTTATTTAAAGAATCCCATGTAGGAAATTTCTTTAAATTTTTTTTTAAAACAAGTGGAACAGTACCGTATTTGTAATAAGTGTCAGTGAAACCTGCAACTTCTGCTCTCTTAGGAGTTTTGGTTACACTTGTTGATATGTCATATCTCTCTGACGTAATACCCGAGACAATCGTCTTCCATTCAGCAGGTACAAATTCAATCTTAACACCCATGTCATTAGCAAGTTCGTTCATTACATCAATGTCAAAACCCTTATATTTGTTGGTTGCTGGATCTTTCATTGTCATAGGATCCCAATCACCTGTTGTTCCAACTTTAAGAACTCCTGATGATAGAATTTTGTCTAAATTGGATTCTGCGTTTAAAGAAAAGGGTAAAAAAGCGAATAACGCTATTAAGAATATTTTTTTCATAGCTTTATCTAGCTTATTTTAAAAATAAATGAGACTATAATCTTGACGCACTATCATTCATCCAGGAGAATAAATGTTGTGAAAATGAGCGTCTTACAAAAAGATTTACCTCATTTTGGTTTTGATTATGAATTATAACATCAATTTTAGCGAGAATCGTTTGAGTAACTGCACCATTTTTATTTCTAAAATCATTAAAGTTAAACGGAGAACCTGTTTCAAATAAATCAAAAATTTTATCACCTTTGATATTTATCAAAACAAATTGATCTGAAACATCTGTAACAGCTCCTAAATTTATTTTAGAAATATTCCTATTCAGTAAGTTCTCTGTCTTATAATCGTTATCATCTGAATTTAAAGTTTCATTTGAAAAGATCATCCATTCATCTGGGCTTAACCAAAGAGCTGTTAATTTTTCACTTCTTGATGATGTGTTAGCTTCTGTTGGTAAAAGTAAATTCAACGATTTACCAATTGCAGATAAAAATTCTCTTTTCTTACCTCTTATGATCAATTTCATAATAGGAGCAACCTCATACATCTGTAAACCTGTATAAGATTTTTTCTCAGTTATAACTTTTGAATAATTAAGCATTTAATCTTTCATTTTCCTTATCTAAAAACACAGGATCTGCAACCACCACATTTATTTTTTTATTTGGCATTGGGATAATTAATTTTTGACCCATCATTTTTTTTCCACCTTTAACAACACCAAGTGCAATTGATTTATTCAAGTTAGGACTATAATAACTTGAAGTTACATGGCCTAACATTTCAACAGGTGATTTGTTGATATCAGTTACTATTTGAGCACCTTCCTCTAAAACTTCTTTTGGATCTTCTGTGATCAGTCCAACAAGTTGTTTTCTATCCTCTTTGATAGTGTCGGATCTATATAAAGATCTTTTTCCAATAAAATCATATTTCTTTTTGCTTACAATCCAGTCCATTTGTAAATCTATTGGTGTCATTGTTGCATCTGTATCTTGTCCTACAATAATAAATCCTTTTTCAGCTCTTAATAAATGCATTGTTTCAGTGCCATATGGTGTAATGTCAAATTCTTTTCCAACTTCCATACATTTTTCCCAGACTGATTTTCCATAATTTGACTGAACATTAATTTCGTAACTTTGTTCACCAGTGAAGCTTATTCTCATCACTCTACATTTGATTTTACCAATTTTTGCATTCTTAAATGACATATGTGGAAATTTTTCATCTGAAAAATCAAGGTCAGAAATTACTTGTGAAACAATTTTTTTACTATTTGGACCACAAACGCTTACTGTTGCGTAATGATCGGTTACAGATGTTAAGTAAACATCTAATTCAGGCCATTCTGTTTGAAGGTAATCTTCTAGTTTACCTAAAACAGTTGCAGCGCCACCAGTTGTGGTTGTCATTAAATAGTGATTATCATCTAATCGTGTTGTGACACCATCGTCATAAACCATTCCATCTTCATTAAGCATCAAACCATATCGACATTTTCCAATAGCTAGTTTTGACCAAGCATTCGTATAAACTCTATTCAAAAATTCAGAAGCATCAGTTCCTTGGATATCAATTTTACCAAGTGTAGACGCATCTAGAATTCCCGCGCTATCTCTCGCAGCTTTACTTTCTCTTTGAACTGCTTCATGCATAGTCTCACCATCTTTAGGATAATACCAAGCTCTTTTCCACTGTCCCACGTTTTCAAATTCTGCTTTATTTTCAACATGCCAATCATGTATTGGAGTTTTTCTAAAAATATCAAAATATTCGCCTACATTTCTTCCAACTATAGTCCCAAAAGTTAGAGGCGTGTAAGGTGGTCTAAAAGTTGTAGTACCAAGTTCACCCATTTTAGAACTAGTAGTTTCAGAAATAATTCCTAGTGCATGCATGTTACCAAGTTTTCCTTGATCAGTTCCCATTCCTGTAGTTGTATATCTTTTTACATGTTCAATTGATCTAAAACCTTCTCTAAGAGCTAATTTAATATCTTTTGCAGTCGCATCATTTTGATAATCAACAAAAGATTTTGTTTTTCCAATAACTTTGTCAGAAGGAAGTAACCAAATATTTCTTTTTGATTTGTTAAATGATGACTGGACTTCAAAATTTTCATACTCAGTTTTTTTAATATTTAAAAAATCTTTTAAAATTTTAGGGACTGTTAAAAATATCTCATCTAAAGTAAAATCACCATTACAGGAACCTATACTTACTTGATCCGATGGATGCATATTTGGAATAAAAACTTGATCTTCATCTCTAAATTTTAATTTTCCACCAGATTGAGTAAAAAGGTGAACAGCTGGTGTCCATCCGCCTGAAACTCCTAAACAATCACAATTAATATTTTTTTTAGAACCAACAACTTTTTGGCCATCCTTGGAAAGTTGCATTATTGAAATATTATTAATTCTTTTAAAACCATTTGTATTAACAACAGTATACCCTTTGTAGATTTTAATATTATTTTTTTCTGCTTCTTTAATTAATTTAGAGTCAATTTCCTCTCTATTATCAATTATTGCTTCAATATTTATTCCTTTTTGGTGTAAACTAATTGCTGTTTCATAAACACTATCATTATTTGTAAAAAGAACATTTTTTTCTCCACAAGCTACACCAAATAGATTTGCGTATTTCTTTAGGGCTGAAGACAGCAAAATACCAGGACGATCGTTATTATCAAAAATTAATGGCCTTTCTAAAGATCCAGTTGCTGTAATAACCTTTTTAGCTCTTATTTTAAGTAATCTTTGGCGAATCTTATTCTTTCTTTGATCTAATGGTAAGTGATCAGTTAAATTTTCTCGGGCTAATATAAAGTTATATCCATGATAGGCAGCAACACTGGTTCTTGTTTTTATTTCAAGATTTTCTAATTTTTTTATCTCATTTATTTCTTTTTCTAACCACGAGCTTGAAGTTTGATTGTTAATTTTGAAATGTTCTGAATTTTGATAAATTGTTGATCCACCTAAATAAGAATTTTCATCTACTAAAAGTGTTTTGAGACCATTTTTTGCTGCTGTTTTTGCAGACATAATACCAGAAATACCTGATCCAATAACTAAAACATCGCAATGAATATATTTATGATCATAAATATCTGGATCTGGTTCAGTAGGTGATTTACCTAGTCCTGCTGATTTTCTAATAAAATATTCATATTTTTCCCAGAAACTTGCAGGCCACATAAAAGTTTTGTAATAAAAACCCGCAGGCAATAATGAACTTAAAAAATTGTTTATTCCACCTATATCAAAGTTCACGCTGGGCCAACAATTTTGACTTGAAGCTTCAAGTCCTTCATAAATTTCAATTTCTGTCGCTCTAACATTCGGTTCAGTTCTTGAAGTATTGTTGTGCAATTGGACAATTGCATTTGGTTCCTCTGAACCAGCGGTCATTATTCCGCGAGGTCTATGATATTTAAAACTTCTTGCTACGAGATGAACATCATTTGCTAAAAGAGCAGAGGCTAGAGTGTCTCCCTTAAAGCCATAATAAGTTTTCCCATTAAATTTAAATGAAATTTTATATGTTTCATCAACAAACTTACTTGATTTAACTCTTAAATTTTTTGTCATTATTAGATCTATTTAGTTGGAGGCTTTTCACCCATTTTATAAACTGCTTTAATTAAATCATTAGAAGTATCTCGCACCACATTAAACCACTTTCTACATCCATGCGTATGAACCCATCTCTCAAATTGTACACCCTTTATGTTTTTTCTCATAAATAGATATTCTGCCCATTGATCATCACTAAGTTCTGTAGGCTGTTTAGGTCTTACTATGTGTGCTTCACCACCAGCTTTGAATTCACTTTGCTCTCTTTCACCACAATACGGACAATTAATTACAAACATTAGTGTGCTACAGCTGCAGCACCATGTTCATCAACAAGATCACCACTTACAAATCGATTAATATTAAAAGCAGCATTTAGCTTATGTGGTTCATCATTGGCAATTGTGTGAGCAAATAAATCACCCGAGCCAGGTGTTGCTTTGAATCCACCAGTTCCCCAACCACAATTAAAATATAATCCTTTAATAGAAGTTTTACTTATTATAGGACTTGCGTCAGGACATATATCTACAATTCCCCCCCATTGTCTAAGCATCCGCATTCTACTAAAAATTGGATATAATTCTAAAATTGCATTTAAAGTACCTTCTACAATATCGTGACTACCTTTTTGTGAGTAAGAGACATAATCATCAGTACCAGCTCCAATAACGAGTTCTCCTTTATCTGATTGACTTACATAAGCATGCACAGCGTTAGACATTACAACAGTATCTATAATTGGTTTGACAGGCTCTGATACTAAAGCTTGAAGAGGTTTACTTTCTAGAGGTAATCTTAAACCAGCCATGTTAGCAATTACGCTTGAATGACCTGCAGCTACGACACCAATTTTTTTAGATTTTATAAATCCTTTTGTGGTTTCAATTCCCTCTACACTATCACCATTTCTTTTTATTCCTTTGACTTCACAGTTTTGGATTATATCTACGCCCATTTCATCAGCGCCTCTAGCATATCCCCAAGCCACAGCATCATGTCGTGCTGTGCCAGCTCTTCTTTGAAGTGTTCCTCCCAAAACTGGATAACGAATATCAGGTGAAGTATTTATTATTGGACAAAATTTTTTAACTTCCTCAGTATTTAGATAGACAGCGTCAATGCCATTTAATCTATTAGCGTGAGTTCTTCTTTTAAGATCTCTTACGTCCTGTAAATTATGAGCAAGATTCATCACACCTCTTTGACTAAACATAACGTTATAATTGAGCTCTTGAGATAAGCCTTCCC
>CACNUU010000016.1 GCA_902623735.1 uncultured Pelagibacteraceae bacterium | reverse complement strand
TTATATTATAGGTGATGTTGGGCTTACTAATAATGGCTCTTTAAAAGATGCATTTAGATTGATAAATATTTTATCAAACTTAGGCGTTGATGCTATCAAATTTCAAATGATAGGTCCTGAAATTTTGCTTGGTGATAAACAAATATCGTATACTTACCCAACTTTAAAAAATGGAAAAAAAACTGAAAATATGTTTTCAATGTTCTCAAATTTGAGCTTTTCTTCCTCTGAGTGGAAAAAAATTTCAGAATTATGTAAAAAAAAAAAGATTGAATTTATTTGTACTTCACACTTTAGCAATGCAGTGGATTTTTTAGAAAAATTAAATATAAAAGTTCACAAGATATGCACATGGAGCCAAACTCATCGTAGAATGATTGAAAAGATGGGTCAGACTAGGAAGCCACTTATAATTGATACTGGTGCTTACACTAAGAAAGATTTTAATGACATGGTGAAATGGTACAGTTTGAAAGGTGGAAAAGATTTAATCGTCCTTCATGATTTTCATACAAAAAATGAAAAGTTTATGAATTTTAAATCTATTCCATATATTAAAAAAAAATATAAATGTGTTGTTGGATATACTCCCCAAGGTAGAGACGATACTATGGATTTAGTTGCTATAGGTTTAGGAGCTCAAGTGATAGAAAAAAGGATTACATTAAACAGATCGACACCAAAAAATGGTCATTTTAAAGCCTTAGAGGTAGAAGAATTTAAAAATTGGTTTAATAAAATTAAAAAAGTTGAGGTTGCACTAGGCAAAGAGCAAATAATCCCTACACCAGACGATATTAAGGACTCTAAAAAATATTTTAAAAGTTTATATGTAAACAGGGATATAAAAAAAGGTGAAATTTTAAAAGACTATATGATAGAAGAAAGACGACCAGGCACAGGAATTTCAGCTAAAAAAATTTATCAGATAATTGGAAAAAAAGTGAAAAAAAACCTTTCGAAGGGGAAGATGATTAGTTTTAAAGATATTATTTAATTAATCATTTTTTTAGTTTTTTAAATATGTTTTTAGTTAATGGTGTGCCACTTTTAAGATTAATTGAAGATTTTTTACCAATTATCCTATCATAATAAATAGGTGGTAATCCATTTCCTGGTCTTATTCGTTTTATATTTTTTTTACTTAATTTTTCACCTTTTTTAACATCTCTAATTATATATATAGATCTCTTAAAAAATTTATTTTCATTACCTGCTCTAAAAAATTTTTTTTTAGAAAACATGTTGAAGGTATTAATAATATCATTTTTGAAGTTCTTAATTTGTTTACCTTTAAGTGAAAATTCAATATCTAAACCACTTTTTTGATTATCTAGTGCTATATGTTTTTCAACTATTTCTGCTCCAGCGGCAACAGCAGAACAAGCTACTAAATTATTAATTGAGTGATCTGAAAAACCTATTCTACATTTAAATTTTTTTTTCATTATCCTGATATTGTTCATGTGAAAATCTTCTAACTTAGATGGATATTTACTTACACAATATAATAGGGTTATATCTTTTGCTCCAAATTTTTTTGCCACATTATACGTTACGTTTATTTCTTTTAATGAAGCAGTCCCAGTAGAAATAATAATAGGTTTTTTTGTTAAACAAACTTTTTTAATCAAAGGAATATCATTCATTTCAAATGATGAAATTTTATAAAAAGGACAATTTAATTTTTCTAAAAAGTCTACTGCTGTTTCATCAAATGGTGTACTAAATATTTTAATTTTTAATTTTTTTGCATAATTAAAAAGTTCTTTATGCCATGCCCAAGGAGTATGAGCTTTATTATATAAATCCCAAAGAGAATAATTTTTCCACAAACCATTTTGAATTATAAAATTTTTTTTTCTTGAATTTATTGTCATTGTATCTGCTGTGTAAGTTTGAATTTTTACTGCATCTGCATTATTTATTTTTGCACATTTAATTAGTTTTTTAGCAATCTCAATTTTTCCACAATGATTTGCAGATATTTCGGCAATGAGAAACGGAGGTTTAAATTTCATTATTTTTTTATATAATTTTTAAATTTTTGATAATTTCTTATATATTCATTTTTAGAATATTTTCTATTACAGAATACTCCAATAATTTGATTTTTTTTTAATTTTACTTTTACCCAAACAAGTGGGCCAACTTTTAAAATCTCACCATACTTAAGCAAAATCATTTTTTCTTTAATACCGTTGTCTAGATAAATTTTTATATTTGAATTTAGTGGAAAAAAAAATTGAGAACACTTTTTATGTGCATGATTCCCTCTGGTACATTCTTTTTTACCTATAAGAAAAAAAACTCTCTCTAAATTTTTTATATATTTTTTTATTTTATTGAAAAAAATTAAATCACAGCTTTGGCTAGTAATTTTTGAAAATTTTTTATTCATAATAATTTTAAAGTCTTTAAAATATCTTTTTTAATATCCTTATCAAATTTTATTCCAAGATTTATCAATTTATCACTAATTACCTCATATGAATTTTGATTTAGAATTTCCGTATTAACAAATTTTTTTTTTGTTTTTTTAAAATTTTCGATGAAACTAATTATTTCTTTTACTGTATAATTTTTTGTAACTACATCAAGGGTTTCATTTGAAAAGTATCTGTTTTTAATTATGAAATTAAAACATTTATAAAAATCATTTAAAGTTAAATATGGTCTTTTTTTGTGATAAAACTTTCTCCAGATTGTTAAAGGTTGATTTAGAGATGTTTGGAAACAAAATTTATTTACTGCAGTGTGGAATCTCATGCCATCTGAAACGCCTACAATTGTTCCCAGTCGAAGAATTATAAATTTTTTAAGTTTTTTTTTGATATATTTTTCCTCATCTATTTTTGTTTTAGCATAAGGACTTTGAGCAAAAAGATTACTCATATTGTTTGAGGAATTGATAATAGAAAATTTTTTTCCGTATACACTAGTAGATGATGGAAAAATAAGAGGTATTTTTTTTCTTTTACAAAAATCAACAACTTTTTTTGTTCCACCAAAATTATTTTTATGAATTAATTCTTTTATTCTAAAACTTTCTGCTGCGTTTGTAATGGCTGCTAAATGTATGAAAAAATCGTAATTCTCGTTTAATAATTTAAAATTTAAATGATTAATATTTTGATCAATTAATTGAAATTTACTTTTTTTAAGTTTCAAATAACTTGTAAATCTTTGTGTTTGAAAGTTATCAATCAATGTTATTGATTTAAATCTTTTATCATTTTGAAGTTTTTCAATTATAAATGAGCCAATATGTCCGAATGATCCACTAATAATTATTTTCATCAATTATCCTTTAGACTTTCATTAATAATACTTTTGATACCATGATCAAATTTCATTTTCGGAAACCATCCAGTATTCTTTTTAAAAAAAAAATTACTACCATTGAAAGACCGCTTTTCTATTTTGTGAATTAATTTTGGGTAATTCATTTTTTTTATTTTTAATTTTTTTTTTAAACTTTTACCAATAATATTTAATATTTCGTTGAAAGAGTAACTTTTATTATCACATATTAAAAATATTTTAGATTTTAATTTTTCTATTTTTTTTTCTGTTATCAAAATAGCATTTATTAGATCATCTATATAGACATAGCTTCTCTTATTTGTACCATTACCAAAAATATCAATTTGAATATTATTTATTGATTTGTTAATTAATTTATTTAGAAAACCTCTATTCATTTGTTTTTTATGTGAATAATACCCATAAATATTAGTTAATCTCAAAGATACAAAATTTAGATTAGTTCGCTTCGTATAATCCAAAAATATATTTTCAAAATATAATTTACTTTTGTCATATAAACTTAAGGGTTTATCTGGGAATTTTTCGTTTACTGTCTGATTAATTTTAGTAACACCATAAATTGTTGCTGTACTTGTAAATATGAAATTAATTTTAATTTTTTTTTTAATTATATATTCATTAAAGTGAATACAAAATTTGATTATTTTTAAGAGATAATCTTTATTTTTTTCTATATTATAAAGATCATTATCATAAGCTAAAAAAAAAATTGTCATATTATTTTTCAGGTGTTTGAACCATTCATAGTTATCAAATACATCGTACTCAAATTCATTTTTTAGTTTATTTTTTTTCGAAATTTTCCTAGAAATTAAAAAAAGTTGTTTTTTTTCTTTTTTCATTTTTTTTAAAAGATTTTGACCAATAAAACCAGTATGACCAATAATTAAAAAACTTTTTTTTCGCATAGATAAATTCAAATTAAAAAAATTTAATTAAATTTTTGTTAAATTTAATTTTATACTCCTCTTTTTTGTCATAATAACCTGAGGTTCCATAGATCATATGATTATCCTTATTATATGTGAAATAGGCATGGCCAACGTTAGGAGGAATAAAATAAGCTATCCTGTCTTTTTTTGCATTTATATTGAATGATCTAATTTTTTTGTAAGTTCTGGAATTTTTTCTATTATCTATTAAAAAAACTTTAATTTTTCCTTTAAGTAAATAATTCCATTGAGTTTGTTTTTTGTGATAGTGCCAACCTTTTAATATATTCTTCTTAATGAAAGAATGACTTACTTGAGATATTTTACTTTTAAAATTAATTTGGTTTAATTTAAAAATTTCTATAAAATAACCTCTATTATCATTGTTATTATTAAGCTTTATTTTAAAAGTTTGATCAAAAAGCTTCATTTTTTATTGATACTATAGAACAGTATTAATTCAATATTAAATTCTTTTAAAAATAATTGTTTTTGGATATTTTAATCTATCTTTTTTTTTAAAATTTTTTTGAGGGTATTCTTTATATTCGTTGTTTATTTTGTTTAGGTATAAGTATTGGTGTGCCTTATAATTTTTAAATATCTTTTTTATTTCATTTTCATTGAAGAATATATATGGCAGCTTATCTTTATAGAATTTTTGTTCTGTAACATAAGTTTTAAATTTTCCAGCTGTAAGATTGTTTAATATAATATATTGAGGTTTTTTTAAACTAACTTTGATTAAAAAATTTTTCCAGTCCAAATTATATTGAAGAGAATCACTTATATGTACAAAATCATATTTCTTCTCAAAATTATATTTATTATAAAAATTAATTTGGATATTTTTTGACAATTTTTTTTTAATATTTTTTTTTAGAATATTTGTAATTTCAGGTACCTCAATACTATCAATAGTTATTTTAACACCTTTAATTTTTAAATTTAGCAGCTGAAAAAAAATTTCTTGATCTCCTGATCCATAATCTGCAATTTTTATAATTTTCTTATCATATCCGAAAAGTATTAAAGGCAAAGGTGAGCTTGAAAGAAAAAATTTTGAATAATTTTGTTTAAGGAAAATTTTATTTAAATTTATTTTATTTAAAATTTTTTTTATCCATACTAAATTATTAAAAGCTTTATAAGTAATATTTTTTTTTTTTAAATTTTTATAGTTGGATTTTTTCCAAATATTCATATTTAATATTTTTTTGTATATTCTCTATTTTTTATCTCATGAGACTGAATATGATTGATATTAATAAACCATCTTCCATTTGATTTTTTCATTTTTGAATTTTTTACTTTATCTACACCATGTATCAATGATGGAAAAAAAAGAACTATATCAGTTTTTTTTATTTTTCTGTCTACTATAATTTTTTTATTTTTTTTATTTAATACAAAAAAACCACCATCCGTATAATCTTCCCCATATTCGGTTGCATAAAGCCCAAAGTTAAAAATACTTACGTTTACAGGGTCATAGTGTCTTGAAATTTGACCGGAGTTTAGAGGGTAATTGATTATATGTAATCTTTCAACAACACCATCTCTAGGCTTATTTAGTGTTATTTCATTATTGTTTAATCCATTTAATATTTTTAATGGTTTGTAAATGTTTATTATTTTTTTGTAAATTTTTAGCTTATCTTTATTCCAAGAAAAAAAATAAAATGATTTATCAACTGTTTTGTATCCTTTAGAACTCAAGTTTTTGGAAATATAAAAGCCATTTTTTATACCTGATTTTATTTTTGGATTAATTGGTTTTGTTTCTTTAGCAAATTTTTCTAATTTCTTTTTTGCATTTTCTAAAAAAATTGGCTTTATTGAATTTTTTAAAATGAAAATATAACCCTTACTTAATTGCTCAATAGTGTTAAGCACAAATTTAACATTTTTACATTTAGCTTTAAAATTAGAATAGTTATAAGTTTTTAAACCTTTAAAAAAAATTTTTTTTTTCTTATTTCTTATTTTTTCAATTTTATTTTGAATTAGTTCTTTATTTTGAGTATTCATCTTAAATTATATTAAAAATAATATTACTATTAACTTTATTTTCTTATATAAAATTATATTTAATTAAATCAACTATGATAAGAAAAATTTTGGTCACAGGAGGATGTGGTTTTATTGGCTCTAATTTCCTCAATATAATGGTTCCAAAATATAAAAAAATTAAGTTCCTAAATTTAGACAAACTTACTTATGCTGGAAAGATCGATAATTTAATTAAGATCAAAAATTCAAAAAATTACAATTTCTTAAAAATTGATATATGTAATTTTAAAAAGCTTAATCAAACTGTTAAAAAATTTAAACCAAATATTATTGTTCACTTTGCAGCAGAATCTCATGTTGATAATTCAATAGAGTCACCAGGAAAATTTATTAAAACGAATATTGATGGAACTTATAATATTCTTAGGTCTATGAACAAAAAAATTTTTTTGATCCACATATCTACAGATGAGGTTTATGGTCATGTTATTAAGAATAAATCATTTAATGAAAAAACAAAATATAACCCAAGATCTCCTTATTCAGCCTCTAAAGCTTCAGCTGATCATTTGGTTTCTGCATGGAATATTACTTATGGTTTTAAATCTACAATCATAAATTGTTGTAATAATTTTGGACCCAATCAAGATAAAGAAAAATTTCTTCCAGTAATAATTAATAATATTTTAAAAAAAAGAAATATCCCAATATATGGAGATGGAAAACAAAAAAGAGAATGGATTTTTGTTGATGATTTTATAGATAGTATTGAGTTTATAATATTTAAAAATTTGGTCAAAGAAAA
>CACNUU010000015.1 GCA_902623735.1 uncultured Pelagibacteraceae bacterium | reverse complement strand
TTTTTTCTTGCTTAATCTCTAAAATCGAAATTTTATCTAAAAGTTCTCCAATTGAAACTTCCACTATAATTTTATTCATAAAATTTAATACTGTGTTATCTTGTTATAAATATGTCTAATATTTTAATTATCAAACATGGTTCATTAGGAGATATAGCCCAAGCAAGTGGGGCAATTCAAGATATATCTGAAAATCATAAGAACCATAGAATTTTTTTATTAACAACAAAACCATATGTAGATTTGTTTAAAAAAAATCCATATATCCATGAGATAATTTTGGATAAAAGATTACCAAGATATAACTTGATTTACTTATATTTTTTAATGAAAGATCTAAAAAAACATAAGTTTTTAAAAGTTTTTGATCTTCAAAATTCATCAAGAAGCTCTTTTTACAAAAGTATTTTATTTCCAAAAGCTGGTAAAGAAATATGGTCTGGCACAATAACAACTTTACCTGATGACACCGATAAAAAAGAATTTGATAAAGACACTGTTCTCAAAAGATTTGAACATCAATTAAAAACCTCAGGTATAAAAACTTTAAATACTTTAAAACCTGATTTTGATTGGGCTTGCTCAAATATTAGTGAGATTAAAGATAAATATAATTTAAAAAAATATATTTTGTTATTTCCATTTTGCTCTCCTCATTTAACAATTAAAAAATGGCCATATTATAATGATCTCATAAAATTAATTTTTGATAAATTTAGTGAGGAGTATAAAATTGTTACAGCACCAGGACCTTTAGAAATTAATGAATCTAAAGATTATAATGCTATACCTGTTCTTGAAAAAGAAAAAGCTTTAGATATTTCACAGTTAACATCATTAATAAAAGAAAGCTCTTTTGTGATTGCAAATGACACAGGGCCCGCACATATAGCTGCTCATGTTGGTGCTAAGGGATTAACTTTATTTGGTAAACACACTACGGCACATAAAGTAAGTATTGAAACAGAAAATTTTAAAGCAATACAGGTAACTGATTTAAGTAATTTAAGTGCAGAAAAAGTTTTCGAAAGATTGAATAATTTAATTTAAAATTTTCTTATATCCATCAATTGCTTTAGACCAATTAAATTTAGTAGACAATTCTTTTGCATTTTTTCCAAGTTCTAAATATTTCTTATTTTCTATCATTGAATTTAATGATGAATAAATGTCGTCTAAATTATTACCGTCACAAATCAAACCAGTTTTATTATGTTCGATTGCGTCAGAAGCACCACCATCTTTTCCACCAAGAGAAGGTAATCCATATTGAGCGGCTTCTACATAAGCAATTCCAAAACCTTCAACTGATGTTTTATGAATAATAGAAGGCATTACGAAAATATTTGAACTAGCAACAAGTGCATTTTTTAAATCTTCACTAATTTCTTTAAAGAACATTACCTGGGTAGTGAGTTCTAGTTCTTTAACTAGCTCTTTCAAATTTTGTTCTTCATCACCGTAACCAATACAAATATAAATTATATTAGGATATATTTGTTTTAAATTTCTAAGAGCCATTAATACTTTTTCATGATTTTTTCTTTTATCAAATCTTGAAACTGTAATTAAGCGAGGTGTTTTCACTTTTAATAAACTTTCTACCTTACTTAAAGATTTCTTATTTAGTTCTTTAACTGGATCAACGCCGGGATTGATAACAATCACTTTTTCGGTATTCAGACCATTATTTATTGCTAAATTTTTAGTAAATTCTGAATTAGCTATAACTTTTTCAACACCATTTAAAATCTTAATAATTTTTTTGTTTTGAAAACTATTTTTTGGATGGTTAATTTCTTTCCCATGAATTAAACAGTATTTTTTTTTATCTGTTTTGATTAATTCTAAGCTTTTCCAATGGTCAGCAATGATACCTTGAACTTTATTTTGTTTTAAAAATTCATTTATTAGTTGAGCTTTTCTAATTTTTCTTAAGAACTTAATACCGCCCACTCTCTCAATAGAAAAATTAATTTCTTTATCAAATTCCTTGTGATTTTCTTGATAGTCAGCAAAAACTTTAATCATAAAGTTTTTTGACATTTCTTTAGTTAAACCCCACATCAAACTTTGCATACCGCCAAGTTCAGGTGGAAAAGATCTAGTTACAATCAAATACATTAATTATTTTTCCACTTGATACTGCATCCAGCGCTAGGAGTTTGATTTTCTGGACCTTTTCCAGTTTCTGAAATTTCCTTCATAGCTTTGTAAAGGTCACTTACTCCATCTCTGATTGGTTTTAGGTTTTTTAACTCTCTTAACCTACCTCGGTATTGCAGTTCTAAATTTTTATTATATCCAAAAAAATCTGGTGTACAGACAGCATCAAAAGTCTTAGCTATTTCTTGTGTTTCATCTACTAAATACGGAAAATTAAATTGATTATTCTTTGCAAACAAAATCATGTTTTCAAAAGAGTCTTCTGGATAATTTTCAGCATCATTCGCGCAAATAGCCACTGAATTTACTCCTAAATCTTTTAGTTTTTTACAATCTTCAACAATATCTTTTGTTACAGCTTTTACATAGGGGCAGTGATTACATATAAACATAATTAAAGTTCCATTTTCACCTTTAATATCATTTAACGAAACAATTTTATTGTCAGTAGATTTGAGCTTAAAGTCGTGAGCCTTTTGGCCAAAATCACATATTGGAGTTTGTATTGGCATAATGTAATAATATATAAATTATGTTTTACGATTTAAAAGATAAAAAACCAAAAAACTCTGGCGAAAATTGGGTAGCACCAAATGCTGTTGTAATAGGGGATGTTACATTAGAAAAGAATACAAGTATTTGGTTCAATGCAACCCTAAGAGGAGATATAGAAAATATTCATATTGGTGAAGGTTCAAATGTTCAAGATGGAAGTGTTTTACATACTGATCCTGGCTGTCCTTTAAAAGTTGGAAAAGATGTAACAGTTGGACACTTAGTTATGCTTCATGGCTGCACGATAGGGGACAATAGTTTAATTGGAATAGGTGCTGTGATTCTCAATAAAGCAAAGATAGGAAAAAATTGCATCATTGGTGCCAAAGCATTAATCACAGAAAATAAAGTTATACCAGATAACTCATTAGTAGTTGGCTCACCAGGCAAAGTTGTTAGAGAAGTGACTGAAGAAGAAAAAAAAGCAGTTTGGGAGAACACCAAACATTATCAAGACAATTGGAAAAAATACTCAAAATCAATTTTTTAATTACATCTAAAGATTAAAATTTAATATAATCTTTTGTTTTGAAAAAAATTTTTAATTTAAATAAAATAGAAAATATTTAATTTTTGTGGTATAAACTTATATGAATTTTTTTAAGATATTTATACTTATAGTTTTTATTTCTTTAAATCTATCTAAAGTCTACGCTGTAGAATTTTCTCATCTTTACGGCTCGTTAGGTATTTATCAACATACTGCAAAAGATGCGCATGATAGTCTTGGTTCTACATATCATAAGGATCCTGATGACAAAAATATATCAACATCATTAGGTTATGTTTATAAAAATGGAAATTTATTGTGGGATACAGAGCTTTCTTATTACAATGACATAAGTCATACATTGACCACAGGTGTTAATGTAGATATTAGAACTTTGTCATTGATGGAAAATTTAATATTTGTCTCTGAAAAAAATTCTGGCGGGTATTTTATGGCAGGTGCAGGATTAGGTTTTGCTAGTATTGGTATAGACTTAGATTATAGTTCAGGAGGAGATACTTTTAGTAAAGATAAAACAATAACTAACTTGGGCCATCAATTCCTTTTAGGTTATGGTATCAATAATATTGAAATAGTTTATAAATATATTGATTTTGGAGAAGTGTCAGGACCTTCGGGAACTACAAAGGATGGCAATGCATACGTTTCAGATGAATTTGATAATATATTAAATTCAATATCACTTAGATATAAATTTTAAGTAGTTTGCTCTCAGCATAATTAATAATAGAATTTTAAAAATTATCCAGATTATGGAACTAACCAAGCATTTTTATTTGTTTCTAAATCAAACTTTGCTCTTCGATGTCCTTTAGCTGCAAGATAAAGCCATTCTATAGATTTAATATTACATTTAATTACAGTAAAGTTTTTGTAACCATCCTCACTTTGCTCCATTGTGTAATCAAAATCTTCCAATTTGGAAATCATTCCAGAGGTTGGGTTTTCTGATGAAGTACCTGGAGGACTATCAGTTAAATAACATCTTCTACTTATATGTTGAGTTTTTTTCCAAGACTCTTCCGTTGTAGAATTTTGATTGTTTATTTCACAATTAACTTTAACTCTTAGTTGGATTTTTTCCTCTTTGTCGTAAAATAGTAGTGAAGCTTTATTATTTTTTTTAAGAATATCTACTTTTGGTGATCTAAAATCAGTATGAAATTGTAGTAAGTTGTTAGTTCTATCTGATTTTCTTAAAACAACTATTCTTCCATCAATTTCATCTTGATGGGCACACATAAAAACAGGAATTCTAAAAGGTGAAGCCCTGTTAGTCACCGCATTATCCAACATAGACCAATACTTGTTTTGAATTTCTTCTAAATTTTCATAGTATGCTGGCTGCATACATTACTTTCTAAATCTTTTAATTAAACTCGATGTATCCCAACGATTTCCACCCAATTCTTGGACTTCAGCATAATATTTATCAACTAATTCAGTTACTGGCAAAAGTGAACCGTTATTTTTAGCTTCATCCATTGCAATCTTTAAATCTTTTCTCATCCAATCAACTGCAAAACCAAAATCAAATTTGTCATCAATCATTGTTTTATATCTATTTTCCATTTGCCAAGATTGAGCTGCACCTTTTGAAATTACTTCAATTACATCTTCCATGTTTAACCCAGCTTTCATTCCAAAGTTAATTGCTTCAGACAAACCTTGAACTAGACCTGCAATACAAATTTGATTAACCATTTTAGCTAACTGTCCATTACCAGGACCACCAAGTAATTTCATTTTTTTGCTGTAACAATCAATCTTATCTTTAGCTTTATCAAAGTCAGTCTGATCACCACCGATCATTACTGTTAAGGCGCCGTTTTCTGCACCAGCTTGTCCACCCGATACAGGAGCGTCTAATGCGCCGAATCCATTTTTCTTTGCGTGCTCATAAATTTCTCTAGCAATTGTTGCTGATGCTGTGGTGTTATCAATATAGATTGCACCTTTTTTTATTGTTTTAAATGCACCATTGTCACCAAAAGTAACTTCTCTTAAATCATTATCGTTTCCAACACATGTAAAAACGTATTCAGCATCTTTTGCAGCTTCAGCTGGAGTTTCTGCTATTTTACCTTTGTATTCTGTGACCCATTTTTCTGCCTTAGATTTAGTTCTGTTAAAAACAGTTACATTGTGACCACCTTTTGATATATAACCAGCCATTGGATAGCCCATGACACCAAGACCTATAAAAGCAACATTACAACTCATAATTTTTTATGTTTAAAAGTTTAAGTTTAAAAGTAATTATATTTGGATTTATTTTTACATTTTTTTCTAGTTTTGGACAGAGTTTTTTTCTTGGTTTATTTAATTCTAGCATAAGAGAAACACTTTCTATTTCTCATGGACAATTTGGCTCAATCTATGCCTCTGCAACATTGTTGAGTAGTTTTCTTTTAATTTGGGTTGGAAAAAAAATTGATGATATAAATATCTTTAAATTTGCTTTTTATGTGACTTTACTTTTATCTTTCTCTTGTTTCTTTTTTTCAAAAGTATCATCTTTAGCCTTTTTATTTGTTGCTGTTTTTTTAATGAGGTTTTCTGGTCAAGGATTGATGTCTCATACAGCAACAACAACTATTACAAGATATTTTACTAAATCAAGAGGCAAAGCATTAAGTGCCGGATGGTTTGGGCTTTCAACAGCTGAATTTATTTTACCTGTATTAATAGTCTACTTACTTTCAATAACTGCTTGGCAAAATATTTGGATATCAATATCTATTTTAACCTTAATCTTTTTACCATTAGCATCTTTTTTTTTAGTAAAAAAATTAGACTTTGATACAAGGGAACAAGCAGGATCAAATGACACCGAAACAAAAGAAATTAAGCAATGGAAAAGAGTTGAAGTTTTAAAAGATTATAGATTTTACATTGTTTGTTTAAATATGCTAGCAATGCCTTGGATTGCTACTGGAGTATTTGTTTATCAATCTTTTATTACAGAATCGAAAGAATGGGGATCGTTTGTAATCGCACAGTCATTTATGGCGTACTCGATATTATCCGTTATAACTTTGCTGGGATCAGGCTTTTTAATTGATAGATTCACAAGTAGAAAATTGCTAATTTTTATGAATATTCCTTTGCTGCTATCCACCTTAGTTTTATTTTACTTTAATACACCAATGGTATCATTTATTTTTCTTGGTTTAATTGGTATTTCTAATGGACTAGCAAATGTATTAGGTTCATCCACATGGGCCGAAATTTATGGGGTAAAATATATTGGATCAATTAAAGCTCTAACAACGGCCTTGATGGTGTTTTCAACAGCATTTGGAACTGCATTATTTGGTTTTTTGATAGATCGAGGATTTTCAATTGAACAAATTGCACTTGTTGCATTTATTTATATTTTGATATCTTTAATTCTATTATTTTTTACAAAAAATAAGCTAAATCCAGAATATATATAAAATTTCTCCTTGATTTTTTTAAAGTCACTGTGTAGATACTGCGCATGGCAAGAGTTACTGTAGAAGATTGTGTTGATAAAGTTGATAGCCCTTATGAACTAGTTTTAGTTGCTAAAGAAAGAGCTACCCAATTAAATGCAGGTGTTGAACCAACGTTAGACAGAGATAACGATAAAAATACTGTTATAGCTTTAAGGGAGATTGCAGAAGAAAATATAAAAGTACCAGATTTGACTGAGAGTGCAGTTTATAAATTAAGAAAACATGTTGAACAAATAGATGATGGAGCTGAAGACGAAGAAGATATCGGAGATGATTTTGAAAATTTATACAAAGGTGAGATTTCAAAAAGTGGTACTCCAATTTTACCATCTAAAAGAGCGAGAAGAACTCCAGAAAAAATTCAAGTATTCAAAGAGGATTTAGCTGAGCTGTCACAAACAAGTCAGCCAGAGGTATCTACTCCTTCAGATGATGAAGCTCAAACTGATCAAACAGACGTTTCTTTAGAAGAGGTCTCTGATAGCGAAAATACTGATACAAATGATGAGCCATCAGATTCAGACACTTCAAATACATAATTTAATAATATAAAGTTGATACATGAATAGAAAAGTATCAGTTGCGCCAATGATGGATTGTACAGATCGTCATGAAAGATATTTTTTAAGATTGATTTCAAAAAATATTCTCTTGTATACTGAGATGATTGTTGATGAAGCAATCAGTAGAGGGGATAAAAAAAAATTATTAGAATTTAATATAAATGAAAAACCTGTAGCATTACAAATAGGTGGATCATCACCTAAATTATTGGCAGAAGCGACTAGAATTGGTGAAGATTTTGGTTATGATGAAATTAATTTAAACTTAGGTTGCCCGAGTAGAAAAGTTGAAAAAAATAAATTTGGTGCATGTTTAATGAAAGAACCTAATTTAGTTGCAGATTGCCTAAGTAAGATGCAGGCCATAACAAAACTTCCAGTAACAATAAAAACTCGTATTGGATATGACAATGTTGAAGATTATGAAAGTTTTTATAAATTTATTTCTATTTTGAAGACTACTGGTATCAAAACTTTCATTATTCATGCAAGAAAAGCAATGTTAGGTAAATTTACTCCAAAACAAAACCTAAATATACCACCATTAAAATATGATTATGTTTACAATCTTAAAAAAGATTTTCCTAACGAGGAAATAATTATAAACGGAGGTATTTCATCTCCGAGCGAGATCATTTCTCATTTAGATAAAGTAGATGGAGTCATGATTGGTAGAGCTGCTTATCATACACCTTATTTATTAGCAGAGATTGAAAAACAGATTTTTAGAAATGAAAATATTCCAAGTAGACAAGAGATAATAGAAAATCTTATTCCTTATGTAAAAGAGGAATTAAAAATAGGTACAAAATTAAATCAAATAATGAGACACACTTTAGGTTTATTCCATGGACAAACTGGTTCATCTCATTGGAAAAGATATTTGAGTGAAAATATGTGTGTTCGTAATGCTGATATTCAAAAAATTGATCATATAATGGATAAAATTAAATATAACAATGTAGACAGAACTGTAGGTCAATCTGTTTAATTCAATAATTTCAAATCAATATTCCATTTATATAATCTTAATGATCATCACTGCTTTTCCAGTAGGTTTTTTTGCCGGTTTGTTTGGTATAGGTGGTGGCTTAATAACAGTCCCTTTCTTATTTTTTTTATTTGAGGCCTTAGGTGTAGATAAAAATTATTTAATGCATTTAGCTGTTGGAACTTCATTTGCGATTATAATTCCAACTTCAATGGTTTCAGTTTATACCCACAACAAACATGGTTCTGTGGATCCATCGATAGTTAAGACTTATGGCTTGTTCGTTGTTATTGGAGTTTTGCTAGGAACAACTTTTGCAGCTATGGCTAAAACAAAGATACTAGTACTTTTTTTTACTATGGTTGTATTTTTTTTGGGCACATATTTGTTAATAAATTCAAATCAAAGATCAATAACTAAAAATAAATTTAGATTACACTTTAGAATTTTGTTTGGAATAATTTCTGGTTTTGTTTCAGCGCCAATGGGTATTGGCGGAGCAGTAATGAATGTGCCTATTTTAAAATATTTTGGTTATCCAATAAAAAAAGCAATAGGTAGCGCAGCCACAATTGGATTTATTATAGCCTTATGTGGTGCTACAGGTTTCTGGTATTCAGGAACGATTTTGAATGTTAAATTACCAATGAGCATAGGTTTTATTAATGTTCCCGCATTTTTGATCTTTATTCCAATTACAATGTCTATGGCAAAAATTGGAGCTAATTACGCACACAAAATTGATAAAACAAAGCTTCAGGTATTCTTTGGTCTTTTTTTATACGTCGTTGGAACAATTTTTGTTTACAGGTACTCAGGATTATAAAAAGGAAAGGGTGGCTTCAGTCTCCCTCTACCACCCATAATTTAAATTTAATCGATTCTCCCCAAATAAAAAAACACTTTATAGGTGATTTTGCTTTGATAAATATTATGGAAGGTGTTCTATTTCTTGCACTTCTGAAAAGATAATTTTATCAACCTTATAAGATAATAATATTTTAGGTTCAGTTTTTGTGTCCAAGAAAATATTATTTTCTTGAATATTTTTTTCTGAAAAAATTTCATTATCGGACAATTGTTTTATTAATTTTCCAGAACCATATGATAAAGAAGCTTGATACACACTTCCGGTTTTGGCACCGGTAAATATAGGACCTAATAAAGCTGTACTTGAAGTAACACAGTTATTTAATAATAATAAAACAGACAATAAAAGAATTTTTCTAATCATTTTGCAATTAGGGGTTTATTATCAGATTCTCTAAAAATTCAATTTTAA
>CACNUU010000014.1 GCA_902623735.1 uncultured Pelagibacteraceae bacterium | reverse complement strand
TGTGGTCATGGTATTGGTGCAACATTTCATGAACCACCAAATATTTTACATTATGGAAATAAAAATACTGGAATAGAACTAAAACCAGGAATGACTTTTACGATTGAGCCAATGATTAATGCTGGAAAATACGATGTAAAAGTACTCAATGATGGTTGGACAGCTGTTACAAAAGATAAATCTTTATCAGCACAATTTGAGCATACAATAGGAATTACAGAAAATGGTTATGAAATCTTTACAGAATCTGCTAAAGGTTATTCAAAGCCCCCGTACTTATAATTAATGATTAAAAGATACTCGCGAAAAGAACTTACTGATATTTGGTCAGAAGAAAACAAATACAAAATTTGGCTCAATGTTGAAATAGCTGCAGCACAAGCCATGGAAAAACTTGGTCAAATTCCTAAGGGCGTTTCTTCTGTTGTAAGAAAAAAAGCTAAAATAAATGTTAAAAGAATTCACCAAATTGAGTCTCAAGTTAAACATGATGTTATTGCTTTCTTAACTTCTGTTACAGAAAAAGCTGGGATTAAAGCAAGGTATCTTCATCAAGGTATGACTTCATCAGATGTGTTAGATACAAGTTTTAACATTCAGTTAGTTCAATCTGGAAAAATTCTTGTTAAAGATCTAGACCAAATCCTTAAAGTATTAAAGAGACAAGCAAGAAAGTATAAATTTACACCATGTATGGGGAGAAGCCATGGAATACATGCAGAACCAATAACCTTTGGTTTAAAATTAGCATCTTTTTATGAAGAGTTTAAGAGAAATAGAAAAAGATTAGTTGATGCAATTGAGGAGGTATCAACTTGTGCAATTTCAGGAGCTGTAGGAACTTTTGCAAACATAAATCCCAACGTTGAAAAACATGTTGCCAAAAAACTAGGTTTAAAAGTTGAGCCTATATCAACACAAGTAATTCCAAGAGATCGTCATGCTTTTTACTTTTCAGTTCTAGGAATTATAGCTGGATCAATAGAAAGAGTTGCTACAGAAATTAGACATTTACAAAGAACAGAAGTTTATGAACTTCAAGAATATTTTTCAAAAAATCAAAAAGGATCATCGGCAATGCCTCATAAAAAAAATCCTATTTTAAGTGAAAATCTTACCGGTCTTGCTAGAATGGTAAGAAGCACAGTAACCCCTGCCCTAGAAAATATTGCATTATGGCATGAGAGAGACATTTCGCATTCAAGTGTAGAGAGAAATATAGGCCCAGATGCTAATATAACTCTAGATTTTGCAATAGTTAGACTAACTAACATTTTAGATAATATGATTGTTTATCCCAAAAAAATGTTAGAAAATTTAAATCTAACTAAAGGACTAATTTTTTCACAAGAACTAATGCTGGAATTAACTAAAACAGGTTTAAGTAGAGAAAAATCTTACAAAATGGTTCAAACTTATGCAAAAAAATGTTTTGCAGAGAACTTAAATTTATTTGAAGTTATACAATCTGATAAATATATAATGAGCAAAATATCTCCAAAAAAATTAAGAACTATTTTTAGTTATTCTAAGCATTTTAAGAATGTAAATTTAATCTTTAGAAGAGTATTTAAATAATGAAAAAAATTTTAAGTGTTGTGATTCTTGGGTTGATACTATGTTTCAATGCTAATGCTGCTAATGAAGGGTCTGGTCCAATAGAATTTCCAGCAAAATTCGAAAAAAGATTTAAAGACTACCTTGGACATGTAGCAAATAAAAAACAATATAAATTTGCATTTGCATTTCACCCAGATGGAGCAAACGATTGGCAAGCAATTAAAGGAGGGTCAAGCTCACTTAAGGTTGCAGAAAAAAAAGCAATTAAAGCATGTAATAAAAAAGCAAAGAAGAAGGGGTGTATGATTTTTGCAAGAGGTGAAAAGATTGTTTGGAATTGGGACTCTATTCCAAACGTTTATTATACATTAATAGAAACATCTGGAGCTTTTGATTATATAGACTGGAAAGATGTTTCAATCGAAATAGGTAAAGGACCTGTTACTTTAAGCAAAGATACAACAAAAAAATTTGTAGAATATTTAGAAATTTATGAAAATAATAAAAATGAAAAAGACTGGAGTATTTATTTTGCAATTTCAGCAGATGGGAAAAGCTCTGGTGATATGGAAGCATCGTCCCCTAGTGAAAAGAATATTGAAATGGTTAAAGCAATGGCTATAGCTGAATGTATGTCAAATAACAAAAAGAATAAGTGCTATCTATATGCAATTAATGACAAGGTTGTCTGGAAATAATGAAAAAAGGTAAAAAATTATACGAAGGAAAAGCTAAAATTATATACGCAACATCGGATAAAAATTTAGTTATTCAATATTTTAAAGATGATGCAACAGCATTTAATAATCAAAAGAAAAGTACTATTGAAGGTAAAGGAGTTTTAAATAATAGAATTTCAGAGCATATCCTTTCAAATTTATCACAAATTGGAATTAAAAATCATTTAGTCAAACGTCTCAATATGCGTGAGCAAGTGATCAAACTTGTAGAAATAATTCCCATAGAATTCATAGTGAGAAATGTAGCCACTGGATCAATCACTAAAAGATTGGGTATTGAAGACGGAACTGTCTTAAAAGAACCTTTAATAGAATACTGTTTAAAGGATGATGCTCTTGGAGATCCATTGATAGCAGAGGATCATATTTATGCATTTGATTGGGCTTCTAGGAAAGAAATTGAAAAAGTTAAAAGAATGATCTTAAGGATAAATGATTTCATGGTTGGTATGTTTAGAGGTGTTGGAATTAAATTAATAGATTTTAAATTAGAATTTGGAAGAATAAAATTAAATGGTAAAAATGAAGTAATACTTGCTGATGAAATAAGCCCAGATACTTGTCGTTTATGGGACTCGGTTACAGAAAAAAAACTTGATAAAGATAGATTTAGGAAAGATTTAGGTGATCTAATTCCTGCCTATACTGAGGTAGCCAAAAGATTAGGAATTTTACATGAGCAATCAAATGTTTCTGCAGTCAACGTCACTAAATTGTCTTCTGTGAAGAAAAAAAATAAATGAAAGTTTCAGCAATAATTACATTGAAAAAAGATGTTCTTGATCCTCAAGGAAAAGTAATTCAACAGGCATTAGATGGAATGGGTTTCAAAGATGTTAATGAAGTAAGACAAGGTAAATATTTTGAAATAGATGTTAAAGAAGATGATCCAAAAAAATCTCGAAAAATAGTTGAGGATATGTGCAATAAACTTTTAGCTAATCTTGTCATAGAAGATTACAAAATTATTGAGATACAATAATTGATGAAATCATCTGTAATAACTTTCCCAGGTTCTAATTGTGATAGAGATATGCATGTGGCTCTAAAGAAATTTGGTTTTAATAATAAAATGGTTTGGCACGATGATAACGAATTGCCAAAAAGTGATTTGGTTGTTCTGCCGGGAGGTTTTTCATATGGAGATTATTTAAGATGTGGAAGTATGGCTTCAAAATCAAAAATAATGCAATCAGTAATTAATTTTGCTAACTCCGGTGGTCTTGTACTTGGAATATGTAATGGCTTTCAAATTCTTGTAGAAACTGGACTGGTCCCTGGTGTTTTATTAAGAAATAAATATTTAGAGTTTATTTGTAAAAACGTTTTTATAAAGGTTGATAATAAAAATAATCCATATTTTAAAAATCTTGATAAAGAAATTTTAGAATTTCATATTGCACACAATGAAGGTAATTATTTTTGTACAAGTGATCAATTAAAACAGATTGAAGACAATAATCAGATAGCAATATATTATTCAAATAAGAGTGGTAAAATTGAGGATCAATTTAATCCAAATGGATCTTTAAATAATATTGCTGGAATTTTTAATAAAGAAAAGAATGTTCTTGGAATGATGCCTCATCCAGAAAGAATGATAGATAAAAGCCTATCTGGAGAAGATGGCTCTTTGTTCTTTAAAAATTTAATTAATAATATTAAATAATGGAAGTTAACGAACAAATAGCTATAGATCATGGTCTTAAAAAAGAGGAGTATCAAAAAATTTGTGATCTTTTAAAAAGAACTCCAAATTTAACTGAGCTAGGAATTTTCTCAGCAATGTGGAACGAACATTGTTCTTACAAATCATCCAGACTTCATTTAAAAAAATTACCTACATCAGGTGAAAAAGTAATACAGGGTCCAGGAGAAAATGCTGGTGTAATCGACATAGACGATGGTGATGCTATTGTTTTCAAAATTGAAAGTCATAATCATCCATCATTCATTGAGCCATATCAAGGTGCTGCAACAGGAGTTGGTGGAATAATGAGAGACGTCTTTACAATGGGCGCAAGACCAATTGCAAATTTAAACTCTATACATTTTGGCTCTCCTCAAAATAAAAAAACTAAAAATCTCTTAAGGGGAGTTGTTCATGGGATTGGTGGGTACGGAAACTGTATGGGTGTTCCAACAATAGCTGGTCAGACATCTTTTGATAGTTCTTATAACGGAAATATTTTAGTCAATGCAATGACACTAGGATTAGTAAAAAAAGATAAAATATTTTATTCTAAAGCAGCAGGTTTAAACAAACCTGTTATTTATGTAGGTTCCAAGACAGGTAGAGATGGAATACATGGGGCGAGTATGGCCTCAGCAAGTTTTGATGAAAAGATTGAGGAAAAAAAACCTACGGTGCAAGTTGGAGATCCATTCACTGAAAAACTTTTACTTGAGGCATGTTTAGAATTAATGGCTGGTGACTCAATTATTGCAATACAGGATATGGGAGCTGCCGGTCTTACTTCATCAAGTATCGAAATGGCATCAAAAGGTAATTTGGGGATAGAAATCGATCTAAATAAAGTTCCCTGTCGGGAATCGAAAATGACTCCTTATGAAATTATGTTATCAGAAAGTCAGGAAAGAATGCTGATTGTATTAGAGAATGGTAAAGAAGAATTAGCAAAAAAAATCTTTGATAAATGGAATTTAGACTTTGCTGTTATAGGTAAAACTACTAATTCAAAAAATATTGAGTTATTTTTTGATAATCAAAAAGTAGCGAATATACCAATCAATACATTAGTTGAAAACTCCCCAATGTATGATCGAAAATGGAAAAAAACAAAACTCCCAAAAAAAAATAAAATTAAAAAAGAAGATTTAAAAAAACTTAAAGTAAAGGACGTTTTGAAAAAAATTTTATCACATCCTAATATTTGTAGTAAGGAATGGATTTGGCAACAATATGATCACACCGTAATGGGTGATACAATACAAAAACCTGGCGGGGACTCAGGGGTTGTTAGAGTTCATGGTACAAAAAAAGCTGTTGCAGCTACCGTCGACTCTTCAGCAGTATATTGCTGGGCCCATCCACTATCAGGTGGTAAACAAATTGTTTGCGAAAGTTGGAGAAATTTAATTTCAGTTGGAGCTACACCAATAGCTATTACTAACTGTCTAAATTTTGGAAGCCCTGAGAATGATGTCAACATGGGAGAATTTGTCGAATGTGTGCAGGGAATTGGTGAGGCCAGTAAACATTTGCAATTTCCAGTGGTCTCAGGAAATGTTTCTTTTTACAACCAAACAAAAGAAGTTGGTATCAAGCCTACACCTTCAATTGGAGGTGTTGGTTTAATAAAAGATTATACAAAAATGATTTCTATGGATTTTAAAGAATTAAATAATCTAGTATTACTAATTGGAAAAACTGAGGGCCATATTGATCAAAGTTTATTTGCAAGAACTATTTTAGATGAGAAGAATGGCCCTCCTCCAGAAATAAATCTCTTTAATGAAAAAAATAATGGAGAAACAATGCTCCAATTAATTGAAAAAAATTTTGTTAAAAGTGCGCATGATGTTTCTATTGGTGGACTAATAACTGCCATCAGTAAAATGTGCATTAAAGGTAATAAAGGTATAGAATTAAATAAACCAAAATCTTTAATTAGTGAAATAGAGTATCTTTTCTCAGAAGATCAAGGGAGATACATAATTGAAATTCACCCTAATAATTTAGATAAGGTAGTTAATATTTTGGATGAAAATTCTGTTCATTATGAAAAATTGGGTAAAATAGTCCAAAATCATATGACAATTAATCCAAAGACAAACATTACAATTGACGAATTAAAATCTTATAATACTAATTGGCTAACAAATTATATGAGCGCATAATGGCAATGGACTTAAAAGAAATAGAAAAATTTATTAAGGATGCAATGCCTGATGCATCTGTAGAAATACAAGATTTAGCAGGTGATGGAAATCATTATTCTGCAACAGTTACATCGTCTTTATTTTCTGGTAAAAGTAAAATAGAGCAACATAAGATGGTTTATAATTCATTGAAAGGTAGAATGGGTAATGAATTACACGCACTAGCGATTAAAACAAAGGAACAATAATGGATGATCAAGTAAAAAAATTAATACAAAATCACATAGACAATAACGAAGTTTGTTTATTCATGAAGGGTACTCCTGATGCACCTCAGTGTGGTTTTTCAATGTCTGTTTCAAATATGTTAAAAATATTGGAAGTAAATTTTAAAGGTGTAAATGTGTTAGAAGACCAGTCTTTAAGAGAAGGAATCAAATCGTTCAGTGATTGGCCCACTATTCCTCAGCTTTATATTAAAAAAGAGTTCGTAGGTGGATGTGATATAGTTAAAGAAATGTACGAGAGTGGCGATCTAAAAAAGATTTTTGATGATAAGGGAATAAACTACAAAAAATAATTCTATCTTGAATAATATTCAATTACTAAATTTGGTTCCATCACAATCGGATAAGGAACTTCTTCAAGTTTAGGAGTTCTTACAAATTTAAACTTTCTATTTTTTTCATCCATTTGTATATACTCAGGTATTTCTCTCTCTTTATTTGCAAGTGCAATATCAATTATAGCTAATTGTTTTGATTTATCTCTTATTTCAATTTGGTCTTCCTCTTTTACTGAATAGCTAGCTATATTAACTTTTTTACCATTAACTTTTACATGACCATGGTTAATAAGTTGTCTTGCAGAAAAAATTGTTGTTGAAAATTTTGCTCTATAAATAACAGCATCTAATCTTTTTTCAAGTAAACCAATTAAATTTTCACTTGTATCACCTTTTAACATATTTGCTTTTTTGTAAATATTTCTAAATTGTTTTTCATTTATATTACCGTAATAAGCTTTTAGTTTTTGCTTTGCTTGTAATTGAATTCCATAATCTGATGGTTTAGAACTTTTGGTTTGACCGTGTTGTCCGGGCCCATAAGCTCTTTTATTAAAAGGACTCTTGGGTCTTCCCCAAAGATTTACTTTAAGTCTTCTATCAATTTTATGTTTAGAGTTTAATCTTTTTGTCATTTAATAATGGGTTTTATAGTCCTACTCATCATTTTGTCAATCAACGTTTTTTTCCTAAACTTGCAAATACACTTGATAATATACGTGTTTCTTTATCAGATAAGTCCATTTTATAAAAAATATTTCTTAAATTCTCGAGCATTATTGGTTTCTTTTCTTTGGGTCTAAAAAAATTTATTGTATCTAGATTTTGAATACAAAGATTTAGCATTGATTGGATTTCTTTTTTACTTGCTGATTTGACCTTTTTTGATTTTTTGAATGGAGTATTTTTTAGTTTAATCAGGCTAGCTACATATTGAGCAATTATGATTAAACTATGGGATAAATTTAGAGACCTAAAATTAGGATTCGTAGGGATTTGTAAAGTATAATTAGCATAACTGATTTCATTATTCGATAATCCTGAGGCTTCTGACCCAAATAAAAAGCCAATTCTTTTTTTGTAATTTATCTTTTTTAGATCTTCTAAATTAATATGTTTAATATTTTTATTTCTAAATCTTGCAGATGTTGCGATTACTATATCAATTTTGCTTACAGCTTCTTCTAAATTAACGTACTTTTTACTTTGCTTAATAATATCTTTAGCCCCAACAGATGTTGCTAAGATTTTATCATTTGGGAAAATGGGTTTTGGATTAATTAAAACTAACTTTTGAAAATTAAAGTTTTTGATTGCTCTAGCACATGCACCGATGTTTTCTGACAATTGAGGTTTATGAAGTATAAATGAGATATTGTTTTTACTCATTTATTTACTTGCTGGTGCATTATCTTTGAATAATTTATAATCCAAACTATCTATTAATGCTTTGAACGAAGCGTCAATAATGTTTGTAGATACACCAATAGTAAACCAATTTTAAATCTTTTAAATATTTTGAATATTTGGCAAGTCGATCAACATTTTGTCTGATAGCATTATCTAAAGCATTTACCGGTCCATTGCCCTCTCCCTCGCACATAATTTTTTCCCCATCAACTTCTAATTGAGCTTTTGCTGAAGAAACTATTTCACCAGTTTTATTTTTTTTAACTGAAACGTCGTATTCGTTAATTGATATATATCTTGGTATTTCTCCAATAATTCTTCTAGCTAACAATTCAAATGATGCATCAGCACCATCATAACTATAACCAATAAATTCTCTATCTTTAACTTCGTCTAGTAATTTTTTAATTTTTGGATCATTTTCTTCAATATCAATTTTAATACTTTTTAATCTAGAGATTATATTTGATTTTCCAGACTGATCTGAGACAACAATATTTCTTGCGTTACCAACTGCTTCTGGATTGATATGTTCATAAGTTTTTGGATCTTTTTGTACGGCGGATACGTGTAATCCACCTTTATGAGAAAAAGCTGCAGCACCGACATAAGGTAAATGTTGATTGGGTTTCCTATTTAAAATCTCGTCTAATAATCTCGAACAATCTGTAAGATTTTTTATATTTTCTGACTTTATGCCAATTTCAAATTTAGATGAAAAATCTTTCTTTAAAAAAAATGTCGGAATTAATGACATTAAATTTGCATTACCACATCTTTCTCCTAATCCATTTATTGTTCCTTGAATTTGTCGAACACCAGATAGCACCGCAGCTAATGAATTAGCAACCGCATTACCTGTATCATTATGCGCATGTATTCCTAAATTTTTACCTGGAACTACTTTAGAAACTTCACTTACTATTTTAGAAACTTCGTGTGGCAATGTTCCTCCATTCGTATCACATAAAACAATCCATCTAGCACCTTGATCATAAGCAGCTTTAATACAAGAAAGTGCATATTTTGAGTTTGCTTTATAGCCATCAAAAAAATGTTCTGCATCAAACATAAATTCTTTTTTTGCTTTGATAAAATGTTTGGCACTTTCAGAAATATTGTCTAAATTTTCCTCATTTGAGATTCCTAAAGCAACATCGACATGAAAATCCCAAGATTTTCCTACCAAACAAACCGCAGAAGTATTTGAATTCATAATTGCTGATAACCCGGTATCATTTTCTGCACTTCGTCCAGATCTTTTAGTCATACCAAATGATGTTAGTTTTGAATTTTTAAAATTATGTTTTTTTTGAAAAAATTCTGTATCAGTTGGATTAGCCCCAGGCCATCCAGCCTCAATATAATCCACACCTAAATTATCCAAAGCCAAGGCAATTTTTTCTTTATCTTCTAAAGAAAAGTCAACACCTTGTGTTTGTGCTCCATCTCTTAGAGTGGTATCAAATATATATAATTTTTCTTTACTCATTTAAATTTCCAGAGTGTTTTACCATCTTTGTCTTCTATTAAAACACCTTTGTCTAAAAGCTCATCTCTAAGTCTATCAGCTTCTTTATAATTCTTATTTTCTCTAGCTTTATCTCTTAAACTAAGCATATTTTCAATTTCAGACTCAGTTATAGAGACTCTTTTTTTTTTAAATTCATTCCATTCCTCATTATTTTCATTCATCAAACCAATAAATTTACATGCTGAAATAAATAAATCTACATTTTCACCCTTACTAGCTTTTTCGAATAACTTATGAAGATTTGCAATATATCCAGGGGTATTCAAATCCTCATACAATGGTTTTAAAATTTCATCTGGAACTTTTATAGA
>CACNUU010000013.1 GCA_902623735.1 uncultured Pelagibacteraceae bacterium | reverse complement strand
GATTAGGACATGATAGGGAATATAAAATTGATTTTTCAAAGATAAAAAAATTAGGTTGGAAATCAAAAACAAATTTTGATAGAGATTTATTAAAAACAATTAATTTCTATAAAGATAAAAATTAAAGTTTATATAATGAAAGCAATTCTTTTAGCAGGTGGTATGGGTACAAGAATGAGGCCTTCTACTTTAGGTATAAATAAACATTTGATTCCAGTTTATAACAAACCTATGATTTATTACTCATTAAGTGTTCTGATGTTATGTAAATTTAAAGAGGTTATTTTAATTTGTGATCCTTCAAGTAAAAAAATATATAAAAAAATATTTTCAAATGGAAAATATTTAGGTATGAAAATTCAAATTCTTGTACAAAATAAAGCGAATGGAATTCCAGAAGCTTTTTTAGTAGCTAAAAATTATATTAAAAATCATAGTGTTTGTTTAATACTCGGAGATAATTTTTTTTATGGTCAGGGTTTTTATAAAATTTTGAAAAGAGGAATTAAATTAAAAAAAGGAGCATTTTTTTTGGCCTATAATGTTCAACATCCAGAAAATTACGCTGTAATAGAAAAAAAAAAGAGTAAAATTTTAAGTATTGAAGAAAAACCAAAATTTCCAAAAACAAACTTAGCTATTCCAGGAATATATTTTTTTGATAAGAATGTAGTTTCATATTGCAAAAATCTTTTTAGGTCTAATAGAAATGAATTAGAAATTGTTGACTTAATAAACATATATGTAAAAAAAAATATTGCTAAATTTGCTGAAATTAGAAGGGGAATATCTTGGTTAGATATGGGATCGTTTGATGATTTAAACGATTGTTCAAATTACATTAGAGCAATTGAGAAAAGACAAAATTCGATGATTAGTTCACCTGAAGAAATTGCTTATTTAAATAAATGGATTTCTAAAAAGCAGCTTAATTTTATTGCTGGGAAATATAAAAATAAATATGGGGACTATCTAAAGAATTTATGTCATTAAAATTTCAAAAAACCAGATGTAAAATTACTGGTGAAAAAATACCAGTAATGTTTAATTTTGGAAAAATGCCAATAGCCAATGATTTTACGAGCACCGTGAATAAAAAAAATTTTTATGAAATGAGAGTTGCTTTTAATAAAAATAATGGTGTTTTTCAATTAGTGGATGCACCAAAACCAAAAAAATTATTCAATAAGAATTATGCTTTTCTTTCATCTACTTCAAATTCAATGAAGAAACATTTCAAAAACATTGCCAATATGATTAAAAAAAAACAAATAAAGAATAAATTTTCTATTATGGAAATAGGATGTAATGACGGAATTTTTTTACAAAACTTTAAAAGTTATGATCATTTAGGAATTGAGCCATCAAAAAATGTATATCAAATTTCAAAATCTAAAAAACTAAAAGTCTTAAATTCATTTTTTAATTTAAAATTAGTTAAAAAAAAAAAACTAGAAAATAAGTTTGACGTAATTTATGCTGCAAATGTAATTTGTCACATTCCAGATATATTATCATTGTTTAAATCTGTAGAAACTTCATTAAAAGATGAAGGAATTTTTATATTTGAAGAGCCATATCTCGGTTCTATGCTAGAAAAAACTTCATACGATCAAATTTATGATGAACATTTTTATATGTTCTCAGCTAATTCAATTAAATCAATTATTGAAAGATTTGATTTAAACTTAGTTGATGCTGAAAAAATTACAACACATGGTGGTTCGATGAGGTATTATGTTCAAAAGACACAGTCAAAAAAAATTAGCAATAAACTGAATAAAATTTTTGAATATGAAAAAAAAATAAAGATTACAAAAATAAATACTATTAAAAAATTTTTTAAAAATTGTAATAATTCAAAAAAAAGAATTATTAAAATGATCAAGAGTTTAAAAAATAAAAAAATAAAAATTTTTGGATACGGAGCAACTTCTAAAAGTACTACAATTCTACATTTTTGTAATATTAACTATAATATGATTGCAGGGATATTTGATAATACACCTACAAAAATTGGAAAATATTTTCCAGGTAAAAAAATAAAAATTATTGATTACAAAAAATTCAAAAATATCCAACCAAAATACTGTTTTTTATTTGCTTGGAATCATTATAAGGAGATTTTTAAAAAAGAAAAAAAAAATAATATTAAATGGCTTTGTCATGTAGATAAAAAGCATTTTCCAGAAAGCGTAAGAAAAAATTTTATTTAATGATATATTTTGCAAATCCAAAATCAGAATACTTATATTTGAAAAACCAAATTGATAGAAAGATTAGGGATGTTTTGAATAGTAATTCTTATATTTTAGGAAATGAAGTAAAGAAATTTGAAAAAAATTTTTCTAAATATTTGGGAATAAAATATTCTTTAGGTGTATCAAATGGTACCGATGCTTTGATTTTAGCTTTGAAAGCTATAGATATAAAACAAGGTGATGAGGTAATAACCACCTCGCATACTGCTTTTGCTACGATTGCTGCAATAAGAGAAGTTGGAGCAATTCCAGTGTTTATTGATATCAAAGAAGATGATTTCACTATTGATACAAAATATTTAGAAAAAAAAATTACTAAAAAAACTAAGGCAATTATTGTAGTCCACATATATGGAAATCCTGCAGATGTCTTAGCAGTTCAAAAAATTGCAAAGAAAAAAAAATTAATTCTTATAGAGGATTGTGCTCAAGCACATGGAGCTGAATATGATAAAAAGAAAGTTGGTACGTTTGGAGATTTTTCATGTTTTAGTTTTTATCCAACAAAAAATTTATCTACTTTTGGTGATGCCGGAATGATTTCAACAAATAATCATAAATTTTTTAAGAGGTTAAAGTTATCAAGAGAATATGGCTGGATTAAAAAAAATTTTAGTGTAAAGGATGGATATAATAAGAGATTAGATGAGTTGCATGCAGCTATTTTAAATATTAAACTTTCTTACTTAGAAAAATTTAACAACAAAAGAATTTTAATCGCTAAGAAATTTTTAAATTCAATAAAATCTAAAAAAATTATTATGCCCAAAATGAGTAATTTAAAAAAACATGTTTTTCATTTATTTGTGGTTAGGGTAAAAAATAATGAGAGACTTAAATTCCTTAATTATTTAAAAAAAAATGGAATTATAGCAGGTATTCATTATCCTATACCGAATCATAAGCAAAAACCTTATAAAAGATTTCACAAATCTAAGCTACCTGTCACAGATAAAATTAGTAAAGAAATAGTTTCTTTACCAAACTTTCCTCTTTTGAGTAATAAAGAGGTAAATAAAATTATCAATATTGTAAATAGATATTAAAATTTTACCTTATTTTTTTTAAATATCCATTTGGGTTATTAGTAAGAAGTTGCTTAAAATTAATTTTTTTATCAATCCTAAAATTTTTATTTTCTTTTAAAAATTCAGTAATTGCATTCATTGGATTATTTCCTTTACTCCATTCTCTTTTTCTATGTTTTTGTTTTGGTATATTTTCTATTATGGTATCTCCAACAATCAAATAATTATTTTTCTTCAATAATTTAGAATACAGATTAATTTCTTTTAATACATGGTCTTTTGTGTGATCACTATCTAAGTGGATTAATATATTTTTATACTTACCACATAATTTTTTTATTTTTTCAAAAGTTTTAAGATTTGTTGAATCTGCTGTAATTAATTTTATTTTTTTTGATTCAGATTTAGAAAAAATTCTTTTTTTTAAATCATTTGGTATAAATATATCTATACCTATTATTTTTTTTATACCTGCAAAATTTGATAATGTGTCATATAATAATAATGTCCCAGCCCAAGCCACACCAACTTCTATGATTATATCAGGTTTTGTTTCAAAGATTATTTCTTGCAAAGTTAATATATCATCTGGAGTTTGCAACATAGGTTCACCATGCCAATTATATAAATAGCAAAAATTATGTTTATCGGCAGAAACATAGAGATTTTTTGATAATTGATTTACTTTTTTATCTTTATTCAGAGAGATTGCCCATTTTAATCTTTTTTTATTAAATTTTTTGAATGAAATTATTTTTTTCATATTTGTTGAATAGACATATACTTTATACTTTAGAAAATATTTAAAAACTTATTATTAATTGTATTTTATGTAAATAGTAATATAAAAATTAATTTAGTAATATTTAAATAACTTCATTATTAAATAAAAAATATATGAGCAATATTCCTGTTTTGCTTTTAATTTATAACAGACCTAAATACACAAAAAAAATTATTGATAATCTTAGAAAAATAAAACCGAAGAAAATTTTTATATTTTGCGATGGTCCAAAAAACACTAAAGATAAGAATTTGTGTGAAGATACCATAAAGGAAACTCAAAAAATTAATTGGAGATGTAAAATTGAGAGAAAATTTTTGAAAAAAAATCTCGGGTGTAAAGAGGGTGTGTCTTTTGGAATTAATTGGTTTTTTAAAAAAAATTATAAAGGAATAATTCTTGAAGATGATTGTATTCCTAACAGATCTTTTTTTGAATTTTGCAATAAAATGTTTTCTTTTTATAAAAATAGTAACATAGTAGGTTGTATATCTGGAGATAATTTTTTATCAAATAAATTCAAATTCAAAAATGGATATTATCTTTCTAAATATGCAAACTGTTGGGGTTGGGCAACTTGGAGACGTACTTGGAAGTTATACAAAAAAAATATAGATTTTTGGCCTAATTTTAAAAATTCTAAATCTTGGAAAAAAAATTTTTTATCTCCTAAGGAGAGAAAATATTGGAGTTTAGTTTTTGATCAATGTTATAAAAATAAAATTGATAGCTGGGCATATTCATGGACTTTATCTTTATGGAAAAATAATTTACTAACAGTTACTCCATCAAAAAATTTAGTCAAAAATATTGGCTTATCCACTTCCAGAAAAAAAATTTTTATGCTTTCATCCACGATCTATAAAATAAAAAATTTGAATGTAAAAAAGATAAAATTTGATAATAATTTGAAAATAGATCAAAAGGCAGATAATTATGTTTTTGAAAAGCATTTTAAAGGTAATATGAAAATACGCCTGTGGAATATATTAAGGATTTTCAATTATGGAGTTTAGTTTGATATATGAAATTTATGAAAAATTTATTTAAATTTATTTTTTTTTTAGTTACCAGTCTTATTTTAAAAAAAAAGAGATTTTTAATTTTAAACCCTAATTTAAGTTTATTTGGTATCAGAAAAATTCTTATTTATGATAAAAAAATAAGAACTTTTTTAACTCATACAATAAGAAATAATTTTGATCTTATTACAATTGAGGAAGTTTATTATTATGAGTGTTATAAAATTGATGATTTTAAATTTTTTAACAATATTTTAAAAAAGATAGAAAAAAAAAAATTATTAATAGTTGATTGTGGTTCAAATATAGGATGTAGCACAAATTATTTTATAAATACTTTTAAAAATGCCAAGGTTATTTCAATTGAACCAGACGAAGATAATTTTTTTTTATTAAAACAAAATGTAAAAAATGATAATTCAGTTTTAATTAATAGTGCAGTATCTAATGAAAATTTTAGCTACCAGATAAAAGATAACAAAGATAATAGAGCAAAAAGTATTATCAAAGTAGATCAGGATAATTCAAAAAAAACAGTTACAATAAATCAAATATTAAATAAAAAAGATACTGAAAATTTTCATCCATTCTTAATTAAAATTGATATTGAGGGTCATGAAAAGGACTTATTTAGCAGTAATACAGAGTGGTTTGATAAATTTGAAATTATAGTTATTGAGATACATGATTGGATGTTACCTCATGAGTCGGTTTCAAAAGGATATTTAAATTGCATTGTTGATTCAATGAAAAAAAATAAGAGAGATCTAATTATTAGAGGAGAAAATTTAATTTCAATTAAATATTAATGACTTGGAATTTCATTATAAGCAAAATACTCTCTGTACTAGGTGGACGTGATAAAGTTGTTTTAGTTGTAATTTTTTTTTCTATATTATTTTCAGGTTTTATAGAAATGTTAACTATTTCATCATTGATCCCATTTTTAAATATAATGTTATCACCAGACATTATTTATGAGGATTTTAAATATAAATATTTGATAGTTTCACGAGATTTATTTGAAATGAACCCTTTGGGTTACATTTCAATAACATTTATTTTCATAATATCACTGGCTACAATTTTAAAAATATTCATTCTTAAACTAAGTTTAAGTGTTACTACTATTTGGGGTTCAAAAATTTCCTCTAAAGTATTTGAAAATATTATATCTAAATCATATTTAGATTTTACTAAATTTAATACAAGTCAATTAATTTCAGTTCTTGAGTCTAAAATTGATCCAATAGTGAGTTCGATTTTTAAAATTTTACAAACTTTATCAAGTGTAATTATCACTTTTGCTATAATCTCCACTCTTTTATTCATTGATTTTTGGGCAACAATATTTTTTTTAACATCATTTTCGTTAGCATATTTACTACTTTTTTATTTTTATAAAAAAGATTTAAAAAAAATTGGGATTACAATTGCAGTTAATTTAAGATCAAGAGTTAAGATTTCACAAGAAACAATGTCCATTTTTCGACAAGTGAAATTAGATAATTTAGGCAAAAAATTTCATTCAATTTTTGAAAAAAAAGATTTTAGCATAAGAAAAGGAAATGAAATTTCAGCTTTCATAGGATCTTTTCCAAGAATACTAATTGAATGTATAGCAATAATATTAATTTCAATAGCATCTTATTTTTTAATTTCGAGAGAAATTTATGATCAGAATTATACTTTAACCTTACTAGCCTCAATTGTATTTGGTGCATCAAGACTTTTGCCACAAATTCAGATTATTTATTATAATTTGAGTCAGCTTACAATGCAAAAAAAAATTTACTTAGATGTAATAAAATTTCTTGAACAGAAAAGTTTTATTAAATCTAAAATTAATAATGAAATTTCAATAAAATTTAAAAAAGAAATTAAACTTGATAATGTAAGCTTTGGATATATGGAAGGTAAGAATATCCTTGAAGATGTAAGTCTGTCTATTAAAAAAAATTCAATAATTGGGATATTAGGAAAAACAGGCTCAGGAAAAACAACATTAATTGATATTATTTCTGGATTATTAATGCCAACGAAAGGTGAAATTTATATTGATGACAAATTGTTAAAAAACTCATTGCAAAGCTGGCATAAAAAAATTTCTTACATAGATCAATCAGTGACTCTTATAGATGCATCATTGATTGAAAATATTGCTTTAGGACACAAATATAATGAAATTGATAAAGAAATTATTAATGAAGTCCTTGAAAAGTCTCAGTCTAAAGAATTTGTAAACAATTTACCTCAAAAATATAACACACTTGTTGGAGAAAGAGGAATTAGATTATCTGGTGGTCAAATTCAAAGAATTGGGATCGCTAGGGCACTTTTTAAAAATTCAGAACTACTTATATTAGATGAACCCACAAGCTCTCTTGATAATACCACAGAAAATTTAGTTATTGATGGAATAAATAAATTAAAAAGAGAAAAAACTATTATTTTGATTTCACATAAGAAAAGTACTTTAAAAAATTGTGATAGAATATTTGAAATTAAAGATCAAAAAATTTTTGAGGTTCAAATTTGAATTTAAAAATAAATCAAAATTCAAAGATTTTAATTATAGGTTCAAAAAATAATTTTTCTTTAGAATCGATTTATTTTAAGTCTTTCAAACATTTGAATTTCAAGGTTGATTTTTTTAACATTGAGAAATCGATTTATAATAGAATAATAGCTAAGATAAAAAGACATTTTTCTGAGCTTAACTATAAACTTTTAAGAAAAAAATTAATTTTTTTTTTAAAAAAAAAAAAAATAAAATATGACTTAATTATTTTTTTTAAATCGATTTATCTTGATTTAAAAACTTTAAAAAAATTCAAATCAATAAATGGTAGTGCAATTTATATTAATATATTTCCTGATGATCCTTTTAATATTAGAAATCCAGTTATTTCAAATAAATCTTTTATAAAGACAATAAATGAATTTGATTTTTTTTGCATGTGGTCAAAAAAAATTATTAAAAAACAAAAAAAAAGATTAAAAACAAAATTTATATATTTACCCTTTGGTTTTGATAGTCTTTCAATACCTAAATTAAATATATTTTCAAAAAAAAAGAGAGAAAAAGAAATAAATTTTATAGGAACTTTTGATAAAAATAGATTGAATATTTTAGAGTCTATAAATATCAAAAAAAAAATATATGGTGGTAATTGGATAAAGCTTAATAAAACTAAAATAAATAATGCATTTTTTGGACCTCATATTTATGGAAAAGATATCTTTAAGCTCATGAATAGATCAGCGATATCATTGAATATTTTGCGAAAACAAAATTATTCAGCTCATAATATGAGAACCTTTGAGATACCAGCAAATAATGGATTAATGTTAACTACCCGTTCTAACGAACAAAATAAATTTTTTAAAGAAAACAAAGCTTGCTTTATGTTTTCAACAAAAAAAGAGCTTAAAAAAAAAATAAGATTTATTTTACAAAATCCAAAAAAAGCCGAAAAAGTGAGAAAGCTTGGAAATTCGCTTGTTAGAAAACACTCTTATATAAATCGAGTTAAATACTTGATAAAAAAAATAAATATATGATTAAAAATATATTTTTAAGTAAATTAACTTGGCTTACCTTTTTGATTTATAGTTTATTAACATTTAATTCAGAATATTTTTCACCTTATTTTTATATATTGAGTATAGGAATTTTTTTTTTAAACGTTTTTCCAATTATAAATTTTTGCTTAAATCACAAAAAAATAAACTATATTCCACTGTTTTATTATACACACACATATTTTTTTTTCTGCTATACAATTGGATTATTTTTCCCAGAATATGTAGTTTCAATCTTAAATGGTGATAATCTTGGAGAAATATTTTTAGATTCAAATCTTCAAGCTAAAATTTTCCATAATGCTATGGTTATTTATATATTTGGCTTATTTTTTTTTAATTTGGGGAATTTTATTATTTTATATTTTTTTCAAGATAATTTTAAAACTAATAATTTTTTTTCTTATAAAGACAATAACAACGAGATTTTATTATTAGGTATTTTAACCTATCTTTTCTCATTAATATTTATTTTCATTACAGACTTAGAAGTATTGAAAAAGTTATATCAAATTAAGTATCCATTAATTTATATGTCATTGATTTGTATCCATCTCTTTATTTTATTTAAAGAAAACTTGAAAATAATTTATAAAGTCATTTTGTATATTCTTGTCTTTTTCATTTTATTTTTTGAACTTTTAGATGGTTCGATTGCCAAATCATTTCTTTATCTTATAGCTATTTATTTAGTAAATTTTATTGTAACAAAAAAAATAAATTTTAAATTTTTATTTTCAATAATTTTTGTATGTGTTTTGCTGCATACTTTTAAATATGAATATAGAAATGTAATATGGGGGAAATCAAATATTAATTCTACTCTAAGTAACTATGAAACTGCACTAAAAGAAAATCAAAAAAGACCTGATAAAGTAGAAAGAGGTAAACTTTTTATAAGTGCATATTATAATTCTGTAAACAATATTAAAAATGAAAAAATTAAAAAATCATTAGACCAACTTATGACTAGAAATTTAGAACGATTAACACATAGTGTTCAATCATTGATAATAGTTGTAGGCCAAAGTCCACAATATATCCCATATTGGGAGGGGTATTCATATAAAATATTGGCAACTAAATTTATACCAAGAGTTTTTTGGAAAGATAAACCATCAGATACTTTGGGTCATGAATTTGGCAAAAGATATAATGTTTTAAGTGAGGGTGACACAAGTACCTCATGGAACATGCCTGTGTTAAACGAATTCTACGTAAATTTTGGAAAAGTTGGAGTTTGTATTGGTATGTTTTTTTTGGGATTAATTTTTACTTTAATACCGTTATTACTAAATTATAGATATAGTAATTATCTTTTTGTGATTACATTTATTACTTTATATCCACTTTTTTATTTAGAAAGTCATTTTTCATTAAATTTTGGTGCTGTCTTACAAACATTTATCTTTTTGTTGATTTATTCCTATTTTTTCAAAAAATTTTTATTAATAATAAAAAGAATTTTTAAATTATATAAATAATCTTATATATATTTAGCTAATATTATTTAATACATTAAACTTTATGAAAGTTGCAATAATTGTGGGTGGAAGATTTCATGCATTTAATTTAGCTGAACAATTACATAAGGATAATTTTCTAAAACAACTAATAACTTCTTACCCCAAATATTATATTAAAAAAAATTTTAACATAGAAAATAAGATTATTACGAGTTTTCCTTTAAAGGAAATATTGCATAGAACATTAAAAAAAATAAACCTAGTTGATCACTATTTTGATATTGATTTAATTACCTCTAATTTATTTGATTATAAAGCAAGTAAAAGCATAGATTTTAAAAATATTGATATTATTGTGGGATGGTCAAGTTTTAGTTTAAAATCTTTTGAAATAGCTGGAAAGTCAGATTGCGTTAAAATTTTAGAAAGGGGATCATCTCATATAGAATTCCAAAAAGAAACTCTTAAAGAAGAGTATGATTTAGTTGGTCTTAATAGCAATTTACCGTCATCTAAGATGATTGATAAAGAAAAAAAAGAATACGATTTATCAGATTATATATGTGTACCTAGTGAATTTTCAAAAAAAAGTTTTTTAAAAAAAGGTCTTAGTGAAAATAAAATTATAAAGATACCTTATGGTGTTGATTTAAATAATTTTTTTTTACCAGATTTCAAGAAAAACAATACTCATTTTAACATTATTTGTGTTGGGGCTATTTCTGTTAGAAAAGGAGTAATCTATTTGGTAAGAGCATTTAATGAGCTAAATCTAAAAAATTGTAAACTTACATTAATTGGAGAAATTGAGAGAGATTTTGCAAAAATATTAAAACCTCATTTAAATGATAATATAGAAATTATTAAACCTGTAAGCCAAAATTCATTACGAACTTTTTATAACCAAGCAAGTGTTTTTGTTACTTGCCCTGTTGAGGATGGATTTGGAATGGTTATTTTACAAGCAATGGCATGTGGTTTACCAGTGATTACAACAAACAATGCTGGTGGGTCAGAAATTATAGATGATGGAATCGATGGCTACATCATTCCAATTAGAGATAAAGAAAAATTAAAAGAAAAACTGCTATTTTTATATCAAAATAAAAGTGCATTATCATTAATGGGAAAAAAAGCTGAGCATAAAGCCCAAAGCTCATTTTCATGGGAAAATTATGGTGAAAAAATCAAAAATTTTTATTTATCAGTAGTAAAAAAAAAGTGACTTTAAGTATAGAAATATATGAAAAAAATTAAAATTTTGATAATTGGAAAAAAAAGTTTTTTAACATCTTTTTTTAAAAAATATTCAAATTTTAAAAGTATTAAAATTATTTCTTACAAAAATATTGGAAAAGAAAATTTGGGCAAATACACTCATATAATTAACTTTAGTATAGATCCAAAAAATTTTACTCATGAATATGACAAAACAAATAAAATTGATAAAAAAATTTGTAAACTTATTAAAGATAATAATTGTATTTATATTTTTCCATCATCAAGATTGGTTTATTTAAAAGATAGAAAAAATTTTTATGGTATCAACAAAAAGAAAACTGAAAATGATATAAAAAAATTAAAAAAAAAATATCTAATCTTGAGAATTAGTACAATTTTGACATATGATATTTCAAATAAAAATTTATTCATATCTAAAGCACTTAGTTCTTTAAAAAAAAAAAATACGATAGAATTAGATTTATCTAAAAATACTTATAAAGATTTTTTAACATCTAAACTGCTAATTAAAATTTTTGAAAATTTAATAAAAAAAGACATAACAGGTACATTTAATTTATCATCAAATATTCCTGTAAAAGTTTATGACATAATGTGTAGTATTATCAGGGGTTATGGCAAGGGGAAAATTATATTTAAAAAAAAATTGAAGAAAAATCATTCTTTCTTATTGAATAATACTAAATTAAAAAAAAAAATTAGATTTAAAATATCTAAAAAAGATATATTAAATTATAGTGTAAAATTAGGAAAACAACTAAATGCATAAAATTTTTATTACGGGTGGTTGTGGATTTATTGGTTCTCATTTAACTGAGTATTTCTTTAAAAAGTATAAAAACTCAATAATCTATGTGTATGATAAAATTACTTATGCAGCTAGTATTAAAAACTTAAAGGATATTTCAAATAACAAAAGATTAAAAATTATAAAAAAAGACCTGAGTGACTATAATGCACTTAAGAAATATTCTAAAAATACAGATATATTTATCCATGCTGCTGCAGAAAGTCATGTGGATAATTCTTTTAATTTAAAAAATGAATTTATAATAACAAACGTTTTAGGAACAAAAAATGTTCTTGATGCATGTAAGGTCAACAAAGTAAAGAAAATTATTCATATAAGTACTGATGAAATTTATGGAGAAATATATAAATCAAGTTTTGATGAAAATTCTAGATTCAATCCCTCAAATCCTTATTCCAGTTCAAAAGCTGCAGCAGAAATGATAATCAATGGCTATATTCACTCTTATAAGTTACCTGTAATAATTGTAAGAGCTAATAATATTTTTGGAACCCGTCAGCATCCTGAAAAGTTACTTCCTGGTTCATGTTGGTCTTTAATAAAAAAGAAAAAATTTACAATTCATGGAAAAGGTAATCAAAAAAGATCATTCCTATATGTTAAAGATTTATGTGAAGGTATTTACAAGATAGTATCTAAAGGAAAAAATAATAATATCTACAATATTGGATCTAAATTTGAGTATAAGAATTTAGATGTGTTTAAAATTGTGGCTAAAGCAAATAATTTAAGTTTCGATAAATTTGTTAAATATGTAAAAGATCGTCCTTTTAATGATTATAGGTACAGTTTAAATTTTAATAAAATTATGAAATTAGGTTGGAAACCAAAGACTAAAATTGAGGATAAAATTTTAGAAATAAACGATTGGTATAAAAAAAATATTTCAAGATTTAAAAAAAGATAATCAATGAAAATTGGATTAGCCATTCACCATCATTCACCTGGCTATGGAGGCCCTTTCACAGTTTTATCTGAGTCAGCTAAGTATTTGTATAAACATAATATTGATACGAGAATGTTTATTAATCAAAATCAATTTTCAAAGTTCAATTTAAATTTAAATGAGATAGTGAAATCAAGAGATTTATTTCATGTATTTGGAATTTGGGATCCATTTCACATTAGATTGTTTTTATGGGCCAAGTTAAACAAAAAAAAAATTATTATTTCAACACTTGGAGCTTTAGAGCCATGGGCATTAGAACAAAAAAAATTAAAAAAAAAAATTGCTTGGTTATTATATCAAAAAAAAATTTTGAATAATTGTGATTATATTCATGCTACAAGTGATGATGAGAAAAAACACCTGGAAGAGCTGGGAATAAAAACACCAATTAAAATTATTCCTCATGGGGTAATAATAAAATCAACAAAAAAAATTGAAAAAAAAAATAAATTAAAAAGAGAAGCTCTTTTTTTTTCTAGAATTCATGAAAAAAAAGGTATTTTAGAACTTCTAGATTCTTGGTCAATAATAAGACCAATTGACTGGATTTTGAAAATTTATGGTCCAGTTTCAGATTTAAATTATATGAACAAAATCAAGGAAAAAATTTTAAAATTATCTTTAGAAGACTCTGTGTTTATTTTTGATCCAGTTTTTGAGTATGATCAAAAAGAAAAGATTTTTTCAAGTTCAGACTGTTTTTTACTACCATCTAAAAGTGAAAATTTTGGAATGTCAATTGTTGAAGCATTATCATATGGTTTACCAGTCCTAACGACAGAAGAAACACCTTGGAAAATTTTAAAAGAAATTAATGGTGGAAAGGTTATTAAGTTTTCTCCAGAAAATTTAACCTTAAGTTTGCAAGAGATCACCTCAATGAATGATGAAGAATTGATAGCAATGGGAAGTAGAGGTAGAGAATTGATCAGGAAAAATTATGATATAGACAAGATAATTTTAGATTATATAAAATTTTATAAAGAAGTCTTAGATAAATGATTAGAGCTCTTAATTTAGTCAATTCAATGGATTTAACACAAGGCGGCCCCCCTGAAGTAATAAGAAATTTAAAAAAAAGTTTAAACCAAGATAAAAAAATAATTTCTGTATTGTGCTTGAGTAGATTGAAATTTTCAATGATATTGAAGTTCATATTTTTAACAAAAGCAAGATCTAAATTTTTTAAGTTTTTAAGTAAATATGATATAGTCCACGCTCACACTATTTGGTCTTTTAGAGTAGCTTTATTAACTTTATTTGCAAATTCTCTTGGAATTAAGGTTATTTTTAGCTCACACGGTTATCTTGATGATTGGTCAATGTCTCATAGTGTTTTAAAAAAAAAAATTTTTTATATATTAATTTTAAAAAAATTATTTTTAAGATCGAATATTTTTTTCTCTAATATTGGAGAATATCAAGATTCTAAAAAAAAATTTTCTTATGCTGACAAATTTGTAATTCCAAATGGAATAAATTTAAATACTTTTAATCAAAATCAAAAAAAAAAAAATTTTCACAAAAAAAAAATTGTCTATTTTGGTAGAATTCACGAAAAAAAAGGAATTGAAATACTTTTAAAAGCTATTAAAGAATTACCAACTAATTATTTTAAGACTTATTGTTTTGAAATTACTGGACCTGGGGAACCCGATTATACTTTCAAAATAAACAAGATGATAAAAGACTTTGCTATAGATAATTATGTGACAATGTTATCACCAAAAAAAGGTAAAGAGAAAATAGATTATTTGCTCAACGCTGATGTATTTGTTCTACCATCATACGAGGAAGGTGATTCTATTGCATTAAAAGAAGCAATGTCAGCAAATAATGCTGTAATTATATCAGAACAATGCAGATTAGACTTAGTTGAGAAAGAAAATGCCGGTTTCATAATAAAAACTGATAAAGAAAGTCTGAAAAATGCCTTATTAAAATTGAATGATCATGATTTAGATATGATGGCAAATAATTCAAGAAATATAATCAAAAAATATTTTGATAATAATTATTGTGCAGAACGAGTATTAAAAATTTATGAGGACATTCACACTGGTTCTTTTCTTTCAAAAGATTGGATATCAGATTGATGGAAGATAATTATATTTTAGGAATAAACTTTTTACATTCTGATACCTCCTCTTGTATTTTTAAAAATGGAAAACTTATTGCAGCTGCAGAGGAAGAGAGATTTTCAAGAATAAAGCATACATCTGATTTTCCTTTGGAGTCTATTAAATTCTGTTTAAATGAAGCTAAAATTGAT
>CACNUU010000012.1 GCA_902623735.1 uncultured Pelagibacteraceae bacterium | reverse complement strand
AATTAACAAAAGTATACCCGCTAAAGAAAGAACAATAAAAAGTAAAATTTCAAATATTTCTTTCTCTATATGCAGCGAACCTCCTACGAAAGCCATAGGAATCGATCCAATCAAAAAAGGGATTAAAAGTCTAAAATTGTGATTTTTTGCTCTTATATAATTAAAAGAATTACCAGACACAACAATGATATTACAAATGAGTGCAATTAATGGAAAAATATAATAGGGAACTCCCCAAATTAAGAGAAGAGCCAAGTAAGTTGAGCCACCACCAAAACCAACACTCGAGTATAAAATTGCTGTTATAAAAAATAAAATTGATAATATAATCATTTAAAAAAAATTATGAAAGTAAACATAGCATTATTAACCGTAACTGATACTAGAAATTTTGATAATGACAAGTCGGGTGCTATCTTGGTAAAAAAAATTGAAGAAGCCCATCACAATCTTATAGATAGAAAAATTTGTAAAGATAATAAAGAAGATATAGTTTTGATACTCAAACAATGGATTAATCAAAATGAAATAGATGTAGTCATAACCACTGGTGGAACAGGTTTAACTGGAAGAGATATTACCCCAGAAGCTTTAGAAGATATTGCAGATAAACATATTGTTGGATTTGGAGAATTATTTCGAAATATTAGTTTAAAAACAGTTGGTACATCAGCCATTCAATCTAGAGCTTGCGCAGTGTTGGCTAATGGTAAATATATTTTTGCATTACCAGGTTCTTCTGGTGGAGTAACTGATGCGTGGGAAGAAATATTAAAATATCAGTTAGATATAAATCATAAACCATGTAATTTTGTGGAATTATTTCCTAGATTAAAAGAAAAATAACTATTTTTGATATTTTTCTTTCCATTCTGAATAAGGCATTCCATAAATATGTTCCCTTGCTTCAGGATCTGAAATAGTTACACCTTTTTTTTCAGCTTCCTCTCTGTACCATCTTGATAAACAATTTCTACAAAAGTTCGCTAAGTTCATGAGATCGATATTTTGAACATCTTTTCTTTCGTCCAAATGTTTTAATAGTCTTTCAAAGGTGGCAGATTGTATTTCTATTTTTTCATTTTTATTCATACTAAAATTATTAATGACTTTTAAAATAAGCACAAGATGTAGTATTTATACAATTCGAAGTAGAAAATTTAAATTATTACAAATAGACATGAGTAATTATTGCTAGTTTAATATGTTTATGGCTACTAAAAGAAAGAAAAAAGCTAAGCCAAAGACCAAAAAAAGAAAAAATAAGTTGGTCAAATCATCTAGAAAAAAAATAAGAACGAAAAAAAAAATCGTGACAAAAAAGTCTGCGACTAAGAAGCGTTCTAAAAAAACTAGAAAAAATAATAAGCTTAAATCAACAAAAAAAACAAGAGGAGTAAAAAAAATGAGTGCAGAAGCTATGAAAGTGTCGTCTGTATTAGATACTTCTCATTTGAAAGTGAAATTCCCGTTTAAGGCAAAATATGGGAATTACATTAATGGTAAGTTTGTAGAACCAAAATCTGGAAAGTATTTTGATAATACATCTCCTATTTCAAATGAAGTGATCTGTTCGATTGCACGATCAAATGAAAAAGACGTAGATGCTGCTTTAGATGCAGCGCACGCAGCTTTCCCAACTTGGGGTAAAACTTCAATTACGGAAAGATCAAACATTCTTCTTAAAATTGCTGATGTGATTGAGAAAAATCTTAATGTTTTAGCAACAGCAGAATGTTTAGATAATGGTAAGCCAATAAGAGAATGTATGGCTGCTGATTTACCTTTAGTAATAGATCACTGGAGATACTTTGCTGGAGTAATTAGAGCAGAAGAAGGTTCAGTGGCTGAAATAAGTAATAGTGAATATTCTTATCACATACCAGAGCCACTAGGTGTAGTTGGTCAAATTATACCATGGAACTTTCCATTATTAATGGCAACTTGGAAACTTGCTCCAGCTTTAGCTGCAGGAAACTGTGTAGTGCTAAAACCAGCTGAGCAAACACCAGCATCAATTATGTTACTAATGGAACTAATCGGAGACCTATTACCTCCTGGTGTTGTAAACGTTGTAAGTGGATATGGCCTAGAGGCTGGTAAACCACTAGCATCATCTAAGAGAATTAAAAAGATTGCTTTTACTGGTGAAACAACAACGGGTAGATTGATTATGCAATATGCATCTCAAAACTTAATACCAATCACGTTAGAGCTAGGTGGAAAATCTCCAAACATTTTCTTTGAAGATGTCATGGCTAAAGATGATGATTTCTTCGACAAATGTCTTGAAGGTTTTGCAATGTTCACTTTAAACCAAGGTGAAGTTTGTACTTGTCCAAGCAGAGTACTTGTTCAAGAGTCTATCTATGATAGTTTCATGGAAAAGGCTATTGCTAGAACAAAAGCTGTTAAACAAGACAATCCTTTAAAAATGGAAACTATGATTGGAGCACAAGCTTCATTAGAGCAAATGGAAAAAATCAAATCTTATCTTGATTTAGGTAAGAAAGAGGGTGCCAAAGTTCTATGTGGTGGAAATGTTGCAAAAATTAATAGTGGTTTAGAAAAAGGAAACTACATTGAGCCAACTATTTTTGAGGGTAATAACTCGATGCGTATCTTCCAAGAAGAAATTTTTGGACCAGTGGTATCAGTAACTAAATTTAAAGATGAAGCAGAAGCATTGGAGATTGCTAATGATACTCTTTATGGTTTAGGTGCTGGTGTTTGGACTAGAAATGGAAATATCGCTTACAGAATGGGTAGAGAAATACAAGCTGGTAGAGTATGGACTAACTGCTATCATGCTTATCCTGCACATGCTGCATTCGGTGGATACAAACAATCTGGTATCGGAAGAGAAACACATAAAATGATGCTTAATCATTATAGACAAGTGAAAAATCTTCACGTGTCTTACAGTGAGAAAAAATTAGGCTTCTTTTAAAAGACAACTTATATATAATGGCCCGTGATGAATCACGGGCCATATTTTTTATGAAAGTAAAAGCAACAAGTTCAGCGTTAAAATTAATTGAAGAGCTTAAAGCTCAACATGGTGATGAACTTTTATTTCATCAATCTGGTGGTTGTTGCGATGGTAGTGCGCCTATGTGCTATCCAAGAAATGAGTACATGGTTGGTGCTAGTGATGTAAAATTGGGTGAAATTGGTGGTGTCCCTTTTTACATGAATGATGACCAATATGAAAAATGGAAACATACAGATTTAACTATAGATGCTGTCAAAGGGATCGGTGGTATGTTTTCTCTTGATAATGGCACTGGAAAAAGATTTTTAACAAAATCTGAAATTTGTCTTGTTGTTGATAACGAAGAAAAAAAAAATTAAGAACTTTTTTTAAATTTAATCCTTAAAGTTAACAGAAATAAAATTATTAAAGTATAAATTAATGGTTTAAAAAATATAGTTTTTGAAAGCCATATAAAGTGTAATGAACCAAAAATCGCAATTACATAGATTAATCTGTGTAACTTTTTCCAATTATGTTTTAATAATTTCATCATTTTTTTTGAGGATGTAAAAGCTAATGGTATCAATAACAGCCACGCAGAGAATCCAATATAGATATATTTCTTTTTAACAACATCATCGAGTATTGGTCCCCAATCAAATCTATAATCAATTACCACATAAGTGAGTAAATGGAGCGTTGCATAAAAAAATACAAAAAGTCCCAACATTCTTCTTATATTTATCCAAAAAAGAGATTGTGTAAATTTTTTGAGTGGACTCATTGCCAAAGTTAGGCAAATAAAAATCAATGTCCATTCTCCAGTGAAATGCGTAATTTCTTTGACTGGTTCAGGTCCTAGTTTATTAAAAAAGATTTTGTAAGTAATAAATAAGAAAGGAATAATACTAAGAGTGAAGACACTTGGTTTTAAATATCTTGTCATTAAAAAAATTTTTTTAAATCCATCCCAGAATATAAACTTGCAACCTGATCACCATAACCGTTAAACATCTCAGTTTTTATTCTTGGAGCAAATATATCATTACCTATTACTCTTTCAGTAGCTTGAGACCATCTTGGATGATCAACATCAGGATTAACATTTGAGTAAAAACCGTATTCTTTTGGAGAGGCCCACATCCATGATGATGTTGGCATTTTCTCAACAAGTTTAATTTTTACAATTGCTTTTGCACTTTTAAAACCGTATTTCCAAGGAATAAAAATTCTTAAGGGAGCACCGTTTTGATTTGGTAGTTTTTTATTATATAAGCCTGTAACTACTGTTGTTAAAGGGTGCATTGCCTCATCTATTCTTAAACCTTCTTTGTAAGGCCAATTCAAAACTGGATATCTTTGACCTTTCATCTGCTCAGGATCGTAAACGCTTTCAAACTCTACAAACTTTGCTTTACTTGTTAAAGAAACTTTGGATAAAAGCATTTTTAATGAAAATCCATTCCAGGGAATAACCATTGACCAACCCTCAACACATCTTAATTTTAAAATTCTTTCCTCTGATGGAAATGAAGATAATATTTCCTCGATAGAAATTTCTAAAGGTTTATCTACTTCACCCTCAATCTTAACTGTCCATGGATGTGTTTTAAAATTTTGAGATCTTATGTAAGGATCACTTTTACCGGTGCCAAACTCATAGTAATTATTATAAGTAGTAATATCTTTAAAACTTGTAACTTTATTCTGATTTGTGTTTGCAAAAGAACTATTTATTAAAGGCAATGTACTTAAAGATAAAGAACCAATACCAAACCCCAAAGATTTTACAAAAGACCTTCTTTTTTTGTAAATTTTTTCTGGGGTAATTTCTGAATATCTAAATTTTTTCATTTTTTATAGGATTTCCTTTCAACCACTCGCTATCCTCATTTTCATAGTGTTCTTTTTTCCATATTGGTGATCTTTTTTTTATTTCTTCAATTATATACCTAGAAAGCACGTAAGCTTGATCTCTGTGTTTACAAGCAACTGCGATAATTATACTTGTCTCACCTAATTCAAGATAACCTTTGGCATGTTCAATGAATACAGCTTTATCTTGGATATCTAATTTTTTATCAGCTTCATTATAAATTTCTTTAAAACTCTTTATTACCATCTCATCATGACTATCATAAGTTATTCCAGTTACTTTCTTATTGTCATTTATATTTCTTACAGTTCCTAAAAAATAAATTGAGGCTCCAAATTTAGAGTCTTTAATGAATTCTTCAGCATTTGAATAAAGAATTTTTTCTTTTTTTGTATCAACTATTTTTGTGTGAAGCATTAACCTCCTCCAATAGGAGGTATAATACCAATCTTTTGATCCTTTGTGATTTTATAATTGTCGCTAATAATTTCATTATTTTCTGAGCAGAAAGCAGAAGATTTTACAACCTTAACAAAACTTTCATTACCTTGAAAATTTTTATCTAAATACTTAATTATCTCATTTCGTAAATCATCTATTGTAGCTTTATCTTGAACCTCAATTTCTAAGTGGTCTTTATTACTAAAATCTCTACTAGCACCAAACAATTCTAATTTTATTTTCATTTTTTTAATTTTGATGAAAATTTTAGATTTTCATTATTGAATTGAGATTTATTTTTTTTAATAAAATCATCCATTATTTTTATTTTTTCTTCTTCAAATTCTGCTACCTTCCTCTCATTAAGATCAACATATAAAGCTAAAATTTCAATGGTAGAGGCTAAATATTTTTTTCTTTTGTGTATCATTTCCATTTTATATTGAAGTCGTTTTTTGTCATGATCAAAATAAATACAATTGATATCTACTTCATCATTTAATTGAAGCTCCTGATTATAAGTAATGTGAGTCTCAACAATCATTGTACTTTTTTTATTTTTTTTTGCTGATTGCTCGCCCATCTTAAAAATATTGTTTAATGTATCAGCACCATATTTATCAAACATTAATAGATAATAAGAAACATTCATATGATCGTTGTAATCAATCCAGTCTTTAATTACTTTCTGAGTACTTAGATATATGGACATAAATAATTAGAATATATTTTTCAAAAATTCAGGTAATCCATCTGGATTAGTCCACAATCCACTTTTTCCACCCTCTTTAATTAATAATTTTACATTATCAATTTTTAGATGGGGATTTACTATTTTGCTTAGATCATAAATAGTAATTAATGCTGCATTTACACCCATTATAGCTTCCATCTCAACACCTGTTTTTGCTACTGCTGAAACTACACAAAAAACTTCTAATGAGTGATCAACTTCATTCATAATAATTTTTGTAGCTGTGTGATCAATTGGAAGGGGGTGACACAAAGGAATTAATTCACTAGTTTTTTTTACTCCTAATACTGCCGATATTTCCGCCAAAGTAATAGGGTCGCCTTTTGGCATTTTTTTATTTTTGATTAAATTAAAAACCTCTTTATCAACATAAATTTTCCCAGACGCTAATGCTCTTCGGAAAGTTTCTTTTTTTGATGACACATCAACCATATTAAATGAATTTTTTTTGAATATTTCTTTTGCCCAATCTCTAAGTTCATCTTGATTAATTATTTTAAGATTTTTCATTTAACCACCAGTTTTAGATAAATTTTTTGTTAATCCTGTCTCTCCAAGCTCAAGATAATGGGATTCTTTTTTAAATTTCATTTGACCTAAAATAAGATCTTTTAATTCATTTGTTTGATCATCTCGCTGTAACAAATGTCTAATACTTATTCCTGTATTACCAAATAAGCAAAGTCTCAAATCTCCTTTAGATGTAATTCTTAAGCGATTACATGACTTACAAAAATCTTTCGAGTAAGGAGCAATAATACCAAATTTACCTTTGTAATCGGGATTGATATAATTTAGTGAAGGGCCAGCATCTAATCCATGTGTCTGATAAATCCAGTTATTATTATTTAAATAACTTTTAAATATTTTTGATGATACATGATATTTATTAAAATAATTAAGATTATCACCAGTCTGCATTAATTCGATATATCTAAAATTTACTTTATTTTCTTTAATGAAATCAGACCATGCATCAAAATCTTTAATTGAAGAATTAACTCCATTTAAAAGCACTGCATTAATTTTTATATTTTCAAAGTTTAAATTTTGTAAATTTTCAATTCCTTTTAAAATCTCTGGTAATCTGTCGTGCTTAGTTATATTTTTGAAAGTTTCTCGATCAAGGCTATCAATACTTATATTAATTCCGTCTAAACCACTATCCACTAATAATTTTGCTTTTTGATCTAAATGATATCCATTAGTGGTTATGACAACTTTTTTTATACTAGTTTCATTTTTCAAAATTTTTACTATTTCAAAAAAATCTTTTCTTACTGTAGGTTCACCACCAGTTAATCTGATTTTTTGAACTCCTAATTCAGAAAAACCTTTGGCTAAACGTCTAATTTCATCTACATGTAAAAATTTTCTATTATCGCTTTTATCAGCTTGGTATCCATTAGGTAGACAGTAACCACATTTAAAATTACAGACTTCTGTTATGGACATCCGAATGTAAGGGAATTTTCTCCCAAAACTGTCCTCTAAATGTTTCACAATGTAAACTTATACTAGAATAAAAGATTAATAAATTTAAATGATGAGGGATTTTATAATAAAAATATTTATTTCAACTTTGAATTGTAAAACTATTAGTTGAAAGTTATTTTTAATTTTACTTTTTTGTCGCATCTTTTTTTGATAAAATAAAATTTTTAGGAGGCTTCAAATATGAAAAAAAAATTAAAAAAATTAAAAAAATTAAATCTATCACGTAGAAATTTTTTGGCTGGAACTGCAACATTAGCAGGTATAGCGGCTACAGCTTCAGTGGCACCAATAACAATTGCAAATGCAAATCACTCTGAGGGAAAAAAGGGTCTACCTGACTTTATAAGCTGGAAAGACAGAAACGCATTAATTGTCCACTCAGATAAAGGAATTGAAACACATAGAAGTGCAATTGGTGAAAGTTTAGTAACTCCTAATAGAAATATTTATATCAGAAATAATATGCCAACGATGACTGATGAACAAATTGGTAACAGAATGGATTGGAAAGTTTCAATAGAAGGCGTTAAAAATCCAAAAACTTTTACTATTGCTCAACTTCAAAAATTAGGTCATGAAACAATGGCTACAATCTTACAATGTTCAGGAAATGGGAGAGGATTTTTTAAACATAAGCCTAGAGGTTCACAATGGAAAACAGGTGCAGCTGCATGTGTTCTTTGGACGGGAGTGCCAATGAAAACAGTTGTTGATGCATGTGGTGGAATTAATGGTGATGCAGTTTATATGACGTCTGCAGGCGTTGATCATGAGCCAACTGGATTAGATCCAAAAAAAGCAATGATTGAAAGATCTGTCCCTAAAAAAGTTTTCAAAGATGCAATGCTTGCATGGGAAATGAATGGTGTTCCATTACCAAATGCTCATGGTGGTCCATTAAGAATGGTTACCCCAGGTTATTTTGGAATAAACAATGTTAAACATTTAGGAAAAGTAGCTTTTACTACTAAAGAGTCATCTGTAAAATATATGAAAAAAAGTTACAGAATTTCTCCAATAGGAAAAAAAGGATCACAATATCCATCTTGTTGGGAAATGCCGGTCAAATCGTGGATAACAAGACCCACTGATGAAACTGGCACTGTAAGGGCAGGTAAAGTCCAGATAGTTGGTGTAGCAATGGGTGGCACAAAAAAAGTAAGAAGTGTTAAGGTATCTGTTGATGGTGGTAACAGCTGGAAAAAAGCAAAATTTATCGGTCCTAATCTTGGAAAATATGCTTGGAGACAGTTTGTGTTAGAAACTAATTTAAGTGCTGGCACTTATAACTTAGCTAGTTTAGCATCTAATGGTCCAGATAGACAACCTGAGTTGAGAATGGAAAATAGAAGAGGCTATGCTCACAATGGTTGGAGAGACCATAGTGTGAATATTACAGTGGTATAGAAGCTTAAAAAAGCTTAAAATAAAATTAATGAAAATTAAAAAATTTTTATTAATTATTCTGCTGTCTATTTCTCTTTACCCCCAAACATTATTTGCTGATGAAGCAAAAATGATAAAAGGATTAGAAATTTTTAATGAAACTGCGGGATGCGCTGCTTGTCATATTTTGAAGGCAGCCGGTTCAGAGGGAAATATTGGTCCAAATTTAGATACTGTCGAAGGTCTGAGTTATAATTCTGTTATGGATATTGTAACTCATGGCTTAGGAGTTATGCCTGCATTTGGAGAAGATGAAATTCTGACAAAAGATCAAATAGATATCATATCTTTTTACGTTGCTAACTCAGTTGGAAAATAAAATTTAAAATTACTTAAATTAACTTCCAGTTGTCTCCTGGAAGTTAAAATAAAATTATTGCCCTGGTGCTTTGTAACCAATTTTACTTGCTTTAGTAGTTGCTTTAGTAAAATCGATAGCTTCTAACATTGTTAAGTTTTTAACAGCGCCTGAGGCTTCAACAACTAATTTAATTGCTGCAAAGTCATCAAAACTTGGCATCTCAGCAACAACTACAAAATCATATGAACCTCTCACAATGTCCATACTATGCATGGTTCCACCCATTGCTTTTGTAAGTTGTTCTACAACAGCTTTTCTGTCACTTGTAGGATCTTTTAGAAATCCTTGAAAAGCTTTTTCAGTGTAGTTTCCCATTATATATGCTTTCATTTGAACTCCTTTTCTTTCATTAGACTATCACCTAATTACCAATTAATAATGTGTAAAAATTACATAGTAGACACAACCTGCAGTAATGTTAGATTAAAATATGTACGAAAAATTTGGTCAGTTTATTGATGGTAAATGGTGCCAATCATCAGACAAAGCAACATATGAGGTTATTAATCCTGCAAATGAGGAAATTATTGGACGCGCATCTAAGGCTACTTCCCAAGATGTAGACAGAGCGTTACAGTCTGCTGAGAGAGGATTAGAAGTTTGGAAAAGAACTGCTCCTTGGCAAAGATCATATATCATAAGACGAATAGCCGACAAAATAAGAGAAAAACAAGATGTGCTTGCTAAATGGATGACCTTAGAAGTTGGTAAGCCCTTTGCAGAAGCTAAAGGCGAAGTAAATGGTGCAGCAGATATTTTTGAGTGGAATGCAGAAGAGACAAAAAGAATTTATGGTCAAACTGTTGAAAGTCGATTTGAAGATACAAGAGTTCACGTTTATTACCAACCAGTTGGTGTAGTAGCTGCCTTATCACCTTGGAATTTCCCAGCAGTTTTATCAGCAAGAAAAATTTCAACTGCTTTAGCGGCAGGCTGTTCAGTAATTATTAAACCAGATGTAATTACTCCAGGAGTAGTGATGGAAATGGTAGATATATGTCGCGAGTGCGGAGTGCCAGCAGGGGTAGTGAATTTATTATCTGGCGACCCACCAAGTATAGCTCAACAATTAATCTCCTCAGATATTATTAAAAAAATTTCAATCACAGGATCTTCAAGGGTTGGAAAATTAATTCTTAAACAAGCAGCTGACAAAGTTCAAAGAGTTACAATGGAATTAAGCGGACATTCACCATTTATAGTTTTTGAGGATGCTGATATTAAAAAAGCAACTGATATGGCTATTGCAGCAAAATTTAGAAATAATGGTCAAGTTTGTATATCTCCCAATAGATTTTATATTCAAGAAAATAAAAAAGATGAATTTGTTAACTTATTTGTTGAGAAAACAAAAAAGTTAAAGATTGGTGATGGGATGGATCCATCAGTGCAATTAGGTCCTTTAACTACCAAGAAAAGATTAAATGAAGTCGAAGAATTAGTTGAGGCTACAAAAAAAGAGGGAGCAAAAGTTCTACTGGGTGGAAAAAGACCTCAGGGCTTTAACAAAGGATTTTACTATGAGCCCACAATATTTGATGATGTAAAAGATGATTTTACAATTATGAAAGTAGAACCTTTTGGACCTTTGGTTCCAATGTTATCTTTCAAAACTTTTGACGAGGTGATAGAAAGAGCGAACAATCATGAATTAGGTTTATCGAGTTATATTTGTACAAACTCAATGGAGAAGGCGCACAAAGCATCAGAACTAATGGAAACTGGAACCGTTGCAGTCAATACACCTCTTGTTGCTATAGCTGAGGCACCATTTGGTGGAATAAAGCAGGCTGGCTATGGTCGTGAAGGTGGATCGATGGCCATCAAAGATTATTTAAACGTAAAATATACTCACTTAGGTTTAAAAGGTTAATCAAAAAAATTAATGATAGAATTAATTGTAGCATTTGGAGCTGGATTAATAAGTTTTTTATCTCCTTGCGTTTTACCATTAATACCGGGTTACATTTCTTATATATCTGGAAATTCTTTAAATGATCTAATTGAAAAAAAAATAGTTAATCTTTTTCCAATAATATTATTTACAGTTGGTTTTTCGATAGTCTTTGTGATATTTGGTGCTGCATCAACATTTCTAGGACAAGTCTTACTCCAAAATTCAAATGAGTTAAGAATTGCAGCAGGGTTAACTATTGTAATTCTCTCTCTTCATATTATTGGAATTATTAATATTAAATTCTTAAATTATGAAAAAAGAATTCAAACAAACTCCAATACTAGTTTTTATAGTCCAATATTGATTGGAATGGCTTTTGCTTTTGGTTGGACACCCTGCATTGGCCCAATATTAGGTTCAATATTGGTTCTCGCGGCAACTGAAGAAAGTCTTAATAAAGGGATTATACTTCTATTTTCATATTCATTAGGTCTTGCAATCCCTTTTATATTGTCAGGTTATTTAATACAAAAATTTTTATTGTTTTCAAAAGGCTTTAAAAAAAATATTGGTTTGGTATCTAAAATAGGTGGAATAATTCTACTTATTACCGGTATTTTAATATTAACCAATCAATTACAAGCTTTAGGTTTCTATTTATTAAATATATTTCCTTTTTTACAAAATTTTGGTTAATTAACTCATGAAGATATATCAAATAGATTCAAGCGCTAGAAAAGAAGGATCTTCGTCTAGAGCTCTAGCAAATAAACTATTAAATAAAATTAAAAACCCTGACGATGAAATAATTTATAGAGATTTAAATGATGAAATGGTTTTTGTGTCTGGCTTAACAGAGTCAGGAATGAATATTGCTGAAAAAGACCAAAATGAAAATCATAAAAAAATGTTTGAACTTTCTAATCAACTAGTAAAGGAACTAAAAGAGAGTGATATAATCATTATTTCCGCCCCTATCTACAACTATGGGCCACCCGCAACCTTAAAAGCATGGTCAGACCTTGCAGCTAGGGTTGGAGAAACCTTTAGGTTTAAACCAAACGGACGAAGAGAAGGTTTATTAAAAAATAAGAAAGCATATTTGGTGATAACTTCTGGAGGGACAAAACTAAATAGTAAAGAAGATTTTTTAACTCCTTGGTTAAAATTTATTTTAAATTTTTTTGGTATTGAAAAAGTAGAAGTTATTAGTGCTGATCAGATGGCGCTAGATTATGAAAAATCTATTAAAGATGCAGAAAAACAGATCGATAATCTTACTTAATTTATGAATAAAGCAATTAAATCTGATGATATAATTTTCAACTTTTTCAAACAAATTTGTGATGAAAAAGATGATCAAAAATGCGTGGAACTTGGAAATAGTTGGATTAATGCAATGGAAAAAAATTTAGATAATATGGAATTAAATTTAGATAAAGCTGATAAATTAAAATTTAGCGAAGATATTAGAAATAATCGAGATCATTTAAATAGTTTAAAAAATAAAACTTCTTCAGAGTGGAGAGATTATGCCACTCAATGTATGATAGAAATTTTAGATAATAAAAAATAATTTTATTGAAATCCAATTTAATTATAATAGGTTAAATCTTAGGGGTGTCTTAAATGACTGAGATTATACCCAACGAACCTGTCCGGTAATTCAGAAAGGGATAATGATGGAAAATACATTTTTTATAAGTCAGTCAACTTCATTAATTGTAGTTTTATCAGTAAGTTTTTTCTTTGCTCTATTGGGTATTTATCATTCAAAAAAATATCCAGGTTTAAAAAATTATCTTACTGCAAATAGAAATGTTGGATTATTTTCCTTAACTACAAGCTTAACCGCATCTGCGTTGGGCGCTTGGATTCTATTTGGTCCTGTATCAGCTGCAACTTGGGGAGGTATTGGTGCAATTATCGGTTATTCGTTAGGAACAGCATTTCCTATGTTTTTTTTAATTTTTTTTGGAAAAAAAATAAGAAAAGAATTTCCGAAAGGATCTTCCTTAATTGAATTTATGAGAAGAAAATTTGGAAAAAGTTTATTTAAACTTATTCTGCTAATGACAATATTCTATATGTTTATTTTTTTATGTGCTGAAGTTACAGCGGTAGCAGTTTTAATAAATTATATTTCTGCAACAGAACTTTGGATAACCTCTTTAATTGTCTTACTTTCTTCTATGGTTTACACTCTGTATGGTGGTTTAAAAGCTTCAATATTTACAGACAATATTCAGATGATTGTTATTGGGATTTTGTTACTAATATCGTTTTTTTTTATAAAATCTTTTAATGAAGCCCAATTTTCATTTGATTTTATCAAAGAGAGAAATCCACATCTTTTAAGTGGTTCCTACATTACTGGCTACACTGCTGGTTTGACATTTTTTATAGCAGTAGCTGCAACAAATTTGTTTCATCAAGGAAACTGGCAGCGTATTTATGCAGCAAAAAATATGGAAATATTGAGGAAAAGTTTAATAATTTCTTTTTTTATAATCATACCAATCGTTTTCTATATGGGCTTTACAGGAATGTTGGCTTTTTCTGTTGATCCATCGAACAGACCTGATCTTGGTTTTTTCTCATTATTATTAAAAGAACAGACTACTTTATTATCAATAATCGTAGTTATACTTGGTGTAGCCCTTACCATTTCAACTGTTGATACTTTAATTAATGCTATATCAAGTTTAATTATAGTAGATGGCAAAGCTTCTTTTAATATAAAAACAAAAATTGATTTCTTAAAATTATCAAAATTTATAATAATATTATTATCAATAATTTGTTTTATTATTGCATCTAATGGGTTTGATATTTTATATTTATTTTTATTAGCCGATCTATTTTGTTGTGCATTTGTTTTGACTGTTTTCTCTAGTTTTTATAAAAAGATTAACGAAAAAAATGCTTATATTTCAATTCTAGTTGGATTAATAAGTGGATTTTTAATATTTCCTACTCCAGATTTTTCAAAAAGCCTATTAGTTGGAATTTTAATTCCAAAGGAATTTTTTGGACCTTTTGTTACCCAATCGTTATTATTTTTATCTTTTATAGTTGCTACTTTTCTTCCATTTTTCATTTTAAAAGTTAAAAAGAACTAACTTTACTCGATTGTATTAATAAAAATTATAGCTATAAATTTGGATCAATGATTGAAAATCAAATAACAATAAATAACCTCTCCAAAGTTTATGACAATGGCTTTACTGCTTTAAAAGATATTAATCTAGGTATAAAAAAAGGAGAAATATTTGCTATGCTTGGTCCTAACGGTGCAGGTAAAACTACATTAATTAATATTATTTGTGGAATAGTTAAACCTAGTGCTGGAAATGTTTCAGTAGACAATTTTGATATCATAAAAGATTATAGAGAAACAAGATCTAGAATCGGACTAGTCCCACAAGAATTAACGTTAGAACAATTTGAAACAGTGTTTAATAACGTTTCATATTCAAGAGGATTGTATGGACAAAAACCCGATCCACACCATATTGAGAAAATCTTAAAACAACTTAGTCTGTGGGATAAAAAGGATTTAATACTCCGTCAGTTGTCTGGAGGAATGAAGAGAAGAGTTTTAATAGCTAAAGCACTTTCACATGAACCACAGATTTTATTTTTAGATGAGCCTACTGCAGGTGTTGACGTAGAGTTAAGAAAAGAAATGTGGAAACTAGTTGAATCTTTAAGAGAGACTGGTGTAACAATTATTTTAACAACTCATTATATAGAGGAGGCGGAAGCTATAGCTGATAGAGTAGGCGTAATCAATCAAGGTGAAATCATAATTGTAGAACATAAAAATGAATTATTAAAAAAAATGGGAAATAAAACTTTAATTGTTGAGCTTCAAAATGAAATAATTCAAGTGCCCAAGACTTTAAAAAAATATAATTTAAAAATTGGTGATAATAAAATGTCATTAAATTATACTTATGATCTACGAGAAAAACAAACAGGCATTACCAATCTTTTACAAGATATAAAAGATTCTGGATTGAGATTAAGAGATTTGAAAACTGAACAAAGTAACCTAGAAAAAATATTTGTTACATTAGTGAGAGAAAATAATGAAAATTAATTTTTATGGTTTGAAAGCTATATATTTGCACGAGATGGATCGTTTTAGACGAACTTTAGGACAATCTCTTTTATCTCCAGTCATATCTACATCGCTTTACTTTATAGTTTTTGGCTCTGTCATTGGTAGCTATGTACAAAATATAGATGGTATAAGTTATGGCTCATACATCGTACCAGGGCTTTTGATGTTAACTCTTTTAACTCAGTCAATAAGCAATACCTCTTTTGGTATTTTTTTCCCTAAATTTAACGGAACAATATATGAAATTCTAGCTGCTCCAATTTCTACATTTGAAATTGTTTTAGCTTTCGTTAGTGCTGGAGCAACTAAAACGCTAATAGTTGGAACT
>CACNUU010000011.1 GCA_902623735.1 uncultured Pelagibacteraceae bacterium | reverse complement strand
TCCCTATACCTGCTGCGTAATATCCTGTTGTATTACCTCTCAAATATGCAAATTCAATTATCGCATCTTTCGAGTAAAAACCAGACAAGAATGGAAACCCTGTTAAAGCTAGTGTTCCTATAATCATTAAAATATAAGTGTATGGTAATTTTTTCCAAACCCCTCCCATTTTTTCTATATTTTGCTCATTTTTAAAAGCGTGAATAACTGATCCGGATCCTAAAAATAATAACGCTTTAAAAAATGCATGAGTAAATAAATGAAACATTGCAACATTATATGCTCCAACACCAGTAGCAAAAAACATATAACCTAGCTGACTGCAAGTTGAATAAGCTATTATCTTTTTAATATCCGATTGAACTAAAGCAACTGTTGCAGCAAAAAAAGCTGTGCTCATTCCTACAATCGTAATAACATTTAATGCTAAGTTAGAATATTCATAAATAGGTGAACATCTTACGACTAAAAAAACGCCCGCAGTTACCATAGTTGCAGCATGTATTAAAGCAGATACCGGGGTAGGCCCCTCCATTGCGTCAGGTAACCAGGTGTGAAGCAAAATTTGTGCCGATTTCCCCATTGCTCCAACAAATAAAAGTAAACAAATTAAATCGATAGCTTTTACTTTAATACCAAGAAAAATTAAATTTTTATCAATAATGGTTGGGATTTGGTTGAAAACTTCAGAGTAATTTACTGTTCCAAACAAATAAAAAATTAAAAATATTCCTAAAGCAAAACCAAAATCACCCACTCTATTAACTAGAAAAGCTTTAATTGCAGCTGAATTAGCTGTATCTTTTTTAAACCAAAAACCAATTAAAAAATAAGAACAAAGTCCTACTCCTTCCCAGCCGAAAAATAATTGAATAAAATTATCCGAGGTCACAAGCATTAGCATTGCAAAAGTAAATAATGATAGGTAGGCCATAAATCTAGGTTTATGAGGATCATGAGACATATAACCAATTGAATAGATATGTACTAGTGATGATACTGATGTAACTACAACTAACATCACAGCTGATAATGGATCAATTTTCATTGACCAATTTACATCTAATGTTCCTGAGTTAATCCAAGTTGCTATTACAATATTATCCTCATATTGATTAACTATAACTTCGTATAAAACAAAAATAGATAAGATTGCTGAAATACTCACAAGAAAACTTGTTACTAATTCTGATTTCCTATCACCGATAAATTTACCGAAAAAACCTGAAATTATAGATGCTATTAAAGGAAGAGCTATAATTAAAATTTCCATCCTACCCTTTTAATTTGTCTATTTCCTCAACTCTAATTGTTCCTGAATTTCTGTAATAAACTACTATTATAGCAAGACCTATAGCCGCTTCAGCAGCCGCCACAGTCAGAATAAATAAAGTGAATACCTGTCCCGAAAGATCATTAAGATAAATTGAAAAAGAAACTAGATTAATATTAACTGCTAATAAAATTAATTCTATACTCATTAATATTACAATAATATTTTTTCTATTTAAAAAGATTCCAATAACTCCAATAGTAAAAATTACAGCACCAAGTGTAAGATAGTGACCCAGACCTATATCAATCATCAATTTTTACTCCTTTATTAGATGCCACATCTAGTACTTCAACACCTTCGGATCTCTCTCTAGAAATTTGTTTTAAATAACTTTGCTTTTTCACACCTTCTCTTTGACGATAAGTAAGAACTATTGCTCCAATCATTGCAATCAACAAGATCATTCCGCTAATCTGAAATATATGAATATAATCTGTGTATAAAACTTGTCCTAAAGAATGCGTATTGGTTACATCTTTCATTATTAATGTGTTCTCTTTATTTAATAACTCAGGTTTATATTTCCAACCACCAACAACTATGATCAATTCAAAAAAAATGATTGCACTTATTATAAGCCCTATGGGTATATGTCTTGAGCTTGATTTAGATAAAAACCATTGATTTTTTTGTTGTGCAACATTTAACATCATTACAACGAATAAAAATAAAACTGCTACTGCTCCTACATATACAATCAACATTATCATTCCTAAAAATTCTGCACCTATCATAATGAAAAGGCATGAGATGCTAATAAAGTCTAATATAAGGAAAAAAACTGAGTGAACAGTGTTTTTTGAAGCAGTTACCATCACTGCAGACACAATAGCAACCACCGAAAAAAAATAAAAAAAAATCGAATGTGCAATCATTGAATTATCTGTAAGGGTTATCTGATTTGATGTTTGCGGCTAAAATATTTTCCCATCTGTCACCGTTATCAAGTAATTTATCCTTAGTATAATAAAGTTCTTCTCTTGTCTCAGTTGAAAATTCAAAGTTTGGTCCTTGAACTATTGCATCAACAGGACATGACTCCTCACATAACCCACAGTATATACATTTCATCATATCAATATCATAACGAGTAGTTTTTCTACTCCCATCTGCTCTTTGAGCAGATTCAATTGTAATAGCTTGTGCAGGACATACAGCTTCACATAGTTTACAAGCTATACATCTTTCTTCTCCATTTGGATATCTTCTTAATGCGTGCTCTCCTCTATATCTTGGGCTTATTTTGCCCTTCTCAAAGGGATAATTAATTGTTTTTTTCGATTTAAAAAGTTCTTTAATTGCTATTAGTAACCCACTTACAAAGTCTATCATTAGAACAGTTTTTAAAAATCTAGAAATCTTCATTTAAATTTTTGGTAAAAGGTTAAAGTAAAACAAATAGCTTGCTGTTAAAACAACATATACTAAAGAAAAAGGTAAAAATATTTTCCAACCTAATCTCATTAGTTGGTCATATCTATATCTTGGAACAATTGCTTTTACTAAAGCAAAGAGTAAAAACAAAAATAAAATTTTAAAGATTAACCAAAAAGCTCCTGGTATCAAATTAAGTGGATATAAATCCACTGGTGATAACCATCCACCTAAAAATAAAATAGATCCTAATGCACACATTAGCAGAATATTTGCATACTCACCCAACCAGAACATTGCATACATCATTCCAGAGTATTCTGTCTGATATCCAGCAACTAGTTCAGCTTCTGCTTCAGGTAAATCAAAAGGTGGTCTATTTGTTTCAGCTAGTGATGAAATAAAAAATATTACAAACATTGGAAATAAAGGAATGATAAACCACATTTTTTCCTGAGCTAAGACAATATCGTTTAAGTTGAGAGACCCAACACACAACAACACATTTATAATAATTATGCCAATTGAAACTTCATAAGAAACCATTTGTGCTGCTGATCTTATTGATCCTAAAAAAGGATATTTTGAGTTAGATGCCCAGCCACCCATGATAATTCCATAAACGCCCAAAGATGAAACTGCAAATATGTACAAAATACCTACGTTTATGTCAGCGAGGACTTGATTTATTCCAAAAGGAATTACTGCCCAGGCAATTAAGGCTAATGTCATCGTAATTATTGGTGCAAGAATAAAAATCACTTTATTCGAACTAGCTGGAATAATAATTTCTTTAAAAATATATTTTAGAGCATCGGCTAGTGATTGTAATAATCCAAAGGGGCCCACAACATTTGGACCTTGTCTTTTTTGAACGAATGCCCAAACTCTTCTATCTAACCAAACTATCATTGCAACTGATACTAAAACAGGAACAAGCAAAAATAAAATCTTATAGATCTCCTGGAAAATTATGAAAAAATATTCCATTCTTTATCCCTCCGTACCTGTAAGTTTCATATCTAATTTTGAATTATGACAATCAAGCATTGTTTTTGATGATCTTGCAACAACATTTGAAAAATAATAATTTTTTAATGTTATTTTTAAATCCTCATCTATAAAATCCATATCATTCATATCATTAATTAATGGTGGTTTTTGTTTTTCTTTTTTTAAATTTAAATAATTAAACATACTGCTCTCAAGTTCCTCTTTATCATTAAAAAGTTTTCTATTATTAATCTGTTCAGCAATTTCATTAATTATTAACCAATCTTCTTTTGAATCTCCTGGGGGATATGATGCTTTAAAGGCTTTTTGAACTTTTCCCTCTAAATTTGTATAATGTCCTGCTTGCTCTGTATATGCTGAACCTGGAAGTATAATATCAGCAATTTCCGCTCCTTTATCACCATGACTTCCTTGATATATTACGAATTCATTTTTCTTTTTAAAATTTAATTCATCCTGACCCAAAAGATAAACCAACTCAAATTTATTTTCATTTAAGTCTTTAATTAAATCTTTTTTAATATTTATTATGTCTAAATCAAAACAACCAACAGTCGACGCATCATTTGATAAAATATTTATTGGATTCCACTCATTGGAAAATTTATCATTTTTTATCAAATAATTTTTGATAAGATTAAACAAATAAATCGCTGATCCAGAATTTAAAAAAGACTCACCTAGTATAATCATTGGTTTTTGTGATTTTAATATTTCATTTGAAATTTCATTAGTATTTTCAAAAATTTCTTTAATTGTTTTGGTCTTACCATTTAAACTTTGGTAAGGATATGTAAGATCTCCAATCTCATTTAATGAAATTATTTTTGTATTATTATTTAAGTATGCTTTGCGTATTCTGGCATTTAAAATTGTTGCTTCGTATCTAGGATTTGCTCCAATTAATAATATTAAATCGGAATTTTCTATACCATTGATTGTTGAGTTAAATATATAATTTTCTCTAGACGATGTATCTACAAATTTTTTGGATGATCTAGACTCGTAATTATTATTTCCTATTGTTCTATCAAAAAACTCTTTGAAAATAAAACTTGCTTCCATATTCGTAAGATCTCCAACAAAACCACAAATTTTATCTTTTTCGGTATTTTCAATTTTTGATTTAATTATCTTGTAAACTTCATTCCACGAAGCTTTTTCAAATTTGTTATTATATTTAATATATGGTGTATCGAGTCTCTGATTTAATAATCCGTCACATGCATATCTAGTTTTGTCTGATATCCATTCCTCGTTAATATCTTCATTAATAATAGGTAGAACTCTTTTTACTTCCCAATCATAAGTATCGATTCTCACATTTGATCCAACAGCATCCATCACATCTATAGTCTCAGTTTTTTTTAACTCCCATGGTCTTGCCTCAAAAACATATGGTTTTGATGTTAAAGCTCCAACTGGACATAAATCAATAACATTGCCAGAGAGTTCCGACTGAACTGATTGTTCTAAATATGTTGTTATTTGCATATCTTCACCTCTTCCAATAGCACCTAATTCAGGAACGCCAGCGATCTCAGTAGCAAACCTTACACATCTTGTACAATGAATACATCTTGTCATTTGAGTTTTGATAAGCGGACCCATGTTTTTGTCTGGAACGGCTCTTTTATTTTCTTTAAATCTTGATTTGTCTATTCCATAAAACATTGATTGATCTTGTAAATCACACTCTCCACCTTGATCACAAACAGGACAATCTAATGGATGATTTGCTAATAAAAATTCCATTACACCCTTTCTAGATTTTTCAATTTTAGGTGTATTAGTTTTTATTACCATCCCATCTGCAGCAGGCATTGCACATGATGCTATTGGTTTAGGTGATTTTTCCATTTCAACCAAACACATTCTACAATTGCCAGCTATTGACAGTTTTTCATGATAACAAAATCGAGGTATTTCGGCTCCTGCTTTTTCACAAGCTTGGAGAACTGTTAAACCTTCCTCGACTTCAATTTCAATATCATTAACTTTTAATTTAAGCATTTTTATCTAACAAGTGTTGATCAACTAAGTAAGGAATATTTTTATTTTCTTTAACAATTGGATCAAATTTATTTCTATTTTTTATTTCTTCTTTAAAATGTCTCAACAAACCTTGAACTGGCCATGATGAACCTTCTCCAAAAGCACAAATTGTATGGCCTTCAATTTGTTTAGTTACATCACCCAACATGTCAATCTCATCTTTTGATGCTTCACCTTTTGCCATTCTTTCTAACATTCTCCACATCCAGCCAGATCCTTCTCTGCATGGTGTACACTGACCACAGCTCTCATGTTTATAAAATCTAGCAATCCTAGCCATACATCTTATAATGTCTTGATCTTTATTTATCACAACAACACCTGCTGTTCCTAAACCACTTTTTTCAGCCACTAAAGAGTCAAAATCCATTGTTAAAGTTTCACATTTTTCTTTAGGAATTAATGGCATTGATGATCCACCAGGAATTACTGCTTGCAAATTATCCCACCCTCCAATAACTCCTCCTGCATGAACTTCTATTAATTCTTTTAATGGAATGCTCATTTCTTCTTCAACGTTACATGGATTATTTACATTTCCAGAAATACAAAAAATTTTAGTACCAGTGTTTTTTTCTCTTCCCAAAGAAGAAAACCATTTACCGCCTCTTCTAAGTATTGTTGGGACAACAGCAATTGTCTCTACATTATTTATGATGGTTGGACATCCATAAAGTCCAATTAAAGCAGGAAAAGGAGGTTTTAATCTTGGCTGTCCCTTTTTTCCCTCAATGCTCTCTAACAAAGCTGTCTCTTCACCACATATATAAGCTCCAGCACCATAATGAATATAAATATCTAAATCCCAACCAGTTCCAGCTGCATTTTTACCTATTAATTTTTTTTCATAAGCTTCATCAATTGCAGCCTGAAGCTTTTGTCCATCTTTAAAATATTCACCTCTAATATAAATATAACAAACATGTGCTTGAACAGCATAAGAAGCTATTAAACAACCTTCAATTAATTTATGAGGCTCGAATCTTAAAATATCTCTATCTTTACAAGTGCCAGGTTCAGACTCATCACCATTGATAACTAAATAATGAGGTCTTGATCCAACCTCTTTAGGGGCAAATGACCATTTTAATCCAGTTGGAAATCCTGCACCACCTCTTCCCCTAAGTTGGGAATCTTTAATTTCATTAATTATCCACTCTCTACCTTTGGATGTAAGTTCTTTAGTATTAACCCAATCACCTCTTTTTTGAGAAGATTCTATATCTGAACCCAAATCATTATATAAATTTTGGAAAATTCTATCTTTATCTTCAAGCATTTTTAAAATCCAAGAGAGTTTTTCTATTATTTTCAGGCTCATTATTCACTCTTCCTCTATAAGAGCCTGGTTTAGGTGTTTCATCTTTTAAAATTTTATCTAGAATACTCAATGTTTTTTCTTTATCTAAATCTTCATAATAATCATCATTTATTTGCATCATCGGTGCATTTACACAAGCACCTAAACATTCAACTTCCATCCAAGAACAATTTTTATTTGATAATAATTCTGACTCATTTTCTGAAATTTTTTCCTTGCAAGCCTCAACAAGTTTATTTGCACCTCTGATCATGCAAGGAGTTGTAGTGCAAACTTGAATAAAATATTTTCCTACAGGTGATAAGTTATACATTGAGTAAAATGTGGCAACTTCATAAACTTTTATATAAGGCATATCTAAAAATTTTGCGATATACTTCATGGCAGCTAAAGGTATCCAATTATTATTTTGTTTTTGTGCTATATAAAGTAACGCCATAACAGCACTTTGCTGTTTACCTTTTGGATATTTTGAAATTATGCTATTTGCTGCTTCTAAAGAAGTGGAGTCAAATTCAAAATTCTCTGGCTGATTTTTTGCTGGTCTTTTTAAACTCATCTGTCAACCTCACCAAAAACTATATCTAAAGAACCTAGAACAGCCGGAACATCTGCAAGCATATGACCTTTAATTAAATAATCCATTGATTGCAAATGAGAAAATCCTGGTGCTCTTATTTTGCATTTATAGGGTTTACTAGATCCATCTGAAATTAAATACACGCCAAATTCACCTTTAGGGGCTTCTACTGCAGTATAAATTTCATCTTTTGGCACTCGGTAACCCTCTGTGAACAATTTGAAATGATGAATTAATGCCTCCATTGATTGTTTTATTTCTTTTTTTGACGGAGGAGATATTTTTCCATCAAATGTTTTTATTGGCCCCTTTTCCATTTTGGCTAAACATTGTTTTATAATTGAAATACTTTCTTTCATCTCTTCAATTCTACATAAATATCGATCATAACAGTCACCGTTTTTTCCTACAGGAATTTTAAATTCCAATTGATTATAACAATCATAAGGTTGTGATTTTCTTAAATCCCAAGGAACACCAGACCCTCTAACCATCACTCCTGAAAAAGAATAATCAAGTGCATCTTGTTTAGAGACAATGCCTATGTCTACATTTCTTTGTTTAAAAATTCTATTATCTGTAAGAATATTCTCTAAATCATTTATAATTTTCGGGAAACTATTACAAAATTTTTCAATATCACCCTCCAATCCAGCTGGTAAATCTTGATGAACTCCTCCTGCTCTAAAGTAATTTGCATGTAATCTTGAACCTGAAGCACGCTCATAAAAAGTCATAAGCGTTTCTCTTTCCTCAAAGCCCCACAATGAAGGAGTTAATGCTCCTACGTCTAATGCCTGCGTAGTTACATTTAAAATATGGCTTAATATCCTACCTATTTCACAGAACATAACCCTTATATATTGAGCTCTAATCGGCACTTCAATTTTTAAAATTTTTTCAATAGCTAAAGCAAATGCATGTTCTTGATTCATTGGGGCCACATAATCTAAACGATCAAAATACGGAACTGCTTGCATATAAGTTTTATTTTCTATCAATTTTTCAGTACCCCGATGAAGTAAACCAATATGTGGGTCCGCTTTTTCTACTACCTCACCATCAAGCTCCAATATCAATCTTAATACGCCATGAGCAGCTGGATGTTGGGGACCAAAATTTAAATTTAAATTTTTAATTTTTTTTGTCATCGCTAATTGTTTGTTCCTTAATATATTTTGTGCCCTCCCAAGGACTTTCATAATCAAAATTTCTAAAATTTTGTTCTAATTTAACAGGTTCATTAATAACTTTTTTTTTATCTTCACTGTATCTAACTTCTGAGTGACCTGTTAATGGAAAATCTTTTCTTAATGGGTGTCCTTCAAATCCATAATCTGTGAGAATTCTTCTTAAATCTGGATGATCTTTAAAATTTACACCATACATATCAAAAACTTCTCTTTCCATCCAATTTGCAGATGGAAACAGAGACGTTATTGAGGGAATAACCTCATTTTCATTTATAAAATAACTTAAAATTACTCTATGATTAAATTCATGACTTAAGAATAAATAAACAATTTTAAATCTATCTACTTCTTCAGGGTAATCAACAGCAGTGATATCTATTAATTGTCTAAATTGAGTATATTTATCAGTTTTAAGAAATAATATTACATCAAATAAATCATCTTTATTTGTTTCAATATAAATTTGATTGTGTTTTAATTCTGTCTTTTTTATTTTGGTAGCTAGCTCAGAATTAATCTTTTTTTCAAGGTCAAATAAATTTTTCATATTATCTTGTAAAAGAGCCTTTATTTCTAATTTTTTTTTGCAGTTGCATAATTCCATAAAGTAATGCCTCCGCTGAAGGTGGACATCCTGGGACATAAACATCAACAGGAACTATTCTATCACAACCTCTTACAACAGAGTAAGAGTAGTGATAATAGCCTCCACCATTTGCACAGCTTCCCATTGAAATTACATATCTTGGTTCTGGCATTTGATCGTAAACTTTTCTAAGAGCTGGAGCCATCTTGTTAGTAAGTGTACCCGCCACAATCATAACATCAGATTGTCTTGGAGAGCCTCTAGGAGCTGCACCAAATCTTTCAAGATCATATCTTGGCATAGCTGTTTGCATCATTTCTACAGCACAACAAGCTAATCCAAATGTCATCCAATGTAATGATCCTGATCTAGACCAATTTACTAAGTTATCTAAAGACGTTGTTATAAAACCTTTCTCACTAAAATCCTTAGCTAATTGTTTAAATTCATTTGGTACTTGTTCTAATTTGTTATTCATAAAAAAAAATAATTATTCCCAGTCTAATGCTCCTTTTTTCCACTCATAAATAAAACCGATCGTTAATATAAATAAAAAAATCATCATTGAAATAAAACCTAAAAATCCAATGCTACCCAATGAAATTGCCCAAGGAAAAAGGAAAGCAATCTCAAGATCAAAAATAATAAATAAAATTGCAACTAGATAAAATCTTACATCAAATTCCATTCTTGAATCTTGAAATGGCTCGAAGCCACATTCATAAGCAGATAATTTTTCTGGATCAGGATTTTTTGGTGACAAGATAAAATTTATAACTATAAACGCGCAACTTAATAATAAGGCAATAATTAAAAATAAAACTATTGGTAAGTAATCATTTAAAAATTCCGCAGTCATATTGTTATATATATTTTAATTTTTGAATAAGAAAATTTTGGTAAGATTCATAGTATAATTGTTTTTTTTATTAAATTAAAGTTTTAAAAATCTAAGCAAATTGCTAGTTTTTATAGATATTTTTTTACTTATTTATAGTGCAAATTGGTCACGTATTTTATGGCTTATTTATTCACTGATTTTAAATATTGAGAATCGTTATCATTAAGTGGCGGGAGTGAAGGGACTCGAACCCTCGACCTATCGCGTGACAGGCGATCGCTCTAACCAACTGAGCTACACCCCCACTAAAAATATTTTGGTGGGCAGTAAAGGACTCGAACCTTTGACCCCCTCGGTGTAAACGAGATGCTCTACCAACTGAGCTAACCGCCCATAACCAAAATAGTGTTTTATATCTTTTAGTTTAATAAGGTCAAGATCTATTAGTTGTTGAATAGTCTAGGAAATTTAAAAACCACCTCTCCAATTATTTTTAGAACTAAAATTTTCTTCTTCATTTTTTGAAGTAGGTCTCAACAAATAGTATAAAATAAAAATTGCAGTTATTAATATAAATATAAACTCCATTTATTTATTTTTATTGGATGCTTGCTTGAGATTTATCGTCTTTTTTAGAAATATCTACTTCAACCCACTCAGTTTTTTTTAGTTCTTTTGTTAATGCGATTTTTAAAACTTCATCAGCAAACTCAACAGGAGTAATTTTGATTTCGTCAATAATCTTTTTTGGCATATCTACTAAGTCTTTTTCATTCTCTTTTGGTATTAAAACTTCTTTAATTCCAGCTCGGTGGGCAGCTATTAATTTTTCTTTTAATCCTCCTATTGGAAGAACTTGACCTGTTAATGTTACTTCACCCGTCATAGCAACATCTCTTTTAACTGGAATATTTGTAATTGATGAAACAATCGATGTGACCATACCTATTCCCGCTGATGGACCATCTTTTGGTGTTGCTCCTTCTGGGACATGTATATGAAAGTCTTTTTTTTCAAATAATGGTGGAATAATTCCATATTCTAAACATTTTGATCTTACAAAAGATTTTGCAGCCTTAACTGACTCTTGCATTACATCACCAAGTTTCCCAGTAATTTGCATTCTTCCTTTTCCTGGCATTGTTGCTGTCTCTATTTTCAAAATTTCTCCACCATACTCAGTCCAAGCTAACCCGGTTACTATTCCAACTCTATTTTCAGACTCTAATTCACCTGATTTAAATTTCGGAACTCCCAGAAAGTCTGGTAAATTTTTAGTGTTTATATTTACTTCTTTCTGTTCTCCTGAAACAACTTTTTTAACAACCTTTCTTGCTAATTTTGAAATTTCTCTCTCTAAATTTCTAACTCCAGACTCTTTTGTATAACTTCTAATTACTTCTTTAATAATGTCATTATCCAATTTCATTTCATTTTCTTTAACGCCATTATCTTTAATTTGTTTTGGAAGAAGATATTTATTTGCAATATTAATTTTTTCATCTTCTGTATATCCTGCTAATCTAATTACCTCCATTCTATCTAAAAGTGGTGGTAGTATATTTAATGTGTTTGCAGTTGTAACAAACATCACATCAGATAAATCATAATCAACCTCAAGGTAATGGTCATTAAAAGTAGTATTTTGTTCAGGGTCAAGAGCCTCAAGTAAAGCTGATGATGGATCACCTCTATAATCATTTCCAATTTTATCAATCTCATCTAATAGAATTAAAGGATTTTTTGTTCCTGCTTTCTTCATCATCTGTATAATCTTTCCAGGTAAAGAGCCGATATAAGTTCTTCTATGACCTCTTATTTCTGCTTCATCTCTCATACCGCCCACAGACATTCTGACAAACTCTCTATTAGTTGCCTTAGCTATAGATTTTCCTAATGAAGTTTTACCTACACCTGGTGGGCCAACTAAACATAATATTGGACCTTTAATTTTTTCCATTCTTTTTTGGACAGCTAAAAATTCTATTATTCTCTCCTTAACTTTTTCTAAACCAAAATGATCTTTATCTAAAATTTCTAAAGCTTTTTTTAAATCAATATCAACCTCACTTTTTTTATGCCAAGGAAGTTCTGTCATCCAATCAAGATAGTTTCTAACTACTGTAGCTTCTGCTGACATTGGACTCATATTTTTTAATTTTTTTAATTCTTGAAGACATTTCTTCTCAACATCTTTTGGCATTTTTGCCTTAAGAATTGCTTTATTTAAACTTGTACTTTCATCTTTTCCATCTTCAATTTCTCCTAATTCCTTTTGGATAGCTTTAAGCTGTTCATTTAAATAGTATTCTCTTTGAGTTTTTTCCATTTGATTTTTAACTCTTCCTCTAATTTTTTTCTCAACTCCTATAATGCTTGTTTCATTTTCCATTATTTTAATAATTGAATTCAATCTTTTTTTTACATCAACTGTTTCAAAAATTTGTTGTTTTTCAGAAATCGTAGCAGTGATATGTGTTGCAATATTATCAGCTATCTCCGACGGATTTTTTAATTGTTTAATTGAGTTAATAGTTTCGCTAGATATTTTCTTATTTATTGTGCTTAATTTTTCAAGTCTTCTAACTGCTGTTGCTGCTAAAGGATATAGATCTTCATCATTACTTAAAATGTCATTTAAAATTGAATATTCACAGGTAATGAATTTTTCATTATCCTTGAAATCTAGAATTTTTACACGCTTAGTACCCTCAACGAGAACTTTTACAGTTCCATCGGGAAGTTTTAACAGCTGAAGTATATTTCCCTCACAACCATACATAAATATATCTGTTTTTTTCGGATCATCTATTTCTGAATTTTTTTGAGTAACTAATATTATTTTTTTATCTTTCTTCATTACTTCATTTAAAGCTGAGATAGATTTATCCCGGCCCACAAAAAGAGGGATGACCATACTGGGGAAAACCACAATATCTCTCAGTGGCAATAATGGTGATGAAATTTTAACTTCCATACTATAGAATATGGATATTATAATCTATATTGCAATACCTTTTTATCAGTTATTAAGGATATTAAGCCGCTGATGTTTTCCCAGACTTAGATTTATTCTCAGTTTTTGAATGTACTAAAATTGGCTGAGAATGACCTTTGGCAGCAGATGCATCAATAATAACCTCCTCTATATTCTCTTGACTTGGAAGGTCATACATTGTTTTTAATAAAATATTTTCTAGAATTGATCTTAGTCCTCTCGCTCCAGTCTTCTTTTTAATAGCTTTTAAAGCAATTTCTTTTAAAGCATTATCTTTAAAAGTCAGTCTGGCTCCATCTAGTTTGAATAATTCTTGGTATTGTTTAGTTAATGAATTTTTCGGCTCTTGCAAAATCTTTATCAATGATTTTTCATCAAGATCCTCTAAAGTTGCTATCATTGGTAATCTTCCAATAAATTCTGGAATCAAACCATATTTAAGTAAGTCCTCTGGCTCTAATCCCTTCATCCATTCACCTGTTTTTTTATCTTGTGTATTTTTAACATCTGCACCAAATCCAATAGAAGTTCCTTTGTCTCTTTGCGAAATTATCTTATCTAGACCAGCAAATGCTCCACCACAAATAAATAAAATATTAGTGGTGTCTACTTGCAAAAATTCTTGTTGAGGATGTTTTCTTCCACCTTGAGGAGGAACACTTGCAACAGTTCCTTCCATAATTTTCAATAAAGCTTGTTGAACTCCTTCACCAGAAACATCTCTAGTAATTGATGGATTTTCTGATTTCCTACTAATTTTATCTACTTCATCAATATAAACAATACCTCTCTGCGCTTTTTCAACATTATAATCTGCAGCTTGTAATAATTTTAAAATAATATTTTCTACATCTTCTCCAACATATCCTGCCTCTGTAAGAGTCGTTGCATCAGCCATTGTAAAAGGCACATCTAGTATTCTTGCAAGAGTTTGGGCTAATAATGTTTTGCCACATCCAGTAGGTCCAACTAAAAGAATATTTGATTTTGCAAGCTCAACGTTTTTACTTGTTTTATTTTCATAATTTAATCTTTTATAGTGATTGTGAACTGCAACAGATAAAACTTTTTTTGCATGATTTTGACCAATTACATAATCATCTAATACTGAACAAATTTCTTTTGGAGAAGGGAGACCATCTTGATGTTTAACAAAGGTATCTTTGCTTTCTTCTTTGATTATATCCATACATAATTCAACACATTCATCACAAATAAAGACTGTAGGACCAGCTATTAGTTTTCTGACTTCATGTTGACTCTTTCCACAGAAAGAACAGTAAAGAATATTTTTGTTATTTGTATTCATAATTTTTAAAACGAATCAATAGTGTTACTTTATTATAGATGTCTCCTACTAATCAAGTTTACAATAGCACTTGATCAACATGTGGTATTTTAAGATCTTTTTTCCACAACTTCGTCTATTAATCCAAAAGACTTTGCGGCATCAGCAGTCATAAAATTATCTCTCTCCAATGCAGATTTAATTTCTTCAACTGATTTTCCAGTATGTTTTGAATAAATTTCATTTAATCTTTTTTTTAAAGATAAAACTTCATTGGCATGTATTTCAATATCTGTTGCTTGCCCTTGAAAACCCGCAGATGGTTGATGAACCATTATTCTTGAATTGGGTAATGAAAATCTTTTTCCTTTAGCGCCCGCAGATAGTAAAAAAGATCCCATAGAGGCCGCTTGACCGATACATAAAGTTGATATTTCTGGTTTGATATATTGCATGGTATCGTAAATCCCTAATCCAGCTGTCACAAGGCCACCAGGACTATTAATATAAAAATAAATTTCTTTTTTTGGATCTTCTGCTTCAAGAAATAGCAATTGCGCGGTTACTAAAGAGGCAACGTTATCATTTATTTGACCTGTCAAAAAAATAATTCTTTCTTTTAACAGTCTTGAATAAATGTCATAAGCTCGTTCACCTTTGCTAGATTGTTCAACAACCATCGGCACAAGCGTATTCATGTGTTCTGCAAATTTATTTGTCATAAGTTGATTCGTTTTAACTTATACAACTTGAGATTACTTTTTGCTAACTTTTTTTGTTTTTTTAGGAAGTGTTTTACTTTTTGTTGTTTTTGACGGAGATTTTTTAGTTATAGTTTTTTTATCATCAGCTTTTTTTGAGGGGTTTCTTTCTTCTGTAGATGTTTTTGGTTCTTTATCTTGATTTTGAGCTTGTTTTAAAATTTTTTCAGCCTCATCTTTTGTAATTTCTTTTTTTGTTCCTTTGGCCTTTTCTTTTATTGATGAAATAATTTTTTCTTCATACACTGTACCTCTTAAACTGGCTAAAGCAGAAGGATTTTTTTGATAAAAATCCATTACCATTTTCTCTTGTCCTGGCATCATTCTAATTTGTTTTTGTACCTCTGTTTGAATCTCTTGCTCTGATACTTGAATTTTATTTTGTTCACCAAATTCATTTAAAATCAACCAAACTTTAAAGATGTAGCTGACGGCACTAAGGCTAAAGAGGGCGATTTAGTTATTTT
>CACNUU010000010.1 GCA_902623735.1 uncultured Pelagibacteraceae bacterium | reverse complement strand
TTCACTCGATATGCTCCCTGAATTTTGGCAAATGATAACTTATTTTAATCCAGTAGTTTATCTTATTAATGGATTAAGATTTTCTTTCTATGGCATATCAGATTTTAATATTTGGATAAGCATAGTTTTAATGGTTTTATTCTTAATGACTTGTGTAATAGCAGTCTCAATGCTTCTTAAAAAGGGTTATAATATAAAATCATAACTGACCCATTACTGGGCCAGTTATTTAACTAATACACAAGAGGAAATATAATATTAGAATTGTTCTTCTTCGGTTGAACCTGACATTGCTGTAGTTGAACTTTTACCACTACTTATAGTGTTCGAGACAGCATCAAAGTATGATGTACCAACTTCTCTTTGATGCTTCACGCTTGTATAGCCATCTTTTTCACGAGCAAATTCTTGTTGTTGGATTCTTGAGTAAGCAGTCATACCTTCTTTTCTATATTTTTCTGCTAACTCAAAAATTGCAATATTCTGTGTATGAAAACCAGCTAAAGTAATAAATTGAAATTTATAACCCATTTTACTTATTTCTTTTTGAAACGACGCTATTTCTTCATCAGATAAATGTTTTTTCCAATTAAATGATGGTGAACAATTATAAGCTAAAAGTTTACCAGGAAATTTTTCGTGAATTGCATCTGCAAATTTTTTTGCTTCTTCTAAATTTGGAGTAGCAGTTTCACACCATATTAAATCAGAGTAGGGAGCATAAGCTAGTCCCCTTGAAATTGCTTGTTGTATTCCAGATTTTACATAATAAAAACCTTCTGGTGATCTTTCGCCAGTCAAAAATGGTTTATCATTCTCATCATGATCATTAGTTATTAACTTAGCTGCGTTGGCATCTGTTCTTGCCAAAATTATTAAAGGTACATTGGCAATATCTGCAGCCAATCTCGCTGCTTTTAAATTTTTAATCATAGTACCAGTTGGGACAAGAACTTTCCCACCCATATGACCACACTTTTTTTCACTTGCTAATTGATCTTCAAAATGTACACCTGCTGCTCCTGCCTTAATAAACTTTTTTGCAAGTTCGAAAACATTCAAAGGGCCACCAAAGCCCGCTTCTCCATCTGCTATAATTGGCAACATGTAATCAACTTTTTTATTTTCTTGCATATCACCATCTTTAATTTCCATATGCTGAATTTGATCAGCTCTAATTAATGCATTATTCATAGACTCAACTAATTTTGGTGCACTATCGTAAGGATATAACGATTGATCGGGATACATTTCTCCTGCACTGTTTGCATCAGCTGCAACTTGCCATCCACTTAAATAAATTGCTTTTAGACCAGCTTTCGCATGTTGAACAGCGTGATTTCCTGATAATGAGCCAAGAGTATTTACATAAGGCTCGGAATTTAAAAGATTCCATAACTTAGTTGATTGAATTTTACATAAAGAATATTCAATTTTAATGGAACCTCTTAATCTCTCTACCTCTTCTGGAGTATAATCTCTTTTTATTCCTGCAAATCTTTTTAAGTCGTATGAGATATTTTCTGCACTCATTTATTGTCCTTCTAATTTAATATTTTAAGAAATGATTTAGTTGAACGAAATAGAATTAGTTTGAGTCGTTAAGGGTCTCAACTAGATCTTTCATTCCACTTGAACCCCAATCACAATGATCATCTCTCATGTAGATACCCCTGCTATTATGTCTAGCAAGATCTTCGTGATTTATGATTTGAGCCTCATTTTCTGTATTTTTTAGTTTTTCGTCCATAAAAAGGTTATAATTTACAAGATTTACAAAATCTACAAAAAACAGCTATTTTACTTGTAAATTGAGTTAATTTTTTGTAAATTAAAATTTACAAAATTTACAATATAATGGAATTTGATACAAAAATTGGTGAAAAACTTAAAGTTTTTAGAAAAAAACTCGGTCTTCAGGCAAAAAAATTAGCTGAGCAAGTTAATATTTCACCAAGTTATTTAAATTTAATTGAAAGTGGAAAGCGAGCTATTGATGGGGATTTGTTAGTTAAAATCTGTCAAGAACTCAGAATAGAGCTATCCGATCTAAAAAACGAAAATGAAATTGATATAAGCAATTCCAAATTAGCTATTTCAAAATTTTCAAAAGGTAAAAATTTAAATAAGTTAGATTTAAAAATTGGCCCAAAAATAAAAGCTTTTAGACGTCAATTAGGGCTACAGGCAAATAAATTTGCTGAACAACTGAACATATCCCCTAGTTATTTAAATTTAATTGAATCAAATAAAAGAAAAATTGATGGAGATTTGCTTATTAAAATAAGCAAGGAGTTAAGAGTCGAGCTTTCAGATATCACAAGTAAAAGTGATATAAATTTGGAAAATGATATTTCAAACTTGCTTGATGATCAATTATTTGAAGATCTTGATATATTAGGTCCTGAGGTGAAAGATTTAGTTAATACAAATCCAAAAATTGCAAAAGCCCTAATAAAACTTGGTGATAATTTTAAACAAAAAGATCATGAAATCGTTAATAAGGTAGAAAATATTTCTGGTAAGATTATTGATAGCAGAAAAACATCTTTTCCTGGCGAAGTTATATCTGATTTTTTACAAGAAAATAAAAATTATTTTCCAAAGTTAGAAGAATTTGCAAATGATATATTTGATAAAGTTCAAAAAAATAATAGGACAAGATATATTGCTTTATGTGATTTTCTTAAAAAAGAATATTCTATTACCGTAAAAGATTTAATCCCAGAAGAAACTAAGCCTTTTTCAAAAGTTTTTAATATGAAAAATAAAGAATTATTTTTAAGTGATTATAATTCATTAGAAACTAAAAAATTACATGCTGCTGCTCAAATTGCACAAGAGGGAGCAATGAATATAATTAATTACTACCTTTCAAAATTTAAGTTTCCATCAGAAGAATCAAAAAGATTAAGTCAAGTAGCACTTTTAAATTATTGTGGGGCAGCAATTCTTATGCCATATAAACTTTTTCATGCAGAATGTAAAAAACTGAAATATGACCTTCAGCTTTTGCAAAACACTTTTGCAACATCTTTTGAACAAGTAGCACATAGAGTAACATGTTTACAGGATCCAAAATTACCAGGAATACCATTTCATTTTTTAAGAGTTGATATGGCTGGCAATATATCAAAAAGATTTTCTTTATCAGGAATTGAAATTCCTAGATATGGTGGTGCATGTCCAAGATGGAATGTTTATTCAGCGTTTACGAGACCAGGTGTAATTCAAGCTGCAGTAAGTAAAATGACTAATGGAGAAAAATATGTTTGCATAGCAAGAACTGTTGAAAAAGGCGTAGGAAGATATGGTCAATCTAAAAGTATTTTATCTATTGGTTTAGGTTGCGAAGCAAAATACGCCAAAGAATTTGTTTATACAGAAAATTTGGATATTTCAGATAAAAAAACAGAAATACCTATAGGTGTTTCTTGCCGGACATGTGACAGATTAGATTGTTCTCAAAGAGCATTTCCCCCATTACACAAGAAATTTGATGTTGATATTAATACAAGAGGTGTTTCTGTTTATGTCAATGATAACAATTCTTAATAAAGACTATGATTAAATTTATAATTCCAGCGATAATATTTTTTTTGATTGTTTTATTTTGGGAAAAAATAAGTGAAAAAATTTATAAAAAATTTCAAATAAAGATAGATTATGTTGGTATAATAGTTCTTTTTTTAATTTTTGGTTTAATCATAATATTATTGTATTTTTAACTTTATATAAATGGAACTTAGAAAAAAATTAAGACCAAGATTGAAAGCTCGATTAAGAAAAATTGGGCTTAGATCAAAATTCAAGCCAAGAATAAAAGCACGACTTATCAAAAATAAACAGATAATTCATAAAAATTTAGATAATTTCTTTGATTGGATAAAAGGTGCAGAATTAGTTGAGCTTGAAGAATGTAATATTAATGAAGATCCTGTCAGACCTGAATTAGACAATGTCTTTAGAAGAAGCTATGGCAGAAAGATTTTTGGGGTAAAATACATGAGTGAAATTCATGCGGTTATGTGTTTTGCTTACACTAATAAAATTCCAAAAAATGTAAGTGAACTAGATAAATTGAGTCATGATGCTTTTTTACAAAGCGCTCAAAGAGATCAAAATGTTGGACAGATAGCAATTGCATACACTGTTTGGTCAAAAAAAAAAGGTGGTGGGAAATTAATTGTCAACGAGGTATTTAAAAAAATAAAAAAATCAAATCATCTAAATAGATTGGTTACTCTATCACCCTTAACTGATATGGCCACACGCTTTCATACAAGTAATGGTGCTAAACTAATTCAAGTTAATGATACAACACAAAATTTTGAATATATTGTTCTTAAAAAAAATTAAATTTGTTTAATGAAGGGTAAATTCAAAGCAATGGTTTTGTCTTGTATGGATCCAAGATTTCAACCTTTAGTTTTTAACTTTTTAAAGAAAAAAAAATTAAGTGGTAAATATAGTGCATTTACAATTGCTGGTGCTGCAGTTGGGATAACAGATATTAAATTTAAAAAATGGCAGTCTACTTTTTTAGAAAATTTATCTACGTCCATTAAATTACATAGTATCAAAAAACTTATTGTAATTAATCATTATGATTGTGGTGCAGTTAAAATAGTGAGTCGCAAAAAAATATTAAATAATGTGGATGAGGCAATAATACACAAAAAATCCTTTAAAAAACTGCAAAAAATAATCAAAATTAAGTTTAGATCTTTAAAAACAGAATTTTATATAATGTCTTTGAATGGTAAAATAGATAAACACAGAATATGAAAAAAAAAATTCTCGTAGCCATCTTATCACTTCTAAGTTTTAATAGTCTATTTGCCGATGAAAGATCAATTAAATTAGATGAATTGTTCAATGATTTGAAAAATAATGACCAATATATTTCAAACAAAATTGAACAAAAAATCTGGAAAATTTGGAGCACTCACCCAAATAATTCTGAATTAACAACAATGTTAAATGCCGGCTCAGAGTTTGTAAATAATAATCAATTACTTGAAGCAATTGAAATTTTTACAAAAGTAATTGAGCTTGATCCATCTTGGCCTGAAGCATGGAATAAAAGAGCAACGGTTTTTTATATGGTAGGTGAGTTTGAAAAATCTCAAAAAGATATTGATGAAGTTTTAAAACTTGAAAACAGACACTTTGGTGCATTAGCTGGTCAAGGTTTGGTCAATATAAAACTTGAGAATTACGATAAAGCAATTGAAAGTTATGAAAATGTAATGGAAATTTATCCCTCAATGAATTCTTCTAAGATAATGATTAAACATATTAAAGATCTTATTAAAAAACAATCAATCTAATGCTAAGCTATTTATTACCATTTTTAATACTAATACTAATAGTAGTTTTTGTTCATGAATATGGTCATTATTATTTTGCTAAAAAATATGGAGTAGGTGTCACAGATTTTTCTATTGGGTTCGGTCGGGAACTTTTTGGATGGAATGATAAATCAGGTACTAGGTGGAAAATATGCTTGATTCCTTTAGGAGGTTATGTAAAATTTTTTGGTGATCGAAATGTTTTCTCTCAAGCTGATCAGGAAAAATTAATTGAAAAATATAATGAAGAAGACAGGAAAAAATTATTTGTTCTTAAACCTTTATATCAAAGAGTTTTAATTGTTTTTGGTGGACCTTTAGCAAATTTTATTTTGGCTTTAGTAATTTTTTTTTCAATCTATACTTTTGTTGGAAAAGACTTCACTCCCGCTGTTATTAATGAAGTTCAAGAAGACAGCCCTGCAATGATTGGCGGCTTAAAGCAAAATGATGTGATTTTGGAGATCGATGGCAATAAGGTTAAAAGCATAATGGATGTTTCTAAATTTATTATGATGTCTACAGATGAGATAATTGACTTTAAAGTGAAACGTTCTTACGAGGAAATGATACTTAAAATAAAGCCTAATATAGTTCCAGGAGAGGATAATTTAGGAAATAAAATAAACAAAAGAATGGTAGGAATTAAATTAGGGGCATTTAATAATGAGATAAAACACGTAAAACTAGGCCCTGCCCAAGCGATTTACCATGCAGCACATGAAGTATATTATGTGGGTATTTCATCTTTAAAATATATTGGTGGAATGATTGTGGGTAAGGCAGACACATCTCAATTGGGCGGCCCAATTAGAATTGCTAAAATATCTGGTCAAGTTGCTGAATTTGGTGTTTTAGCTTTTATTAGCATGATGGCATATATTTCTATAAGTCTTGGATTAGTTAACTTATTCCCAATTCCAATGCTAGATGGTGGTCATTTAATGTTTTATGCTTTTGAAAAAATTTTAGGTCGCCCACTATCTCAAAAAACTCAGGAAGGTTTTTTTCGAATCGGTTTGTTTGTATTGTTATCATTGATGTTTTTTACCACTTTTAATGACCTAAAAGACCTAGGGTTATTTAGTTAATCGAGGATTTTAAAGTTAAAAAAAGTGAGTAAAATCAGTACTAATTTAACTTTTTACCATATATTGTGTATAATTTTTTGTAAGACACTAAAAAAGTCTTGATTTATCTAGCTTTTTGATAAAAATAGCAAATAACCTAATAAACCGGAGCTAAAATGAATAAAAAACAATTAGTTGTTAAGCTTTCAGGAGCTTTGAATTTAAGCAAAGCTGATGCTGAAAGAACTTTCGACACAATCACCAACACTATTCTTGATGCTTTAAAAGCTGATGATTCAGTTAAAATTGCTGGATTTGGAACTTATAAAGTAGCTAAGAGAAAAGCTAGAGTTGGAAGAAATCCTAGAACTGGTGAGCAAATTCAAATTGCTGCATCTCAGAAGGTTAAATTCTTACCTGCTAAAGCTTTAAAAGAAGTATTCAATAGATAATATTTTTTTAAACAGCCTAAATGTATTAAAATGCATTTAGGCTGTTTCTATATGCAAAAAGTGCATACCCAATTTTCTTAATCAACGTTAGTTTTTAATATTAATAAAAATATAAGAAATCTCATTTACAGGGAGGTCTTATGACAAAAATATTAAAAAAAATAAGTGTGCCACTTATTAGTTTAATTTTTTTATTAAACATGAGTAGCGCAGGTATGGCAGATACGACAGTTTCTGCTGAAGTAGGGTTTATATTTAATACTCTTCTTTTCTTAATTTGTGGATTCCTCGTCATGTTTATGGCTGCAGGATTTGCGATGTTAGAATCAGGTATGGTTACATCAAAAAGTGTATCCGTTATCTGTGCAAAAAATATTGGTTTATTTTCAATTGCAGGAATAATGTTTTGGATGGTAGGTTATAATTTAGCTTATGGAATTCCAGAAGGTGGATATATCGGTCAATTTATTCCTTGGTCAGATTCTAGTGCAATAGATACAGGATATTCAGATGGTTCAGATTGGTATTTTCAAATGGTCTTCTGCGCAACTACGGTTTCAATTGTGTCTGGCACAATGGCTGAAAGAATTAAGTTATGGCCATTTTTCGTATTTGCTGCAATTCTCTCAGGAATTATTTATCCAATCGTAATGGGTTGGCAGTGGGGTGGAGGATGGTTAGCAGAATTAGGTTTTTCTGATTTTGCTGGTTCAACTTTAGTTCACTCAACTGGTGGTGCAGCTGCTTTAGCTGGCGCAATTATTATTGGCCCAAGACTAGGAAGATTTACAAAAACAGGTGCTCCAGCTCCACTAAAACCATTTGCAGCTTCTTCAATTCCACTAGTTACAATTGGTGTGTTTATTTTATGGTTAGGCTGGTTCGGTTTTAATGGTGGTTCACAATTAGCTATGGGGACCGCTGCTGATGCTATCGCAGTTTCTACAATTTTTATTAATACATTTTTAGCTGGTGCTGGTGGTGTTCTTGGAGCTGCTGTTATAACGAGATTACATTTTGGTAAAACTGATGTAGTTCAAATGTTAAATGGATGTATTGGTGGATTAGTTGCAATTACAGCAGAGCCGTTAGCACCATCTCCTTTTGCAGCAATTTTAATTGGTGCGGTTGGCGGACTAATTGTTGTTTATGGTACTAAACTATTATTTTCATTACAAATTGATGATGTAGTAGGTGCAGTGCCAGCACACTTGTTTGCAGGTATCTGGGGAACATTAGTAGTTCCAGTTACAAATTCTGAAGCAGTTTTCAGTTCACAATTAATTGGTGTGTTATCAGTTAACATATTTGTTTTTATAGTGGCTTACATAATATTTAGTATTATGAAAGCAACCATTGGCCTAAGGTTAAGTAAAGAAGGTGAAACCAAAGGTACCGATGTTACTGAAACAGGTGTGATTGCTTATGCAATACGAGACTAATTGTTAACAATAAAGGGGTCCTTCGTTCTCTGTGTATACGCAATGTTACTCATCGTAGGGCCCCTTAAAAACTTCCTTTAAGTTAGTTAAATTAAAACCCCCTTCCCTCAAAGGGGGTTTTTTTTTAATTAGATTATATTTTCAATAATATCCTTAAAAACTTGATCAGGAGTTAATTTTTTCATTCCCTGTCTTTCTCTTGATCTAAAATCATCAGGGAGATTATGTGGTCTCAAAATATTGATTTTGCTAAATTTTAGTTCATTTATTGGATCATTAGCTATTAAGCCAAAACTTTTAATATTTAAAGCCGCAGCGAGATTTAATGGACCAGAATTATTTCCAACAAAAAAATTTGAATTTTTTAAAGCTAAAATAATACCTGATAAATCTTTTTTAGAACAATCGATAAAAAAATTTTTTTTTGAATAGTTTATAATTTTATCAGAAATGTATGATTTTTCAGGACCGCATATCAAATATATATAATCAAATAATTTTCTTTCATGTAAAAGATTTGCTAACTCAACAAAATCTTCTTCATACCACATCTTATAATCTTCAAAAGAGTCAACACCAAAAGCAATCTTTTTACCCTCAATTAATAAATCTTGATTTTTTTCCTCAAATTCAGAGGTATTAATTTTTATTTCAGGATAAAAATTATTTAATGGTATAGAATTGATTTTTAATAACTTTTGAGATTGATCAGAATAGGTTTTTTTCCAATCATCATCGTCTAAAAAATTTTTTACCGTAAGCCATTTTTTTTGATTACCTATACCTGGCCCAATAATATTTTTAACTCCTACAAGTTTTGCAGCTATTGCAGGTTTGTTAACTTTATCTAAAATGTAAACAAAGTCATATTTTTTTTTGTAAAAAATTTTCATTACCTTGATTACATCAACCCAATAATTTAAACCTTTACGAAAATCATTATAAAAAATTTCATTTATATGATTAATATCCTTTAAGATTTTTTGTGCTTGTGTTTTTTCTCTGACAATGAGGTCTATCTTATCACTATGATAGTCACTGATCGCTTTAATATATGGCAATTGCCAAATAAGATCACCGAGTTTGTGGTGTGTGTAAACAATACAAATTTTTTTATTCATTAAATTTTAATTCAATATCTTTTTTTCTTTTAAGATTTTTATAATCCAATCCATGTATAGGGTAACTTTTTTGTGATCTTTCATTCGAAATATTAATTTTATTTTTATTTACAAAAGTTAATTCTATATCATTAGGATTTCCATTTGTATTAATGTCTTTATAATTATTTGCATGTATGTGAATTAACTTAAGAAATTTATTTTCAATAATAAATTTTTCAATTTTATCTAAATTTGAATCTATATCATGAAATTCTACGATTAAAGATATTATTTTTTCTGAATGCTTAGTTACCTCTGGTAAAATTTCATATTCATTGCCTTCAATATCGATTTTTAAAAAAATATCTTCAAAGTTATCAATTATATTAGTTAGTGATATCTCATCCTCTTTTTTTGAATTTCTGACAACTTTTTTAAGAAAGTGTATATTTTTTTTCTTAAAAAAAATTTTATAATCAATGTAATCAAACATTTTTATTATCTTACTTAGTCTAAGTTTTTTTAATAAAAAAAAGTGAATTATGTCTTTTTTAAATCTTTGATACCAAAACTCTTTATCAATTGTATGATCGTAGGCCTCAACAAAACAATGGTTATTTAATTTTGTAAAATTTTTTTCGAATTTCCAATCATCGTTTAATCCACAGGTAATTATTTTTTTTGTTAGATTTATTGATTCTTTATGGACTATATATCCACCATCTGATTTAGGACCTATCCTTATTAAATTCTCAGTTTTAACGTTGTAAGGTTTTAAAAATGACGGAAGCATATTTAAATTGTAATTTTATATATTTTTTATATTAATCATTAAATGAAAATTAAATCAGCACAAACACTAGTTTCAGAGGCTCTTGAACAAATTAAAACCATTTCCTCTGAGGAAGCACTTAAAAAGTATAATAATAATGAGTGTAATTTAATTGATTTGAGAGATGTTAGGGAACTTGAAAAAGAGGGACAGGTTGAAGGTGCAAATCATATTCCAAGAGGTATGCTAGAATTCTGGTTAGATCCTAATAGCCCATACTTTAAAGAGGGAAAATTAGACATGAATAAAGAGATGGTATTGTTTTGCGCTGGTGGGCTTAGGTCAGCTTTAGCTGCTAAGTCATTAAAAGATATGGGTTTTGATAAAGTATCACATATTGATGGTGGGTTTGGATCAATAAAACAAAGTAAATTTAAGATTGTCTAAAGATTGTATTCATCTAAAGCGTAATCTAAACGATCTTGTCCCCAAAAAATTTTATCGTTAATTACAAAAGTAGGTGCACCAAAAATATCTTTATTAAAAGCATCGTTTGTTAATTTTTTTAATTTTTCTTTTATATTTTGATCTTTACATCCACTGGAGAAAAAGTCGTAAGAAATTTTACAATCAGTTAAAATTTTTTTTACATTTTCATCTTTTGAAATATCAATATTATTCTGCCAGTAAGCATTGAAGCATGCATCAAAATACCTATTTTTTTGATTATCACTAATGAGCAAAAATCCTCTCATCAAATTCAAAGAATTGATAGGAAATTTTTCATTCCATTTAAAAGGAATATTATTTTTTTTTGCAATCAAAACACAATCATTCATCATATTTTTCATTTTTCGCTCATTGAATGCGGGGGCCGTTATTCCACCCAAATTATGTAAACCACCAAGCAAGACTGCTTTATAATTAAAAATATTTCTTTTATCTAAATTGATTATTTTCTTGTGTGCTAAATAAGAATAAGGACTTATAAAATCAAAATAAAAATCAATTAACTTACTCATATAAATTGATACTCTTGGCGTAAAATATTCTTATTAACCAATAAATTAGTATTCCAAGTGGGCCAATCAAATAAGTAATTATTAATGGTAATGCTGTAAGATATTTATTTATTAAAAATTTTTGGGAGTCTTTTACTATCCAGCCTCCAACAAATAAATTTATTGATACAAAATGAATCCAGAACATCATAAGAAAAAGATCACTTGTGAATAAATTTGATAGATTTGAAATACTTAAATAAAGTTCAAAATTACTTAAGAAATCATATGAGCCAAGATAAGATTTATATAATGCGAATACGTAAGAACCGCTTAGTAAAATAATTGGAAAAATCGACGTAACGAAATATTTACTTAAATTTGATGTAGGAAAAAAAACTAATATAAGCCAAAAAGGTAATACACCTAAATTTACCCAAATATAGAGGGTTTCGATTGTAAAAAAAGTATATATTTGTTCGATCATATTGAATTATATTATATTAAATCTGACTATGATTCCTATAAGAAATAAAAAAAAAACTTTAAATGCTACAGTTGATGAAATGAGAAATTTTGCATTGGCATATGTGGAGAAATATGCCCCGTCAAAACAACAACTAAAAACATATTTGTTAAAAAAATATCTTAAATTGTCAGTGCCAAATGTAAAAAAGCGTGATGTTACAGACTTAATAGATGTAGTTCTCTCAGATTTAGAAAAAAGTAAGTTTATAAATGATAAATTCTATTCACAAAGTAAGGCAAAAAGCATGATTCAAAGGGGTAGCTCAATAAATAAAATCAGAAATTATTTAATTGGGAAAGGAATAAATAACGAATTTATTAAAAATACTGTTAATAAGATTTATGAGGAAAATTCAGACCAAGATTTTTTTTCAGCAATAAAAATTTGCAAAAAGAAAAAAATAGGTCCAGCCAGAATAGAGGACAATCGGCCATTATTTTACAAAAAAGATATCTCTATACTAGCACGGAATGGTTTTGATTTTGAAACATCAAAAAAAGTAATGGAATTACACAAAGAAGATTATTTAAAAATTATAAATCTACTTTGATTTTTTATTTTTTTCTTCGTTTAAAAGAAAATCAATTTTCCTTTTAATATAATTTTTTACGTAAACAAAAAGCAATAAACCAAATATTGATACAGAAACAATTATAATCAGAATAGTTCTTATTTGATCATCCATTATAAAATATTTTTACTTTTTAAAATTATCCCTGGATTTTTAAAATCTTTCTTTCCATATAATATTTCATTTCCTTCAAGATCTGTCACTGTGCCACCAGAACCCTCTAAAATAGCGTGACCAGCTGCAATATCCCATTCACATGCTCTTGGATCTGCAACATATCCATCGTACTCACCAGCTGCTATAACACAAAATTTTAAAGAGCTTTTCATTTTATAATATTTTTTAACATTTAATTCTTTGTGAACTTTTTCTATATTTGGTTTAATTTTATTAGAATAAGTTACAAATTTAATTTCATCTTTATCAAAATTTTTAGAACTGTTTAATTTGGTTGTTTTTCCATCAGTCAATTCAAATGCAAAATTAATCCCGTAAGAATAAAACATTCTTTTTTTTGAGGGAGCGTAGATAAGTCCAGCAACAGGTTTTTTATTAATTATTAATCCAGCATTAATTGTAAATTCTTCAAGATTATTAATATAATCATAAGTTCCGTCTATGGGATCTATAAGCCAAAAATCTTTAAGATTTTCTTTTGATTTATTTTCCGATGTTTCTTCAGAAACTATTGGGATTTTCGGGGTAACCTCTTTAATCTTATTAGTTATTATTTTGTTGACCTCTAAATCACCGTTACTCACTGGAGTATTGTCAGATTTAATTTTCTTAATTAAACCTTTTTCTCTTAAATCTAAAGATACTTTTCCTGCGTATAAAAAAGTGTCAATTAAACTTTCAACGATATTTTTTGTATTTAATTCAGTCATAAATCTTTATTAATTCTACTAGTTTGGCATTTATCACTTTTTTTCCAACATTTTCAAAATTAACAGTGACTTTTTCCTCAATAATTGATTGAACTTGGCCAATACCCCATTCTTTATTTGAGGGATTTTGCACTTTGTCGCCTGGTTCATAATCTAAAATCATTTAATTTAACTTATATTAGAAATCAGTATAAATACCACCAAATGAATAAAGAAATTAATTCTATAGGGATAAATAAAAAACCGTCTGATACAACAGTAGTTGTTGCAATGTCGGGAGGAGTAGATTCTTCGACAGTGGCGGGCATGATGAAAAAGGAGGGTTATAAAGTTATAGGCATAACTTTAAAACTTTATGATGATGGTAAAGAAAAAATTGAATCTAAACAATGTTGTTCAGGGCAAGATATTATGGATGCTAAAAGAGTTGCTCAAAAATTAAATATTGAACACAAAATTTTATACTATCAGAATAAATTTAAGCAAGGTGTGATAAATAACTTTGTTGAAAGTTATTTAAAAGGTGAGACACCAATACCATGTGTTCAATGCAATCAAACAGTAAAATTTAAAGACTTATTTGAGGTTTCTAAAGAATTAAATGCTGATGCTCTAGTTACTGGTCATTATGTAAAAAGTGTAACCTCAAATGAGGAAACAAGCATGTATAGAGCAATAGATGAAAATAGGGATCAAAGTTATTTTTTGTTTAGCACAACAAGAGATCAACTCAATTATCTAAGATTTCCATTAGGAAGTTTGCTTAAAAATGAAACAAGAGATATCGCAAAGAAATTAGATTTAAATGTTGCTGACAAACCTGATAGTCAAGATATATGCTTTGTTCCAAATGGCGACTATGCATCTGTAATACAAAAATTTAAACCAGAATCTTTTCAAAAGGGTAATATTAAAAATCTAGATGGTAAAATAATTGGTGTTCATGATGGAATAATAAATTTTACAATTGGTCAACGAAAAGGGATCAAAGTTTCAGATAAAGAACCTCTGTATGTGGTAAAAATAAATTCTGATAAAAATGAAATAATTGTAGGACCTAAAGAAAATCTTGGAAAAAAAGATATTTTTTTAAAAGATTTAAACTTACTTGTGGGTGAAAAAGAATTTGATTCCAATATTTTAGTAAAGGTTCGATCAACTGGTAAATTATTAGATGCTAAAGTAACTATAACTGATCAAAATAGAGCTAAAGTAAATCTCACGCTTCCTGAGGATGGTATTTCTCCTGGTCAGGCATGTGTGTTCTACAATAAAGATCCGTTAGGTTATAAAGTTTTAGGAGGGGGCTGGATAACAGAATAAGCTATTTTTTCTTATTCTTTTTTCTAGCACGTCTTTTTTTAGAGCCCATTTTTCTTCGGCCTCTATGTTTCTTTGGGTAACTCATTAAATCCTTTTCATTAATTTATTGAATTTTCTATACGGATATAGCATTGTCCTTCAAGCATATCAATTTTTTTATGGTTAAATCATTTAAAACATTTTTAAAACATACTGCTAAAGATTTTCACAATCAGTCAGTAAATCCACCAGTTGTAAGAGCCTCAACAATTATATTTAAATCAATGAAGCATATTAGAAAGACACAAGCTAAAGCACAAAAAAATCCTATTGGTGGACATTATGATTATGGTAGGCAAGGTACATCTACAACATATATCTTACAAAAAATCCTTACTAAACTAGAGGAGAGCTACCATGTTTTTACAACACCAACAGGTTTTGGATCTGTTTTTTTAGCTATATTTAGTGTTGTAAGACCAGGTGATGAAATTATAGCTGCAGATCCTGTTTATAGTCCAACAAGATTATTAACTCAGGATTATTTAAAAGATTTTGGTATTAAAACTATTTTTTACAATCCAAGTGACTTAAAAACTTTAGAAAAAAGCATAACAAAAAAAACAAAATTAATTTTTGTTGAAAATCCAGGAAGTAACACGTTTGACTTTCAAGATCTTGGAAAAATACTTTCGATAGCAAAGAAGAATAAAATTTATACAGCTATGGATAATACTTGGGGGACACCTTATTATCTTAAACCCATTAAGCTTGGTTTCGATATGGCAATAGTTTCTGCTACTAAATATTATTCTGGTCACTCCGATGTTATGGGTGGAAGCTTAGCAGTAAATAAAAAGGTTTTTCCAAAAGTTAAAGCGGCAGAGAGGATTACTGGGTTAAGATTAGGACCTGATGATGCTTATTTGATAACAAGGGGTTTAAGAACTTTAGATGTTAGATTAGATAGACATAGAGAAAATGCTAAAAAAGTTGCAGCATTCTTGTCAAAAAATAAAAAGATTAAGCTATTATATCCTTTTAAAAAGAGTTCTTTAAATTTCAAAATGTGGAAAAAATATTATTCAGGTGCATCTGGATTAATGGGACTAAAGATTAAGTCAAAAAATATTAATTCAGTGAGAAAATTTGTAAATTCATTAAAATTATTTGGTTATGGATATAGCTGGGGAGGCTTTGAAAGTTTAGCTCTGCATCAAGAATTTAGAGAAACTGGAAAGAGAAAATTTATGAATTTAGCAAGGGATGAGCATCTCGTTAGATTGCATATTGGACTTGAGGACCCAAATGACTTAATTGCAGATATTAAACAAGCATTAAGACATTTAAAATGATAGCAGAAAATTTTTTTAAATCTAAAACAGCAATTATAACTTTAATTGCAGCCTGTTTTGTTGTTTTGATCTCTCTAGGAGTCAGACAAGTTTTTGGTTTATTCTTCATTGATTTTAACGAGAGTTTAAATATCAGTAACACAGCGTTTGGATTTGCAATTGGTATTCAGATGCTAATGTGGGGTATTACAGGACCAATATTTGGAGCAGTTGCTGATCGTTATGGTGGACATGTAGCGATAATTTCTGCATTCATATTTTATACACTTGGTATTTACTTTTTATATACTGGACCAAATACTGGTATTTTTTTTCAAATTCATATGGGTTTATTAATAGGAATAGGACTGGGTGGAACCGCTATAAGTATCCCAATGTCAGTTGTCGGAAAACATTTTCCTTTATCTACAAGGACAATTGCAATGAGTTTTGTAACTGCAGTTGGGTCTTTTGGTTATTTTCTCTCCCCAATTTTTACTAATTATTCTTTGAGTGAATTTGGTTGGAATTACACCTTGTTCATTTTTTTGTTATTTCTGTTTACAGGTTTAATTGCTGCTTATTTTGTAAGATCTCCATCTAAATCTGAAAGCGTGGAACAAATATCAAATCAAACATTTAAAGAAGCACTCTCTGAAGCATTTAAAACAAAAAGTTATATTTTGTTAGTATCTGGTTTTTTTGTCTGTGGTTTTCATATTACTTTAGTTGGAACTCATGTTCCAAAGTATGTAATTGATAGGGGTCTTGAGGATTGGACCGCGGCAGCGATTTTATCATTGATTGGTCTGTTCAATATTTTTGGCTCATTATTAAGTGGCTACCTCTCAGCTAAATGGAGAAAAAAAATTATTCTTAGTGGAATTTATTTTCTAAGAGGTATCTCAATTATTCTTTTTATCTTTACCCCCGCTAGTAATATGAGTGCATTTTTATTTGGCGCAAGTTTTGGTTTTTTATGGCTCTCAACTGTTCCTGCTACTAGTGGATTAGTGGCACATATGTTCGGTACAAAATACTTAGGTCTTTTGTATGGTATTGTTTTCCTTAGTCATCAGATAGGATCTTTTTTTGGAGCGTATTTAGGAGGCCTATTTCATGATTTATACGGGTCATATGATTATGCGTGGTATTTAGCAATTGCTTTATCTATTTTTGCAGCAATAATACACTTACCTATTAAGGAAGAACCAGTTTTAAGATTAAAAACAGAATAAATTGAGTAAAAAAAACCTATTAGTTGAAATTCATAATTCTGGTAAGCCATATATTATTTATAAATCAGAAAAAGGTTTTAATCTTTATACAGATTTTGACAGAAAAATTGTTTTAAATAATAAGAATATTAAAAAATTTTTGAATAAAAAAAATAATGGAAGTTCAAAAAGCACCGATTTGTTTATTGGTTTTTTTGGTTATGAATTATTAAATAATTTAATTAATATTAATATTCCCAAACAAAAAAATATTAATTTCCCTAAAGGTATATTTTATAAGCCTAACAAAATAATTAAATTGTCTAATACTCTAAATTATCAAAATCATGAAAATTATAAAGAGGGTATATTTAAAATTAATATTAACAAAAAGAGTTATGCTAAAATTTTTAATAAATTCAAAAAAAAAATTAAAAGTGGAGAAACATATCAAATTAAGATTTGCACTAAATATAAAAAAAAATCCAAGATAAATCCTCTTGATTTTTTTTCAAGATTATCAAAAACAAATTTAGCCCCAGAAGCTTTCATGATCAGAGATAAAAATTACTCTATTGTAAGCTGCTCTCCTGAAAATTTAATTACAAAAAAAGGTTTCAATATATCTACAAAACCAATTGCTGGAACAGTAAAAAAAACTAAGAGCTTAACTAAAGCAAAAGCGTTGAATTTCTTTAAAAAGAATCTCAAAGAAACTAAAGAACACAATATGATAGTAGATATGGAGAGAAATGATTTATCAAGAATTTGTGAAGTTGGTTCTGTAAAATTAGCAAAGCAAAAAACTGTTGAAGAATATAAAGATCTCTTTCACTATGTTAGTCTTATTAAAGGAAAATTAAAAAAGAATGTTAAAAATGTTGATATTATTAGAGCTATGATGCCAGGAGGGTCGGTCATAGGTTGTCCGAAAATTAACACTCTTAATCTTTTAAATAATCAAGAAAAAGAAAATAGAAATATTTATACAGGTAGTTTTGGGTTTATTAAATTTAATGGGGATATGAGATTTAATATTATTATAAGATCAATCTTAAACTATAAAAATATTTCTGAAATTTCTGTAGCCTCTGGCGTTGTAGTAGATAGTAATTCAAGACATGAATTTAATGAAAACTTTATAAAAGCAAAAGCGTTAATAGATTTATTTAAATGATTTATGTAATAGACCATAATGACTCATTTACACACAATGTAGTTCATCAATTATCTTTATTTGGTAAAGTTGAATGTGATAATTATAACCAAATTAATCAAAATAAACTTAAGAACGCTGAAGTAATTGTTTTCTCACCTGGACCCGGTAATCCAAAAGATTATCCTGAGACATCTAAGATTTATAAAAAATTTAAAGGAAAAAAAAAGATGATAGGAATTTGTCTTGGGTTCCAGCAAATTTTGTTTTGTGAAGGGGCAGAAATAGTAGAGCAGAAAAAAATTTATCATGGTTTTCAATCCAATATCAAAGTGGTTAATGATAAATCTTTATTTCAAAAAGGAAGGATATTTAAAGTAGGTCGATATCATTCTTTAAAATTAAAAGAACCTTTTAATAATGATAATTTTACGATAACTATGAGATGTTTAAATTCAAAAGTAGCAATGACTTTTGAAAATAATAAAGAGAAAATTTATGGATTTCAGTTTCACCCAGAATCTTTTTTAACTATAAATGGCAACTTACTCATTAAAAAAATCTTATCAGCTTAAAAATCTTAAAGAGATTAAATTTAAAGATCTATGGGGCGATCATGGTATTTTTACAACCATGTGGGTATTTGGCAAACCAGCAAAAATTTTATTTTTTGATAACCATATTAGAAATTTAATCAATTCTCTTAAAACATATAAAATAATAAAAAAAAAAATTAAGAATGATATTTTAAAAATTATTAATATAAATTTATCTAATGATAAGAAATATAATCATCTGTTGAGATTAGCCTGTAATAAAAAGATCATTTCAATTTCAATGAGAAAAAGGATTTCTCCAAAATTAAACTTTAATTTAAAGTTGATAACTTTAAAAAGAGAAAAACCCCAATTTAAAAATTTGAAATATAAGAAAATTCTTTCTCACTTATCCAAAATAGATAATTCAAGATCAGATATTGCATTAGTACATAATAAAAAAATTTTAGAGACAGGAACTGCAAACTTATTATTTACTAAAGGAAAAAAAATTTATTCTCCTAAAAAAGACTATTATCCAGGAATTACACTAAAATATTTTAAGACTAAAATAAAAAAGATTATTAAAAAAGATATTCTTCTAAAAGAACTTAAATTTTATGATGAAATAATACTAATTGGGTCTGGTAAAGGAGTTGCATCAGTTAAAACTATTAATCAAGTTGGTTGGGAAAGAAAAAAATTAGAGAATTATAGGTTATTTTCTAATTACTATAAGTTAGCAATAAGAAATTGTAATTCACTTAGATTTTAATATGAGAGATCCAAATAATCCATGTTTATTCTGCAATATAAAAGAAAGTGGATATGCACATGAAAATGAATTTGCCTACGCTAGTTACGACACGTATCCAGTTGCAAAGCACCATTGTTTGATAATACCCAAACGACATATTAAAGATTATTTCGATTTGAATAAAGATGAACTGATTGCGTGTGACGAACTTATAAAAATTATTAAAAATGAAATACTTGACCAAGATAGTCAAGTTAAAGGATTTAACCTTGGAACTAATATCGGGAAAGTTTCTGGTCAGTCAATTTTTCATTGTCATTTTCATTTAATACCTCGTAGAGAAGGTGACGTCGAAAATCCGCAAGGTGGAGTAAGATCGGTAATTCCAAACAAACAACATTATAAAAGAAAAAAATAGGTTGTTATTAAAGACAAATTGACCAGAGTTAGTGGTTGAACTATTAAATCAACTATATATAAAACTGATTTAGATCAAAATTTAACTATAGGCGGATATGTTAAGTAATAACCCTTTCTCTCTTTTAACAGAGATTATACCAGCAATTGCAATGCAAAGTTTTATAATTGCGATGGTGCTTTTAATTATAGGTGGCACAATAATTCAAATGATCCACCATAAAAATCTTACATATTTTTTTAATAATGCAAAAAAAGCTAAACTAGCAGCTACCAAAAAATTAGGCTTTGGAGAAAAAGCCTCAATCGTTGCTAAGACTACTGTAGTAGATATAGGAACAACTTCAGAATTAGGATTTGGAAAAAGAAGATTAGCTCATGTTTTAGGCATGTATGGAACTATTCTGTTCTGGTTGTCATCTGCAGTTTTAGTGTTTTGTTATACTGGTGCAGACAAAGCTAATTCAGAAACTTGGTCAATGCTTTGGCATCTTGGAGCTATCTTAACTTGTTTAGGTGGATTTTGGTTTTGGTTTTTTTTAAGAGTTGATGTGTCTGCAGAAGCTCACCCTTGGTATAGGATAATAAAAGCAGATTTATTTGTTTTAGCGTTATTAGCTTGTGCAACTTTTGGATTATTATGGTCTTTTACTCAATTTAATGATCAAAAAAGTTTATCTTTTTTATTCTTTATTTTATTTGTTGCGTCTAATTTAATTTTATTTGGGGGTGTTTACTGGTCTAAATTTGCACATATGTTCTATAAACCAGGAGCTGCAATACAAAAAAATTTAGCTGAAGCTGATGGATCAAGAGATAATCTTCCTCCACCAGCTGATGCTCCAGAGCAATTTGGCTTAGGCATAAAAAGAGAAGAGCCAAAACATTATTAATATGTTATTAAAAATAGGAGAAAAATAAAAATTATGTCAACTTTTGTATACATGACTAGATGTGATGGATGTGGCCACTGTGTAGATATTTGTCCTTCAGATATAATGCACATCGATGAAAACATTAGAAGAGCAAAAAATATTGAACCAAACTTTTGCTGGGAATGCTATTCATGTGTAAAAGCCTGTCCTAATCATGCAATAGATGTTAGAGGTTACGCAGATTTTGCTCCAATGGGCCATAGTGTGCGAGTTAGAAGAGAAGAGGAGAAAGGAACTATTTCTTGGAAAATTAAATTTAGAAATGGAACTGAAAAAAATTTTGTATCACCAATTACAACAAAACCTTGGGGAAAATTTATTCCAAAGCTTGCAGAGGGTGATACGCCTAACCAAGGTGAAATCAATTCCCAAAGATTATATAGCGAACCCGAAGGATTAAATACAAATCAAGAATTACCTTCAGTACCTAAAGAATTGTTTAAAAAAGGAGTTTATTATTAATGGCTAAACACAAAACACATTATGAAGAGTGTGATGTATTAGTTGTAGGTGGTGGAATGGCCGGGACTGGTGCAACTTTTGAGGCAAGACATTGGGGCAGAGATTTAAAAATTGTATGTGTTGAAAAAGCAAACATAGATAGAAGCGGAGCTGTAGCTCAAGGTCTTTATGCAATAAACTGCTACATGGGTATGCAATGGGATGAAAATCAACCAGAGGATCATGTGAGATATGCTAGGAATGACTTAATGGGAATGGTCAGAGAGGACTTAGGATATGACATGGCTAGACACGTAGATTCTACTGTTCATATGTTTGATGAATGGGGTTTACCGATGATGAAAAATGAAAAAACAGGTAGATATTTGAGAGAAGGTAAATGGCAAATAATGATTCACGGAGAAAGTTATAAGCCAATAGTAGCTGAAGCAGCAAAAAAATCTGCAGACAAAATTTATAATAGAATAATGATTACTCATTTATTAATGGATGAAGCAAAAGAAAATAGAATTGGAGGTGCCGTTGGATTTAACATGAGAACTGGTGATTTTCATGTATTCAGATCAAAAACTGTAATTGTTTCTGCAGGTGGTGCTTCACATATTTTTAAACCAAGAGCGGTCGGTGAGGGTATGGGAAGGACTTGGTATGCCCCTTGGAGTAATGGTTCCGCTTATGCTTTACCTATAGCGGCTGGTGCAAAGATGACGCAAATGGAAAATAGAATTGTACTATGTAGATTTAAAGATGGTTATGGGCCGGTGGGTGCATATTTTTTACATTTAAAAACTTATACACAAAATGCGAATGGTGAGAATTATGAAAAAAAATGGTACGATCAAACTAAAGAATTAGTTGGTGAGTATATTGATCATCACCCAACACCGACTTGTTTAAGAAATCATGCATTTATTCAAGAAGTGGCCGCGGGTGGTGGACCAATTCATATGGTTACAAAAGAAGCTTTCCAAGATCCTCATTTAGAAACTGTAGGCTGGGAAAACTTTTTAGGGATGACTGTTGGTCAGGCAGTTGTTTGGGCTTCACAAAATATTGACCCTAAATACACAAATCCTGAATTAACAACTTCTGAACCCTATGTCATGGGATCACACGCCACTTGTTCAGGAGCTTGGGTAAGTGGGCCTGAGGATTTATCGCCACCTGAATATTTCTGGGGCTATAACAGAATGTTGACTATTGATGGACTTTTTGGTGCTGGTGATACAGTTGGTGGAAGTGCACACAAATTTTCATCTGGTTCATTTACTGAAGGAAGATTAGCAGCAAAAGCAGCTGTAAAATATATTCAAGATAAAAAGGCAGAGGGAATGAAAGTTTCAGACAAACAATGTGATGATTTTAAAAAAGAGGTTTATAAACCTTTAGATACTTTTACTGTTGCTCAGAACGAAATTACTGGTGGAACTGTTTCTCCAAGTTATATTTCTCCAATCCAAGGGCTACAAAGATTGCAAAAAATAATGGATGAGTATGTTGGTGGAATAACTTCAAATTACATGACCAATGGTAACATGTTAAAAAGAGCATTGGAGCTGTTAGTTTGGTTACAAGAAGACTTGGAAAAAGTTGGAGCTGAAGATTATCACCAATTGATGAGAGCTTGGGAATTAAAACACAGAACTTTGACTTCTCAATGCGTTACAGAACATACTTTATTTAGAGAAGAAACTCGTTGGCCAGGATATTATTATAGAGGTGATTTCATGAAATTAGATGATGATAATTGGCATTGTTTGACAGTTTCAAGAAGAGACCCTAAAACTGGTAAGTTTACAATGGAGAAGGTTCCCGTTTACCACATTGTAGATGAGAACGAAAAGAAAAAGGCTTCTTAATCATTACAAAGAGAAATATCTATGGATCTATTGTCTAAATCAGATGAGGAGATATTTGCTATTGGCAAACCTCTTTGGGAAAATTTAGTAAGAGCCTCAAACATGAAAGATTATGGTGGCTTCACTCGAGATTTTTCTACCCAGATGCTGTTTGGAGCTAATGAGGTGGAACTTGGTAAACAATGGGCAAATAATGAGCTTATAACAAATTTAAAAGAGACTTATGTGCCGTTTGGAACTTTAAGGCGTGGAGAACATATAACAATTCTAATTAAGCAGACTAATACTAAAATTCCTGGGGAGTTTTTGGGCAGATTGGTTTTAGGAGTAGAGGATGGAGAGATAAAGGTTTTTGGCGCTACAATCTATTAATACAATTTAAATATTTTATTCAATTTAAGTTTGACAATTTTAATACTGGGTGTATTGAGGAATTAGAGATGCACCTTTCAAATATAAAAATTCTTGAGAAAATTTTAAACAAAAAAACAATTTTATATAAAACTGGAATTTTATCAGCTATCATTGCATGTTGGGGTGTTATCTTAGTTGGTACATTTTTAACTTTAAATTAATTTAAGTTAAAAATTTATATTTTGAGATGGACGTTTTTTTACCTATTGCTCAAGTTTTTATTAATCCTGTAGAGATACTTTTGTTAAGTGCAATCGTCGGAGTATTGTCAGGTTTATTTGGTGTTGGTGGTGGATTTTTAATGACCCCATTTTTAATTTTTATGGGAGTTCCGCCAGCATATGCTGTTGCAAATGAAGCTAATAATATTTTAGCTACCTCAGTTTCAGGATCTACAACCCATTACCTTAAGAATACATTGGACTACAAGATGGGTTTTATAATTGTTATAGGCGGTTCAATTGGAACAGCTTTAGGTATTTATACATTTACATATTTTAAAGATATTGGAAAAATAGATACAGTCATTTCTCTAGCCTATATGTACATTCTTGCAATAATTGGAACTTTAATGTTGGTAGAAAGTCTTGGTGAAATAGATAAAGCAAAAAAAAATATTTTAGAGAGAAAAAAGTTGCATGTACATTATTGGATACACGGACTTCCTTTTCGAATGAGATTTCCGAAATCAAAATTATATGAAAGTGTTTTTACTCCAATAATAATAGGATTAGTAGTAGGGTTTATTGCGGCCATAATGGGAATAGGTGGGGCATTTATTTTAGTCCCAGCGATGATCTATATTATTAAGATGCCTACAAAATTAGTTCCAGGAACCTCTTTATTCGTAACAATTTTTGTTAGTGTCATCGTAACTTTCTTACATTCATTTAATTATGGCTCTATTGATTTGATGTTAGTATTTTTGTTAGTCATTGGATCAATAGTAGGAGTACAAGTTGGCCAAAAAATTGGAGAACAAATTGATAGCTCTGGATTAAAAGCATTATTAGCAATATTGTTGTTAGTTGTTGGCATTGCCATTGCTTATGACACTTTCTTCGCTGAAGAGATTAAAAAAGAGTTATCACAAATAAATAATCAAGATTTAAATTTTTTCTCAAAATTTATTAAAGAATTTTCTAAAGATATGCCTTTCTTCTATGGACTATTTTCGATTATGTTTGCAATATTACTTGGTATCGGTGCTGCTTTTATAAGAAGATTTATTTCAAAATTCAGAAAAAAATATTTTGCGAAACCAGCTAAATAATTTTAAGCACTTCTATAAAGTTTAGTCATCACAAATTCTCTATGACCAAGAGCCTCAGCACATGTGAGTCTACCATTTGCTACTCTTAGAGTTGTTTCAATTAATTTGTCTCCAGCCTCAGATAAGTTCATTTCTCGAGAAAGAATTTTTGAAACATCACAATCTATATGCTCACCCATACTTTTAACAGTTAATGGGTTTGCAGTTAATTTAACAACAGGCTCAATTGGATTCCCTACTATATTACCTTGTCCTGTTGGAAATAAATGAATATTAAAACCAGCTGCAGCTTGTAGTGTAACGCATTCAGCTGCTGCAGAAGATGTATCCATAAAATATAAACCCTTTCCTTTTGTGGGTTCTTCAGCGGGCTCTAAAACATCTACAAATTTACAGCTACCAATTTTTTGGAAATTTCCGAAGGCTTTTTCTTCAATCGTTGTCAGTCCGCCAGCTATATTTCCTGCAGTGGGTTGACTTTCAGAAAGATCGTTAGTTGCTTCTTTTAAAATAAAATCATTGTAAGCGCTCCAAGTTTTCATAAATTTGTCAGAAGCTTCTTTAGTTGCTCCTCTTGTAGCACAGACCTTTTCAGCCCCTGTAAGCTCAGAAGTTTCTCCAAAACATAAATGAACTCCTAACGGCTCGAGTTTATCCATTAAATTTCCCACAGTGGGATTTGATGCTAAACCAGACGTTGTATCAGACTCTCCACATTTTACTGAAATCCACAAATCACTGATTGGGCACTCTTCTCTTTGTTTTTCAGATGCCCACATCACAAACTCTTGAGCTTTTTTTGATGCTTTCATTACAGTTCCAATATCACCAGTTCTTTCAATATGAAAACCTTCAACAGGTTTTCCTGTCTTTGCAATTCCATCTACAATTCTTTTAGTCCATTTAGGCTCTATTCCTATTACAATAACTGCTGCAACATTTGGATTGCTTCCTGTTCCAATCATTGTTCTAAAATGTAATTCTAAATCTGCACCAAATTGAAGTCTTCCATAGGAATGTGGTAGTGCAATAGTTCCCTTTATATTATTCGCAACTGCTTCAGCACATGCATTTGATATATCATCAACGGGTAAAATTATTACGTGATTTCTCGTTCCTGCTCTGCCATTTTCTCTCTTGAAACCTAAAAAACTTTTTGGAATTTCCATTTTTTTTACCATTTCTTAGTTTTAACATTATGAACATGAACATGTTCACCTTTTTTAATCGATTTCACTACTTTTCCTATGTCGTGACCATATTTTAGAATTGTATCTCCTTCTTTAAGATCAATCATTGCAATTTTATGTCCTAAGGGAATTTCATCCATTGATTGAATATCAGTAGAACTGTCATCTTCCATAATCCAGCATTTACAGTCTTGTTTTGGGGTGATTTTTTCGATTACTACAACCCCAACATTATCCTTTTTATCGTGGATTATAATGTCGGTTGCCATATATTATAGTGTCGATTTGTTTGTTTGAATTTTTTAAAATCTTATATATTAATCGCGTCAATTAAGAAATAGTTTTATGAAAATTATTACATTTATCAGTTTAGAAAGGGTCTATTAATGACAAAAATGACAACAGAAGAAGCTTTTGTAAAAGTTTTACAAATGCACGGCATTGAACATGCTTTTGGAATTATTGGTTCAGCATTTATGCCAATCTCAGATATTTTTCCTGATGCGGGAATAACTTTTTGGGATGTTGCTCATGAAACGAACGGTGGATTGATTGCTGATGGCTATACAAGATCTACTGGAAAAATGTCAATGGTCATTGCACAAAATGGACCAGGAATAACTGGATTAGTAACTCCAATCAAAACTGCTTATTGGAACCATACACCTTTATTATTAGTAACACCTCAAGCTGCAAACAAAACTATGGGTCAAGGTGGTTTTCAAGAAGTTGAACAAATGAATTTATTTAAAGATATGGTTTGTTATCAAGAGGAAGTTAGAGATCCATCAAGAATGGCAGAAGTTTTAAATAGAGTAATTGAAAAAGCAATAAGAGGTTCAGCACCTGCGCAAATAAATGTGCCAAGAGATTATTGGACTCAGGTTATTGATATAGAATTACCACCAATTGTAAGACTAGAAAGACAAGGTGGAGGTGCAGAGGCAATCGACAAAGCTGCAAAACTTTTATCTGATGCAAAGTTCCCAGTTATTTTATCTGGAGCGGGAGTAGTTATAGGTGGTGCAATTGAAGAAACAAAAAAACTTGCAGAAAAATTAGACTCACCAGTTTGCTCTGGATATCAACACAATGATAGCTTTCCAGGAAGTCATCCATTAGCTGTTGGACCCTTAGGATATAACGGATCTAAAGCTGCTATGGAATTAATTTCTAAAGCAGATGTAGTATTAGCTTTAGGAACAAGATTGAATCCTTTTTCAACTCTTCCAGGTTACGGAATTGATTATTGGCCTAAGAATGCGAGTATAATTCAAGTAGATATGAATCCAGATAGAATAGGATTAACAAAAAAAGTTACTGTAGGAATAAGTGGTGATGCAAAATTAGTTGCAACTCAAATTTTAGAAAAATTATCTTCAACTGCTGGGGACACTGATAGACAAAAAAGAAAAGATTTAATCCATCAAACAAAATCTGCTTGGCTACAAAAATTATCAAGTTTAGACCATGAAGATGATGATGAAGGTACAGTTTGGAACAAAGAGGCAAGAGAAAGAGACAAAGATAGAATGTCACCAAGACAAGCTTGGAGAGCAATACAAGCTGGGATGCCTGAAGATGTAATTATCTCAAGTGACATTGGAAACAATTGTGCAATTGGAAATGCTTATCCAACTTTTGAAAAACCTAGAAAATATTTAGCCCCAGGTTTATTTGGACCATGTGGTTATGGATTTCCTTCAATCTTAGGAGCAAAAATTGGATGTCCTGATACACCGGTAATTGGCTTTGCAGGAGATGGTGCATTTGGAATTAGTATGAATGAGATGAGTTCTTGTGCTCGTGAAGAGTGGCCAGCAATTACAATGGTAATTTTTAGAAATTATCAATGGGGCGCTGAAAAAAGAAATACCACTCTTTGGTTTGATAATAATTTTGTAGGAACCGAGCTAGACCCAGAGTTGAGTTACGCAAAAGTAGCTGATGCTTGTGGTCTAAAAGGTGTAACTGTCAAAACAATGGAAGAGACAACTGCTGCAATTAAAAAATCTTGTGAAGACCAAAAGAAAGGAATTACCACATTTATAGAAGTAATTCTTAATCAAGAACTTGGTGAGCCATTTAGACGAGATGCTATGAAAAAACCAGTTAGAGTTGCTGGTATAAAAAAAGAAGATATGAAGAAGCAACCTTCTTTAATTTCTTAATATCTTTTAAAAAGCATACTATTATCGTAATCTTTATTCATGGAAGTTGTTAACGATAATAATTGTAGCTGGGTCAACGACCTTAACCCGAGAAATAATATTAAAACTCTTTCATCAGATTTAAATTGTGAATGGTTAATTATTGGTGCTGGTTACACAGGTTTATCAGCTGCAAGAAAATTAGGTCAACTTTATCCAAATGAAAAGATATTATTAGTAGATGCTCAATTAGCAGGAGAGGGTGCAAGCTCTAGAAACTCAGGTTATTTAGTCGATACAACACTTAACGATGGGTTTACTTCTAATAAGGAATTATCAAACTATAGAAAAAAAGCCGATATATATAAGCTAGGGATTGATACTGTAAAAAAATTCATCAAAGAGCATCAAGTAGACTGTGATTGGAATGAATGTGGAAAGTATTTTGCATCATCTAATTCTGAAGATAAAGATATTTTAGAAAATTTCTCTGAAACTCTTTCAAAATTAGGTTTTGAGCATAACTTATTACAAAAAGATAATCTTTCAAAAAGATTAGGAACTAACTTCTATGATATTGCTCTTTATACAAAAGGAGGAATATTATTACATCCAGGAAAATTAGTAAGAGCAATGATTGATACATTGCCTGAAAATGTAATTCTCTATGAAAATTCGTTATTATTAAAATGGAAAAAAAATAATGGAACAATTGATTGTGTATTCAAAAATAATTCAATCAAAACTAAAAAAATAATTTTTGCAACAAATGGATTTCTTAAATCACTAGGTGTTAAAACAAATTATAATTTTCCTATTACACTTACTGCTAGCATGACAAGACCTTTAACTGATAAAGAATTTGAATCTATTGGAGAACCAAAAGAGTGGGGTGTTTTACCTGTAAGACCAATGGGAGCAACAATCAGAATGACAAAAGATAGACGTATTTTAATAAGAAATACTGCAGAAGTTCACAATCCATACCAGATGTCTAAATCTAATTTGGAAAAAAGATCTGTAAAACAAAAAATTGGTATTAAAAAAAGATTTCCACAATTACCAGACAATATTGTTCAATCAACTTGGTCAGGAATTGTTTCTAGAACTAGAAATAGTTCACAAATTTTTGAAAAAATAGATGCAAATATTTTTGCTGCAGGTTGTTACAATGGTTCAGGAATAGGCGTTGGAACTTTATTTGGAGAACAAATAGCAATCAAAGCTAGCAATGAACACACAAATGAAATTGAAACTATTGAGGCTAGAAAAAAACCAACTTGGTTACCACCACAACCTTTTTTGGATTTAGGTATAAGAGCCAGACTTATGTATGAAAGATTAAGAGCTAGATCTGAAATCTAGTCTGGCAGTTCTGTTGCCCGGCACGCTACAAATTCATATCTGGCCAATTTTTATCATTATATCTATCTAATTCTTTTTTAGTGAAAGGCCTAAAAAGTATCCAAACAATAACAACTAATAAAGTTAAAAGAATTAATGTTTTCATATTTTATTTTATTCTTGTTTTGACTGTTCCCAATTTATCAATTTTACCAATATAAAGACCTTTACTCTTAATTGGAACAACTCCAACTGAGGATCCAGTAAAAACCCAAAAATCTTTATTTAAATTTATTTTATCTTTTTTGACTTTATTTAATACAAATCTAAGAGAATTTAATGGGTTAATGTAAACAGTATTTGTATTCCCATTTACACTTTGATTTATTTTTTTATTTGAAATATTTGTTTTTAAATTATTAATATTAATTTTTTTAAATTTTTTTGTTGTTCCAACTAAAAATTTTACATTTGCACCAAAATCACTGCACAAATCACCAAAAGAAGTAATTCCTTTTTTTCTTTGTCTATAACCAACCACCTCAATACAAGGTGCCATATGTGTAATATATTTAGATATATTTTTTATTGTCACTGATCCTTTGGAAGAAAAAAAAGATTTTTTAATTTTATAACAAACTTCTAGCTCTATTCCTAAAGTAGCTTTATTTATTTTTACAACTTTACCGCTTTTTAAAAAATTTTTTTTATAAACTGACGCGTAAAAAGGTTCTTTTTCCTTAAACTTTTTGATTAAAGGAATTCCTGTTCCAGCAGCTTTAAAGCCAACGACAGGTAATTTTATTTTGCTTTCACATAATTTCCTTAATTTTTGAGCCTCATGAAGTTTTTTTGTATATCTAGATGGTATTGGAGCAATAATCTTATTTTTAAGAAATGCTTTTACAAGTTTATTAGAGGTTTTCTCTAATAATGTACTCATTCAGCATTACCTAATTCTCTCATTTTTCGTGCATGAATAAATGATCTGATACATTGATATGTAAAAAATAAACCAGTTATTAACATCATTATTTTTGATAAATCGGCGTAGAAGTTTCCAAAAGCATTACCAGTTATTAGCGACCTAATAAAATCAAGACCACCTAAAAAAATGATTAAGCCAAATAATACTACAATATGCATAAACATTTTTTTCTTAGAAACAAATTTAATTGAAAGATATGAAAAAATTAAAATTGGTACTCCTAAAATAGACGGAATATACGATGTCATTGAGCCACTTCCACTTATTAAACTTACTATTACACCCCATAAAATTAAAAATATCCCATAATAAATAGATAGTTTTTCCATAGTTAAACCAGCTACTTTAAATTCAGAGTTATTTTGATTCTCAACTTCCATTTAATGATTATATTTTATGATCCAAAATTTATCAAACTAAAACCAGCAATAAAAAAAACTACTAACCAAACTAAACCTTTTATTAAAAAAAAAGTAAATCCTCCAACAAGAATATACTTTCCCCATTTACTTTTGGACAAAAATCTTTTGAATTTTGAAATTACTGACATTAATTGGTTAATTTAACAAAGACATTGGGTCAAGCCTAGTTTGAAACCAATTAACCCTAAAATCTAAGTGTGGACCTGTAGATCTTCCAGTTGATCCAACAGTTCCAATTACATCGCCTTGGTTAATTTTATCTCCAACTGAAACCATTACACTTTCAAGGTGTGAATAAATTGTAGAAATCCCGTGTCCATGATCCATAATTATTGTACCACCAGTATAATAAAGATCATCTTCTGCCATTGTCACAGTCCCAGATGCAGATGATTTTATTAAAGTTCCTTTTTTAGCAGCAATATCAATTCCGTAGTGTGGCCACTTAGGTTTACCATTTAAAATTCTTTGACTGCCATAAACACCGCTAATTATACCTTCGACAGGCATAATGAATTGATCTTTAAAGAATGGTAAATTTGAATTTATTGATCTTGCTTTACCAATCTTATTATTTTCCTCTTTAATTCTTTTGTATACAGAC
>CACNUU010000009.1 GCA_902623735.1 uncultured Pelagibacteraceae bacterium | reverse complement strand
TGCTTTTTTAGGGTCCAGTCTTTTCATTAGTTTTGGATTTTGAGTAGAAATTCCCGCAGGATCATTACCTTCATGCCAATCATCATATGCTCCTGCTGTAGTGCCAAGTTTCTTATAATCATTTTCCCATTTGGGATCATTATCTCCTATGGCAATCATAGCAGCACTACCAATTGACACTGCATCTGCACCTAATGCAAGAGCTTTTGCAACATCAGCTCCATTTCTTATCCCGCCAGAAATTACTAATTGTACTTTTCTATGAACATCTAGATCTTGAAGAGCATCAACTGCAGGTCTTATACATGCCAAGGTAGGTTGTCCTACATTTTCAATAAATACTTCCTGGGTAGCTGCAGTTCCACCTTGCATTCCATCAAGAACAACCACATCAGCACCAGCCTTCACAGCTAAAGCAGTATCATAATATGGTCTTGCTCCTGCAATTTTGATAAAAATAGGCACTTGCCACTTAGTAATCTCTCTTAATTCCAAAATTTTTATTTTAAGATCATCCGGACCAGTCCAGTCAGGATGTCTACACGCTGATCTTTGGTCAACACCTTTAGGTAAAGTTCTCATTTTTGCAACACGGTCATTAATTTTTTGACCTAATAGCATTCCTCCACCTCCAGGTTTAGCACCTTGTCCTATAACCACTTCTATTGCGTCTGCTTTCCTTAAATCATCAGGATTCATTCCATATCTTGACGGAAGTAATTGATAAACCAGATATTTTGATTGTCCTCTCTCTTCAGGTGTCATACCACCATCACCAGTAGTTGTTGAAGTACCAGCTGCACTTGCGCCTCTTCCTAAGGCTTCTTTGGCTGCACCAGATAATGCTCCAAAACTCATTCCAGCAATAGTAATTGGTATTTCCAGTTCTAATGGTTTTTTTGCATACCTAGTTCCCAATGTTACGTTCGTAGTACACTTCTCTCTATAACCTTCTAGAGGATATCTTGACATTGAAGCACCTAAAAATAACAAATCATCAAAATGTGGAAGTTTTCTTTTTGATCCTCCACCCCTAATATCATATATACCTGTGGCTGCTGCTCTTCTAATTTCAGAATTTGTGTACTCATCGAAGGTCCAAGATTGTCTAGGATGAGTTTTGTTATTTTTTTTCATAATTAATAATTATTATCGATTTTAAAATTATACAATTTTCTTGCTGAACCATATCTTTTGAAGCTTTCTGCTTTATGGTTTTTTATTTCAGCATCTTTTAAAAATTTTTTTAACTTATTGATATGTTTTTTATCCATTTTTTTTTCAACACAGTCTGCACCTAGAGATTTCACATTTCCTTTAATATAGATATTTGTTTCATATAAACTGTCTCCTAATGCCTCACCAGCGTCTCCACATACTATAAGATTACCAGATTGAGACATGAACCCTGACATATGACCTACTGAACCTTTTACAATAATGTCCGCACCTTTCATTGATATTCCACATCTTGAGCTGGCATCACCATCAATTATTAAAAGACCTCCATGTGCTGTAGCACCTGCAGACTGAGAGGCATTTCCTTTAACATGAACTTTTCCAGACATCATATTTTCAGCCACACCCGTTCCAACATTTCCTTCAATTGTAATAGTTGCCTTCTTATTCATACCCGCACAATAATAACCAACATGACCTTTGATTATTACATTCATTTCTTTATCTAATCCTGCGCATATTGCATGATTTCCTTCAGGATTAATAATTGTAAAATCTCTTTCATTAGATTTTCTATCTAGATTTTGTAATTTATCGTTTACATTCCTTAATTCTAATTTTTTTAAATCTAGTTCCATTAATTGCCCCAAGAATAAACTACACCCGGTTCTGGTTCAAAAATTTTGGCATTATTTACTTCAGGAAGATGTGCCATAGCTTGAAATTCAGATGCTATAGCTACGTAATCATCTGTTTCAGCAATCACTGCCGGTTTACAAGCAATTTCATCCCTTAAAACAGCAAAACCATTTTTTGTGCCGGTTATAAAAGTATAAAAACCATCTAAATCTTTCAGGCTATCTTTGAGTGTTTCTTTTAAATTTTTTTTAGATAGATTATTTGAGATATATCCAGCGGCTACTTCAGTATCATTTTCTGAGTCAAAATTTACTCCATCTTTTTTTAACTTTCTTCTAAGATTGTTATGATTAGATAAAGAACCGTTATGAACTAAACATTCATCTTCCCCAGTAGAATATGGGTGTGAACCATCAGTTGTAATTGCACTTTCAGTTGCCATTCTAGTATGACCAATAGCATGAGAGCCAGAGTAGTCATCAAGTTTAAATTTTTTAACAACTTCACTAGGATCTCCAACCTGTTTAAATATCTCAATTGATTTACCATAACCCACTAAAGCAACATCTTTAAAATGCTTTTTAAGAATATTTAACATTTCACTCGGTTTTGTGGATGTTTTTAAAATTACATGATCAGAATTTTTCTCTAATTCAACTTCTGTATATTCATGAATTTTTTTTTTAAAATCATCAAAATTTAATTTATTAATACATATTGAATATTTAAATTTATCATCTTCCTCTTTCTTATATATTGCAAAACCTGCACTATCAGGTCCACGAGATCCCATATTAATCAACATTTTAGAAAGAAGTGAACCAAGAGAGTTTTTTAGTTTTTCATTTTTTAAATAAATTCCAACAATTCCACACATGATATTTCCTATTTAATTAAAGAAACTAAAACGTCCTTATAATAAATAGCATTGACTATTACAATAATGATAATTGCGACAAAGACCCCGTATTTTGCTTTAGGGAAAGCAACACCTCTCATTTTACTTGGTCTTAGCTCTTCATTTTCTTTATTTTCTTTTGTCATAAAATAAAAAAAGGGCGCTACAAATTATATAGCGCCCAAATTTTTTCTATTAATTACCAATCGGTAATATTACTTTTATGATCATTTGGACCATGTCTTTTCCTATCTAATCTTTCAAGCTCTTCGCTTTCAGATCTCGCAGTTAAAACATGCCAACCAATCCATAAAATAATTGCTAAAATTACTAGCAATCCTTCCGAGGATCCAGCACCAGGATAAACAGCACCAACAACTTCTTCAGCTGGTTTGTTAAGGTGATCGATCCAATTTGTAACATTTGCCATATTGTTTCTCCTTTACCTGGTTGCCGACGAAACAGCTCTTTCGTCTTTTTTAGCAGTTTCCATTATTTCGTAGTCAAGTCCTGCGATCTCCACATCACGAGGTATTCTTAATTTACCCATTCCATGAAGAACTTTTGCAATGATGTAACCTGGTATTAGTCCAAGAACTACAAACATAATTATAGCTCCTAGAAATTGTCCTAATGGGTTAATCGTTGCGTAAGTAGTCCCGTCCCACATTGCACCAACGCTGTAACCAGACGATGGGTAGCCATTAAGAACGAAACCGCATATTACTAGACCAATAAATCCAGCATAACCGTGAACTGCAACAGCTCCAACCGCATCATCAATTTTGAACTTACGCTCAACGAAATAATGTAGTTTGTAAGAAATTACAACTCCAATCATACCAATTACCATAGCTTGAATAGGATGGTACAAGTCATTTCCAGCTGACGCACAAATAATTCCTGCTAGTCCGCTAGAATATGTCCAGAAAGGATCTCCTTTTGCAATCCAATATCCAGCTAACAAACCTCCAGATAACGACATTAAGAAGTTAAAAGTTATACCACTTAGTGTTGTAGGAGTTACGTAAATATTTGTTGCTGTCCAATAAGATATGCCTTCCATACCATATTCAGGTCCAAGATCAAAAATTGGTATATTACATGCTGCGTAGAATCCCCAGAAACCTGTATAGATTAAAAATAATCCAATAGTTACTAACCAAGGATTTCTTGGTCCAATATTTCTTGGTTCACCGCTAGATGAAAATTTTCCAATACGTGGACCTAAAACCATAAGAACACCTAAGGCAAATCCACCAGCTATAGCGTGGATTACACCAGATGCATAAGCATCGTGATATCCTAAAAGTTTTAACATCCAACCATCAAAGTGCCAACCCCATGCAGCGTCAATTACCCAGAATACTGATCCAATTGCAATAGCTAGTATACCAAATGCAAAAGTAGTAATTCTTTCAATTATCGCGCCTGAAACGATTGATGCAGCTGTCCATGAGAATAATAAAAATGCCGCCCAGAAGACACCCGATATGTGATCTCCCAAGTTAATTGCCATTAACTCACTTGTTGCTTTGTAGTAAGTTGCGCTAAATGCCGAGTCATCGGTAATTAGAGCAGTACTTTCATTCATTATTGAAGGTGCTAACCCAGGTCCCGTAGGGAAAGCCCAGTATATCCACCAACCAAACAAAAACCACGTCACTGTTACCAAAGGTATCAGCATCGTATTTTTCATTAGAGTATGTTGATGGTGTTTGTAACGAGAAGCTCCAACCTCATACATACAGAAACCGACATGAATTAAAAACATCAGTACCACTGTTACCCAGTAGTAAAATTCTGTAAATATAGTAGTAAGAGCACCTAACTGATCAGTCATAGTCTCTCTCCTTATTTAGTTTTAAAAATCCTATAAAATTTTTAAGTTGGTTACAAATAAAAGAAGTGTCAAAAACCTAATTATAACAATAGGTATAAAAAAAAAATCAACTTAAGATTGTGAAATTAAAATTTTAGATACGCTTTCTTCAAATCAACAAGAGGATGTTTGGGAGACATTTGAAATTTGACTAATAATTCTCTTGCTATCATATCTCTATCTTGTTGATTGTTTGGTAATTTTATTGATTTTGGTATTGTTACCCAACCATTAGCATTTCTACAAAAAACTGCTGGCCTGTCCTCTTCATAACCCATATGAACATCTTCCAACCAATTTAAATCATCCCATCCCATTGCTTCTATATATTTTTTAAGAAAAGGAGTAATTTTATTATAATCAGGTAAAAGATTGACATCATATCGGTATCCTATTGACTGACCGATCATTTTTTCTCTAGCTGTTTCTTTCTTCTTACCCAGCTGTCCTTTAATCTCTTTTACTTTAACTAATTTTTTACTTTTTTTCTTAGGCATATTTTTTTATATCTTATGGTAATTATCAACTCCAACAGTATAGTTAGTTCCTGCAAGTGGAACTTTTGCTAATGCAGAAGCCTCAGATGTTAATGCTGCTAAATCTTCAGGTTCTAGTGAATGAATATTAGTTTTTCCGCAAGCTCTTGCCAAAAGTTGTGCCTCAAGTGTCATTGAGTGTAAATAGTTATAAACTCTTAGTGCTGCGTCATCAGGATTTAATCTCGCTCGTAATTTTGGATCTTGTGTTGCAACACCTACAGGACATCTTCCAGTATGACAGTGATAACATTCACCAGCTTTCACACCCATTTCTTTTTCAAAATTTGCTTCTGGAATATCTTTATTACAATTCAAAGCTATCATTGAACCAGTTCCTATAGCAATAGCATCTGCACCAAGTGCTAAAGCTTTTGCCATATCTGCTCCATCTCTTACTCCACCAGCGTAAATTAATGTTACTTTTCCAGTTTTACCAACATCATCTATTGCTCGTCTAGCTTCTCTAATAGCGGCAATACCCGGTATACCAGTATTTGCTGCTGCAATATGTGGGCCAGCTCCAGTAGATCCTTCCATACCATCAAGATAAATAGAGTCGGGATCACATTTTGCTGCCATTCTAACGTCGTCATATACCTTTGAGGCACCTAGCTTTAATTGAATTGGTACTTTATTTTTTGTCAATTGTCTTAATTCTTCAACTTTCAAAGCTAAATCATCTGGTCCAAGCCAGTCAGGGTGTCTTGCTGGTGATCTTTGGTCAATACCAGAAGGCAATGATCTCATTTCAGCAACTTGATCAGTTACTTTTTGTCCCATTAAATGACCACCCATACCAACTTTTTGACCTTGACCAATGAATACTTCTATTCCATCTGCAAGTTGGGCATGATGTGGGTTAAAACCATATCTTGATTGAATACATTGATAAAACCATTTTTCAGAATATCTTCTTTCATCAGGTATCATTCCACCTTCACCAGAACAAGTCGCACTGCCAGCCATAGTCGCTCCTCTAGCTAATGCAGTCTTAGCTTCGTAGGACAAAGCCCCAAAACTCATTCCAGTTATATAAACAGGTATATCTAACTCAATTGGATTTTCACATCTTGGACCAATAACAGTTTTAGTTTCACATTTTTCTCTATAACCTTCAATTACAAATCTAGTAAGGGTTCCTGGTAAGAAAACCAAATCATCGAAAGTTGGAATTTTTTTCATTAAAGCCATTCCACGCATTCTATATCTACCTAATTGAGATTTTATATGAATGTCATCAATTACTTCCGGTGTGAAAATCGCATTATGACCAAGTAAACTCTTATTCCTTGAACCATTGTTATTTAAATGAACATCAGCTTTTCCACCAACGTTACGATTTAATTTTCCATTTTTTTTCTTTTTTGTTTTTTTCCTTGCCATTAAATTGCTCCTTTTTTCTCTGTTGGTTCTAAATTGTCATAATTCCAAAGTTTTTTTCCAGCTACAATTTTTTTCATTTTACTTACATCAAAATTTTCACCGATCTCAGCAACCTTTAATTTTCTTCTCAACCAATCTTGGTCGCTTTTAGTTAGATCAGCATCAACAGCATCACTACCATATGAGCCTATTTCTCCACCTACGAAAATTGTCCCATCATACATTGAGTCGCCTAAATTAATTCCTACATCTCCAAGAATTATTATCCTTCCTCTTTGCATCATAAAACCCGTAAAAGCGCCAGCATCACCGCCAATTATAATAGTTCCACCCTTCATATCTATCCCAGTTCGCGCTCCCACGCTACCTTTACATATCAAATCTCCACCTCTAATAGCAGCTCCAAAACATGACCCAGCGTTTTTCTCTATGACCACTTTTCCTGCCATTAAATTTTCAGCACATGACCATCCTACTCTTCCATTGATTCGAACAATAGGTCCATCACACGATCCTATTCCGAAGTATCCTAAACTACCTTCAAAAATTAAATTTAATTTGTTGAGAATTCCAACACCTAGACTGTGTTTTCCTTGAGGGTTTTTTATCACTATAGTTCCATATCCCTGGCTCATTAAATTATCAATTTCTTTATTTGCTTGAGGAGCTGTCATGTCTTTGACATCAAGATCAGTTCTTTTATTAAAATCAACATCGTAAGCACCATAGTAAAAAAAGTTTTCAGCCTCATCAGGGTTAAAAAATTTTTGCTGTGTTCTCCCAGTTAAAATTTCAGTATGCATACCCATTGCTTGGGCTTTAGTTTTTTTAGTAACATTTTTTAGATTTGCCATACCTTTACCTCTCCATCAAAAGGATCATAAGTATCAATTTCTTGTGGCAAAACAGATCTAATTGCTATTTCCTCCGAACCCATCGCAACTAAATCATCCGACTCATACAAAACTAATGGTTTTGCAGCCATTGTATCCTTCGCCATTCCCAAAGAGTCTTTTGTTGCTACAAAATAAGTAAAAACACCATCGAGCCCCGTCAATGAATCTTTCATTCCCTCTTGTAATGAGGCTCCTTCTCTCATTTTTTGTGCAATATAAACAGCGATTAATTCTGAGTCACATTCAGACATAAACCTCATGCCTTTATTTTCTAAAGCTCTTCTATTATTCCAATAATTAGTTAATTGGCCGTTGTGAACAACAGACACATCACTGAACGGGTAACCCCAAAAAGGGTGAGCTGATTTGATATCAACCCCCGATTCTGTGGCCATTCTAGCATGACCAATTGCATGAGTGCCAACTAGTTTATCAAGTGAATATCTGTCACAAACAGCCTTTGCATTTCCTAGATCTTTTATAACCTCTAAAGACTTTCCCATTGAAAGAATTTCTACTCCAGGAATGCTTTCTATTCGTTGAGAAAATTCTAATAAATCTTTTCGATCATAATCAAGCTCATATCTTAAGGAATAGGGAAGTGTTCTTTCTTCTTTGACAATTTTTGCACCTAACTCTGAAAGAGTTTGATCAACTATTTTTTTTCTTTCATCATAAACTGAAACATCCTCAACAACAGAAGAACTTCCTTCACCAACGTTTTCACCAACTTTAAAACGCATGATAAAGTTTTTACCATCTGTGTCGCCGTATAATGCGTAACCTGTAGAATCTTCGCCCCTGTGTTTCAATGCTTGGAGCATGCCTTGAAGTTCACTGCCTACATTTGATGATTTTCCTCTATGTATAAGTCCCGCTATTCCGCACATAATTCTACTAATATCCTTTTAGTTTATGGTAAACAATCAAGATAAGTATCAAGATCCCATTGAGTTGTTGCTCCAAGAAATCTTTCCCACTCATCATTTTTATACCAATGAAACACTTTGTACATTTCATCTGGCATTGCAGATTTAATTACCTCATCTTCAGATAATCTATCTAAAGCTTCACCTAAGCTTAAAGGAAGTTTTTTTACATCTTTCCCTGCCTTTTGAGCTTCATAAATATTTCGTGACTCTGGAGCTGCAGGTTTCATTTTTTTAGAAATACCTTCATCACAAGCTTTTAATAAAGCTGCCCCTAAAAGATATGGATTATGCATTGAATCTACTGACCTATATTCAAATCTTCCCGGAGCTGATACTCTAAGTCCACAAGTTCTATTTTGGTATCCCCAATCAGCATAAACAGGTGCCCAGAAACCTTGGTCCCATAATCTTCTGTAAGAATTCACTGTTGATGATCCTAATGCTGTTAATGCTGGCAAGTGTTCCATAATACCAGCAATTGACTGGAGGCCAATTTTACCTGGTAACTGCATATCTTTAGTATCTGGCATAAAAGTATTTGTTCCACCGGAAACATAACTAAATACTTCTTCAACTCCTGGTAATGTCTTGTGACCTAGTCTGTTTACTGAAATCTTTCCACCTTTCCACAAAGACATATTGGTATGACAACCACTTGCTGAAACTCCCATAAATGGTTTAGTCATAAAACAAGCTATTAGATTATGCTCTCTAGCTACTTGAGCACATATTTGTCGATAAGTTGATAGTCGATCAGCGTTCCTTAATACATTATCAAAAGTCCAGTTTAATTCTAGCTGACCAGGAGCGTCCTCATGATCACCTTGAATCATATCTAGACCCATAGCGTTAGCGTACTCTATCACTTTCATAAAAACAGGTCTTAAAGACTCAAATTGATCTATGTGATAACAAAATGGCTTAGAAAAACCTTTTCCTGTAGGTGTTCCATCTGGATTTTTTGTAAGCCACATCATTTCTGGCTCTGTACCAACTCTTAATTCAAGACCATGTTTCTTTTGGAATTCATCCATAAAAATTCTTAAATTTCCTCTACAGTCTGATGTTAAATGTCCACCCGGGTTTGTTCTTTCTTCTCTGTTTCTAAAACAGGTACAAAAAACCCTTCCAATTCTTTTGTCCCATGGAAGCTGAACAAATGTTTCAGGATCTGGTATTCCTACAAGTTCCATTGCCTCAGGACCATAACCAATATAGTTATTATGACGATCTAAAAATAAATTTGCCGTTGAACCGTAAACCAGTTGAAATCCTTTTTCAGCAGTTCTTTCCCAATGATCTGCTGGGATTCCTTTACCAACAACTCTTCCAGTTACAGATATAAATTGAAAATAAATATAAGTTATTCCTAATTCTTTTATTTTTTCTCTAACTCTTTTAACAAGTTTTGCTCTACCTGGTTGGTTTATATGTTTTTCTAGATCAGTCATTTTTCCCCTCAATTATAATTATTCAAGCGTAGCTGAAAAATTTATTAGTGTCTAGGCTTGAAGTTTAACTCCAAGGGAACGGACTGTTCGAAGTAGGGTGAAGTTCACCCTTCTCGTAACGGTTGAATCTAAACGGTTTTAATAAATCACTTTCAGTTCCAAGAATTTCTTTTGCAACAAGCTCTCCAACACCTATCATTTTATATCCATGATTAGCATCCGCAATCATGTAAACATTTTCAAAAAATCTATCAAAAATTGGGAATGAGTCTGGTGTCATACATCCAAGACCTCCAGAAGGACCTTTTCTATACAAACCAGATTTCCCCTCAAATCTTTTTTGACAATGAGCTAATGCTGAACACCACATTTCACTAAATGCATCTGTGGTTTGATATTCAGGCGATTCAATACCATATGGATCCACATTTACTTTATCAAAATGTTTTTTTACAATGTAAGGAGAGGTTCCACCTTGTACTCCTAAACCTTCAATATCAGGTTTATAATAAATTCCCCAAATTTTATCTGTAATTAATTTTTTTGTTTTGTCTGAATATAATGGTGCAGTCGAGTCGACATGGACAACAGGCGGTTGTTTACCATCATTCGTTTTTAAAAAGTCTGGCTCTACACCTATAACTCCCTCTTGAAGCATCCAGTAAGTCCACATATCAGTTACGTGCATCTTACCATCTTTGCCCTTAATGTTAGCCGTCTTAGGCAGTTCTAACATATTCCAGAAATCTCTAGCCCATGGTCCTGCTCCAATAACAACTTGTTCACAGTCTATTGTACCTTTATCTGTCTCTACACCTGTTACAGCTTTACTATTACTGCCTTTTTTAAATCCAGTGACTTTTATACCTTTAATTACTTGTACACCATTTGATGTAGATTTCTTTTCAAGAGCTTTAATTGAATCTTTGTTAAAGGCATAACCACCTTTTTTTTCATGAAGAATTGAAGTTATGCCTTGTGCTTGCCAGTCATCGAAAATACCTTTCATATAATTTGCACAATCTTTTTCACCTTCAATAAATTCTGAATCATATCCTATAGCTTTTTGTTGTTTGTATATACTTGCAACATCTTCATGCATAACTTCAGGAGATATTTGTAAATAACCTACTGGATTATATTTGAAAGCTTTAGGGTCACTTTCCCAAACAGAAACTGAATGGGCCATTAGTTCTCTCATTGCTGGCTGAAAATAATTATTTCTGATTACACCACATGCTATACCGCTTGCCCCTGCTGCTGTGTCTTTTTTTTCTAGAACTATTATTTCACCAGGATTTTTGTAAGTTTCAGATAATTTCCAAGCAGTACTTAAACCATGAATTCCGCCACCTATGATTACTACTTTTGCTTTTGTCGGTAATGACATATTCAAACTTTATTTTTCGTGTGACTTAAATATATAATTTTTTATATATATAAAAAATATAAGTAAATAATATCCCTGCTTCTAGAAGCTTAGATTTTTAAGGGTTTCAAGATAAAGATTAAATTCTTCAATAAAAGACTTGCTTGGCTTAATATATTTTTTTCTTTGATCACCTGAAGTTTTTTCTAGAAAAAAAAATCCTTTTTCACAAGCTTCATTTATCATTAAAGCAGATTTTGGTCGTGAGGTTTTAAATAGCTTAGTTTTTAATTCTTCTACAGTTAAGTGTTCTTTATGCTTAAAAGCGTGCATGACTAAAAGCATCATATGATAATGAGACGGAGATTTTCTAAAAAAATAATTACTAGACGTGTGTGAAAGTTTCATTTGATCCTCCCAAAATTCTAATAAATCTTTTGTAGTTTGTTTCATTAAGATCTCACACGTGTCTTCTTAGGATCAAAGTGTGGGAAGCCGACAACTTTTGCAGAAATTCTTTTTTGGTGGCCATCAATTTTTCCAACTTCAACTTCTGTACCAGGTTCAGAATATTGAACATCAATTCTACAAAGAGCAATATTTTTATTCAAGGTTGTAGATAAACAGCCACTAGTAACAACACCAACTTGAGATCTACCAATATGCACACAATCACCATGTGCTGCCGGTTCCTTACCAATTAGTTCTAAACCAACTAATTTTTTTTGAGGATTTGCTTTTCTTTCTTTTAAAATCTCTTTACCAATAAAATCCTCCTCTTTTGTTTTAAGAGGGACTGCAAAACCAATCCCTGCTTCAAAAGGATCTTGTTGACCATCAAACTCATTCCCAAATAGAATTAAACCAGCTTCAATTCTTAACTTATCTAAAGCAGCAAATCCTGCAGGGATTAAACCTTTTTCTTTTCCAGCTTCCATCAACTTATCCCAAACTTCTGGAGCATGACTTGGATGGCACCATATCTCATAACCAAGTTCACCAGTATACCCTGTTCGTGATACAATTAATGGAATACCTTGAAGCTCCTCAACTCTACAAATAGTAAACCTAAACCACTCTAATTCATCAATAGTAGGTTGAGTAGGAGGAGTAAAAATAATTTTTTTTAAAATTTCTCTACTTTCTGGCCCTTGTATAGAAACATTACTTATTTGGTCAGTAGAATTTTTAATAATTACTTTAAAATTTTTCTTTTTTGCTATTTCTTTTAACCATTCTCCAGCGTATTCGTCGCCACAAATCCATCTAAAACCGGTTTCGCTTAATCTCAGTAAAGTACCATCATCAAACATCATTCCGTTTTCATAACACATTGCAGAATAAACAACTTGGCCAATTGAAAGTTTTTTTATATTTCTTGTAAGTGTATAATTCATTAATTCTTCAGCATCGGGTCCAATAATCTCAAATTTTCTTAGTGACGATAAGTCAATTAAAACTGCTTTTTCTCTACACGCATTATACTCCTCAACAGCTCCATGTTTTGTATAATCATTTGGCAACCAAAAACCTCTAGCATCAATAAAATTTCTGGTCAGTTTGGATGTTCTTTCATAGAAGCCAGAATTTCTTGTTAATTTTTTCTCAGAGTCTGTTTTCATTCTAAAAGCAAATGATTTTGAAAATTCTTTTTTTTTGTCATAGGTTCTAACAAAAATATCAGTTGGATTCCATGAATTACATGGATCAATATCGCTAGGGCATGCAGTAGTTGCAATCGTTAAATCTTTTAAAGCTCTAAATAATACATAATCTCCAGGCCTTGCATAAGACTCATCAGATATTAATGAATTTAAACCACCAGCAGATGTATTAAAAAACAGATTTATAGCATGCCAACCTTTTTGTTTTTGAACTCCGTATTTAGCCATAGAATTATTTAAATTATCAGAACAATTAGGATGTCCAAAATAACCAGCATCTTCATAATATTTTGAAGTACATGCTAGGTTGAATGTATCGTGTTTTCCAACAGTATCTCTTATTACTTCTACTAAAGGTTCGTGATCAGTATCATAAAACTTTGAAAACAATCCTGGTCCAGGAAAAGTATTTCCCATAAAAGTTCTAGTTGTTTGCCAATCTAGACCTTTTTCTATTCCCTTATCAAGTTTTCTCGTATCAAAAGCTATAAAGTCAGAACACTGTCTTCCAGTGGGACTTATGACCTGTATATAATCTCCTTCTTTAACTTGATAAGCAATGCTTGTTTGTCTATCAATATTCTTTTCATATCCAGGATCATAAATTGGATCTGGTATCACTTTCAATTCTTTATCATTAATTATTTTTGAGCGCTTGATAAATAATGTTAAGTCACTTGAGGGATTTTGTTCACTCACTAACATATTATTTTGAGGCGCAGCAAAAATTACATAACATTTGTCTTTGGATTTCAACTTTACTTTTTCACCACTAGATGTCTCTTTATTAAAAACAATTGAAGATTTAGATTTTTTAATATCTAAATTTCTTTTTTTTAATTGCAAATTTGCAATTAATGAACTTTCATCTTTATTATTTAATATTTCATGAATTAAACTAGATTTATTATTTTCTTTTAAATTTAAAATTCCTAATTCGGATTTTCCATCTTTGTCAAAACAAGTAATTTCACAAATTTGATTTCCTTCATCATTAACTATTTCTATTTCATCATCAGGAAAAATCTGCAAACCAGTAAGTCCACCAGCATTTATAACATGTCTTTCAACCCCAGGTGGTAATACATTAAGTCCAGGCTCTTTTATATCTAAAGTAGTTAGCGACATTTTTTTTAATCTATTCTTATATTATATAAATATCTAGGTGTTGACTATCATTTTACTTAGGCACATACTATTCAAACTTAATATTAAGAAAGGGGAATAAATGCGAAAAATAATATCATTAATATCTGCAATGATAATATCAGCAGTAAGTTTTGCTGGGATTTCAAACGCTGCAGATAGCAAAAAACCTATCGTTATTCCAACTCACAATTGGTCAAGTCAAATTGTTATGGCTTATGTAATTGGTGGGATAATGGAAAGCATGGGAAACAATGTTAAATATGTTAACGCTGACTCTCAAGCAGTTTATGAATCAATTAGAATTGGTGACGTAACTTTATCTCATGAGGTATGGGAATCTGCTTTTGGTAAATCATTTACAACTGCTTTGGATAAAGGTGGATTGCTTGACTGGGGTGACCATGAAGCAAGAACACTTGAAGATATGGGATATCCAAATTGGGTTGCTGAAAAGGGATTATGCCCTGGTCTACCAGACTGGACAGCTTTAAAAAATCCTGACTGTGCTAAAAACTTTACAACACCTGACTCTCCAAATGGAAAAGGAAGAATGTTGGAAGGTCCGCAGACTTGGCACGGTGATTTAATTCCACAAAGAGTTGACGCTTTAGGTCTTGGAGACCTTTGGTGGGTTAAATTTGCTGGAAGTGCTGATGCACTTTGGGCAGAGTTAGCAGCAGCTGAAAAAGAGGGAAGAGGAACAATCATCTTTAACTGGACACCTAATTTTACAGATGGTGCTGGTTTTACATTTATCGATTTTCCTCCATACACAGCTGGTTGTAGACCAGAAGATGGTGGAGATGGAAAATGTGGTTCGCCAGATGGTTATTTGAAAAAAGCAGTTAACGCTGATTTTCCAAAAACTCATCCAAAAGCAGCAGCAATGTTCAAAAAACTTTCTTTCACAACAAGTCAAATTGGTGCAATGGCAGCTTTAGTTGACGTTGACAAAATGACTCACGAGGATGCTGCAAAAGCATGGTTAAAGAAGAACAAGAAAGTTTGGCAAGCTTTTACTAAGTAAGGTATAGAGCTATTAAATCTTTAAATCTCTCCCAACAATGTTGGGGGAGATTTTTTTTTAAAGTTAAATGAAATGTCAAAATATTTTTTAATTACATTTATTAGTTTATTATTTTTTAATCAAACTTTAGCGAAAGACGTTAGTATAAAAGAGAATATTGATCTTAGATTTGTTTGTAATTTAGAAAAAAAAATAATCAAAAATTCTGAATACAATTATCAAACTTTTTTAGCAAAAGATTTAAATGAAAAAGGTTTAGATAAATTTAAAATTAAATCGAAAAAACCAGAGACACTTTTGATTCAAGGATTATCAATATTTCTTTCTAATTCAGAAAAGTTGAATGTTAAGGTTGTGAATAAGGATGTAGTTTTATTTAAATCAATTGATCAAATAAAAAATTATTCAGAGTCAGGAATTATTACAAGAAAAACAGGTGAATTGATTCATGAAATCACAAAAAATATAAAAAGTGAGAATGCAGAAAAATATATCTCTATTTACTCATGTATTAATCTTGACAAAAAAGTCTGATTTTTTTTTTGTAAATTTTGTGTAAAATATAATTATGAAAAAATATTTCTTCAGCATAATTTTAAGTCTATTAATTTCATCAGTTGCATTAGCACGAAGCACTGGCTGCAAGGAAGGAAATTGTGAAAATGGTTTTGGTAAATGGGTTTATACTGACAAAACTACTTACGAAGGAGAGTGGGTTGGCACAAAAAAAAATGGTCAAGGAGTTGAAACTTGGCCTAATGGATACATCTATAAGGGTGAATTTAAAAATAGTGAGTGGAGCGGAATAGGGGTTTTAACTTTTCCTGATGGTTCTACTTATGAAGGCGAGTGGGCCAGAGGATTTATGAATGGAAAAGGAACATTTACTTCCTCTGATGGAACTCAAAAATCAGGTACATGGAAGAATGGAAAGTTGCAAGAGTAAATGTCAAAAGAAAATTATTTAAATAAGATTAAAGAATTACCGGAATCTATTAAACAATTTGGAGGTTTGTTGCTCATAGTCATTATTATTTTTTTTTCCTTTTCTGTTTTAAATATTATGTTTGGCGGTGGTGATGAATTAGTGAGAAAAATGAAATTAGAGGAAGAAAGAATTGCTAAAGAAAAGAAATTAAGTGAATTAATATCTAAACTTCCTTCAGGAATATTAGTAACATTTGATGGTACAGATCACTATAAGTTGACTAATGATGTTTATGAACAGGTTTGTAAGGCAACAAAATTAATACCTCAAAGAGCCATTATGGGTGCTAATTTTTTAAATTTTAGAGCACATGAAATTTACACAATTAATGGAAACAAAATTGATGAAACATTTGTTAAGTGGGATGGGGAAAAAAATAAGTGTTTTGCTGGTTTTACTGTGAGCGGAAATAATGTTGGGGTTGATGAGACAATAACTGTTAGTGGCGAGGCGTTAAGTTTTTTAAGTACAGGAATTGATACAAGGGTTTATTATATTAAAAATTTTTAGGGAGAAAGGTAACAATATTATGGATTTAATTTTATCTTAATTTCATATAACTTAATTAAAATTTATGACTGGACCAGTAATTAAATGTGAAAATGTATATAAAATTTTTGGAGCAAACGCTCAAAAAATGCTCCACGCCTCAAATGGCAAAGTCGATGCCAAAACCTTTCAAGAAAATGGATGTATTGTTGGAGTTAATAACGCTTCATTTGAGGTTTCCAAAGGAGAAATGTTAGTTGTGATGGGCTTATCTGGTTCAGGTAAATCAACTTTATTAAGATGCATTTCTAGATTAACAGATGCAACAGGTGGAAAAATTTTTATAGAAGGTCAAGATTTATTACAGCTGAACAATAAAGAACTAATTGAACTTAGAAGAAATAAAATGGGAATGGTTTTTCAAAGTTTTGCATTACTACCTCACAAAACTGTTGTGGAGAATATAGCTTTTCCACTTCAAATTAAGGGCATTAAGACTGATGATAGCATAAGTAAAGCAATGGACATGGTAAAACTAGTTGGACTCGATGGTAGAGAAAACTATTTTCCTAGAGAGCTTTCTGGAGGACAACAACAACGAGTAGGAATAGCAAGATCGTTAGCTGTTGAACCAGATATTTGGTTTTTGGACGAACCTTTTTCGGCCTTAGATCCATTGATCAGAAAAGAAATGCAAGATGAGTTCTTGAGACTTCAAGAAAAATTACAAAAAACAATTATGTTTATCACTCATGATTTTGATGAAGCCTTAAAACTTGCTGATCGTATTGCAATTATGAAAGATGGAATAATTGAGCAATTAGATACACCTGCTAATATTGTTTTGAATCCAGCAACTGAATATGTGAGAAAATTTACTGAAGAAGTGCCAAGAGAAAAGGTTTTATTAATCGAAGATGTTATGGAAAAATCTAAAGATAATCTTGGGGATATAAAAGTTTCAAAAGATGAAATTATCGAGAATGTTGCTGAAAAAATTTTAACACAAGAAAAAGCAGTAGCAGTTGTAAATAATGATAATGAAATAATAGGTTCTATTAACCCAAATAAAATTATAAATACTGTTTTTGGGGGTAGAAAAAATAATAATTAATTATGGAAATTTTTAAGAAATATCCAAAAACATTTCAATGGTTATTTTTACTAATTATATTTTTTGCTTTATGTTTTGCAATCGAAGTTCCTGAAACTTATAAATTCATTAGAGGACAAGCAGAATTCGTAAAGGATCCAAATCAAAGTAGTTATGTATTTTTAGGAAAAGAAGTTAGATATTATGCCTTTGATGTCTTTTGGAGATTGCCTCCACTTCTTGGATGGCTGCCTATTTGGATAAATGATTCATTATTTTTCTTAATGAATGAATGGATGCCTATCGAAGTTTGGAATGAAGATACCAAAGAATTTAAAAGTCGTCCGATAGTTTTACAGATAAGTAGAAATTTAACCGCTTTCATGACTTTTTTAATAGAGTTGATAAGAGAAATTTTATTAGGTGGTCTTGAAACTATTGTTGCTTTTACAAGTTGGGATTGGATTGACAAAAATCCATGGGCTGAACTCCCGGGATTGCCTTGGACAATTGTTGCGGCAGGTGCAGCAATACTTTCTTACAAACTTAGTGGTAAAGGTTTGGCTTTATTTGCTGGTTTGACTATGGTTTATATTTCAATATTTGGTCAGTGGAAGCCTTCCATGCAAACACTTTCATTTATATTAGTTGCAGCACCATTATCATTTATTTTTGGTCTAGGTTTAGGGATAGCAGCATTTAAAAGTAAACGTGTAGAGAAAGCTTTATATCCAATATTGCTAGTCATGCAAACGATGCCACAATACGCAGTATTGGTTCCCGCACTAGTTCTTTTTGGGGTGGGGGATCATGCTGCAGTAATTATTACTATGGTTGTAGCAATACCACCAATGATATTGTTAACTTTACTTGGTTTAAGAGCGGTACCTCCAGAGGTTATGGAAGCTGGAAGAATGAGCGGATGTAATAATTTCCAATTAATGTTTAAAGTATTAATTCCAACGGCGAGAAGAGATATTTTGATTGGAGTAAACCAAGTCATAATGGTTTGTTTCTCAATGGCAGTTATTTCAGCCTTCATAGGTGCGAAAGGTTTAGGGTTTAATTTATTATTAGCGTTGAACCAATTGAACATTGGATTAGCTTTAGAGGCAGGCTTATGTATCAGTTTGATTGCAATTCTATTAGATAAAATGTCTTTAGCGTGGGCAAATAAACAAACAGATTATTTTGGTAATCTCACATTTTACCAAAGAAATAAAAATCTTATATTTTTTGGGGCTACAGTTGTTATTGGAATAATATTGGCTTATGTCGGAACTTTTTTATTTAAAGGTACATTCAATTATTTATTTGAAATTCCGCATAATAAAGGAATATCCACTGCTGATTTTTGGAACAAAGGTGTGGATTGGATTTTTGATACTTTTTTTGTTTACATTAAAGCATTCAATACATGGTTGATACAAGAAGTGCTTCAACCAATGAGAGCTTTGTATTTAAGAATGCCTGCCATTGCTACAATTGTTTTAGTTGTAGGTGCAGGATATTTAATTGGTGGCTTACGTTCTGCATTAGTAGTTTGTGCTTTAACTTTATTTATAGCTTTAAGTCCATGGTGGGACAGAGCTTTAGTAACAACCTATATGGCAACTTTTGGAGTTATTGTATCTTGTATAATTGGATTTACAGTAGGGACTTTATGCTTCCAAAATAAACACTCAGCTAACTTCATGTTAGGAGTTTGTGATATTTTTCAAACATTCCCATCATTTGTATATTTAATTCCTGTAATGATGTTATTTGGTATTACCGACACATCTGTATTGATAGCAGTAATAGTTTATGCAACGATACCTGCAACAAGATACACAATTGAAGGACTTAGAAGTGTTCCAGCTGGTTTGCATGATGCAGCAACTATGTCGGGTGTTAATAAATTCCAAAGGTTAACTAAAATAGAATTTCCTTTAGCATTTCCACATATGATGCTTGGCATAAATCAAACAATCGTATTTGCTTTGTTCATGGTAATTATAGGAGCATTTATTGGCACAGAAGATTTGGGTCAATATATTTTAAAAGCATTATCAGATAAAAAAGGTGCAGGAATTGGATTAACACTTGGTATTTGTGTGGCTTTTATAGCTTTAATATTTGATAATTTAATTAGAGCCTATGTTCAAAAAAGAAAAAAACACCTTGGTATTGAATAATATTTTATTTATTTAAAAAAGTTTTCATTGAGTCATCCATTGCTGTTTCCCAAGGAGTATGGTGAATTGGTGCAACAGAACCAGTGACTGGTGAAGAAAAAGATTTGTTTCTATAAGTCAAAATATCCTCAACCTTATGGTGTTCCCATTCCTTAAAATGTTTTCTAATTAACTCAAAATCTATTTTTGGATAATCAGACATTTCATGTAACTCTTTTGTGTATTCAGTTTGAAAATCAATCATTTGATCTGGATTTTCCAATTTTTCTTCTAATGCAACCCATTTATTAATGTCATTCTCAATTTCTTTATCATTTGGAATTTTAATTTTACCCATTATTACGTCTCTTGCATACCAAGCTTGGCAATCAAACATATTAAAAGTATGAAATTGATCTTGCATTCCTAGATACAATAGTTTGTGATTATCTTGCCATACTACACCTTTATATAATTTAGGAGGATAAAGTCTGTTATTAGTCTTTAATTTTAAATTTTCCTCTAAAAAAGGAAAATGATGCAAATAACCAGTACATAATATTACGACATCAGCATTTTGTTCAGTGCCATCTTTAAAAATTGCCTTCTTTCCTTCCAATCTATCAAGATAATGAACTTCTTTCATTCCTTTAGGCCATTTAAAGCCCATTGGGTTATGTCTGTAGCCTATTGTAACGCTCTTTGCTCCATATTTATTACATTGAAGGGCAACATCTTCTGCTGAGTAACTACTTCCTAACACTATTACATCTTTATTTCTAAATTCCTCAGCATCTCTAAAGTCATGAGAATGCATTATTCTTCCAGGGAAAGTATCCATTCCTTTATATTCTGGAATATATGGCACAGAAAAATGACCTGTGGAAACCACAACGAAATCGAAAATATCTTTAATAATTTTGTTATTTACCTTATCCTGATAGCTAAGTTCAAATTTGTCATTTTTAAAAATAGTATTTATAACTCTTGTGTTAAATTTGATTTTACTTTTTAAATTTCCTTTACTTACCCTCCCAACAATATAGTCAAATAAAACTTCTCTTGGGGGGAATGAGGGGATTGGTTTTCCGAAATGTTCATCAAAAGAATAATCTGCAAATTCTAAACATTCTTTTGGTCCATTTGACCAAAGATATCTATACATGCTATTAGGAATAGGATCACCATATTGATCAGAGCCTGTTCTCCAACTATAATTCCATAAACCTCCCCAATTATCTTGTTTATCAAAACAAACTATTTCAGGGATTTTTTCTCCATTTTTTTCAGCTAATTCGAAGGCTCTCATCATTGATAAGCCACAAGGTCCAGCACCAATAATTGCTACTTTTGTCATCAAATTTAAAATAAATAATTTTTAAATCTTATTTTACTAACAAAATGATCACAATTACAATAAAATAATTATTAGTTATGAAAAATATCTTAATTATAGGCGGTGGTGCTATGGGCTCAGCTTTCACTATCCCTTGCATTGACAATAAAAATAAAGTTACCATTACTGAACCGTATAGTAAAAAATTTGTAAGAGATCTATCCTCAAAAAATAAATTTCATACCGCATTAAAACTTAAACTTCCAAAAGAATTAAAATATAAAAAGTTTTCTAAGGAACTATTGAGAGAAAATTTTGATTTAATCGTAATAGCTCTAAGTTTATCAGGAATAGATTTTATTGGTAAAGAATTAAAAGATTTAAAGATCAAAACACCAATTTTAGTTTTGACTAAGGGTTTAAAGTATGTGAGAAAATTTAATAAAATATTTACAATCTCTGATCAATTAAGAAAAATTTATAATTTGAGAAATATATTTGTTTTAAAAGGTCCGTGTTTAGCTAAAGAATTGGCCAGAAAAAATCAAACAAGTGTTATTATTGCGAATAAAAGTATTAGTTCTGCAAAAGCTATTGGAAATTTTATATCAACTAAATATTATTTCATTGAATATTCAAAAGATGTTATTGGTATTGAAGTGAGTTCTGCAATTAAAAATATATATTCAATGATTATCGGAGCTGGCCAAAGTTTAAACTCATCATCAAATTTATTTCAAAAGTCTTTATCTGAAATGAGATATTTAATAAAGTATTTTAAAGGCAAAGAAGAAACAGCCTCAGGACTTGCGGGTGTAGGTGACTTATATGTTAGTGCCGCAGGTGGTAGAAACAGTAAAATGGGTAGTTATTTGGGAAAAGGATATACATTTAAATTAGCAAAAAAAAAATTTATGTTTAACGAAACTGTAGAAGGTGAGCAACTTGCTAGAGAAATTGCACCATTCGTCTTAAAAAAGATAGATAAAAAGAAAATCCCACTGATGTTGGCTTTGCTGAGGGCAATTTTAAAAGATAAGAAATTAAAAATTAATTAGTCAATTTATATTATATGAAAATTAATTGGAATTACCCATCAACAATTTGGGTAGGTGAAAATAGAATTAATGATTTAAGTGAAGCTTGTAAAAATTTAGATATAAACAACCCATTATTTGTTACAGATAAGGATTTAGTAAATTTATCCTTTATAAAAAATATAATTTCTGAAAATTTAAAAAAATTTAAACAATTTAATATTTTTTCAAATTTTAGTGGCAACCCAATTGGTGAAAACGTTGAGGAGGGTGTAGAAGAATTTAAAAAAAAAAGATGCGATGGAATTATTGCTATCGGCGGAGGCAGTGCACTTGATGTTGGAAAAGCTATTAGTTTTATGTCTGTACAAAAAAGACCTATCTGGGATTTTGAGGACGTTGGCGATTATTGGAAAAGAGCGATAATTGAAAATATTCCGCCAATAGTTGCAATACCAACAACAGCAGGAACAGGTTCAGAAACTGGAAGAGCATCTGCAATAATAAATAAAAAAACTGGTGTTAAAAAAATTATATTCCACCCAAAAATTTTACCCTCAATTGTAATACTGGATCCAATATTAACATTAGAACTCTCACCAAGATTGACTGCAGCAACAGGCATGGATGCTTTGGCACACAATATAGAAGCATTTTGCTCACCAAATTTTCATCCAATGGCTGACGGAATAGCTATAGAGGGAATGAAATTAATAAAAGACGCACTTTTGATTGCATTCAAAGATGGAAGAAATATCCCCGCACGACAAAAGTTATTATCAGCATCATCAATGGGCTCTGCGGCTTTTCAAAAAGGATTAGGGGCAATACACTCACTAAGTCACCCTGTAAATTCACTATTTAATATTCATCATGGTTTATCAAATGCAATTTTTATGCCTTACGTTTTGACATTTAATAAGTCCTCAATAGAGAAAAAAATTGTCTCTATTTGTGATTATTTGGATTTAGAAAAAAATTTTGAAAGTTTTTTAAAGTGGATTTTAGATCTTAGAGCAAGTTTAGATATTCCAAATAAATTATCTGATGTAATGGATTGCACAAAAATCAATCTTGATCAACTATCTCAGATGGCATTAGAAGATCCATCTACTAACGGAAATCCTAAAAGATTAAATAAAGATGATTTTAAAAAGATGTATGAGTATAGTATTTCAGGAAACCTTTTTAAATGAAAAAAATTTTAATAGTTGAAGGCAATCCAAGAGAAGAGAATGAAAGTTTTTCAAATGTGGGTATTCAAACACATACAGAAAGCCTAAGAGATAGCCTAAATTATTTTGAAGAGGAATTGAAATTTGAAGTAGTAAACCCTTCATCGGATGAAAGTATTGAGACTGTTAGAAGCAATCTTCTAAACTACGATGGGTTAATTTGGGGTGGTAGTAGCCTTAATATCTATAACAACACTCCTGAAATAATAAAACAAATTGAATTTATGAAAGAGTGCCAAAAAAAAGTTCAAAATATTTTAGCAATTTGTTGGGGAATGCAGGTAGCTGTTACTGCTGCTGGAGGGGAGGTTAAAAAATCAAGCAGTTCACACATTGGCATTGCAAATGAGATAACAATAAATGAAAAGGGATTAGAACATCCACTATATCTTGGCAAGGAAAAAAAATTTAATTCACCAGCATTTAATTTTGATGAAGTAAAAATTCTTCCAAAAAATGCAATTTGTTTAGCATCGAATAGTGTAAACAAAGTTCAAAGTCTTCATTTTAAAATAAATGATAGTAAAGTATGGGGTTTGCAATATCATCCTGAAATTACTTATGAAAAGATGATTGATTTAATCAAATTTAGAAAAGAGAGATTAATAAATAAAAGGAAAGTATTTAAAAATGAGAAAGATATTGAAAAACATATATCCTTTATTGAAAAAGAAATTTTAGTTTCAAACAAAGATAAAAGAATGGTTGAATTAAAAAATTGGCTCAATAGCCTTGTTTAGAATAAGCCCTCTATTTCACCTTTTTTGTTTAATCTAATTGAGTCTGCAGCTGGTACTCTTGGTAAGCCAGGCATTGTCATGATTGCTCCACAAACAACAACTATAAATTCAGCACCAGATGATAATCTTATTTCTCTAATTGGTAATGAATGACCAGTTGGAGCTCCTTTTAAACTTGGATCGGTAGAAAAACTATACTGAGTTTTTGCAACACAAATTGGTAAATCTCCATATCCAGCTTCTTCAAAACTTTTTAGCTGATCTCTAATTTTAGTATCAGCAATTACCTCATCAGCTCTATAAATTTCTTTTGCAATAGTTTCAATTTTTTTAAATAGTGGTGTTTTACTTTCATATAAAAATTTGAATTTAGCCTCATTTTTTTCACATAGCTCAACAATATGACTAGCTAAATCTTTTGTACCTTCACCACCATTAGCCCAATGTTTACAAAGACTTGCTTTTACTCCTAACTTTTCACAAAACTCTATTAAGGCTTTAACCTCTTTCTCGGTATCTTTAATGAAATGATTTACAGCAATTGCGACAGGTAAACCAAATTTTTTTACATTTTCGATATGTCTTTGAAGATTTACCAAACCTTTTTTTAAAGCATCTACATTTTCATTCTTTAAATCATCTTTAGCAACTCCGCCATGCATTTTTAATGCTCTAATAGTTGCAACAATAACAACACAACTTGGTTTTAAATTTGATTTTCTACATTTTATATCTAAAAATTTTTCTGCACCAAGATCCGCACCAAAACCAGCTTCTGTTACGACATAGTCTGCAAGTTTTAAACCAGCTTTAGTTGCAATAACAGAATTACATCCATGAGCAATATTTGCAAAAGGACCACCATGAATTATGGCGGGGTTATTTTCTAATGTTTGAGTTACATTAGGTCTTAAAGCTTCTTTGAGCAAGACCGTCATTGGACCTTGTGCCTTCAAGTCTTTTGCATAAATAGGTTTTTTTTCTCTAGTGTAAGCAACAGTAATATTTCCAATTCTTTTTTCTAAATCATCAAGATTATTTGCAAGACAAAAGATAGCCATTATTTCTGAAGCAACTGTAATATCAAAACCATCTTCTCTTGGAAAACCGTTAGCAACTCCTCCAAGGTTTATGTTAATAGATCTAAGCGCTCTATCATTCATATCCATTACTCTTTTCCAAGCTATTCTTCTTACATCAATATTTAATTTATTGCCCCAGTAGATATGGTTATCGATTAACGCCGATAAAAGATTATGCGCAGATGTAATTGCATGAAAATCACCTGTAAAATGAAGATTGATTTGTTCCATTGGTACAACTTGAGCGTACCCGCCTCCTGCCGCACCACCTTTCATTCCAAAAGAGGGACCAAGACTAGGCTCTCTTAAACATACGATAGATTTTTTTCCTATTTTATTTAATCCATCATTTAAACCCACAGACGTAGTTGTTTTGCCCTCTCCAGCTGGAGTTGGAGTAATAGCAGTTACTAAAATTAATTTTCCATCAGGTTTATCATTTAACTTTTCTAAATACTCTAGGTTTACTTTAGCGATGTGTCTTCCCATTGGGCTGAATGCTGAGCTTTCATCTGGAACATTTACCTTAGCCAAAATATCCTTAATTGGTTGCATTTTTGCCTCTCTAGCAATTTGGATATCTGATTTTATGTCGCTCATTAAATTTGTTTAAAAAATATTAAAATTGCACGATTAGTATCTCTTTTTGAGACCTTTGGAAATATCTAAAAATTATATATAAAAAAAATATGAACTATTTATATTCATTATTATAAAATTTGGTTATGCAAAAATATTCTGTTTTTAGTTTAATTAAAAATGCTCTTTCAAACCATGAAAATTGGGATTTAGCATGGAAAGACCCAACACCCAAAAAAGAGTATGACGTAGTGATAATTGGAGGTGGAGGCCATGGACTGGCAACAGCATATTATTTAGCAAAGGAACACAATATTACTAATGTAGCGATAATAGAAAAAGGTTGGATTGGTGGAGGTAATGTTGGTCGAAATACTACAATTATAAGATCAAATTACATGTATGACGAAAATGCTTTGTTTAGTGAATTTGGAATGAACCTTTGGAGAAAGATGAGCCAAGATTTAAATTACAATGTAATGTTTTCACCCAGAGGAATAATTAATCTAGCTCACTCTGATGCTCAAATGAATGTTTACGCTAGAAGAGGTAACTCTATGCGTTTAAATGGGATTGATGCAGTTCTTTTAAATAGAGAGCAAGTAAAAGAGATAATCCCAATGGCTGATTTTTCGGAAAATGTAAGATTTCCAATTTTTGGTGGACTAATGCAGCCAAGTGCAGGAACTGCCAGACACGATGCGGTAGCGTGGGGTTATGCACGTCAAGCAGATTCAATGGGTGTAGATATAATTCAAAATTGTGAAGTAATCGGATTTGATGTCTCGGCTGGAAAAATCAATGGAGTTAGAACATCAAGAGGAGATATTAAAGCTAAAAAAATTGGATTATGTGTTGCAGGCAGTACAAATATTTTGGCTGAAAAATTAAACATGACTTTGCCTATAGAGACACATTTATTACAAGCTTGTGTATCTGAGCCAGTAAAACCAGTTTTGGATAATGTTGTAACTTTTGGTGCTGGACATTTTTATATAAGTCAGTCTGATAAAGGCGAAATGGTTATGGGTGGAGATTTAGATGGCTATAATAGTTATGCGCAAAGGGGAAATTTGCCAACATTGCAACACGTTCTTACAGAAGGTATTGCGATGATGCCATTCTTAAGTAAATTAAAAATGCTAAGAACTTGGGGTGGTATAATGGACATGTCAATGGATGGATCACCAATAATTGATAAAACTCATATTGAAGGTTTATATTTAAATTGTGGTTGGTGTTATGGTGGATTTAAAGCAACACCTGCCTCTGGTTGGACTTTTGCTCATACAATTGCACAAGATAGAGTTCATGAACTAAATGCAGGTTATAGTTTAAATAGATTTAATACTGGTCACTTACTCGACGAAAAAGGGCTTGGTACAAAAACTTGGATTTCATAAATGCTTTACATTAAGTGTCCACATTGTGGATGGAGATCACAAAATGAATTTTCCTATGGAGGAGATGCAACTGTAAAAAGACCTGAGCTTGGTAAAGATATTTCAGATCAAGATTGGAATAATTTTGTTTATAATAGAAAGAGCTTGAGAGGAAGACATTGGGAGTTGTGGCAGCACTTATCAGGATGTAGGCAATGGATAAAAGTTGAAAGAGATACCGCAACTCATGAAATTTTTAATACTTTGAAAGCTACTGAGGAAATTTCATAATGACGCAAAAATTTAGATTAGAAAACGTTGGACTAATTAATAGAAATAAAAAACTTTCATTTAAATTTAATGGTAAAACTTATTATGGTTATGAAGGAGATACTTTAGCATCAGCATTAATAGCTAATGGGGTTCACTTGGTAGGGAGAAGTTTCAAATATCATAGACCAAGAGGTTTTTTTGGTGCTGGAGTAGATGAACCTTATGCAATAGTTCAATTATATAGAAATGGTGAAACTGAACCAAATATCAAAGCAACAGAACAAGAACTTTTTGAGGGTTTAGAGGCAACTAGTGTAAATTGTTGGCCAAGTGTAAATTTTGATATTGGAGCTATAAATAACTTTTTAAAGATATTTCTTCCAGCAGGATTTTATTACAAAACTTTTATGTGGCCAAAAAGCTTTTGGTATAAAATTTACGAGCCATTTATAAGAAAAGCTGCTGGGCTAGGAACTGCATCTATAAAACACGATAAAGAAAGATATGAGCATAAATATGAATATTGCGACTTATTAATAGCAGGATCAGGTCCATCTGGCTTAGCTAGCGCTTATGCTGCAGCCAAAAACGGTGCAAGTGTGATTTTAGCAGAGGACAAGTCGAGATTTGGTGGAACTTTACTTACTAGTGAAGTTAACATTGGAAATAAATCTGGAAAAGAATGGGCTGAGGGCATTATTTCTGAACTAAAAGAAATGCCGAATGTTACTGTTAAAAATAGATCTCAAGTTTTTGGTTATTACGATCATAATATGTTAGTGATGTCTGAAAGAATAAGCGATCATTTACCAGAAACAAAAAAATTTCACCCAAAACAAAGACTTTGGTACATCAGAGCTAAGGAAGTATTGATTTCTTCAGGATCAATTGAAAGACCAATAGTATTCGGAAATAATGATACTCCTGGTGTAATGCTTTCATCAGCTGCAAAAGAGTATATGAAAGTTTATGGTGTATTAGTTGGAAGAAACCCTGTCATATTTACAAACAATGATAGTGGATATGAGACAGCAATAGAATTTAAAAATAATGGTATTGATCCTTTGATTTTAGATACTAGAAAAGATCCAAACTCTGAAATAATTAACGATGCAAAAAATTTAGGCATTGAAATTAAAAATTCATATGTAGTAGTGGCAGCTAAAGGATATAAGAAAGTAAAATCAGCTGATATATCTAAAATTTCAGATGATAAAGAACAGCTAGGAAAAATTGAAAACATTAAGTGTGATTGTATTTGTGTTTCTGGCTTTTGGACACCAACAATACATTTAGCATCACAATCCGGAAATAAAACAAAATTTAATGAAGAAATTGATGCATTTGTTCCAGGAGTATCTAAGCAAAATGAAAAAACACTTGGAGCCGCAAAAGGAATTTATACTTTGCAGGAAACTTTGAAAGATTCATTTGAAACTGGAAATGAATTGTCAAAAAAAATTACTAATAGTGAGAATAAAGTTTCTTTTCCTAATGTAGTTGAAAAAAAATCTACGGTACATGATAAATTTTGGTGCGTACCTTTACCAAAGGGTAAAAATTATAAAAGATTTTTAGATTTTCAAAATGATGTTGCGGTCTCCGATATTGAAATAGCTCTTAAAGAAGGTTACCGATCAATTGAGCATGTTAAAAGATATACCACTCTCGGAATGGCAACTGACCAAGGAAAAACTAGTAATCTTAACGGATTACAATTGGTATCTAAAATAGAAAATAAAGTTGTTCCAGCAGTTGGACATACTACTTTTAGGCCACCTTACACACCAGTCTCAATTGGTGCAATAGTTGGAAGAGAAGTTGGAAAACATTCAAAACCCACAAGAAAATCTCCAATGCACACATGGCATGAAGAAAATAATGCTGTATTTGTTGATGCAGGAGTGTGGTTAAGACCAAGATATTATAAACAAGGGAATGAAAATTTATTTGAAGCATCAAAAAGAGAAGCCAAAAATGTGAGAACTAACGTTGGAGTTTGTGACGTAACCACATTAGGTAAAATAGACATTAAAGGTCCAGATGCAGCAGAACTCCTAAACAGAGTATATACTAATGCTTGGTTAAAATTACCTGTTGGTAAGGCCAGATATGGTGTGATGTTGAGAGAAGATGGCATTGTTATGGATGATGGAACAACAACAAGAATTTCAGAAAATCACTATCATATGACAACAACTACTGCGCAAGCTGCCAATGTTCTTTCTCACTTAGAATATTATTTGCAACTAGTTTGGCCTGAGCTTAATGTTAACGTGGTATCAAGCACTGAACAATGGGCCGGTGCAGCTATTGCTGGACCAAAATCAAGGGATTTATTGAAAAAATTGTTCCCAAACTCAGATGTCTCAAATGAGGGACTTCCATTCATGGGTTATATGGAGGGTGATTTATTCGGAGTTAAAGCAAGAATTTTTAGAATTTCATTTTCTGGTGAGCTTGCCTATGAGGTAAATGTTGAGTCAGATTATGGAAACTTTATGTGGGAAAAAATTATTGAAATTGGTCAAGAGTTTAAGATCCAGCCCTATGGTACAGAGGCTTTATCAACTTTAAGAATTGAAATGGGACATGTCGCAGGATCAGAGCTTGATGGAAGAACCATCCCTTATGATAATTCTTTAGAAGGGTTATTAAGCAAAAAGAAAGATTTTATTGGAAAACGTTCATTAAATAGAGACGCATTTACATCAGAAGATAGACAAAAAGTAGTTGGGGTTGTGCCTTTAGATAAGAAGACAAGTATTCCAGAGGGATCTCACTTAGTGAAAGATGCCAATGCGCCTTTGCCAAATCCAAAATTAGGCTATATTTCAGCATCATGCTGGAGTGTTGAGTATGATAATCCATTTTCATTAGCTATTCTCAAAGATGGGAAAAACATGATAGGAGAAAAATTATTTGTGATGTCTCCACTTAAAAATAAAGTTATACCTGTCGAAATAGTATCTTCACATTATGTAGATCCAAAAGGTGAAAGAGTAAGATCATGAAATCAATATCAGCCTTAAAAAATGTTCATCAAAAAGGTCACTTTGGTGATTTTCAAGACAAAAATAAAAAAGATCTTTTAAAAATTTATGAGATTAAAAATTTACTGATAGTTCAGATAGCTCAGTATAAAAATTCAAATATTTCATTAAATAATATTGCCATTGATAACTTAAATCTCAAAGATGAAACATCTAACGTAACATGCAACACGGATACAAGGATTTTATGGAATGGTCCTAAAAACTGGCTATTGGTCTCTTCAAAATTAGATCTTTTAGAAAATATTGTTAATGCATTTCCCTCTTCAGATTTTGCTGTAACAGATCTTTCTCATTCTAGAGCTATTATTGAAATTGAGGGAAAAGAGGCTCTAGAGGTATTAAAAAAAGGATGTCCATTTAATTTTAATCTTTTAAAAAAGAATAACTCAATTAACTCAATATATAACGGAATTGCTTTTACAGTTGATTTGATAAACACTAATCCTGATAAATTAAGATTATTTACTTTGAGAAGTTTTGGAGAATCCTTGCATCATTCTATAACTGATGCTTCATTGGAATTTGGTTTTGAGTCTATTTAGTGATTGCTTCAATCTCTAGTTGCTAAATAAACTCCAATTGAAGTAATTAAAAAACCTAGAAGATCTAATCTTGTTAAATTCTCACCTAAAAAAAGCCAGGCCATTAAAGCTGATGTGGCCGGTATTAAAAAAAAGATCGAAACAGTTTTGCTAGCAGAATTTTTTTTTATTAAAAACATTAATATAGTAAAAGCTCCAAAGGAGACTAAAAAAATTTGATGACTCATTGCAATTATGAATGTTTTTGTAAAATCAATGTAAGGTTTGGCAAAAAAGATTATTACCAGAATATGAAATAAACATCCCCCAACAGCCTGATAAAAATTGCTTACTGATAAAGGTAAATTATTACTTAATTTTTTTTGCCAAATCGTAGACGTGGTTATTGAAATTAAAGCTATTAAAGTTGCTATTAATCCTAAAAGTGGAATATTTGAGCCTATATCAAAACCTAAAACTATAGCTGCACCTATAAACCCAAGGAAAACTCCTATCCATTGTTTAAATGTAACTTTTTCACTCAATATAGGGCCACTAAGTGCATTTGTTAATACAGGCTGAAGAGTCACGATAAGAGCCGCAATACCTGTGGGCATACCAAGCGATATAGAGTAAAATACACCACCTAAATATAGCCCATGAAAAAGAACTCCACTTAATAAAGATTCTATTAAATTTTTTTTATTAATGAATATTGATTGTCTGGAGTACAGAGAGAATAAGTAAAAACCAATAGCAACAAAAAAAAATCTAAAAGCAAGTGCAGAAAACGGATCGCTATTATCTATAATTGGCTTCGTTGTTATAAAGGCCGAAGACCATAATAAAATAAATATAAATGGATATACTCTGATCATTTTAGGTTTTATAAAAAAATTATACTTACATTTGATTCTCAAATTTAGTTAAATTTGTCCATGAAAATTAAGCTTTTGGACCTAAAATATAATTCTACCTTGAGTTGTATCTTAAAAAGCTTAAAGTTCTTAGAAATGATTCATAAAAAATTAATTCTTAGCTTAGCAGCGTTAATTTTTTTAGGTGCATGTGCTGCCCCTACAGCCATGTTGGGACCAGCTTACACTTTAACATCTACTGGCAATGTACTTCAAGCTGGGTTTTCCTATGGATCGTCTGAACTTGTAACTTACTATACAGGAAAAACACCCATGGAAAACGTAATTGAAATGACTTCGTCTGATAAAGATAATATTCAAAAAAAAACTTTAGAAAGTAAAGACTTCAAAGATTTAGTAAAAAACAGAATTAAAAAAACTAATAGTATTTTAAAAACTTCTAATCAATAATTTTTAATTTGATCAGTTTGTTTTGTTTAGTTTCTTTGCACCAAAGTTCATAACTCTCACACATTCTCCAAAGATGATCAAAAGCTCTCTGTGAAATTTCGAGAGGAAAATGACTTTTTGCAAAATATAAATCTGGAAATTGTATTAATTGTTTGACCATCATGTCTTTTTGAATTTTAAGCAATCTTATTGTTTCTCCTGGTATTTTCTTTTTTGATTTTGTGTCAATAAAGTTATTATTTTCTAAATCTTTAAACCATTCGTCATGAAATTTTCCACTACTTATGTAGTTATAAACTTCTGAACCCATAAATGCATCAATAGCATCTATATTTGAAAAGTCAGGATTTTTTTTTTTAATATTATGGACATTTGAATAAATTACTTCAGCAACAAATAATACATAAGGTTTTTCTTTTGATCGCATTAATTGTTTTTATATTTTTTCATCGCAGATTTTGCTAGGATCAAATTTGGATCAAGAAAAATTTTTGATGTCTCAATTTTTTTAAATGATTTAAAAGCAAATATAGCTATTGGAAGTTCAGTACATCCAAGAATAATCTTTTTACATTTTTTTTTTATTAAGTAATTTATTGCAGGTTTAATTATTTTTGATGCAGCTTTTACATTTCCCATTTTCACATATTTGATTGCTTTATTTACAGAAATTTTTTGCAGTTTATTATTTGGATGAACCAGATCATATTTTTTATCAAAAAATTTATTATAAATACCTGTGAGAATTGTACCTTCTGTAGCCAATAAACCAATAGAGGATTTATTTTTACAAATTTTCTGTGTGTGATTAAAAACTTCCTTAGGCATATTGATTATTGGTAATTTAATTTTTTTTCTTAGATCATCATACCAGTAATGCGCAGTATTACAGGGTATAACAATAAATTTACACTTACTTTTATAAAGTAGCTGGCATCCTCTGAGTAAACTTTTTAAGACTATTTGATATTTCTTTTTTTGTTTTTTTGAATCTTTTTTTTTTGATAATTTCTTTGTATGAATTCCTATAGACTCTGGTCTACCTGGAATGTTTGACTTATTATAAAGAAGAAACAAAGGGTAGTCTTGGTCAATTTTCCCCCTATTTAAAATTGCAAGTTTATTACAAAAATCAAGACCTGCTTGGGTTCCCATTCCCCCTAAAATTCCAATCATGTTTAATTTTGTAATTCTTTTTAAACTCATAAGTAAAAGAATAGATTATTGGCTATAAAAATAAATCAAATCTTTAGTGATAGATTAATATAGCCAATAAATTGTAATGTGAAAATTATGCAGTTTTTAAGTTAACTGCTGAAGGACCTTTGGGACCGTCTTCAACATCGAAAGTCAAAGCTTGACCCTCGTCTAAACCGTTCATACCAGCATCTCTTACAGCTGAAACATGAACAAAAACATCTTTTTCTTTATCTTCTCTTTCAATAAAACCATATCCTTTGGTTGGATTGAACCATTTTACTTTACCTTGTAGACTCATATTTTTACTTACTTATTGTTACGTTAATTTATTACTTATAATTAAGTAATTTAGGCTTTCTTTAGAATTTTAAGACTTTTGTCAACTAAATTGATCTTTTTATTGATGATAAATTTTACCTCAATCTATAAGTCTTGTTAAATAAAGTGAATTAACGTCCTCTTTATAGTGTGCAAATGGTGCACATGTCTTAAAATTACATTTTTTGAATAACTTTCTAGCTGGTTCAAAAAATTTTCCAGCTCCCGTTTCTATACTAATTCTTTTTATATTGAGTTTTTTTGCCTCGTAAATTAGGTGTTCAATAACCTTGATACCATTACCTTTATTTCTAAATTGATCATGAACCCTAATGGATTTAAATTCACCATGTTCAGCATCTAAAAATTTTAAAGCACCACATCCCAGCAACATGTCATTTTCCCACAAACTCCAAAATTTTATTGAAGATACTTTTAAACCCGGAATATCTAGCACATGTGCGCTTCCCTCTGGAGATGCCGCACGAAGCTCTATGAAATGTTTTGTAAGAAGTTCATTAACCTCTGAATGATCAAAGTTACCTTCTATAGATTTAAGCATTATATTAAAGTTGTTATATGGCCCATTTTTCTTTTATCTTTTATCTCTTTTTTTAAATAATCAAAGAAAAATTGATTTTGGGATAATTTATTATTCAGTCTATAGGGTTCTATTTCATTTCCAATCAGATTTACCATTTTTGCATTTGATAACTTTTTAGTTGGAATTTTCTCTAAAGAGCAAACGGCCCTGATATGATTTTCAAATTGACTTACATTATATGCATTTATAGTCAGATGACCGGAGTTATGAACTCTAGGAGCTATTTCATTTACATACAAATTATCATTTCTGTCTATAAAAAATTCCACGCAGAGTGTGCCTATATACTTTAATTCCTCTGCAATATTAATTGCCCACTCTTTTGATTGATTAAATATATCATTACTTATTTCAGCAGGAATTTTTGAATACTTTAATATTTGGTTTTCATGGGTATTTTCTATTGGTTCATATATTTCATATTTATTAGTATTAAATCTTGTTATAATTACAGAAATCTCTTTTTTTAACCTTACTAATTTTTCTAAAATATAACCTTTTGAAAAATCAATATTTAAAGTTTGCAAATCGGAAATTTTTTTAATTGGGTATTGACCTTTTCCATCATAACCCATTGTTGTTGTCTTTAAAATTCCTGGAAGAAAATCTTCTAAAGTATCTAAATCACTTTTTTTTTCAACCAATACATATCTAGTTGTTCTTATATTCAATTTATTTATGAAATCTTTTTCAGCTAATCTATGCTGGATGATTCTATTAATGGATGGCTTTGGCAAAACAGGTTTTATCTTATTAATTTCATTAAGAGTTAAATATGGAATATTTTCAAATTCATAGGTAACAACATTTATTTTATTCGTGAAATCGATAATTTTATCTTTATTATCATAATTCCCAAATATAAATTCATCACAAAAGTTTTGTGCTGGGGCATCACTGTCATCGCAATATATTATTGTTTTCACATCTAATTTTTTTGCAGCCATACAAAGCATACTGCCGAGCTGTCCTCCACCGATAATTCCCAGAATTTTTTCTGCCATTTTTATTTAGGTTTCTTCTTCACAGATCTAGATTGTGATAGCCGAAAATTTTCTAATTTTTTTTTAACATTAAGGTTAGAGTTTGAAATAATTGAAGCTGCAAGTAATGCTGCATTGACAGCTCCATCTTCACCAATTGCAAGCGTGCCAACAGGAATTCCTTTTGGCATCTGGACAATAGATAATAAACTATCCAACCCTCTTAGTTTTTTACTTTCAATAGGCACACCTAAAACTGGTATAGAAGTTAATGCTGAAATCATACCTGGAAGATGAGCAGATCCACCAGCACCAGCGATAATTACTCCAATATCATTTTTTCTGGCCATTTTTGCAAATTCATACATTCTCTTAGGAGTTCTGTGCGCAGAAATTATTCTTGTTTCAAATTGAATTCTTAAATTTTTTAAGATTTTTTCA
>CACNUU010000008.1 GCA_902623735.1 uncultured Pelagibacteraceae bacterium | reverse complement strand
TAAAAGATAAAGAAATTGAAAGAGTTGTATTTAATGAGATAACCAAAAAAGCTGTTATACAAGGAATTGAAAATCCAAGACAAATTGAACCCCATCTAGTTGATGCTTATATGGCTAGAAGAGCTTTAGACTACTTGGTCGGTTTTAATATTTCACCAATACTTTGGACAAAACTACCTGGGTCAAAATCTGCAGGAAGAGTTCAGTCTGTTGCTTTAAAGTTAATTACTGAGCGAGAACATGAGATTGAATCATTTAAACCAGAGGAGTTTTGGACTTTAAGTGTAAACTTTATAGATCAAAATAATCAAAAAATTACCGCAAGTATAAGTCAGTTAGATAATTATAAAATTGAAAAATTCTCATTCAGAAATAAAGAAGAAATAAACAAAGCTATGAAGAGTGTAAATAAAAAAAAATTTAGTATTACAGATATTTCAAGTAAAGTTGTTAATCGTAATCCATCTGGACCATTCACTACATCTACTCTTCAACAAACTGCCTCAAGTAGATTAGGTTTTGGTGCGTCTAGAACAATGCAAATTGCACAAAAACTTTATCAGGGTATAGAAATTGAAGGTGAAACAATTGGTTTGATTACTTATATGAGAACTGACGGAACTAACTTGTCTAAGGATGCAATATCAGCTTTCAGAGAATATATAAAAAAAGAAATCGGTAATGAATATTTGCCTAAGGATGTTTTAAATTATTCTGGTAAAAAAGCTAAGAATGCTCAGGAAGCTCATGAGGCGATTAGGCCCACAGATATAATCAGAACACCTCAAAGTATTAAAAAGTATCTAAGCACAGATCAAAATAAACTTTATGATCTTATTTGGAGTAGAGCTTTATCTTCTCAAATGCAATCTGCAAAGTTTGATCGGAATACGATTACAATAAGTTCGGAGAATAATGATACTGTATGTAAAGCAAGTGGATCGGTTCTTAAATTTGATGGATTTTTAAAAATTTACAATAATCAAAATAAAGATGAAACTGAAAATATATTACCAGCCATGTCAAAAGGACCTATTAATATTGAAGCTTTGTTAGATGAACAACACTATACTCAACCACCACCAAGATACTCTGAAGCAAGCTTGGTTAAAAAACTTGAGGAACTCGGTATAGGAAGGCCATCCACTTACGCTAGTATTATTTCAACTATTGCTAATAGAGGGTATGCAGAAATATTGAATAAAAGATTTTTTCCAACTGATAGAGGTAAATTAATTTCTGCTTTTTTAGAAAAATTATTTTCTAAATACGTAGATTACAATTTTACGGCAGGATTAGAAGATCAACTTGATGAAATCACAACTGGTAAAGAAAGTTGGATTAAAGTATTAGAGCTCTTTTGGAAAGACTTTAATGTTAATGTTTCAGAAGTTAAAGAGAAAAGAACTAGAGAAGTTTTAGATCTACTTAACGATAGTTTAGGTGAATTGATTTTTGATAAAGATAAAGAAGGTAATATAGTTAGAAAATGCCAATTATGTAATATTGGTACATTAAGTTTAAAAAATAGCTTCCGAGGTGGTGCTTTTATAGGATGCTCAAATTATCCTGAATGCAAATTTACCAGACCACTATCTAAAGCAAAAGCCGCTGCTCAAGCACAGTTAGCTGAACCTAAATTTATAGGAAAACATGAAAATGGAAATGACATACATTTAAAAAATGGAAGATTTGGCCCCTATCTTCAGTATGAAAGAGTCCCTACTGAAATGGAAATTGAAAAAGATTCTAAAAAAAAGAAAAAAACTAAAAAAAACAAGTCTACAGTTAATGAGCTTTTAAAAAATGTTTCAATACCTAAAGGGTTAGAATTAGCAAATATTGATTTAGAAAAAGCTCAATTCTTATGTTCTTTACCTAAATCTTTAGGAATTAATCCTGATAATCAAAAAGAAATCACACTAAACACAGGAAGATTTGGTCCCTACTTAAAATGTGAAAATAAATCAGCAAGAATAGAAAATATTGATGAAATTTTCTCAATTGGATTAAACAGAGCAATAACTTTAATTGCTGAAGCTAAACCTGGCAGAATGTCTTCATCTATGATCAAAGATTTAGGTGAACATCCTGAAGACAAAAAACCTGTTAGAATTATGAAAGGACAATATGGGCCATATATAAAATATAAATCACTTAACGCAACTATTCCTGAAGAAAAAGATCCTACAGAATTAACTATGGAGGAGGCTTTAATTTTGATTGAGAAAAGAAAAGAATACGATAAAACTAAAAAATCAAAAAGAAAAAAATGAGTTTAAAAATTGTATATTTTATTTTAATCACGTTCTTTTTTTCAAATATAGTTAGTTCTGAGGAGATTGATTGTAATAAATTTGAAAAAATGAGTGCTAAATATATTCAATGTAATACAGTTAAATTTAAGTCTAAAACAGATAAAAAAGCAAATCAACTTAAAGTAAAAACTAATCAAAAAGCAAATGAAATCAAAACTAAAACAGGTGAAAAATTAGAAAGTTCTGGTATAACAAACAAATTAAAAAAATTTAAAAATAGTAAAACACTTTCAGATTTAATTAAAAATTAAAAATGTCATTTGATACTAAAATAAAAGAATTAGGCATCCAACTTCCAAAGGCTGCAGATCCAGTTGGATCTTACGTAGCGACAAAAATTTCAAATAAAATTCTTTTTATCTCTGGTCAAATTTCAATAGATGAAAAAGGTGAATTAATTAGAGGTAAAATTGGTAAAGATCTTGATACTGAAGCAGGATACAACGCAGCTAAAAGATGCGCCCTAAGTATTGTTGCACAAGCTAAAAAAGCTTGTAATGAAGATTTATCAAAAATAAAATCTTGTGTTAAACTGACTGGTTTTGTTAATTCAACAGACGATTTTACTGAACAACCAAAAGTAATTAATGGTGCCTCTGACTTAATAGCCTTAATATTTGGTGAAGCTGGAATGCATACAAGAGCTGCTATAAGCGCTAATAGTTTACCCTTAGGTGTTGCTGTTGAAGTTGATGCTATTTTTGAATTAAATTAATTTATCTTCCAACACCAAAATAATTTAATTTATTTTTTCTCATTTTTGATGGTGAATATAAATTTCTTAAATCATAAATTGAAAAATTTCTTTTTTTTACAAGCTTTTTAAAATTCAGTAATTTAAATTCATTCCATTCTGTGTGTAAAATGATTAAATCTGATTTAAAACAAGAGGAGGAAACATTTCTACAAAAATTAACATTCTTTAAGTTTTTAAATTCCTTTTTTTCACCAGATGGATCATAATATCTTATTTTACAACCTTTCTTATTAAGGTAATTAATCATAGGTATACTCGATGCTTCTCTCATATCATCAGTATTTGGTTTAAAAGTAACTCCTAAAAAAGTTATAATCTTATTTTTAAGTCTCTTATTTAAAATTTTTTCTATTTTTTTTGTAAGAAGAATTTTTCTTTTATTATTTGAATTAACTACTGTCTTTATAATTGATAAATTAGTTTTAAATTTATTAGCAGTATCTATTAAGGCTTTGGTATCTTTTGGAAAGCAAGAACCTCCATAAGCAGGGCCAGCTCTTAAAAATCTATCTCCAATTCTTTGATCTAAACCCATTCCAAAAGATATATCTTTTATATCAACTTTTGTTTTTTCACTTAAATTTGCAAGTTCATTTATAAAAGATATTTTTGTTGCCAAAAAAGCATTAGATGCATATTTGATCATTTCAGCGCCCCTTCTCGAAGTTTTGAAATACCTACTAGTTTTCTTTATAATTGGCATATATAAAGATTTTAATATTTTATCGGCTTTTTTACTATCTGTTCCAATTATCACTCGATCGGGATAAATGAAATCTCTAATCGCCTCACCCTCTCTTAAAAATTCAGGGTTTGAAACTACATCAATTAATTTTTTTTTTTTAAGTTTAATTAATATTTTTTCAATTTTATCACCTGTAGTTACAGGCACAGTAGACTTTGTGATTATAATTTTATATTTTTTTATAATTCTTTTTAAATTTTCAGCTACAGAATAAACAAATTTTAGATTTGCAGAATTACTATTTTTATTAGTAGGTGTTCCAACACATATGAAAATAATATCTGATTTAGTTACAGCATCTTTTAAATCAGTTGTAAAAAATAATCTTTTTTTTTTGTGATTTCTTTTTAAAATTTCCTCTAAACCAGGTTCATAAATTGGAACATTTCCTTTGTTAAGAGACTCAATTTTTCTTTTATCTTTATCAACACAATAAACAGTATTACCAATATCTGAAAAACAAACACCACTTACAAGTCCAACATAACCTGTACCTATCATGCATAATTTCATAATTTTGATATCTCCATTGCTGATTTGATATAACCATTCATGGTTCCACAATCTAAATATTTGCCTGAAAAATTGTGAGCTATGAATCTTTGATTATCCTTTATCAAGGATCTAATAGCATCTGTAATATGTATTTCTCCTCCCTTGCCTGGTTTTTGTTTTAATAATTTTTTAAATATAGATTTTGGTAAAATATATCTTCCAATAACTGCCTTATTAGATGGAGCTTTTTTGATGGGAGGTTTTTCAACTACATTTTGAACAAAGAAATTATCTCTATTTATTTTTTTCTTTAAATCAAATATTCCCCATCTTGAAACATCTTTTTTATTAACAGTCATACTTGCTATTACACCTGATTTAAAATTTTTCTGAATCTTAATCATAGATTTTGAACAATTTTTTTTTATGATCAAATCATCAGGCAAAAGCATTAGAAAAAAATTATCTTTTATAAATCTTCTTGTTTTTAAAACCGCATCTCCTGTGCCCATTGGTTTGTTTTGATATACAAATTTAATCATTTTCTTGTATTTTAAAATTTTTTTATACTCTTTTAAAATTCTTTTATCTTTTTTTTTCTTTATTATTTTTTTGTAAAAACTGTCATTATAAAAATATTTTTTTATCATTTCTTTTTTTTTTGAAATAATAAAAATAACCTCTTTTATTCCTGCTTCGATACACTCATCAAGAATATATTCAATACCTGGTTTACCATTAATTGGTAATAGTTCTTTTGCAAAAACGCTTGTAAGTGGTAATAATCTTGTGCCTAGACCAGCTAATGGAATAATTGCTTGTTTAATCATTTAAATGTTTTACTTATAAAATCATCTTATACAAATGAAAATTTTACTAAATAATTTTGATTTAAATGAGGCGCTTAAAAAAGATCATAATATAGGATTTGTACCTACAATGGGATCTATTCATGAGGGCCATGTGTCTTTAGTTAAAAGATCCAAAAAAGAAAGTAAAAAAACACTAGTAAGTATTTTTATTAATCCAAAACAATTTAACAATAAAAAAGATTATAAAAATTATCCGAAAAATATCAAAAAAGATCTTAGAATTTTAAAAAGATTAAAAGTTGATTTCATTTATATTCCTCAAATTATTGATGTATTTAATAAAGAAAAAAACAAAGATATAGATTAAATAAAAAAGACAAAATTCTTTGTGCAAAATACCGACCGGGTCATTTTGAGGGTGTTTTAGAAGTTATGGACAGATTAACTCATTTGATAAAACCCAAAAAAATTTTTATGGGAGAAAAAGATTATCAGCAATTATTTCTATTAAAACGATATATAGAAAAAAAATATAAATCTAAAATAATTGGGTGTAAGACCATTAGAGATAAAAATAACTTAGCTCTTTCCTCAAGAAATTTATTATTAAATAAAAAACAATTAATATTAGCCAGCAAAGTAATTCAAAGATCAATAAAATTTAAAAAATCGTTAGATAGTACTAAGAATATTCAAAAACTTTTAGATTTCGAAAGTAAAAAAATGAAAAAAATATTTAAAATAAAAATTGAATATTTTGAATTAAGAAATAAAAAAAATTTATTATTATCAAAAAAGATTAATAATTCGAGAATATTTATTGCTTACTATATAAATAAGATAAGACTTATTGATAACTTTTAAAAAAAATATGCACCAACACCTAAAAAAGATACAAACCCAATTACGTCAGTAATTGTGGTGACAAAAACACTCGAGGCAATCGCAGGATCTATATTCATTTTTTTTAATGTTACTGGAACAAGAATTCCAAATAGTCCTGCAATAATCATTGTCATTACCATAGATATAGAAATTATCAATGAAAGTTGATTGTCTTGAAACCAGACCTGAACAATAAACGAACTTATTAAAGCAAAAATTATTCCGTTTAGAACTCCAATATTAAATTCTTTTATAATATTTTGATTAAAATTATTTTTAGTTAAATCATTTGTTGCTAATGACCTGACTGTAACGGCGAGTGTTTGCATTCCAGCATTTCCTCCCATTGAGGCAACTATTGGCATTAAGAAAGCAAGCACAACCATTTGTTCTATTGTTGCACCAAATAAACTAATACACCAAGTTGCTAAAAATGCAGTGAAAAGATTTAGTAATAACCAATTAAATCGTCTTTTTGTTTTTGTTAGCACGCCATCAGTTATTTCTTCATCACCTACACCTGCTAATCTTAAAGTGTCTTCCTCTGCTTCTTCTTTTAAGACAGTTAAAACGTCATCAGATGTTATCATACCAACTAATTTATTATTCTTATCAACAACACACGCTGAATTTAAACTGTAGTTTTCAAATAAATTTCCAACTTCTTCTTTATCCATATCTACAGGTACTAAAAAAATTAATTCTTCCATAATAGAGGACATTTTTGACTCTCTTGGTGTTCTTAACACTTTGGACGATGGGACAATTCCGACTGGTTTAAAATTTTCATCAACAATAAAAATTTCCAAAAACTGTTCAGGTAAATCTTTATTTTCTCTTAAATAATCTATTGTTTGACCCACAGACCAATTACTTGGGATTGCTGTGAATTCTCTCTGCATTATTCTAGCAGCACTATCCTCCGGATAACTCAATCCCTCCAATAAAGCGAAACGATCTTTTGGTGGTAAAGAGCTTAAAATGATATTCTTATTTTTTTCTTCTACATTTTCCAGTATTGCTATTGCATCATCAGACTCAAGATTTTTTAAAATTCTTACAATAGAGTCAGATGATAAATACTTAATAATTTCTGATTGAACAGACTCATTTAATTCAACAAACACCTCAGGATCAATCCTAAAACTATTTAGTTTTATTAGATTTTCTCTATTGTCTTGATCCAAATGTTCGATAATATCAGCAGCATCAGCAGGATGCATTTCTTTGAAAGAATTATTGATAAATAATGCATCATTATTAGCAATTTTGTCTGTAACAACTTTTATATATTCTTTATTAAATTCAAAATTGACTTTTTTATCTTTAATTTTTTTTACTAAAGTCATAAATTTACCTATTATTCTGACGGATCTTTTAATACATAATAAAAAGAATACAATTTTTAAATGAATATTCAGATTAAAAAGTCAAAAAAACCCATAAAATATCATGATGCGATCGAACTTATGGAAGAAAGATTAAAAAATATAAATGAAAAAAATGAGGATGAACTAGTGTGGATTTTAGAACACAACGAAGTTTACACAGCAGGAACTAGTTATAAAGAAAACGAGATAATAGATAAATCTATTGAAATTATCAAAACCAATAGAGGTGGAAAAATTACATATCATGGTCCTGGTCAACTCATTTGTTATTTTGTTATAGATTTAAAGAAAAGAAATAAAGATATAAGAAAATTTATTTCATTAATAGAGAAAACTTTAATAGACACAATAAAATTTTTTAATATAGAAACATTTTCTGACGAAAATAATATAGGTATATGGCATAAAAAAAATTTAGAAATAAAAAAAGTTGCTGCTATCGGTGTAAGAGTAAGTAAATGGATTGCTTATCATGGTTTTGCAGTAAATATAAATAATGACTTAAATAAATACAAATCAATCATTCCCTGTGGTATAAATGATAAAGGAATTACTAATTTGAAAGAAATTAAAAATCAAAATTACGACAAATTTGAAGAGATACTATTACAAAATTTTATTTCAAATCTCAAAAATTAAGTCTTTTACTTTTAATAAGTTTTTGGAAATAGTCGGGCAATAATGCCTTAAAAGTATATTTTTTTTCTTTAATCATAAATTTAATTTGATAGGAATGAAGCATAAGATTTTTGTTAATTCCTTTATTTGAATTCTCAAGTTTATATTTTGTGTCACCATAAATTGGGTGCCCGATATTTAATAATTGTTTTCTTAACTGATGTTTTCTACCTGTAATGGGTTTCATTTCTATCAATGATGAATTTGTATTTTTATCTATAACTCTAAAAATTGTTTTCGCTTTTTCTAATATCTTTTTTCCATTATCATATCTAATTAAATCATCATTCCATATCCCAGAATTTTTTTCTACTTCACCATGGCAAATAGCTAAATATGTTTTGTAAACTTTTCTTAATCTAAACAAAGATGTTAGAAGTTGAGCAGTTTCTCTATTTTTTGCTATTATGAAAACACCGGAAGTATCTTTGTCCAGTCTGTGAACCGAAAAAGGTTTCGTATTTTCAAATATTTTACTTTTCGAAAATATATCTATTAAGTTTTTTTTAGATTTTGTGCCGCCCTGGACAGAAATACCAGCACTCTTATTCAAAACAACAAAATCTTTATTGTTATCGATGATTAAGCTTTCGTTTGCTTTTATTATTGTGTTTGTAGGATTAAACTTAATTTTTTCTTGAGAAGCTCTTTCTTTAAAAGAAAAATTAAATAAACTGATTTTATCATCAATTTTTAATTTAATTGAACTTTTAACTTTTTTTTTATTTAATTTTATTTTTCCAGATCTTAAATTTTTTTCTATTAAACCTTGTGGTATTTTTCCTAATTTATTTCTTAAAAATCTATCTAAACGCATATTATTACACATTGTATCAACAACGAAAAATTTATTCATGAAATGTATATTAAGAATTTATTAAGCTGATGCTACTTTTTTATCTTCTTTTTTATCTATCTCTTTTGAGGTCTCTTTTTTTTTCTTATCAACTCTTTTGGCTTCTAAATTTCTATCGACAAATTCGATTATAGCCATTGGTGCATTATCGCCATACCTAAAACCAGCTTTAATTATTCTTGTATAACCACCATTTCTTTTTTCATATCTTTTTGATAATTCTTTTTTTACTTTATTTGCAGATTTAATATCTTGTAATTTTGAAACTAAAATTTTTGTTGATTGTAAATTGTCTTTTTTTCCAAGAGTAATTATTTTATCTGCTTGAGGTTTTAAAAATTTTGCTTTTGGTAAAGTAGTTTTTATTTGTTCATATTTTATTAGGGAAACTAACATGTTTTTAAGTAAAGCTTTTCTGTGCTCTGATGTTCTGTTTAATTTTTTATTTGCCATTCCGTGTCTCATTAGATGGCTTCCTCCATTTTCTTAGACATTTCAGCTATATTATCAGGTGGCCAATTTGGTATTTCCATTCCTAAATATAAAGACATACCTGTTAAAACTTCTTTTATCTCATTTAGAGATTTTCTTCCAAAATTTGGTGTCCTCAACATTTCTCCCTCAGATTTCTGAACAAGATCCCCAATATAAATAATATTATCATTTTTCAAACAGTTCATGGATCTTACAGAAAGCTCTAACTCGTCAACTTTTCTTAATAAATTTTTATTAAACTCTGGCTCAGTCGAAACTTCTTTTACTGGAACTTCAACTGGCTCATCAAAATTAATAAACATCTTTAATTGATCTTGGAAAATTCTTGCAGAATAAGCGACAGCATCTTCTGCAGATATAGATCCGTTAGTTTCTACTTCCATTGTTAATTTATCATAATCTAATGCTTTACCTTCTCTGGCTGTGCTAACCGAATAAGAAACTTTTTTTACCGGACTATATAATGAGTCAATTGCAATAAGCCCTAGTGGTGGTTCTTCTGGTTTATTAAGATCAGCTGGAACATATCCTTTGCCAGTATTTACATTCATTTCCATATGAAAATTTGTATTTTCATCTAGATTACAAATTACTAAATCAGGGTTAAGAATCTCTACATCGGTAACTGCCGTAATATCTGAGGCCTTAATTTCCCCAGGTCCTTTTGCATCTAAAACTAACTTTTTTGTACCTTCGGCATTACATTTTAAGGCTAAGGATTTTACATTTAAAACAATATCAGTGACATCTTCTCTTACACCTTTAATAGATGTAAATTCGTGAAGAACACCATCTATTTGAATAGATGTTACCGCAGCACCTCTGATTGAAGATAGTAAAATTCTTCTTAATGAATTACCTAGCGTTAATCCATATCCCTTTTCTAAGGGCTCAGCAACAATCTTGGCATAAGTTAAATCATCACTTATCTTAACATCAAGTTTTGCAGGTTTTATTAACGATTTCCAATTTTTAATATTTACATTTTCTGTTTCCATTAAACTCTCCTTTTTTTTGGTGGTCTAGTTCCGTTATGTGGCATAGGTGTTGTATCTTTAATAGATAAAATTTTAAAACCTCTAGCCTGAAGCGCTCTTAAAGCTGTTTCACGTCCTGATCCAGGACCTTTCACCTCAACTGATAGTGATTTCATTCCATATTCTAAAGCCTTTGAAGCTGCAGCGTCTGCTGCAATTTGTGCTGCATAAGGAGTTGATTTTCTAGATCCCTTGAAACCTTTTTGCCCAGCAGATGCCCATGAGATTACATTTCCATTAGTGTCAGCGATAGAAATAATTGTATTATTAAATGTTGATTGAACATAAGCTATTCCATTTAATATATTTTTTTTTGTTTTCTTTTTTTTTGAATAAGAGCTTTTAGCAATTTTTTTGACAGATTTATCTGAGCCCTGATCTTTTTTTTCTACTTTATCAACTTTAGCCATATTTATTTTTTAAGTGGTGTTAATTTTTTTCCAGCAATAGCTATAGCTTTACCTTTTCTAGTTCTAGCATTACATCGTGTTCTTTGACCTCTAACAGGAAGTTTTTTTCTATGTCTTGAACCTCTATAACATGCAAGATCAATTAATCGTTTGATGCTTAAAGAATAATCTCTTCTTAAATCACCCTCAACTTTAAAATTTTGATCTATATACTCTCTTATTTTAAGTATTTCATCATCAGTTAATTCGCTAACTCTTTTTTTTTTAGGAAATTCAAGTGCAGAACATATTTGCTTTGAAAATTTATCACCAATCCCGTAAATGTATGTTAACCCAACGTGGACTAATTTATTTTGGGGAATATTAATACCTGCTATACGAGCCATAAATAAGTGATAAATTTTAGCCTTTTATATAAGAAGTTCTTTTAATGTCAACGTCTTAAACTTGTAGAAAAGCATCTATTTTATTAGTAATTTCGTCTATTTCTAGAGCTCCATCGATTTCATGAAAATTTGGATTTTTTGAGTAGAAATCTAAGACGGGTTTAGTCGTTTTCATATAGGTATCATACCTTCTAAGAATAGTTTTTACATCGTCATCAGACCTATTTTCAATAATTTTTCTTTTTTCAATTCTTTTAACTATTGTGTCTTTGTCTACATTAAGAAAAAAAATGAAATCAATTTTTTGATTTGACCCATTTAATAAAAAATCTAAATTTTTAGCCTGACTTATTGATCTAGGATATCCATCAAAAATTAATTTATTTCTGTTTTGAGGATTGGATATAACTGCTTTAATTAAACTATTTACGATTTCATCACTAACAAATTTACCATCATTCATATCATTTATAATTTTTTTTCCTATTATAGAATTTTTTTGTATTTCATCTCGCAACATATCTCCAGTAGATATTTGAAAGCCGTTAATCTTATTAATTAAGTGTTTTGCTTGAGTTCCTTTACCGGCTCCAGGTGGACCAAATAAAATAATATTCACTTACTTACCAAATTTAGTTTTTTTAATTAATTGTTCATATTGTGAACTCATTAATCTAGTCTGTATTTGGGTTACTGTGTCAATTGCAACAACCACAACGATCAAAATTGATGTTCCACCTAGATAAAAAGGGATTGGATAATTTGCGATTAAAAATTCAGGCATTAGACAAACTAAAGTTAAATACAAAGCGCCAATTGTAGTTAATTTTGTTAAAATATTTTCTATATATAATGCAGTACTTTCTCCTGGTCGAATTCCAGGTACAAAACCACCATATTTTCTTAAATTATCAGCAGTCTCTGTAGGGTTGAAAGTTATCGAAGTATAAAAAAACGTAAAAAATATTATACCTGAAGCATAAAGCAACATATATAACGGTTGCCCCTGGGTGAAATAAGAACTTATATTTAAAAAAGTATCACTATCAGAAAAATTAAAATTGGAAAATGTTACAGGTAGTAATAATAATGCAGAAGCGAAAATTGCTGGTATTACACCTGCTTGATTTATTTTTAAAGGTAAATGTGAGGACTCACCGCCATACATTTTATTTCCCATTTGTCTTTTAGGATAATTTATTAAAATTTTTCTTAAGGCTCTTTCCATAAAAACAATAAAAAGAATTGTGATTATTAACAAAATAAAAATTGCTAAAATCATTAAAGTTGAAACAGCTCCTGTTCTTCCCAATTCAAAAGTGGTTACCAATGCTCTTGGAATTTCTGCAACTATTCCTGCGAAAATTATTAGTGAAATTCCATTACCAATTCCTCTTTGGGTAATTTGTTCTCCTAACCACATTAAAAAAATTGTTCCTGCAACAATTGTGGTAACTGTGGATATCTTGAAGAAGACACCAGGATTTATTACTAAGTTTGCAGAAGATTCTAAACCGACCGCTAAACCATAACCTTGAACAGTAGCTAACAAAACTGTTCCATATCTTGTGATTTGAGTAATCTTAGATCTACCTATCTCACCTTGAGCTTTTAAATTTTTAAAATAATCTGATACGCCAGTTAACAGTTGCACAATGATCGAAGAAGAAATGTACGGCATAATACCTAAAGCAAAAATAGCCATTCTGCTAATCGCACCTCCAGCAAATACATTAAACATACCAAGTAAACCTTTTTGATTACCCTCCATCATTATTTTAAGTTGTTCTGGGTCTATTCCTGGTAAAGGTACAAATGTTCCAAAACGATATACTGTGAGAATTGCTATTGTGAATAAAATTCTATTTCGAAGATCATTATTAGATGATGTAGCACTCATTAAAATTATTGTTTTTTAATTTGAATTGATCCACCAATTTTTTCTAATTTTTGAATAGCTGCCTTGGAGGCTAAATCAGCCTCAATATTAATTTTATCTTTTATTTCACCAGAGCCTAGTATTTTTAATTTAAAAGAATTTTTGTTAATTAATTTAAGTTTCTTTAAAAGGTCTGAATTCAAAGTATCACTTGTTTTTATATTTTTTTTATCAATATATGATTGAATTTTATCCAAATTAAGAATAGCAATATTCTTTTTAAGTATAGGGTTAAAACCTCGCTTAGGCAATCTTCTGTATAATGGCATTTGTCCACCCTCAAAACTTTTTATCGCAACACCTGATCTTGACTTTTGTCCTTTAACACCTCTTCCAGAAGTTTTTCCTTTACCAGATCCTATACCCCGGCCCACTCTAATCTTTCGCTTATTAATCTTAATTCGTGAATTCAATTTTATCATTATCCTCTTTTTTCTATTATTTCTGAAATTTTTTTGTTCCTAATATTTGAAATTTGTTTAGGAGAATTTTGTTTTAATAAAGCTTTCATAGTCGCCCTAATTACATTATGTGCATTTGATGTACCCATTGATTTTGCAACTATATCTTTTACACCCAAAACTTCACAAACAGCTCTAACTGGTCCACCAGCTATAATTCCTGTACCTTTTGAGGCAGCTCTTAAAACAATTCTACCTGAACCATCTTTTGCCTTAACATCATGATGTATAGTTCTTCCTTCTCTTAAGGGAATTTGTACTAAATTTCTTCTAGCCATTTCATTAGCTTTTTTAATTGCATCAGGAACTTGTTTGGCTTTTGCATGAGCTATACCAATTTTACCGGATTGATTACCAACCACAACTAAAGCAGAAAATCCAAATCTACGTCCTCCTTTGACAACTTTTGTTATTCTATTTATATGAACTAATTTTTCTAAAATCTCGTCGGTTTTTTTATCTCTAGTATTTTCCATTTAAAATTCCATTCCATTTTTTCGTAATGTTTCAGCAAAAATCTTTATTCGTCCATGATATTTGTAAACCCCTCTATCAAAATAAATTTTTGTGATATTTTTTTCTTGAGCTTTTTTTGCTAATTTTTCAGCTACGACTTTTGATAGGTCTGTTTTTTTAATTTTTGAATTACCTTTAAGCTCTTTTTCAACAGATGAAGCAGATATTAAAGTCCTGCTATTGGTGTCATCAATTATTTGAGCTGAAATATTTTTTGATGATCTTGAAATACTCAGTCTTAAACGACCTTGAGATGCAACTTTTTTTAATTTGTTACTTACTCTAAATCTTTTTCTTTTGCTAGTTGTCAATTTCATTATTTTTTCTTTCCTTCTTTTTTTAAAACATATTGACCTTTTTCCCTAACTCCCTTACCTTTATAAGGTTCAATTTTCCTTAAAGTTTTCAACTTTGACGCCACAGAACCGACTTGTTGTTTGTCACTACCAGTTATCTTTATAGTCGTTTGTTTTTCTACAATAATCTTAATTCCTGTTGGTATATCAAAATTGATATCATGACTGTATCCAAGTTGTAAACTTAGTTGATTTCCTTTAATTGCTGCTCTATATCCTACTCCAACTAATTCTAATGTTTTTTCATAACCTTTATTTGAGCCAATTACAGCATTATTGATAAGACTTCTTTTCATTCCCCAGAGCCTTTTAGTATTTTGATCTATTTTTTTTGGTTTAATAGAAATTTCTTTACCTTCTTTTATATCAAGAGCAAATGTATCTAAATCAATATCAATTGAACTTTTACCAGATGGACCCTCTATATTTAGAATATTACCAGCTAAAGCAACTTTAACTTTTTCAGGGATAGAAATATTTATTTTACCTATTTTAGACATTAAAATACCTTACAAATTATTTCACCACCAACACGCTTTTTTCTTGCATCTATATCGGTCATGACACCTTTGGGAGTTGAGATTATTGCTATACCTAAACCATTATTGATTTTTGGCAGTCCATTAGCACTTGAAAAAATTCTTCTACCAGGTTTTGATACTCTTTCAAAAGTGCTTATAACAGGATTACCTGAGTGATACTTTAATTCTAAAGATAAAACAGGCTTGTTGTTTTCATTATCTATTTTAAAATCTTTTATAAAACCCTCATTTTTAAGAATATCAGCTATTTTTGCTTTAAAATTTGAAGAAGGTAATTCGACTTTTTTATGATTTCTATCTTGAGCATTTTTTACTCTAGCAATCATATCTCCTATTGGGTCACTTAAACTCATATTTTCCTTTCTACCAACTTGATTTGACTAAACCTGGTATCTTTCCTTGCAATCCTAATTGTCTTAAAGCAATTCTAGATATCTTTAATTTTCTATAAACGCCATGAGGTCTTCCAGTAATTTGACATCTGTTCATAACTCTAATCTTTGCTGAATTTCTCGGTAATTTTGATAATTTTTGTTGCGCTTTAAATCTTTCCTCTAATGATAATTTCTTATTCATTATAATTTTTTTTAACTTTGATCTTTTAATAAAAAATTTTTTTGAAAGTTTGATTCTTTTATTGTTCTTATTTATTGAGCTTAGTTTTGCCATTAATTATCTCCTTTTTTTATAAATGGAAAATTTAATTTCTCCAATAAAGCAAAGCTATGATCCTTATTTCTTGATGATATAACAATTATAATATCTAAACCACGCACTTTATCAGCTCTATCAAAACTTACTTCAGGAAAAATTATATGTTCCTTAACTCCAAATGAATAATTTCCAAATTTATCAAAACCTTTTGATGAAAGACCTCTAAAATCTTTGATTCTAGGTAAGGCTATATTCACCAGTCGATCTAAAAATTCATACATTTTATCTTTTCTTAAAGTTACCTTTAGTCCTGCATTTGAACCTTTTCGTGTTTTAAAATTTGCAACAGACTTTTTAAATTTTGTTATGACAGGTTTTTGACCAGTTATTTTTGCCATATCTTCCAAGCAAGTTTTCATTATTTTAGAATCATTTCCATCGAGACCTAGACCCATATTAAGTATAATTTTTTCAATTTTGGGACCCATATAAATATTCTTAAACCCAAACTGAGTTTTAAGTGCAGGTTGTATTTCTTTAATGTATAAATCTTTAAGTCTTGGCGACATTATTTTTTAACCTCATTTTTTTTCTTTTCATTTTTTTTTTCAATCAACACTAAATTTGATAAATGTAAAAAATTTTCTTTTGAAATAATTCCACCTTTTTTTTCTTTAGTTGTCTTAACATGTTTTTTTACTATATTTATATCCTTAACTTTTGCTCTGTTATTTTGTCTATCTATTTCTATAACTTCACCCTCTTTATTTTTATCTTTACCAACTAAAATTTTTACTCTTAAACCTTTTTTAATCATTATAATACCTCTGGAGCCAATGAAATTATTTTCATTTGACCTCTGTTTCTTAATTCTCTTGTTACTGGACCAAATATTCTAGTTCCAACTGGTTCTCCTTTATCATCAACTAAAACAGCTGCATTATTATCAAATTTCACTTTTGAACCGTCATCTCTATGTATTCCTTTTTTAACTCTCACAACTACAGCTTTATGGACAGAACCTTTTTTTACTTTACCTTTTGGAATTGCCTCTTTTACTGCAATTACAATTGTATCTCCAATGCTAGCATATCTTCTTTTGGATCCGCCCAAAACTTTGATACATTCAATTTTTTTAGCCCCAGTATTATCGGCAACAAGTAATTCTGTTTGCACTTGAATCATTATTTAACATTCTCCATAACTTTGAATTTTTTATTTTTTGAAAAAGGTTTACTTTCAATTATTGAAACCTTATCACCATTTTTAAATTTATTATTTTCGTCATGAGCATTGTATTTTTTTCTGACTTTGATGACTTTTTTTAATAATGGATGTGAGTACTTTCTTTCAATCATCACTGTAACTGTTTTGTTGGGTTTGTCACTCACAACTACTCCTGTTAATATTTTCTTAGGCATCTAATTTTCCTTTTAAAGTTGTTTTTAATCTTGCAATAACTTTTTTTGTTTCACTAATCTTTGCTGGGTTTTGAACTTGTGAGTTAACTTTTTGAAATCTAAAATTAAATAAATCTTTCTTTAATTTATCTATATTTTTTAAGATCTCATCTTTTGATAATTTTTTAATTTCTTGTTTTTTCATTTTAAGCAAATCTTTTAATTGTTTTGGTTTTTATAGGTAATTTTGCAGATGCTTTATATAAAGCTTCTTTAGCAACTTGTTCAGAAACACCATCTACCTCAAATAAGATTCTTCCAGGTTTTACTCTACATGCATAATATTCTGGAGAACCTTTTCCTTTACCCATTCTTACTTCGATAGGTTTTTTTGAAACAGGTATGTTTGGAAAAATTCTTGTCCATACTCTTCCTTGTCTCTTCATATGTCTTGTCAAAGCAACTCTTGCTGCTTCAATTTGTTTGCCAGTTACTCTCTCTGGTGTTAAAGCTTTTAAAGCATAAGCACCATAATTGATAAAATTCGCTCTAGAAGCAGTTCCATGAATTCTTCCTTTATGAGCTTTTCTCCATTTTGTTCTTACTGGCTGCAACATTTTATTATTTATCCTCTTTTACTGAAACTTTATTAGTCTCTTGGCTAAATTCTTTTGCAAAAACTTCACCCTTATATATCCAAACTTTTATACCTATAATACCATAAGTTGTAAGAGCTTCAGCTTCTGCGTAATCTATATCCGCTCTTAATGTATGTGATGGTATACTTCCATCTCTTAACCATTCAGTTCTAGCAATTTCGTTTCCACCCAATCGTCCGCTTATTGAAACTTTGATACCTTTAGCTCCTAATCTCAAACAAGATTGCATGGCTCTTTTCATTGCTCGCCTATAAGAAATTCTTTTTACTAATTGTTGTGCAATGTTTTCTGCAACTAAATAAGCATTGGTCTCTGGTTTTTTTACTTCTTTAATATTAAGTGTAACTTCATTAGATGTGAATTTTGATAAATTATTTTTAATTTTGTCAATATCACTACCTTTTTTACCAATTACAAACCCTGGTCTTGAAGTATATATAGTTACATAGCATTTATTTGCAGTCCTTTCTATCATCACTTTAGATACACCAGAATTTATTACATTTTTTTTTATGTATTCTCTAATCTTAAAATCTTCAATAAGATAATTTCCAAAATCTTTTTTCTTAGCATACCAAACAGAGTCCCAACCCCTGTTCACTCCTAATCTAAAACCAACTGGATTAACTTTTTGTCCCATGACTCTCCATTTTTTTCTCTTCTGACAAAATTATTGTTACACTTGAATACGGTTTTAATATAGGCGCCGCTCTTCCTTTAGCTCTTGGTCTAAATCTCTTCATAATAATTTTTTTTCCACAATATGCTTCTTTAACCATTAGTTTATCAATATCGTATTGAAAATTATTTTCTGCGTTTGCAACGGCTGAACTTATTGTTTTTCTAATATCTTTTGTCACTCTTTTTTCTGAAAATTGCAAATCTCTAATAGCTATATCAACTTTTTTTCCGACAATGCTTTTTAAAATCGGGTTAAGTTTTCTTACGCTTGATCTAATGTTATTATTTACAGATCTTACAAATTTATTTTTATCTTTATCAATTTTTTTTTTCTTACTCATAATTATTTCTTAGATTCAGCCTCTGCAGGTTTTGCTTTTTTATCAGCTGGTGTATGACCAAAAAATGTTCTCGTTGGTGCAAATTCACCCAATTTATGACCAACCATATCCTCAGAAACTGTAATTGGTATAAATTTTTTTCCATTATAGATTAAAAAACTAACCCCCACAAAGTCAGGAATGATTGTTGATTTTCTTGACCAAGTCTTAATGGGTATTTTTTTTGGGTCAGTTTTATATTTTTCAACTTTTTTCATCAAACTTTCCTCAACAAAAGGTCCTTTCCATACTGCTCTAGCCATTATTTTGTATCCTTCCTTTTGTTTCTTCTTTTTACAATAAATTTATCTGTTCTTTTGTTATCTCTTGTTTTTAATCCTTTGGCAGATTGACCTGATGGTGAAACTGGATGTCTTCCTCCAGCAGATTTACCTTCACCACCTCCATGAGGATGGTCAACAGGATTTTTTACTACTCCACGGGTATGTGGACGTCTACCAAGCCATCTTGATCTTCCAGCTTTACCAATCTTAATATTTTTTTGATCAGGATTGCTTAAAACGCCAATAGTTGCCATTGATCTAGAATCGATCTTACGAACTTCACCTGATGATAACTTTATCAAACTATAATTTCCATCTATGCCGCTTATTGTAACAGAGGAGCCAGCTGATCGGGCAATTTTACCACCAGCACCAGGTTGGATTTCAACATTATGAATATCTATACCTACCGGGATGTCCTGTAGCGGCATACAATTTCCAACTTTAATCTCCTTTTTTGAACCATTTTCAATTTTATCACCAATCTTAATTTTTTGAGGCGCTAAATAATAGGCGTGTGAGTTATCATCAAATTTTACAAGCATGATATGGCATGATCTATTTGGATCATATTCTATTCTTTCTATTGTAGCTGGCACATCAAATTTTTTTCGATAAAAATCAACATGTCTGTACATTTTTTTGTGACCGCCAGCTCTATTAATCGATGTTATTCTTCCATAATTATTTCTTCCCTTCATCGAATTTTTTGGAGAAACAAGTGATTTAAATGGTTTACCTTTCCAAATTCCTGATCTATCAACAAGAATTGTTCCTCTTGTAGATTTTGTGTAAGGTTTAAAAGTTTTTAATGCCATTTTATATTCCTGTTGTTAGATCAATACTTTGACCTTTTTTTAAGGTAATAATCGCTTTTTTAAATCCTGAAATTTTTACTTTTTTTCCTCTAGTCAATTTAACTCTACCTTGTTTATTAATAATATTTATTTTTGTAACATTAACTTTAAATATTTTCTCAATATTATTTTTTAAATTCTTTTTATTTGCATTTGATGGGACTTTAAAAACTATTTTATTTTGCTCAGATAAGTTTGTAGACTTCTCAGTTACCAAGGGTGATAAAATTTTATCATATAAATGAATTTTATCCATTTTAATTATACCTTTTCTCTAATTCTTTCACTGAGCTTTCAGTGAAAACTACTTTTTTAAATTTAACCAAATCATAAGCACTAAAATGATTCACATCTGTTACTTTTACGTTTGGAATATTTTTAATAGATCGTTCAATTTTTTCTTTTGAAGATTTATCTAAAATCATCAAAGAGTTTGAAATTTGAAATTTTTTTATTATTAAATACATTTTTTTTGTTTTGCTAATTGTGGAATTAAAATTACTAAAAATTAATAGATTATCATTTTTTGCTTTTTCACTTATTATTGAGACTACACTTTGCTTTTTTTCACTTTTATTTAGTTTTCTTGTTTTGTAGGCAAGCTGACCTTTAGGACCATGTGCTATACCACCACCGACAAATATTGGTGCCTTTTTACTTGCATGCCTTGCATTACCTGTTCCTTTTTGGGCATAAATTTTTGAGGTAGGACCAGAAACCTCATTCTGTTGTTTAGTTTTAGCGTGACGTCCTTTATAATTTGCATTTGTTTTATAAAGAACATTATTTACCAATCTTTTGTTGATTTTAGCTGAAAAAACTTTATCTAAAACTTCTATAGGCTCTTTTTTACCATCAATATTTAATTTATCTAATTTCATTATTTTTTCTTTTTCTCAGGTGTTTTTTTTGCATCCTCAGCTGCTTTAATTTTATCAACCATTGTTTTTTTATTAATATTTTTAATCGAAGTTTTTACGATAACTTCAGTATTTTTTGAACCTGGTATTGATCCTTTTAAATATAATAATTCATTTTCTAAATCAGTTTTTATAATTTCTATATTTTGCATCGTTCTTAATTTATCACCCATATGCCCAGCCATTTTTTTTCCTTTGAAAACTTTTCCTGGATCTTGTCTCTGACCAGTTGATCCATGAGATCTATGAGAAATTGAAACACCATGAGTTGCTCTTAATCCACCAAAATTATGTCGTTTCATTGCACCAGCAAACCCTTTACCTATAGTTTTTGACTTTGTATCAACAAATTTAACATCATTAAAAATTTCAATTCCAAATTCGTTACCTTCTTTATATTTAGTAATATCTTCAACTCTATATTCTTTTAATTTCTTTTTAGGCTCTGTACTTTTCTTAGTAAAATATCCTTTCATTGACTTAGATAATTTTGAATTTTTAATTTTACCATAGCCAAGTTGAACAGCTTTATATCCTCTTTTTTCCTCGTCAATAATTTGAATAACTCTTGCTTTTTCCATTTTAATAACTGTAACTGGAACCAACTGGCCAGTTTTATAAAATTCTCTTGTCATGCCAATTTTTTTTCCTATCAATGCTATTTCGGTCATTTTTAAATTTTAATCTCCACGTCAACTCCTGATGCTAAATCTAATTTCATTAAAGCTTCAACAGTTTGTGGGGTTGGTTCAATTATATCAATTAATCTTTTATGCGTTCTCGACTCAAATTGCTCTCTACTTTTTTTATCAATGTGTGGAGATCTTAAGACAGTATATCTTTCAATTCTAGTAGGTAGCGGAATGGGTCCTTTAATAGTTGCCCCAGTTCTTTTTACAGTGTTTACTATTTCTTCAGTAGACGCATCTAATATCTTGTTATCATATGCCCTAAGTTTAATTCTTATATTTTGTTTTTCCATTATTATCCTGCTATTTTTTTTGTTACCTCGTCTTGAACATTTTGTGGAACTTTTGAATAATGATCAAAAAACATTGAGTATTGAGCTCTTCCTTGAGACATTGATCTCAAATTATTTATGTATCCAAACATATTAGCAAGAGGTACCATTGCTGTTATTACAGTAGCGTTTCCTCTCTGTTCTTGAGTGCTTATTTGACCTCTTCTACTATTTAGATCTCCAATAACATCTCCCATATAATCCTCAGGAGTTACAACTTCAACTCTCATTACAGGTTCTAATAATTTTAATGTTCCTTTTGTGCACGCTTCTTTAAAACATGCTCTACTAGCAAGCTCAAAAGCTAAAACACTTGAGTCAACATCATGATGTAATCCATCTAAAATTGTAACTTTATAATCTATCATAGGAAATCCTGCTAAGATTCCTCCATCTGATACTGTTTCGATACCCTTCTCAACTCCAGGAATAAACTCTTTAGGAATAGCTCCACCTTTAATTTTGCTTTCAACCAATCTACCAGCACCTGGTTCCTGAGGCTCAACCAAAAGTTTGACTTTAGCAAACTGTCCTGCACCTCCACTTTGTTTTTTGTGTGTATATTCTACTTCAGAAGCATTTTCTAATGTCTCCCTGTAAGCTACCTGAGGAGCGCCTACATTAGCCTCAACTTTAAATTCTCTTTTCATTCTATCAACAATAATATCTAAGTGAAGCTCACCCATACCTTTTATTATTGTTTGACCAGACTCTTCATCAGAAGTTACTCTGAATGATGGATCCTCTTTTGCTAGTCTGCCAAGTGCTTCACCCATTTTTTCTTGGTCAGCCTTTGTTTTAGGTTCAACAGCTATTTCAATAACAGGGTCAGGAAATTCCATTGGCTCCAACAAAACAGGTTTTTCTTCATCACAAAGTGTGTGGCCTGTAATAGTATATTTTAACCCCGCTAATGCTACAATATCTCCTGCATTAGCCTCTTTAATATCTTCTCTCGAGTTAGCATGCATTAAAAGCATTCTTCCAACTCTTTCCTCTTTTTCTTTAGATGAATTGTAGATACCTGTTCCCGTTTTAATAGTTCCAGAATAAACTCTTATAAATGTAAGGGAACCAACAAATGGGTCATTTGCGACTTTAAAAGCAAGCGCAGAAAAACCAGCGTTATCTTCAAATTTCATTTCTATTTCATCCTCAGAGCCTGGTTTAGTTCCTTTGATTGATCCAATATCTATAGGGCTTGGTAGATAGTTTATAACAGCATCGAGTAAAGGCTGAACACCCTTATTTTTAAATGCAGAACCTGTCAAAATAGGTACAAAGCTAAAATTTAGTGTTCCTTTTCTTATACATTTTACAAGATCTTCCTCTTTAATTTCATCACCATTTAAGTACGACTCCATTAATTTCTCATCCTGTTCAACAGCCATCTCGACTAATTCAGTTCTATATTTTTGAGATATATCTTTTAAATCGTCCGGAATTTCTTTATATTCCCACTCAGCTCCTAAAGCTTCATTTTTCCAAACTTGTGCTTTCATTTTAACTAAATCTACTACACCAGTTAATGAGGACTCTATTCCAATTGGAACTTGTATTGGTAGTGGTTTAGCACCAAGTCTATCTCTAATCATATCCACGCATCTAAAGAAATCAGCACCGGTTCTATCTAACTTATTAACAAAACAAATTCTTGGAACTTTATATTTATCTGCTTGTCTCCAAACTGTTTCTGATTGAGGCTCTACTCCCGCAACTCCATCAAATACTGCAACTGCACCATCTAAGACTTTAAGAGATCTTTCTACTTCGATTGTGAAATCTACATGTCCTGGAGTATCAATAATATTTATTCTATGATCTTGCCAAAAACAAGTGGTAGCTGCTGAAGTAATTGTTATGCCTCTTTCTTGTTCTTGTTCCATCCAATCCATAGTTGCTGCACCATCATGAACTTCACCAATTTTATGACTTTTACCTGTGTAATATAAAACTCTTTCTGTTGTTGTGGTTTTACCAGCATCTATATGTGCCATGATCCCAATATTTCTATATTTATCTAATGTATGAGTCCTAGACATAATAATTTACCATCTAAAATGTGCGAAAGCTTTATTTGACTCTGCCATTTTATGTACATCCTCTCTTTTTTTTACAGCAGCACCTTTTTTTTCATATGCATCATAAAGTTCATTAAAAATTTTATCTGACATATTTTTATCTTTTCGTTTTCTAGCTGACTCAACTAGCCATCTAATTGCTAATGCTTGTGCTCGCTTACTTTTAACTTCCACAGGAACTTGATATGTTGCTCCGCCTACCCGTCTTGATCTTACTTCAACTGTAGGCTTGATATTATTTATCGCCTCGTTGAATATATTTATTGGCTCATCTTTTGATTTAGTCTTAATTTTTTCTATTGCGTCATAGACTATTTTTTCTGCAACTCCTTTTTTCCCATCGAACATTATCGAATTTATTAATTTTGGGATAACAATAGATTTAAACTTCGCATCAGGAACAATATTTTTTTTCGGTTGAGTTTTTTTTCTAGACATAAATTACTTTCCTTTTTTAGTACCGTATAATGATCGCCTTTGTTTTCTATTGGCAACTCCTTGAGTATCTAGATTTCCTCTTAAAATATGATATCTCACTCCAGGTAAGTCTTTAACTCTTCCACCTCTTATCAAAACAACTGAGTGTTCTTGTAAATTATGTCCTTCACCTGGAATATATGCTGTAACTTCAAATCCATTTGATAATCTTACTCTTGCAACCTTTCTAAGAGCTGAGTTAGGTTTTTTAGGCGTAGTTGTATAAACCTTAACACAAACACCTCTTTTCAAAGGTTGTTTTTGTAATGCAGGAACTTTATTCCTTGAGAGCGGTTTGGCTCTTTTTTTTCTTAACAACTGGTTAATAGTCGGCATATAATTTTATATTAATTAATATTTTTGAATGAAATAACTGACAGGTTATTTGTGGCAGCGTTTAGTATGACGATGATACTACATTCCAACCAAAAACATCGCCAAATTACTAATTAATTCGCTTTTGTCAAACTAAAACTATTGTAAAACGAGGCTTTTTTTATTGATTTACCTGGGTTTCTGAAGGTTCAATTTTTTCTTGATCTGATAAAAATTTATTGTCGTCTTCAAGAGCTTTTTTATTCCATCTGTTCTTAATATTACCTGTTCCAGCGGGTACTAATCTTCCGACAATAACATTTTCCTTTAAACCATTGAGAGGATCGACTTTTCCTTTAATTGCTGCATCGGTTAGAACCCTTGTTGTCTCTTGGAAAGAAGCAGCAGATATAAATGATTCTGTCTGTAGTGATGCCTTGGTAATACCCATTAAAACTCTTTCTCCAACAGCAGGTTTTTTTCCATCAGCTTTTAATTTTTCATTATTATTTTCAAATTTGATTTTATCAACTATTTCACCTGGTAAATAAGATGAGTCACCAGATGTTTTTACCTCAATCTTTTTCAACATTTGTCTTAAGATTGTTTCAATGTGCTTATCATTTATTATAACTCCCTGTAATCTGTAAACTTCTTGCACTTGGTTAACAAAGTATTCTGTTAGATCTTTAATACCCATTATTCTTAAAATATCATGCGGTAAAGGCTGGCCATCTAATAAATATTCACCTTTTTTAATTTTTTCTCCTTGATTAAAATTTATATGCTTTCCTTTTGGTATCAAATAGTTTGAAGGCTCTGAGCCATCCTCAGGCACTATTGACACTCTTTGTTTACCTCTTACCTCTTTACCAAAAACTACTTGACCATCATTTTCAGCTATTATTGCACTATCCTTAGCTTTTCTAGCTTCGAATAATTCAGCAACTCTTGGAAGACCACCAGTGATATCTTTAGTTTTAGTAGTTTCTTTTGGTAATCTCGCAATAACATCTCCTGCTGAAACTTTTTGACCATCTTTTACTGATAGTATTGAGTCTGGCACCAAATAATATCTCGCTTCATTATCATCAGCTTTTTTTATTACGTTACCCTTGTCATCTCTTAGAGTTATTCTAGGCTTTAAATCAGAGCTTTTAGATTGAGATCTCCAATCAACAACTGACTTAGATGAAATACCAGTCGCATCATCAGTAGTTTCTTGTATTGATATACCATCAATTAAATCAACATAACTTGCAGTACCACTTTTTTCTGCAATTACTGGTGTAGTGTATGGATCCCATTCACAAATTTTAGTATTTGCTTTTACTTTTTCACCATTTTTAAAAAATAATTTAGAGCCATAAGCGACTTTGTAGATGGCTATTTGAACTCCATTATCATCCTCTATCGATAATTGAGTATTTCTTCCCATTACAATTAAATTTTTCTTTGAGTCCTCTAAAATATTTGAGTTTATAATTTTTAAAGTTCCATCATTTTTTGATACAATTTGTGAGTCTTGTTTTACTGACGCTGTTCCACCAACGTGAAATGTTCTCATAGTTAATTGTGTACCTGGTTCACCAATTGATTGAGCTGAAATCATACCAATTGCTTCTCCAACATGGACCATTTTTCCTCGTGATAAATCACGTCCATAACAAGTTGCACAAACCCCTTCTTTGGAGCTACAAGTCATTACAGAATAAACCTTTAAGGATTTAATCCCAGCAGAGTCTAATTTATCACAACCAGCTTCATCTATCATAGATGATTTTTTAATTATTATCTCTCCTGTTAGAGGATGCTTAACATCAGAAGATGTTACTCTCCCTAAAGCTCTTTCTGATAAACTTACAACAACATTTCCACCCTCAAGAATTTCTGATAATTCTATAAAACCAGGATTTTCACAATTTTTTTTGGTTATTGTTAAATCTTGTGCGACATCACATAGTCTTCTAGTAAGATAACCCGAGCTAGCAGTCTTAAGTGCTGTGTCTGCTAAACCTTTTCTAGCTCCATGAGTTGAATTAAAATATTCAAGAGCAGTTAAACCCTCTTTAAAATTTGATATGATAGGACTTTCAATAATTTCTCCAGAAGGTTTAGCAATCAAACCTCTCATTCCAGCTAGCTGCTTCATTTGAGCAGCAGAACCTCTTGCACCACTGTCAGCCATCATAAATACTGAATTAATTTTAAGCCCCTCTGGTGTCTTTTCAGTTGCAGAAATACCTTTCATCATTTCAGCTGCAACTTTGTCAGTACATTTTGACCATGCATCAACAACTTTATTATATTTCTCACCTCTAGTAATTAAACCTTCTGCATATTGAGTCTCATAATCTGAGATTAGTTTTTTTGTATCATTTATAAGTTGAGTTTTATTATCAGGTATAACTAAATCATCTTTTCCAAAAGATATTCCTGCTTTAAAAGCATGTTTAAAACCAAGATCTTTTAATTTATCACAGAATATAACTGTTGTTTTTTGACCACAAAATCTAAAAACAATATCAATTATTTCTGAAACAGTTTTTTTTGGTAACAACCTATCAATTAACGAAAATTTGATGTTAAAATTTTTTGGAAGTAGATTAGCTAATAAAAATCTTCCAGCTGTCGAAGTATATTTTTCAAATTTTGTGTTTCCATTTTCATCTTGTGTCTCAAATCTAGAAATAATGGTAGTATGAACTTTTATTTCTCCTGAGGATAAAGCAAAATCAATTTGATCAGCATCTGTAAAGTATCCCGCTGGTTTATCATTAATTGGCTCTTGAGATAGATAATATATTCCTAAAATCATGTCCTGACTTGGAACAATAATTGGCTTACCATTTGATGGAGATAAAATATTGTTTGTTGACAACATTAGTATTCTCGCCTCTAATTGAGCTTCAAGACTTAAAGGTACATGGACTGCCATTTGATCTCCGTCAAAGTCAGCATTAAAAGCAGCACATGTCAAAGGATGCAATTCTATAGCATCACCTTCGATTAATTTAGGCTCAAAAGCTTGAACACCAAGTCTATGAAGTGTTGGAGCTCTATTTAATAAAACAGGATGTTCACGCACAATTAATTCCAATGCGTCCCAAACAGCATTGGTCTCTTTTTCAACTAGTTTCTTAGCTTGTTTAATTGTTGATGCTAAACCTAATTTGTTTAGTCTTGCATATAAAAAAGGCTTGAATAACTCTAGAGCCATTTTTTTTGGTAAACCACACTCGTGCAGTTTTAAATCTGGACCTACAACAATTACAGATCTGCCCGAATAATCAACTCTCTTACCAAGTAAATTTTGTCTAAATCTACCTTGTTTACCTTTAAGCATCTCAGCCAATGATTTTAATGGTCTTTTACCAGTTCCTGTTATTACTCTTCCACGTCTACCATTATCAAACAGAGCATCAACAGACTCTTGTAGCATACGTTTTTCATTTCTAACTATTATATCTGGTGCTTTAAGATCCATTAATCTTTTTAATCTATTATTTCTGTTAATAACTCTTCGATAAAGGTCATTCAAATCAGATGTAGCAAATCTTCCTCCATCTAATGGTACTAAAGGTCTTAATTCAGGAGGAATTACTGGAATGACAGTCATAATCATCCACTCTGGTTTTTGTCCAGTCTCTATGAAAGATTCAATTAACTTTAGTCTTTTTATTGCTCTTTCTTCATTAACTTTTGATTTTGTCTCTTTTATATAGCTAGCTAAATTCTTTCTTTCTAATTCTAGATCTAAATTTTTAAGCATTTCAAGAACAGCTTCGGCTCCTATTCCGGCAGTAAATGCCTCTTCTCCAAATTCATCTTGATATTTGGCTAGTTCTTCTTCATTTAATAATTGGTTTTTTTGAAGTCCTGTTAGTCCAGGTTCAATAACAATAAAGTTTTCAAAATACAAAACTCTTTCAATTTCTTTAAGTTTCATATCAACTGCTAATGCTATTCTACTTGGTAAAGATTTTAAAAACCAAATATGAGCAACTGGAGTAGCTAAATTTATATGACCCATTCTTTCTCTTCGAACATTTGACTTTGTGACCTCTACTCCACATTTTTCACATATAATCCCTCTAAATTTCATTCTTTTATATTTTCCACATAAACACTCATAATCTTTGATTGGTCCAAAAATTCTTGCACAAAATAAACCATCTTTCTCTGGTCTAAATGTTCTATAATTTATTGTCTCAGGTTTCTTAATTTCTCCATAAGTCCAAGATTTGATTTTCTCGGGACTTGCCAAAGATATTTTTATACTATTAAAATTCTGTGCTTCTGAAATTTCTGAATTTTTAAATAGATCTGTTAATTCTTTTTTCATAACTAATTTAACTCAACATTTAAAGCCAATGATTTAATTTCTTTTACTAAAACATTAAAAGATTCTGGAATTCCTGACTCAAAATTTTCTTCTCCTTTAACGATGGTTTCATAAACTTTCACACGGCCAGCAACGTCATCTGACTTGACAGTCAATATTTCTTGCAATGTGTATGATGCCCCATATGCTTCTAGAGCCCAAACTTCCATCTCGCCAAATCTTTGGCCACCTAATTGAGCTTTTCCACCTAAAGGTTGCTGAGTTACTAAACTATACGGTCCTGTTGATCTAGCATGTATTTTATCTTCAACTAAATGATGTAATTTTAACATGTAGATAATTCCGACTGTAACTGGTCTATCGAATTTTTCTCCAGTTCTTCCATCCCACAGATAAGTTTGACCTGATTTTGGTAAGTTAGCTAATTCTAACATGTCAGTAACATTTTTTTCTTTAGCTCCATCAAATACAGGTGTTGAAATAGCAATACCGTTTTGAAGGTTTTCACATAAATCTTTGAATTCAGACTTGTTTAATTTATCAACTTTTTCGTTAAAAATTTCCTCACCGTAAACTGACTTTAAAAAATTTTCAATTTTTTCTGTTCTTTCAAGTTTTTTTTGATTTTCGTTAACTAATCTTTTAACTTCTTCACCAAATTCTTTACAAGCCCATCCTAAATGTGTCTCTAAAATTTGCCCTACGTTCATTCTACTAGGCACTCCAAGAGGGTTTAGAACTATGTCAACTGGACGTCCATCCTCTCTATAAGGCATATCTTCGATTGGAACAATCTTACTAACAACTCCCTTGTTACCGTGTCTTCCCGACATCTTATCTCCAGGCCTTAGTCTTCTCTTGATAGCTACAAATACTTTAACCATTTTCATTACACTTGGTAACAAATCATCACCGCTTCTAATTTTTAAAACTTTATCTTCAAATCTCTCTGTAATATCTTGTTTAGCATTATTAAATTGTTCTTTTAATTGAAGAAGTGAGTTTTCATCTTTTGATTTTCCAGTTGCAATCTTGAAAACCTCATTAATTGATAATTTGTTAATTATCTCAAAATCTAATTTTGTGCCACTATCAATATCTTTTATTTTTTTAATTGATGTTGATCCAGACAAAATTTGTGACGCTCTTTGTTTGATACTTCTCTCTAAGATTTCCTCCTCCACAATCTTATCTTGTTGAACTTGTTCAATTTCAGCTCTTTCAATTGTTATCGATCGTTCATCTTTTTCTATACCATGTCTATTAAAAACCCTTACATCAACAACAGTTCCACTGCTTCCTCTTGACATCCTTAAAGAAGTATCTGTTACGTCAATTGCTTTTTCACCAAAAATAGATCTTAATAATTTTTCCTCTGGTCCTGATGCTGAGTCACCTTTAGGGGTCACTTTGCCGACCAATATATCACCTGCATTTACTTCAGCACCTATATAAACTACGCCTGACTCATCTAAATTTTTTAGTGCCTCTTCATTAACATTAGGAATATCTCTTGTAATTTCCTCTTCACCAAGTTTTGTATCTCTTGCCATTATTTCATATTCAACTATGTGAACTGAGGTAAAAACGTCATCTGTTACACATCGTTCTGAGATTAGTATTGAGTCTTCAAAATTGTAACCTTGCCAAGGCATAAATGCTACTGTAACATTTTTTCCTAAAGCAAGTTCTCCAAGTCTCGTTGATGGACCGTCAGCTATTATATCTCCGGTTTTAACTTTATCTCCAACTCTAACTAATGGTCTTTGGTTTATACACGTATTTTGATTTGATCTTTTGAATTTTTGTAGATTGTAAATATCAACACCAGATTTTGAAAAATCAGTTTCTTCAGTAACTTTAATTACTATACGCTTACCATCAATTTTATCAACGATACCATCTCTTTTAGCTACTATCGTAACACCAGAGTCTAACGCAACATCACTTTCAATTCCAGTTCCAACTAACGGTGCCTCAGGTTTTAACAAAGGAACAGCTTGTCTCATCATATTTGAACCCATAAGAGCTCTATTGGCATCATCGTTTTCCAAAAAAGGAATTAAAGATGCTGCAACTGAAACTAATTGTTTTGGAGAAACGTCGATATAATCAATTGTATCTGGTTTTGATAATAGGAAGTTTAAATTTTGTCTACATGATACTAATTCCTCAACGATCTTTCCATTTTTATCAATTTTTGTGTTTGCTTGTGCAACGGTAAATTTTGTTTCTTCCATTGCAGAGAGATATTCGACATTGTCTTGAACAACACCATTTTTAACTCTTTTATATGGACTTTCTATAAAACCATATTTATTGATCTTTGCATAAGTTGAAAGGCTATTTATTAATCCAATATTTGGACCTTCAGGAGTTTCTATAGGACAAATTCTACCATAATGAGTTGGATGAACGTCTCGAACTTCAAAACCAGCTCTCTCTCTTGTTAAGCCTCCTGGACCAAGTGCTGATACTCTTCTTTTATGAGTAATTTCTGAAAGTGGATTTGTCTGATCCATAAATTGTGATAATTGAGAACTTGCAAAGAAATCCTTTAAAGAAACAGTTAATGGTTTTGCATTAATCAAATCTTGTGGCATGGCAGACTCAACATCTAATGTTGTCATTTTTTCTTTAATGGCTCTCTCCATTCGATAAACCCCAATACGAGCTTGGTTCTCTACAAGCTCTCCTACAGATCTAACCCTTCTGTTACCAAGATGATCAATATCATCTACCTCGTCCTTACCATCTCTCAAATCTAACATTTTATGTATTATTGCCAAAATATCATCATTTCTTAAAATTGTGATTTTATCTGAACATTCTAAATTTAATCTAGAATTCATCTTAACTCTTCCCACATCAGATAAGTCATATCTATCAGAACTAAAAAAAAGATTATTAAAAATCTGTGTTGCAATTTCTATAGTTGGTGGCTCACCAGGTCTTAACATTTTGTAAATCTCAGTAATGGCTTCATCTTTAGAATTATTTTTATCATTGAGTACTGTTGTGAGAAGATAAGGACCTTTATTGATAGAATTTGTGATTGATATTTCTAAAGAGTTAATATTTGCCTCTAAAATTTTATCAATAATTGTTTCGTTAAGTTCTGTTCCAATTTTAAATACAGCATTATCTTCATCACCAACTTTAATTTCGTTATGTAAAAATTTACCAATTAAAGACTCCTTTGAAACTAATATGTCTCTTAAACCATCATTGAATAATTTTTTTGCATTCAGGTAATTTATTTTTTCACCAAGTTTTATTACAATTTTACCTGATTTTGCGTCTACAACTTCTTCGGAAAAATTTTTTGATTTATAATTCTCAGGATTAAACTTTGTTTTCCATTTTTGAATTTTAGAGTCGTACGTATAAATTTCTTTATCGTAAAATTCATTAACTATTTCAGATTTATTATATCCTAAAGCAAGCAATAAAGTTGATGCTAAAATTTTTTTCTTTCTATCAATTTTAAAGTAAAGAAAATCTTTCACATCGTACTCAAAGTCTAACCACGAACCTCTATTGGGAATTACACGGCAATTAAATAAAAGTTTACCGCTCGCATGGGTTTTACCTTTATCATGATCAAAAAAAACACCTGGGCTTCTATGCATTTGATTAACCACAACTCTCTGAACGCCATTAGTAATAAATGTTCCGCTGTTAGTCATCATAGGAACTTCACCCATATAAACTTCTTGTTCTTTTGCCGATAGGATATCTTTAGTATTATTTTCTTGATCTATTTCATAAACAACTAGTCTTAATGTGCACTTTAAAGCTGATGAATAAGTCAATCCTCTAGCTATACACTCTTCAACATCAAATTTTGGTTTTTCTAATCTATAAGAGACATATTCTAACGTTGCTTTATCATTTAAATCCTCTATTGGAAAAATACTTTTAAAAACTCTATCAAAACCCTTTGTTAATTCTCCTGCCTCAGGATTGTATAAAGTCAATTCATCGTATGAATTTTTTTGAACTTCTATTAAATTTGGTATTGATAAACTTTCTTTAAGTTTACCAAAACTTTTTCTAATATTTTTTTTTTCAGTAAAAGATATTTGCATCTAAATATAAATACTGATTAATGTTAATCAGTATTTAAAGAATTTCCTTTTTTAATTACTTAAGTTCTACTTTAGCGCCTGCAGCTTCTAATTTAGCTTTAATCTCCTCAGCTTCTTTCTTTGGAACACCAGTCTTTACTTCTTTAGGTGCACCCTCAACTAAATCTTTTGCTTCTTTAAGGCCAAGTGATGTTGCTGCTCTAACTTCTTTTATGACATTGATTTTTTTGTCACCGGCAGATACCAACATGATAGTAAAATCATCTTTTTCTTCTGCTGCTGCTGCACCTCCAGCTGCTGCTGGTGCCGCTGCCGCCATGGGAGATACGCCCCACTTTTCCTCTAATTGTTTTGATAATTCAGCTGCTTCAGCAACTGTTAAATTTGATAAATCTTCTATAATTTTATTTAGATCTGGCATATGTATTACTCTTTAGGTTTTGTTTCAGAATTTTCTGTGGGTAAATTACTCATTTTTTCTGATCGTGCAAGTAAAATACTTACTAATTTTGATGCTGACGCATTCAAAATTCCCACAATATTGGCTCTTGCTTCATCTAAAGTGGGTAAATTTGCTACATTCATAACACCAGCTTGATCAAGCACTTCATCATTCATCATTCCACCAATTAGTTTAAGATTCTCATTATCTTTGGCAAATTTTGATAGAATCCTTGCTGACATAATGGCGTCTTCACCAAATGCGACTGCAGTTGGTCCAGTAAATAAGCTAGATAGATCTTTACATTTAGTTTTTTCCAATGCCAATTTTGTAATTCTATTTTTAGTGATCTTAAAAATTATTCCATGCTCTCTCATTTTAGACCTAAGTTCATCAAGTTGAACCATAGACAAGCCTTGATAATGAGTTACCATTATAGCTTTACTGTTTTCAAACTGGGAGCTCATTTCAGATATATAATTTTTCTTTTGTTCTTTATTCATCATAATATTTAAATATTTTTTCCTAATTTAAGTTTATATGAAACACCCATAGTAGAAGTAAGAAAAACAGATTTAACTAGATCTCCCTTCACCACATTGTTAGATTTTTCTTTTTCAAGAGTATCTATTATTGCATTAAAATTTTTTAGTAATTTGTCATCAGTAAAAGATTTTTTTCCAATACTTACCCCTATATTACCATCTTTATCATTTCTTATTTCAGCTTGTCCTGATTTAGCATCTGAAACAGCAGTTTTAAGATCGTCAGTCACAGATCCTAATTTTGGATTAGGCATTAAACCTTTGGGACCTAAAACTTTTCCCAGTTTAGATAATTTAATCATCATTGAAGGTGTACAAATTAATTTTTCAAAATTCATTTCACCACTTTTTATTTTCTCAATTAACTCATCTCCACCGACGATATCTGCACCAGCTGATTTTGCATCATTTGTTTTTGTTTCTTCACAAACTACAGCCACCTTAATTTTTTTTCCTGATCCTCCAGGTAAATTTACAACTGTTCTAATACTTATTTCATTTTTTTTTTGTTTGTTATTAATTTGTAAACTTAAATCTATAGACTCATCAAATTTTGTAGTGCAATTCTTTTTAACTAAAGGTAATAGCTTATCTAGAGTTTCAGCTGGTAAATCAAAAGTTTTCTCAGGAAGTTTTTTAAATCTTTTTGATGTCATTATTCTTTAACCTCTATTCCCATTGATCTAGCTGATCCTGCTATAATCTTGACTGCTTGTTCCAAATCTAATGCATTAAGATCTTTCATTTTTTGTTTAGCTATTTCCTCTGCTTGTTTTTTTGTAATTGAAGCCACAATATTTCTTCCTGGCTCTTGAGAACCACTTTTTAATTTAGCTGCCTCTCTAATAAAAAATGATGCTGGTGGTGATTTAATTTTGAAATCAAATTTCTTATCTTTATAAACTGTTATTTCAACGGGTACAGGTTTTCCTGCTAAAGATTTAGTCTTATCGTTAAATGCTTTACAGAATTCCATTATATTAACTCCACGTTGACCTAAAGCAGGACCAACAGGAGGAGCTGGATTAGCTTGGCCACCTTTGATTTGTAATTTTATAAAACCACTTATTTCTTTTTTTGCTGCCATTAACTTACTTTCTCAACTTGGTTATATTCTAAATCTACTGGTGTTGGTCTTCCAAAGATTGAAACTGAAACTTTAAGCCTAGATTTTTCTTCATCTATTTCTTCTACCATTCCACTAAATGAAGCAAAAGGTCCATCAACAACCTGGATTTTTTCACCAACGCTATACTCTATACCAGATTTTGGCTGTGCCACACCATCTTTTATTTGACCTAAAATCTTTTCAATTTCTTTATCAGAGACAGGGACTGGCATACCTTTGGTTCCTAAAAAACCACTTACTCTTTTTATATTTTTAATCATATGATAAATGTTATTATCCATTTCACTTTTTATTAAAACATATCCTGGGAAATATTTCTTTTTTCTCTGAATTCTTTTTCCTCTTTTCACCTCAGTTACGTCATGAGTTGGGACAATAATTTCTTCAAACTTTTCTGAAATTTTTGCTTTGTCGGCCTCTTCTTTTATGGAGCCGGCAACTTTATTTTCAAAGCTTGAATGTGATTGAACAATATACCAATTTTTCATTATATGCTTATCCTTAAAAACAAATCCAATAAAAATTTTAAAAATTGATCAACTAGAAGGAAAAATAAAGACATTACTACTGCCATAGCAAAGACCATTAAAGCCCCCTGAACAGTTTCTTTGCCTGTTGGCCATGTAACTTTGAATGCCTCCTGTTTAACTTCTTGTATAAATTTAATCGGGTTTCTCATATTACTTCTATATTAATTATTGGCAGGAGCGGAGGGACTCGAACCCTCAGCCTCCGGTTTTGGAGACCGGCGCTCTACCAATTGAGCTACACTCCTATATAGAGCTTACTCTATAATTTTAGTTACTACTCCAGCTCCAACAGTTCTTCCTCCCTCTCTAATGGCAAAGTTTAATTTCTCTGACATAGCGATTGGAGTAATTAATTTGACTGTAAATTTAGCATCATCACCCGGCATAACCATCTCTGTACCAGATGGCAATTCCACCTCTCCAGTTACATCTGTTGTTCTAAAATAAAACTGAGGTCTATACTTAGTAAAGAAAGGAGTATGTCTTCCACCCTCTTCTTTTTTAAGCACATAAGCTTGAGCCTCAAATTTAGTGTGTGGAGTTACAGAACCAGATTTACATAATACCTGTCCTCTCTCAACATCTGTTCTCTCTACACCTCTTAATAATACACCAATATTATCTCCTGCTTCACCTGAGTCTAAAAGTTTTCTAAACATTTCAACTCCTGTGCAAACAGATTTTTTTGTTTCTCTAATACCCACTATTTCAATCTCATCTCCAGTTTTAATTACACCAGATTCTACTCTTCCTGTAACAACAGTACCTCTTCCTGAAATTGAGAATACATCTTCAACAGGCATTAAAAAATCTTTATCTTTTGGCCTGTCTGGTTGTGGAATAAATTCATCAACATTTTTCATTAATTCTAAAATTGAATTTTTTCCAATTTCATCATCTCTTCCTTCAACTGCAGCAAGTGCTGAACCTTTTGCAATTGGAGTTTTGTCGCCTGGAAATTTATAAGAAGTCAATAACTCTTTTATCTCTTCTTCTACTAGATCAATCATTTCTTTATCATCAACTTGATCAACCTTATTTAGATAAACTACTATCGCAGGTACACCAACTTGTCTTGCAAGCAGAATATGCTCTCTAGTTTGTGGCATTGGACCATCAGCTGCATTAACAACCAATATTGCACCATCCATTTGTGCAGCACCTGTAATCATATTTTTTACATAGTCAGCGTGACCAGGACAATCTACGTGTGCATAGTGTCTTTTTTCAGTTTCATATTCAACATGGGCCGTTGAAATTGTAATACCCCTCTCTTTTTCTTCTGGAGCCTTATCAATTTGATCATATGCAATTGCAGTAGCACCACCAGTTTCAGCTAAAACTTTTGTGATTGCGGCTGTTAAAGTTGTTTTACCGTGGTCGACATGGCCAATTGTACCAATGTTACAATGCGGTTTATTCCTTACAAATTTTTCTTTCGACATTACTTTTTACCTCAATTTAATTTTTTATTTCACATTCTTGGAGCGGGTAAAGGGAATCGAACCCTTACATCCAGCTTGGAAGGCTAGCGTTCTACCATTGAACTACACCCGCACAACCCCAAGAGTTACACTCCATTATTATTCAAATTTTTATTGAATGGTGGAGGGGGAAAGATTCGAACTTTCGAAGACCGAAGTCAACGGGTTTACAGCCCGCCCCATTTGACCGCTCTGGAACCCCTCCCTTAGGGGAAGCGTCCCCTTGTTCAATAAAGCTTCAAACAACAAGCGTTTTATATATTTTATTTGTCCAAATGCAACACGTGATTTAATAGGAAAATGTCAAAAAAAACGTGTAAAATAAGTAAAATTTATGAATAAATCGTCTTTTTTCATTGTTGGTCAACACGCTGTAACTGAAGCTCTTAAAAATCCAAGAAGGACTGTATTAAGAGTGTTTTTAACTGAGGAGAGTAAAAAAAATTTACATCGCAAAAGTCCCAATAAAAATCTTCTTGAAGGAGTAAAAGTATACTTCAAGACAAAAAAAGAACTCGATAAATACTCGACCAAAGAGAATTTACTCCATCAAGGTTATGTTGCAGAAATAGAACATTTGATTAATCCAACACTCAGAGATTTTATAAAAGAAAATAATAATATTACATTTGCATGTTTGGACGGAGTGACAGATCCTAGAAATATTGGATCTTTAATAAGAAGTGCAGCATCATTTAACATTGATGGAATTATAGTTAAAGAAAGACATTTTCCAAGTGAGAGTAAACTTATGTATAAAGCTTCAAGTGGAGCAATTGAATATATAAATATATTTGAAGTTTCTAACATAAATTCCACATTAAAAAATTTAAAAGATAAAAATTTTTGGGTTTATGGTTTTGATGGAAATAGTAAAAAAAATTTTACTGAAATTGAATGGAAGGGAAATAATATTTTATTATTTGGCTCCGAAGGATATGGTATGCATCAACATACAGCAAAATATGCTGACTTTTTAGTTAAAATTGATATTGATGAGAAAATTGAGAGTTTAAATATATCAAATAGCGCAGCTATTGTATTTCACCATTTAAATTACAAAAAAAAGAGTTGATTAATTAAAGAATAATTAATAATTATTGCGCATGCCCTTGTAGCTCAGCTGGTAGAGCAATTGATTTGTAATCAATAGGTCCGCGGTTCGAATCCGTGCGGGGGCACCATCAATCAATAAAATCAACGTTATCTATTTTTGCGAAATTAAAAATTTTATAAATTGGTAGCAATGAGTGTTACCATAATGCTACCGCTTTTGTAGACCAATCAAGTAGTCGTTTTTTGTTTTATTGAACCTTAAATTTTGAAATTAAACTTTCAGAAGGGGTAATATTAGTTCCTACTATTATTTCATCATTTTGTTGTCTTGTTATACAGGTGCCTCCACCTTGTCCGTTATTATTATAAACTGTTTTACCACTAACTGAGCATACACTAGTTGCATACCATTGTTGATGGTAAACATTTTTATAAGCGATAGCTTTAAAATGATAATCAAAAGCTGAGACAACATCATAACTATTGTTTCCAGATGTTATATTGTTTACTTTAGGACATAAGTCAGATTGATCTACTACATTACCTGACGATATTTTTTTCAGAATTATTTGGTCTCCAAGAGAGCACTTCATAATTTCTGACTGAATAAATTTTACAATAGTTTTATGCTGTGATTTAGCTGCACCTTTTTTTGCACTCGCAGTATACCCATTATAAGCAACTACTCCTACTGCAGCGAGGATACCGATAATAGCTACTACGACTAGGAGTTCTATTAGAGTGAAGGCTTTTTTATTACTGGACATCACAACCTCCTGCTAAGCAAGTTGTAATTGTACTAGTTAGTGTTTCACCATCTTTGTACATCACAGATACATTAATAGGTGCTTTTGGAGAGCTTCCAACAACCCACATATCTACATAGCCTAAATCTGAAGGAGTGTTTCCAGGAGCACCAGCTCTAAATGAGGGTTGATCAGGGCGATAGGGGTTTTTTGCTTTTTTATAATCTCCTAAGTGGGTTGCTAAGAGATTTAAAAAGTTTTGAATTGCATCACTGCAATTATAAGTTTGCGGCAATGAATGTGTATTTACTTTAAGTTCAATTTTAGTTTCTCCCATATGGCATTTCATCAAAAGTGAGTTAGCATAATTAATATATTGTTTATAATTAGCCTTACTTGAGTTTGCTTTAGCGCTGGCGGTATACCCATTATAAGCAACCACTCCGACAGCAGCGAGAATACCGATGATTGCCACTACGACTAGGAGCTCTATTAGTGTGAAGGCTTTACGATTCATTAATTAGGTGGCCAATCAACCTCTTCATAAATTGTTATATTGTCAGGAAGATAAGTTGTAAATGAACACTTTGGTTTGTTAACTACAAACCAAACGTAAGTTCTTCCTTCTTTACCATAATTACAACAAACACCACCCCAAGCTTGACTGTCTTGACCTTTTTGAATTGCTGTTGAGTCAGCGTATGGTGTTTTAATATTTGACCAGTGCGTTGCAAATGGGGAGCAGTCAAAAGCAAGGTTTCTCTGAGTGAAAGTTTTTTCTTTACCCCACTCTCGCCTTGTAATTTCACCATCAATTTCGAACTTCAAAGCTAGTGTTTTAAACTCTTTTATCATCATATTGTGATTTGATTTTACTGTGTTAATTTTTGCAGCGCTCGTATAACCATTGTAAGCAACCACCCCTACTGCAGCTAAGATACCGATGATTGCTACAACGACTAAGAGTTCTATTAGGGTGAAGGCTTTTTGCTTCATAAAAAAAGTCTATCACTGTTACCATATTGCTGCCAAGCCAGAATTTTTTTACAAAAATTATTGATAAACAATATTTATTTAAACTTTTAGAATTGATTTGTAATCAATAGGTCCGTGGTTCGAATCCGTGTGGGGGCACCACACTCTCAATAATTATAGAACCTTTTGTTAAATTAATGTAGAAACATCTTTATGAAAAAAAATACTAAAATTTTCTGTGATATTGCTGAATTAGATACGATTAAAAGATTTAATAAAAAAAAAATTGTAAAAGGATTCACCACTAATCCTAGTTTAATGAAAAAAGCCGGAGCCAAAAGCTACGAAAAGTACTCAAAAAAAATTCTTAAAATTTGTAAAAATAAACCAGTGTCTTTAGAAGTGTTTGCAGATGAATATGGTGGAATAAAAAAACAAGCCTTAAAGATTAATAATTGGAGTAAAAACATTTTTGTAAAAATACCAGTAACAAATACAAAAGGTGTTTATATGGGAAAAATTATTAAAGAATTAAATAATAGGAATATCAAACTTAATATTACTGCAGTTTATACTCACCAACAAACTAAAAAGATTTTAGCTTCTATTAACAAAAAAACTAAAGTAATTATATCTATTTTTGCTGGAAGAGCTGCAGACGTAGGCAAGGATCCTGTACCTGAAATCAAAAAAAGTATTAAAGCGGCAAAAAAATTTAAAAACGTTGAAATATTGTGGGCCAGTGTAAGAGAGCCATATAATTATATACAAGCTAAACAATTAGGATGTCATATAATTACTGTTCCTCCACCAATTATAGAAAAAATAGAAAAGTTTGGAAAATCATTCCAAGATTTAACAAATGAAACTGTTAAAACTTTTTACAAAGATGCGATAAGTGCACGTTTTAAAATATAAAGTTTGAGTTTAATTATTGGATTTATTAATTTGAAATTCTGTTACTGCATAGCCAAAAAATTTAAAAGTTTTTGATTTTTTAAATCTTTCTGTATTTACTGACCTTGGATAACAATCATAAATTTCTTTTGAATATGTACTTTTTTCTGGAATCCAAACTAAATCAAGACATATATATAAAAAATCATTATCAAAATTAATTATATCGTCATTGTATAATATTTCTTTCTTAAGATCTTTTTTATATCCATTTCTTAAATAAACATCAAAATACGATGAATTTTGACTAACAACATTTTTGATTTCTGAATTATTTATAAATTTAATTAAACCTGGTGTATCTGGTTTTCTAATTTGCGGATGATTAAAATTTTTCACACAAATATAAGAAGTAAACAAAATTAAAAATAAAATGATTGAATTACTAATTATTTTTTTTTTGATATTGATTAAATAGTATATGTTTATCATTGTTATAATTGGTACTAAATAAGTCCAGTATCTGGCACCTGTAACACCAGATAGTGTTAATGAAACAAAAATAATAAATAAATAGGTAATTATCAAAACTATCATCAAGTATAATAAGAAAAGATTTTCGAAAATATTTTTTCTAAGACTCCAAATTGATAAAATAATTAGAGCTAAATTAATTGCTCCAAGTATATATGAATTAAAAAAACTTTTAAAATTATATCCAATAAAAAATTTAAGTGTTAACTGATTATGTAGCATCGGTTCACCACCTAATCTAGATAAAATGTATTCTTGATTCAAAAAACCATAAAAAAAACAGAAAAGTATAATTAAGAAAAAAT
>CACNUU010000007.1 GCA_902623735.1 uncultured Pelagibacteraceae bacterium | reverse complement strand
AGTAAAATTAAAAGTAGATAAAAAAATAAAACAAAAGCTATAATCCTTATCTCTGTAGAAATCCATATTAAAAATAAATTGGCACTTAAAAGAAATAAAATAAGATTACAAACTGATCTAGTAAATAAATATCTAGAAATAAGAAAAGCAACTAAAAGTGATAAAAAACCAAAAATTATATGAAATAATCTTATAGAATAAGCTGTATAATCAAAAAAATGATTATAAATATTTAATATATAAAAATATAATGGAGAATTATATTCAGTATCTTTTATTTTTAACCAAACTTCACTAAATGTTTGCAAAGGTTGTGTCTCCCAATAAGTTAAAATTTCATCCCCCCAAAAACCTAAGCTATCAAACTTGTAAAATCTTAAGATAAAAGCAAAAAAAAATAATAAAAATGTAAATAGATAATTATTTGTGATTTTTTTAAAAAAATAATTATTAAACATAATATAAAATATAAAAATATTTTTTACAGATTTTGTTTTTTTTCAAAATTTTCATCAAAATAGTCTGATGCTAAGTGACATGTTTTTAAAGCTTCGCTAATAAAATGTTTATCATTTTTTAATGATGGATCTATATGTTTAATAATTGATGCATTAAACGACAGTGCTTCTAAAATAAAATTTCTATCTCTTTTAAGAGTATCATCTGCATATTCGAATGAATATCCCCAATATTTAATTATTTTTAATACAAATTTTTTATTCTTTTTTAAAGATAAATTTGCAAATCTAAAATTAAATCCATTCCAGTGGCACGCTTGAAAAACAAACTCTTCATCTAACCAGAAATCTTCTGGAACATTCTCATGATAATTATTTAAAACATTTTCTAAAGCTTGCCATTTATTCATACAAATATTTTATAACTCAATATCCATAAATTGATACTAATTTGATCATATATTTAAGATATGTATATTTAATCGATATGTAAATTGATTTAAGATAAATTTAAATTATATAGTATTAATTTAAATATGAACAATATTTCTAAAGAAAACATATTAAATGAAAATTTTACTGAGAATAGAAATGTTTTACTTTTAATTGGTCATTTAAGAACAATTAAATATCTTTTTAAATATCACAGAAAATTTTTAAATAAAACAGACTCTGATTTGATTATTTCAACATGGACAGATGACGAAACTGAAGTTGAAACTTTTGACTTAATCAAGAAAGAATTAAAACCTGTATATTTTGAAATCGAAGAATTTAATTTTAATTCAACAGCAAATATTTTTGGTAATTTAAATAAATTTGATATGATGTTTGGTAAAGCTTCATTATCATCTAGATCACAAATTTATAAATTTTTAAGATGTATTGAACTAATAAAAAAAATAGAAGATTTACAAAATAAGAAGTACGAAATTATCTTTAAAAGTAGACCAGATCTTTTCATATTATCTAAAGTTAATATGAATATACCTGAAAATACAATTTTTTTTGAAAACTCCTATGGTGATTGGAATTATGATAGATCTGATCGTTTTTTTTATGGGAAAAGAGAAATTTTTTTTTCATTCATTAAAATTCTTGAAAAATATTCAAAAAAAGCATGGGATGAAAAGGCAATGTATCCAATTATAAATCTTATTCCTCTACAAGAACAATTAATTAAATATTGTTCTGACAAAAGTAAAATCAAAACAAAATTCTTTTTACCAGTCATTAAAGTTTGGAGAGCGAATGAAGAGCCTAACATAAAAAGTATAAGTAAAATTTTTTTATATATGTTAATAAGAGCCTTAAAAGTAAAAATTTATGGCAATAAAAATAAAGCATAATAAAATTGCAATAATAATTCCAGCATATAATGAAGATCAAAATATTGAAAAATTAATTAATAGAATAAATCATTATTTAATTAATCCAAATATTTTTGTTATAGATGATTCTACTAATTTTAAGACTCATGATATTATTAGAAAGAAAAAAATTAAAATAAATTATTTTCACAGAAATAAAAAATCTGGAAGAGGTTCTGCAGTTATTTTTGCTTTAAGAAAAATTATAAAAAACAAAAATATTAAAGTAGTGGTAGAAATGGATGCTGACTTTTCTCATCCACCAAAAGAAATAGTAAGAAATTTGAATTATTTTTTAAAAAATGATTTAGATTTATTAATTGGAAGCAGATATTTGAAAAGAAGTAAAATAATAAACTGGCCAATGTCCAGAAAAATTTTATCTTACTTATCCAATAAACTAGCTAAACTTCTGCTTTCTATTCCAGTTTCGGATTACACAAATGGTTTTAGAATTTATTCAATAAGATCTTGTAAAGTAATTATAAAAAGATGTGGTAAAATTGGAGATGGATTTATTATTTTGTCAGAAATTCTTCAAGAAATAAATAATAATAGATTAAGAATTGATGAAATAGAAACCGTGTTTGTTAATAGGGCTAGAGGAGAAAGTTCCATAAACTTAAAACTTATTGTTATGTCCTTATTTGGTTTGATAAAACTTTTTATAAAAAGATTTAAGTAAAATTATATGGTAAAGCCTTTAACTTTACTTTTTCACATATATATTTCACTTGTTTTTCAGTTAAATTTTCATGATTGGGTAAATACAATCCATATTGATGAATTTTTTCAGCATTAGGTAAATGAGGTCTTTTATATCTTTTTAACCAAAATGGTTGTTGGCCCATATTTCCACATATCAAAGGTCTGGTTTCAATTTTATTTTTTTTAAGATAATCAAATAATTCTTTTCTATTTTTTACCATAATAGCGTAACCAAAATTAGAAACTGTTTTAGCACCACTCTGTTGAGCCCAAAAACTCGACAAATTTTTTAGATAAAGTTTAAAATTTCTAAACCTTATTCTTATTTTTTTAGTAAGAACTTTCATTTGCTGTATGCCTAAAAAAGCATTTAAATCAGTTGGTCTTAAATTAAATCCTGAGTAATAAAATGTATAAAGAGATCTAACATTATCTATTTTATATTTTTTTTCTAATTGGTTTCTCTCATAATTTTCCAAATCTCTGCCCCATCCGTGAGATCTTATTGAAAGTAATATATTATAAAGTTTTTTATCATCTAAAGTTAGCATTCCACCTTCTATAGTTGAAATATGGTGCCCATAATAAAATGAAAAAGTTGAAGCAATTCCCAGAGTGCCAAGATTTTTACCCTCATAAGTAGACCCCAAAGCTTCACAGGTGTCCTCTATAATTCTAACTTTATATTTAGAACATATTTTCTTTATCGATTTCATATCATTTGCGTGACCTAAAACGTGCACTAGAATTAGTAACGATGGCCTATATCGTTTACATAATTTTTCTAAATGACTTATATCTAGTCCTAAGTCTGATTTACTACAATCACATAACTTTACATCATATCCCATTTGTAAAAAGGGTGTAACAGTGGTTACCCAAGATACAGCTGGTGCAATCATAATTTTATTTTTTAACATTTTTGCCTCAAGTAACCCTTGGGCTATTAACAAATTAGCCGAAGATCCGCTGTTAACAAAAATTGAATATCTTCTTTTTATCCAATTACTAAAAATCTTTTCAAATTTTAGAGTCAAGTCTCCTTTGGTTAATCTTGGATTTTTTTTTAACCAATTAATCAAGGAGTTTATATTCTTTAAAGAAATTGTATTATCTGTTAATTTTATATTCTTCATTTTAAAATTGATAACATTTTAAGTTTTGAAATATTGGCTGCAATTGTGTTAGATTTTCCCGATGCAGTAATTTGAGCATATCTATTTATATATTTCTTAATAAATTCTAACAAGGTGATCTTTTTACCAGATCCAATATTTATAACCCCACCTACTCTTTTTTTACTTAGTTTAAAAATAATGTTTGCAATCATTTCAGCATTAGAAAAATCTCTTATAGAATTTCCCCCAGACAAAACATAATTTGCTCTCTTATTTAATCTATTTTTGAATTTAGATAGCATAACAGGATAAAAGAAAGGTTTTTTCTGATTTTTATGAAAAACACTAAAAATTCGTCCTATACAAATTTTTATTTTTTTATTTTCATTTTTTAAAAGAAAATTTTCTGACATTAGTTTAGTTTTTCCATAAAATGAAGAAGGTTTTAATATGTCATTTTCTCTTAATAATTTTTTTTGTGGCTTATATACATGAGATGTGCTGGCAAAAAAAAACCAAAAATTTTTATCAATTAGCTTTAGAGAATTTATAATATTTACAGTTCCCTTAAAATTTACTGAAATAGATTTTTGTTTATTCTTATTGACCAGATTTATTGGCACTATTGCTGCCAAATGATAAATTGTGTCTATATCCCTATTTCTTTTTAACCATTCAAATAATTTTTTTTGGTTTCTTATATCGTATTTAAAACAGGTATATTTTATTTTTTTTTTTTTTAAAATTTTAATCAAAATTTTTCCAATTAAACCATTAGAACCGGTAATTCCTATTTTTGTAAACATAAAATGACGTTAGTTTTAATTATTATAAATTTAATTAGTTTCTCTTCTTAACTGTTCTAAATTAATTTTTTTTTGCAAACTTCTATTTTGATCAAATAATAAGTTAAATTTTATGTTTTTCTTTGTTTTAACAATTATTTTTTTAGCATTTCTTATTTCTAAATTATCAGCCACAGCACTAATTGGTCTTTTTTTATGATTCAAATTATGAATAGTTATTTTCGATCTATCACTAACTATTTTTCCCTTCCATCTACGAGGTCTAAAGGGGCTTATTGGTGAAATAGATAATTTTTTTGAATTTAAACTTAAAATAGGCCCATGAACTGATAAATTGTATGCTGTGCTTCCTGCTGGTGTTGAAACTAATACTCCATCTGAAACTAAATGTTTGATGATTTTCTTAGATCCATTCCTTATAGATAACGAAGCAGCCTGTCTGCTTTGTCTTAAAATTGAAACTTCATTAATGGCGATAAATTTTTTCTTTAGATTTTTATTGTTTACAACTGTCATTTCTAAAGGAGAAATTGATATCAATTTTGCTTTAGTAATATTTTTTATTATTTTTTTTGAGGAAAATTTATTCATCAAAAAACCATAATTTCCAGAATTGATTCCATAAAAATATTTATTACTTTTCTTATTTTTTTTTAAAGTCTGAAGCATAAATCCATCTCCACCAATTACCAGACAGGTTTGAGAATCTCTAAAATTATTTTTATTAATCAGTTTTAATAGTTTATATTTAATCTTTTTAGATCTTTCATTGGTATCAGATATTATTTGAATATTTTTCATCAAAAAAATATATAAGATATAAATGTAAAAATGAACAAAATTTTAATATCAACAGCTACATTTAATGAGTCAAAGAATATAGAAATTTTTTTAAAAAAAATAATTAGCCTAAAAATTAAGCTAGATATTTTAGTAGTAGATGATAATTCACCTGATGGAACTTCAAGAAAAATCACTAAATTTAAATCAAAATATAAAAATATTTTTCTAATTAAAAGATCAAAAAAAATGGGTTTAGATACTGCACACAAAAAAATCTATCAATATGCTCTAAACAAAAGATACGATTTTTTAATTACAATGGATGCTGATCTATCACATGATCCCAAAATTATTACAAAATTTTTAAAATATATAAAATTTTATGATTGCGTGACTGGATCAAGATATGTCAAGAATGGTAGAAATGATTTGAAGGGATATAGATTTTTTTTAAGTAAGTATGGAAATAAATTCATAAGATTTATGTTAGGCATCAATTTAAATGAATTTACAACTTCATATAGATGTTACAACTTAAGAAAATTGAAAGGTTTTCATTTGAATAGAGTAAAAGCAAAAGGATATAGTTTTTTTATGAATACTATCTATCTTTTGAATAAAATGGGACACTCTATTAAAGAAATACCAATAATTTTTCATCAAAGAACACAGGGTAAATCTAAAATTCCAAAAATAGAAATTTTAAGAACTTTAATTTATGTTTTATGGATTAAGATTAAACCTTAATAAAGAATTAGATTTTAAATTTCGATTAAGAAAATATAGAATAATCAATAAGAAAAAATTTAATATAATGTCAAAAGTTGTAGGGATTATTACACTAGTTTCAGTTATAATCATTTTTATTCTTTCAATAATTCTTATTCCAAACCAAAAATATAGAACAATTATAAAAGAAATTTTAGCTCTTAAAAATTTAAGATTTTTAAAAGAGTAAATTAAAGCAGGAAATAAAACAACATAATCATAAATTAAATGGCCAAAAGTAAAAAGGCTAACTATCAACATTAAATTTATAACTAATAATTCATCATTAATTTTTGATAAATTTTTTGAAAAAATAAAAGTAATAAGAAAAATTATCAAAATTATTGCAAATGAATTATTAATTTTAAAAATATTGGACAATATTGTATATAAATCTCCTCTAGTTAGCGTACTATCAAAGCCATTTAGAGCAACCATGATTGGTTGAAATAATGTATCAAAAATATTTTGACTCAAATAAAATGAAAAAATAATCCATCCGATAAAACAAAAAAGACCAGAAATGAATAATTGTTTAAAACCGTCTCTTAAATATATTGAAAAAGCCATAATAGGCATAAAAGAATATTTAATATAAGAAATACCAACTAAAAAACTTTTTAAATATATATTATTAATAAGATAAGCTGAGAAACACAAAAGTATTAAAAAACTTAATTGACCATTTCCAATACAATTTCTAAATGGAGTAGATATACAAAAAATACAAATTAAAAATATAAACTCAAGTTTATTTATTTCTGCTTTCTTTAAAAAAATATAACTACATAATAATCCCAATAAAACATTAATTATACTCCAGCTAGCTCTAGATATGTCCCATTCAAAATATGAAAATGGTGAAAATAAAATAAATGTTGCATGAGCGTAAACAGGATATTGTACACCAATAATTCGACTTGAATCCTCGCTATATAAGAAATATTCGTATGGATTTATTTTATCAATGAAAATTTTTGTGGGACTATAAGGAAAATCCATTGAGCCATTGGTGTTTGCTACGATTAGAGCATAAAAAATAGAGAAGCATGCTAAAATTATTAACAGTAAAATAGATATTTTATTAAAAAATATTATTTTTAATAATCTATTAAATTGCATTAGCAAGTTGGTGCCCTCGGCCAGACTCGAACTGGCACTCCGCAAGCGGCAAGGATTTTAAGTCCTTTGTGTCTACCAATTTCACCACGAGGGCATTAATGAATTTCATGAGTGTTTATGCTAATATTTATAATTGAACAAGATGAATAAGTAAATTTTTTTTATTTTATCTCTCCGTGTGCAAGTCTGGTGCAAGTTATCCTATAAAGTCCTACAAATTATTTAAGATTTTTGAGCATATTAATAATCTGCAGTTCGAAGGTATATTTATCATCACCTGATATCTCATTTTCAATATTGGATAATTCCTCAAGTGAAATTTCTTCTTGGTCATTTAATTCATTTGCATAATCATCCATAATATTAGAAACACCTTGTGTAATTTTTTTAAGTAATTCTTTTTCTTTATCTGTCATTTTTTTTTAACCCCAACCACTCTAAGAGGTGCTCTATAAAATGTATCATGTGTCATGCTAGTATAGTTAAAATCTTCCACTAAAACATCATCCTGCCAACCTTCTGCAGCAGCTTCGAGTGATACATCAGTTTCACCCCTAACACTTTCACTTACAGTTTTTTTCCAATCAGCATCATCTATATTTTCTGAATGAAAGACATTAGAAAAAGCTCCTCCACCACTGCTTTCATTAAGAAATACATCACTCTCTTCTGCGCCAAGAATTTCAGATAATCCTGAGGTCTCGTAAACATTTAAGTTAACATCGTGAACAAACAACTTTGATAACTCGTGCTTTGTATCTTTAACTATTGGTGTTGCTTCTTTAATCTTTTCATCTAGCTTTTTTTGAATATCTTCTAAAGTCTTACAATCATCAAAAACATTAAACTCTTGAACAGTAAATTCTCTTCTTCGATAAAATCCCCAATTTACTTGTATCCAAATTTTTTTTTCTTTTTCTTTATTATCACTGTTAACAAATTGCTCCATTTCAATGGTTTCCTCAGGCTCAATTGTAAACTTAAGATCATTAATATCTGTCATAGTAAACTTAAGATCTTACTAACATTGGAGCACCTAAAACATTGCCATCACCATATTGTGATTTAGCCATGTTTAAAGCAGCATGTACATCAGGTGCTTGTATTTCGATATCAACTATCCTACCACCAGCAATTCTTACTCTTACTCTATAGGTTTTCATAATTTAACTATAACATAATTATCTTATTAATCTGTCATAATAATTTCAATTTTTCCGTAAAAAACTATTACCTAATTTTAATTACTGTTCTTAAAGGAAAATTTTCATCCTTTGCCATCAAGCTTGTTTCCAATTCTTTTTGTCCTGCAATTTCGTAAATGTATGAACCAACAATACCATACCCTGTTTCATGAATTTTTTGAGTAAGTTTAACAGCTTGTTTATGTTTTTTACCAAAAATATCTCTTAGAACTCTTTCTACAAATTCCATTGTAGTAATAGGATCATTTAAGAAAATAACATCATAGAGAATAGGATTTTTAAGATTAGTCTCGAATCTAAAATTATTATTCATTTTTTTATGAAAAAGTTATTAGTCTGGACGATCTATTTTTGTGATAATAGGTGTCCAATAACGTCTACCTGTACATGTAACTCTCATATGTTGAGTAATACCACTTTTTAATAACCTGCCCCTTTTATAAGGCTTAGGCTTTTTAACACGTAATGGTTTATAGACAGGTCTCTTTTTTATCTTGAACTTAAAAGGTTTATATTTTTTTATTTTAAAAGGTCTAAATGTTTTCATAATCTAAATATAAGCCAATTATGAAATAATGTTAGTGAAGTCCTTATTGATCTATTTCACTTAAAATATTATATTAAAATATGGGAAATTTACGTAACAGAGTTAATGAGGTAACAGACAAAATTTATAATAATAATAGTCCAGGAAACGCAACAGCTCTTGAGGAAGAATTAGCAAAAAAGTTAAAAGAAAGTTTTGGTGAAAGTTATAAAAAAGCAGCTAATGAACTTAGTAATCCAGAAGAAGAAATACCATCACCTGGATCAATAGCTCATTATATTGAAGAATTAACAGAGTCAGATCAGACTAATGCTTTAGCTATTGTTAATGATTGGTTTGATAATTTAGAAAATTAGAATATTTTTTTAATCTTCAAAAGTAAAATCTTCATCTATAACTGCATCTGGACTATTGCCGTCTAAATCTAAACTTTCTCTAGCTTCATTTTCATCAATAAACTTTTCAGAATTAAATACATGCATTCCTCTTGGACTATAAATTGGTTTATCTCCAGTATCATAAGTTTCATCAATGAGATGTCCTCTTCTTCCAGCCTTCTTTAATTTTTCAACAGCTTCTTTAATATCTTTGGCCTCAATCTCTTTAATACCTTCAAAATCATAAATTTTGTCAAATAAATACACTGCTTTAAATTTAGGCATACTACTCTCCGTTAAGTTTTTTTAAAATTGTTTCGTATTCTTTTAACAATTCTTCACTTTTATCACCAATATGATCCACAAATCTACCTGGTGTCATTTCCATTTCAGGATCATCAGACCCATCATTTTTAAGATCTTCTAATGATAATTTGTATTGTTCAGGAAATTTCTTCTTAAGATGCTCTACTAATTCCTCTTCAAATTCAGAAGACTCATTACCATACTTAGAATTAAGTTCACTTATTTTTTTGAATACATCAGTCATTTATTAAGTATTATTAATATTCTTTAGCATATTGTCTAAAACATTTACACACTTATAATTTTCCTCAAAATGTACCTTAACTGTCTCACCATCCAGTCTATGTGGAAAATATCTTTCAAATTTATTACCTTTAGGAATTTTTTGTGATGGAAACTTATCTTGTATTGTTTTTATAAAAGCATCTCTACATTCCAAATTTATAGGAAGATAATTAAAAGTAAAATATTTTCCAGAAGCAACGGTCATTCTTATTTGTATTTGGATAAACTTAGAAAATCCCTTAATCAAAATACATGGATCTTGAGGTGTAAGAATTTGTTCTTTACTAACAATTAAACTTGGAAATTTAGTAATGATTATTTCCTTTACTACAGCCAATTTATCTAAAATTTTATTATCATCTATTTGAGATAGTTTTTGTTTTGTATATTTGCCATCACCGATATTTTTTTGATAAGGTCTGTCAATCCTGTCTAAATGGGTAAAGTGTTTGTCTACTAATTGAGAATGTGGTCTAATATAAATATTACCAAAAGCTCTATTTTGATTTGTAAGGTTATCGTATCCGTAAACCCAATTAATTAAGGTTGATTCAACACTAAGAGCTTCTTCTCTGGTTTCATATCTTCCAATAATTACTCTTAATTCTTTTTGTCCTTTTGATTTAATTTCTTTTATTTTTTTCTCTTTAGGATCATTTTCACCCGCCTTATGATCAAGATCTCTTGTATTTTGACCCATACCTACATAAAAAGGCTTAAAATCATTAGGATCAAATAATATATAAACAAAAAACGGTAAAAGTTTTTCTATTCTGTTTTCAGACATATTTTTTATAATATATGCAAATATCTACTTTGTTTGACCATCTCTAGGTCGTTGAAGTTTGCAATTGTTATTAATCGATCCCCTTCATCTAAATCAATTTGTGTTCTTTGTTCGGGGTTAATCGATATATTTTTAATTTTTCTATATCTTGATTTATCGAAATCGTAATCAATAATACCAATTAAGACTTCATTTTTATTTTGGAAATACTTTTCTAATTCACAAAATGTAGTTGATAATGATTTGTCTAATAATGTGTGAGACTTTAAAGTATGAACTCGTTTGAATAACAAATCTATTAGATCAGCATTTTGCGAGTCAAATGTTGCTGCAGCAATGTATTTACTGATAATTGAATTCATCTCAATGACATCATTACCTACATAAGGACTGTGAAACTTATTTTTAAAGTCTTCTAATATCTTTTTAGTTCGATAACCATTAATCTCTGTGATCATAGATCGATCTACAGTCTTTTTATCATTATAAGAATAATTAGATAATTGAGAGAACCCAATAAAGTTATTGATCATGGCATGATCTTCTGTTGGGTTTTCTTTAAATTTTTGGATTTGTTGATTTGTTTCGTTAAATAAAATTATACAATTACTTTTTTCAAATTCATCAGGTCTAGTGGTTCCCCCAATATTTGAAGTAAATTCATCTAAATTTTTTTCTTTAAAATTGATGTTCTTTTTAACTGTTTCAATCATATTATGTCTTTTTGATTGAATATCTTTAAATTCTGCTAATAGTTTTGTTTTTTGCTTAGTGACTTCATCTTTATTGATTTCTAGAAATTCTATTTTCTTGGTATCAAATTTCTTAAGAATAATGATAATTTCATTATTTTCTTTTAAAAACTCGGTTACTTTAGATTTAAGTTTTTTCTCAACTCCTCTAGGGTATTTCGTATAATGACAAAGATCTTTCTCATCTAATTTTTTAAATTTATCTAATTCTTCTTTTTTAATGATGTTTAAAATTTCATCACCAGGGTTAATTTTTGAATGTAAAGGTGAATTTTGATTAACTTTAAATACTTGAAATTTGAAGTTGTGCTTATGATCTGTATTGATCATGTGAAAAATAATACCTAGATTAATTAACTCATTATCTTCATCAGAATTGATATTTTCCTCGGTTATATAATCCAAATTCTTTAAAGCTGTATCATTATGATGCTGGTAAATATCAAGATTTTTTAAATTATTATAATAATTTGAGTTAATTAAAGAGCTAATTAATATTTTTAAATAATCGCTATTGTTCTCTCTACTATAATCTAAAAGAGAAACATTAAGATCACCATCATCTTGTTTTAGGTTTGGATCAATGTCTTTTACTTCTTTCTCGTGACTTTCCAGTTCGCTTAATTCTTTTATAATTTGATCTTCATTTTTAGCTATACAAATAATTCCATAGTTTTTTGTAAGAGGAAAATTGGTTGGGGTATTTAAAAAAACCTTGTTGTAAGTTCTTTTGTTACTTTGATCATTTAAAAAGAAACCAATAACAATAATATTGTCACATAATCTATTTAGATCTTTTATATTCTTTCCAATATTTTTTTCTAAGACATCTTTGAATTTTGGTTTAGCTGGGTCAACAAAATATACTTCTGATCCCTCGTAACCAAAAAGATTGTCATATATCTCCGTTAGATCAGGTGTATTTGTGCATTGAGCTAGAAGATTATTTTTTAAAATTTGAGAACTGATGATTTCTGGAATTTCCCAAGTATTACCAAGTTCTGTAACTTTTTTTCCCCAAATACTTCTACTGAACCAAGCATGAGCAAAACCTCTTTGTTCGCTATGAAACTCTCCTAAAATTTTGCATGGATTTTTATCCCATTGTTTTGATCCAATAATTGATGACATGCTTTTACCCACCTCAACATCACAATCCATTTCTGTTTTAAACAATTCGCTGATATCAGGCTTTAAAATAATTACTTGTTTAGCTTTTTCTAAATTTATTTTATCTAATAAACTTTTTTGCCAAGCGTATCCTTTTCTTGCAAGTATCGTTATATTTTTTGGAATTTTGATTACATTTTTAATTTTCTCCATGACAACCAAAGGTTCTTCGTTGGACACAACTACAAAAGATCTTTTTTTATTTTCATAAGCGTTGCAAAGTTCACTTAAGAGAGGAATTAGTCTTCTACTAAAATTAAAAAAAATTATGTGATCCTCTTCCTCAATCTTAGTTTTTCCAGTTCGTAATTCTTCAATTCGATTTGATATCAAATTAGTAACAATACCTATAACTGATGAAAAAATTAAAATACCAAAAATAGTAATGTTAAATTTGAAAAAATAATCAAGAAAAGTATTTTTATCACCTAAGTTAAAAATGGCATTTTGATCAAAAAATAATTTAAATCCTTGCCATAAAGTTTCAGTGAAAATATTATTTTCAGATAAAACTCCAAGCTTTTGAAAAATAAAAATTATAGTTGAAATTAAAGTAACTCCAATAAAACTTAGAAATAAGAAAAAGACTATTAAATATAATAAATCTTTTTCAAACGCTTTATTAAATTTATACTTAATAAACTTCCACATGATTTTAATTTATGTTTTTATCTCTGAATTGTCGATAATCTTTTATAAAGTTTTTTATTAATTCGTAATATTCATCATTTTTAATTTCTTTTAAAACTTCATCTCTTGCTAAGATTACTGATTTGTCTTCTTTAACTTTTATTCCGTTATTAATTTTAAATCTTTGATGAAGAATTCTTGCTATCAAAATAAGTTCGGACGTTACTTCAAGGTCATGATCTACTCTTTCATCTCTAAATTGTCCTAAAATAAAACTAATAACTTCTGTTACTTTGGTCTCTGAATTGTTAAGTTTTTGCATTACTTCATTACCTTTTTAAAGTTACATACACCACAAGTAGAAGTAGGCTCAGGTTTAGTTTTAGAATATAAAACATCTTGAATTTTTGTAATATAACCAATTAGATCTTTATCATCTCTTGGTATATCAAACCATTGAGTATCCATAACCATGTTACAATTATTTTTTCCAAGTTCTGTAATGTCACTTGGCTCAAAACAAAAAATTCCTAATCGCTTTACTGGAGTTAGTTTAAGACTACCCTCTTTGGGTTTTTGCATCATCAATGCATAGGTTTGTAACTGAGTTGCATATGTATCAATTTTATTTTCATCAATTTTTGTTGTTTTAAAATCAACAATGGTAAACGAGTCTTTGTGTTTGATATAACTATCAATGTAACCACTCAGTGTAAAAGGTCTATCTTTAAGATCGTACAAAATTTCTGATTGTAACCTTTTATTATAATCTCCAACAATTTCACCATCTTCAAGTTTATCTGAAAGAATCTTACTAGACTTTCCATGATAGAATTTTTTTTGAAGACTATCAAATTTTGAAAAAATCCCAGGAAATGGAACTTTTAATTCAATACCATTAATTTTTTTATCATAGTAGCAGCTGTTACAGGCTTCAAAACCGAATGCGAATTCACTTGGTGAATAATTAATTATATTTTGTTTTTTCAATGATGATCTCCTTTGTTAGTGAAATTGATATTACTCTAATTATTGAATTTAGTTTAGTGAAAGGTTTAGGGTTGATTTTCACAAGTTTAAAAATTAACTTATAAATATGGCTGGATATCCAAGAAAACTATTGTCTTTAGAGTTAGCTCTTAAAAATATTATTAAAGAGCTCAAAAAAGATGAGATAAAGGAAATAACTGGAAAAAGTGAATCCCATTTTAGAAAATGTACTGATGAGCAAGATTTAGATCATAATATTCACCACTCAGATTCTGTTAAACTTGATTTAGAATTTAGAAGAAGAAAGCTTGGTAGCCCCATGCTTGAAGCACACGAGTCTATGCTTGAAGCAGCAGACTTAAAACTTGGAAAACTTGATAGCACCTCAAATACTTTAATAGATATTAGCGCTAAAATTGGCAGGTTAATGGAGGCTACTAAGGGTGCTATAGATGTAGATAGTGAAGGTGGCACAAAATTTAGTAAAAATGAGAAAGAAAAAATTAATGTTGCAATTGAGGAAGTTGAAAAGAAAATTTTAACTTTAAAACAGATTATTGATAATAATTAAATTGTAGAATATTTCATAAAAGCAGCGTTAACATCTTTGTCAAGTTTCATAGAGTTATCAATAAGGTCATAACTCTCTCTATTTTGCTTTATAGCTTCTATTATTATTTCTTTATTTTTTCTTAATTCACCTTCTACAAAATTAATTGATAATCCATTTTGTTTTACAGCTAATAGTGCAAAATTAAATTCATCTTTAAATACATCTGGAATATATTGTAAACAATATCCATTAATCTTAATTAATTTTTCTAGAAATAAATAATCAAATTTAATTTTTGGATCTAAAAATCTTAAGATATAAGCATGATTTTTGATACATTTTTCTATAAAAGTTTTATCTTTCTTAAATTTTTTTGGTAATAGCTCGAATGCATAGCCATGATACTTTACTGCTAATGATAAAAATTCAGGATCCCTTAAAAATTTTTTACCAACAAATTGTAAGGCCCAACCATCAGATTTTATTGCTTCGTGCACAATTTCTTCATCATTTTGAAAGATTTTATCAGCGTATTTTAAAGCAAATCCACATTGTTTTACTGCAGTGAATACTACATTTCTATCTTTTTTGAACTTATCATTAACAAATTCTAACATCAGACCGTATTTCTTAAGAGAAGCTAAAACAATTTCACGATCATTTTTTAAAGACTCTGGTACATCATAATACACAAAACTTTCATGACGTATTGCCTCTAATGTAATTTCTTTATCTCCTTTCAGGATATTGTCTAATTTATCATAAGTGATTTTTCCATTTGTAATATCATTTAGTGTTTTTAATTTTAAATTTTTATAAAACTCTTTTTCCATAAATATTTTTTATACAGCTAACTAATAAAAACATAGTGAAACAAACAAACTTTCATTTCACTAACAATATTTTTATTTAAAGATAGATTTAGTTCATTATGAAAAAACAAAACCTTATAAAAAAAATGATAATTGCTACTGTAGTATTTATTGTTTCCATTCAATCAGCAAATGCAAATGAAAATAAATTTGATGAATTTAGTCAAAAATTTAATAAATTTTTTAATTGTTTTAAGAAACATATTGGAAACGAAATTGAAGAGACTAAAGAATTTCAAATCAAAAAATGGAAAGAAGCTAAAGATCAACATAAAAAAACACTTAATATTGTACAGCATAAACTGACTGGCTTTTTTTCTGATTTTCCAGATCCAAAAGGAGATAACTAATGAGAAAGATATTAAGATTGGGAATAATTACTTTATTAAGTCTTATACTGTCAAATTGTAGTACTTACACAGTTAAAAAGGATATGTCTAAAAAAGGTGAATTAACCAAAACACCTAAGTGGTACATTAAATATAAACGTGAAGATAAATCTTGGATGTACGAAACAGCATCGAGCGTTTCTCCTGATCTTGAACTTGCAATAAAAAAATCTACCTTGCTAGCAAAGGCCAAAATTGCAGATAGGATTAACGGTAAGATGAATAATCAATCATCTATAAATAAATCAGAAACAGGTATTGATGAAAATAATAATATTACTGGTTCAGCAGATGATACTGTAATTAATATGATCAATGATACACTTGTGAGAAACTATATTGTTGAAAAAGTAGAAATATTTTTTACACATCACAAATCTTATAGAGCTTACGTAAAAGTAAAAGTTTCTAAAGATAATGTAGCTTTAGTAATCGAAGAGATAAAAGCAGATAAAAGATTAAGTTCAATTCCTAAAAAACAAAACAATTTAAAATCAAAAGTGAAGGAGGTTTTAAATAATCTTGACTAAAAATATAATCATTTTGATTTTAGGTTTTCTAGTTTGGGCTGCTTACAGTGATGAAGCTAATTCTGCTAGTCAAGAAAATCAATACTGCGATATAAAAACTACGCTTGTAAAAACAGTAGATAAAAATGGAAAAGTTATTAGTGAGGAAAGTAAAGAAATTGTTGAATGTGATGATGGAGTTAAACATTTTTTACAAGATGCAGGTATTGCAAAGGATTGTAAATATTATAATTGGACAGGTATGGAGGGTTGGACTCCTGTAGAATATAGATCTCTTGCCTGTGAAAAATTGGATGGAGGCTATGAGATTATTCCAAATTATACTGGTATTGAGTAGTTTTATTTTAATCACAAATTGCGTTGGTGTCAGCCCAGATAAAGTTGATATCAAAAGGATAAAAAAAGAAAGAAAACTTCCTAAACCAAATTTTTTAATTCCTGATGCTCAGTATGTTACATCAGGAAATGGATCTAATTGGGACTTAAGACAGTTTATGGATTTTAGGTTTTGGTCTCCCCCTTATTTTAATTCTAAAGAATCAAGACAACACAAAAGTGCAGTTTATACAACGTTAGAAAATATGAAAGATTTTGAGGTAGTAAGTTGGTACAGTGAAAGTAGAGATGCTGGTGGTAAAATAAGACCAATTTTTACTTACGCTATTAATTCTAGTCTATGTCGAGATTTTCAAGTACTTTTGTATATAAAAGAAAAAGCAAGATCAAAAACTTTTACAGCTTGTAAATTTAATTGGGGAACATTTCATTTTAATTATTGGGATTGGCCAGGTGCAGAAAAGTATTTAAATTAAAATGAAAAATTTAAAAAAAAAATTAAGTTTTTTATTAATTCCTTTATTATTTACAGCCTGTGTTAATAATAATGAAATAAGCACAAAACAAACTAATATTGACAAAAAAATATTAGATTATGAAAGTTCAGGTTCTGTATTTAACGCTCTTTCTCTTGGAGTTCCAGGTGCTGCTGTCCTTTTTTTAACAGTAGATATAAACAATTATTTGAAATTTAATCTTAATGAAAAAGAAATTAAGATGCATACTGATGCAATACAGATTGCACTAAATAATACTCCAAATGGTAAAATTGTTTCATGGCACAATGGAGATAGATTATCTTCAGGTAAAGTGAGAGTAGTAAAAACTTATTATAAGAATGATAGATACTGCAGAATTTTTCAATCTTATATAAAGTTAAATGGAGCTAAAAAACACAATACAAAACATGTTTGTAAAGTTGATAATATATGGAAGTTTTGAATAATTTTTATCTCTCTGTGAGCAAGTCTTGTACAAGTTCTCCTATATAATCCTATATTTAAAAAGTTCTATTAGGGTGAAGCCTTTTTTATTCATTATTTGTCACACCATTGCTGCCAATTATCTATTAAAAAAGTTTTATTTTCATGATCTTTATGTGTTTTAACCCAAAGGACTAATTTCTTATAACCACCTTTTCCACCTGAACTTTTGCAATCTGTTTCATCGAGTCTTAATCTTCCGTTAACATTGTCTCCACCACTTCCAGTCCTTATTATAGAAGGGGCATTATTATCATAAGGATTTTTTACTCCTATTTTTATGAAATGATCTTTAAATGTATCGGCTATTTTAATTACATTCGTTATGTTGTTAATTGCATCACAGTCAATAGTATTACCCGAACTAATAGTTATATTTCCTCCTTGAGCTCCACACAGTGCAAATGTATGGCTTATAAACTTTGATGCCATTTTGTAATTTTGTAAAGTTGCTGATCTTTTTGCACTAAGAGTATACCCATTATAAGCAACTACTCCTACAGCAGCTAGAATACCGATGATGGCTACAACGACTAGGAGTTCTATAAGGGTGAAACCATTTTGTTTCATTAAATAACTATAATTTTTTATCTCTCCATGTACAAGTTTTGTACAAGTCTACACAAATTAATTAAGCCTTATTTTCTAATCTTAATTTAAAACCAAATTTAAATTATGAGATTTTATAGAATGTTTTAGACTGTCTTGGACTACTATGGACTGACTTTAACTCCTATCCCTCGGCTTTTAAGTCCTTTGTGTCTACCAATTTCACCACGAGGGCTCCTAGATTGACATGTTTTATCTGTATTTATTTATAACTCAAGTTATCAAATAACTTCAAGTAATGTTTTAAAGCTATATTTTTCAATAATTTTATCTATATACTAAAAAATATTAACTTATATTAGATACAAAGAAAAAAATAAAATAAAGTGCTTATTATAATATCTTTATGAATAAAACAGATTTTATAAATAATTACAGTTTGTACTCAAGCACAAGCAATTTTTCTGATTTTTTTATTAATATTATTACATCTGTTATATTAGGTGCTATTTTAGCGTGGCATTATAAGCAATATTATCGTTCTTTATCACAATCAAACTCAATGACAAAAACTTTGATAAGTTTGTCAATAATTACATGTTTTATAATTACTGTAGTGAAAAGTTCATTGGCACTATCTCTTGGTTTAGTTGGTGCATTATCAATTGTAAGATTTAGGACACCTATTAAAGAACCTTATGAATTGACATACATATTTATAGCTATTGCTATAGGTCTCGGTCTTGGAGCTAATCAATTATTAATTACAATAGTCTCAACTTTTATAATTCTTATAGTTCTTAATTTTGCAAGTAGAAAAAAAACTGATTTAATGGAGGGAGTTTTTTTTATTAATTTAAATTTAAAGAAAAAAAAGGGGAGAGATAATTTACAAGTTTTAAAAAATATTTCGATTAGTTTAAAAAAAGATTTTAATTTAAGAAGAATTGATATTGATAAAGAAAATGAACAAATTAATTTTAATTTAAATATCACTTCAACAAATGATATAACAAAACTAAAAAAACAACTTGAGGTAAATTTTAAAGATGGAGATATTTCAATCGTAGATGGACAAAGATTAACTCCTTTTTAAGTTGTATCTATGTTATTAGCCAAAAAAATAGAAATTAAAAAAAAAATTTCTTTTAAATTTTTTTATTATATTCTAACTTCTATTTTATTATTGTTATCAATATTAATTTATAATGAAAATAAAGTTATATCGTTTTTAAAAGAAGATATAATTTTAAAAAATACAATTAAAGAATTTGGAATTGCTGGTGCAGATAGAAATATAAATAAAAAAGATATTTTTTTTTCTTTTTTAAATAATTTACCTCATAATATTCTACCAATTAACACATTCGAAAATTTATATTTAGATATAAATTTTAAATCTTATGAACAACTTATGAAAGATAAAAATAAAGCTTTAAAAGAAAATTTTATCAATAGTAAAGAGGTATCCTGGGTTAATGGTAAAATTAGATTTAGAAATAGAAGTTTAAATTCAAATATAAGAATTAAAGGAGATATGCTTGATCACGTAGCTACAAAAAAAGTTTCATTAAGGATAAATATTATAAATAAAGGAATTTTTAATATGAAAAAAATTTCACTACAGTCACCAAAAACTAGAGATTTTCACACTGAGCAAATTTTTAATAATTTACTCAATTTTGTAGGGGTATTTGTACCGAAATCGTTTTATGTGAATTTAATAGTTAATGGAGACTCTTGGGGTACTATGTATTTACAAGAACATCCATCAGAAACATTTACAAATAATTCATTAAGGCCGTATGGTCCAATTTTTAAAATAGATAAAATTTTTAGTTTTTATAATGATGATTTATTTTGGTCGAGTGATAAAAATTTATCCTATTCAGCATCAAAACTTATGGATTTTTATAACCAACCTGAAAAAAACTATTTACTTTTAGATGAAAAAATGTGGGTCAGATATATTGCTGTCTCTTTTTTATTCAAATGTTGGCATGGTGATATTGGTAAAAATATTAGAATATATTTTAATCCGATAAATAAAAAATTTGAACCAATAAGTTATAATAATAGTTGCGCATCAATAGATTTAACTCGAGAATTGAAATTTTTACCTAAAAAAGATGAATTTATTTTTAGATTAATTAAGATTAAAAAATTTAGAAAAATTCTTATCAGTGAGATTAAAAAGTGGAAATATAATCTTAAATATTTATCTTTTTTAAATAATGAAGTCCCAATTTATGAAAATGATTTAAGAAAAAAATTATCAATAGATGCCAAATTTCTGCAGAAAATAAATGTATCAACCGATCATTTAGATGATGTCATTAATTGGCTGAAGAATGATGATAACTTTGAAGAAAGAACTTCTTATAATTATGAGCAACAAAAAATATTTGTACCAAATGAAACTAAATTTTTCCCTTATATTACTTATAAAAATGGCGGTTATAATTTAATTTTGTTTAATTACGATAAAGAGCATTATCAAATTAAATATATTTTATTAAATCAAAAAAACAAAAAAAAACAAAAAATTAAATTTGATGATAAAGAAGTTTTTACATTAAATAATTCTCCAACAATAAGCTTAGATAGTTTTATAAAAAATGATTTAAATTCAATTAATGATATTAAGCTTATTTATGTAGATAAAAAATTTCCTAATTTTGAAATAATTACAAAGGATTTAAATTTATCTTTTGATAAAAATATCAAAGATGATTTCAAAATATTTTCTAATTACATTAATAAAAAAAATTATAATGCGAATATGAAATTAATTAGAGAACTTTTTTGGATAGACGATATAAACAAAAAAATACATGTTAAAGAGAACGAAAAAATTTATATTAAAGAAAGTATAATTTTACCATCTGATTATGAATTTATAATAGATAAAGGAGCTAATTTTCAATTTTCTACCAACGCAAGTTTAATTGTTAATAATAAAATTAATATAAATGGCGATATAAACAATCCAGTAATATTTTCAGGAGTAAATGATAATTTTTGGCCTGGTGTTATTGTATTAGCTAATAATGAAGAAGTTTATATAGACTCCTTAATTATACAAAATGCAACTGGTAAAAATATATTAGGTTTTGATTTTAGAGGTGGTTTTACGTTACATAGGGCAAAAAATTTTAAAATGAAGAATGTCAATATTTTAAAAAGCTTAAGTGAAGATGCGATAAATATAATTGAAAGCAATGGAAAAATTCAAAATCTTAATATTAGGAACACTAAATCTGATGCTCTAGATTTAGATTTTAGTAAAGTTGATATTCTTAATTCAAATTTTAGAAATATTGGTTCTTCAACAGGAGCGGATGCAATAGATCTAAGTGGATCTACGGTTAATATTAAAAAGGTTAATATTGCAAATGTTAAAGATAAAGCTATCTCAGTTGGAGAAAATTCGATTGCAGATATCGAAAATGTCATAATTAAAAATTCTTTAGTTGGAATAGCAGTCAAAGATTCTTCAAAAGTTGAAGGGAATGATATTAACTTTTCAAATATTGAGATAGCTAATGTTATGACTTATATTAAAAAAGATTATTTTGATGGCTCTAAAGTTAATTTATCAAATATTAAATTTTCAAAAGATTTGTTTATTAATCAAAAAAAATCGTCATTGATTGTAGATGAAAGAATTATACAACCAGAAAATTTAAATGTAAAAGAATTGTATGAAACTGTCATGAGATCAAATAAATGAGAATTGAAAAAAAATATACATTTGATTTAAATAAATATAATATCTTAGTTGATCAAATAATTAATTCAAAATTTCTTTTTATAAAAAAATATAAAAAAAGAATAGTGAACTCTATTTATTTAGATAATGAATTTTTACAAAATTATTCGGATAATTTAAGTGGAATTTCCAAAAGATCAAAAGTTAGATTAAGATACTATAATGAAGATCTTGAAATTAAGACAAATTTAAATAATAAATTCAATCTTGAAGCTAAAGTTAAAAATAACCAAGTTGTTAATAAGAAAATTTACCCATTAAACTTGCCATCGAATATTTTAAAAAAAATAGATAATAGATTAATTATTTATTTATTAAAAAAAGTTCCTGTTACAATAAAACCATTCATTTTAGGACAAACTTTATCCACTATAGGTATTACATACAAACGTGAATATTTTGAAAGTAAAATTTTTAATTTGAGATGTACAATTGATACTAATCTTAAATTTTGGAAGCCTCTAAATGTTAATTTATTAAACAAGAAAAGGGTATTTTCGTACAATACAGAATACGGTGTTCTTGAAATGAAATTTCCTCATAATGATAAAAGAATATCAAATGAAAAATTTAATGATTTAATTAATTATATCACTCCAAGTAGACACTCCAAATACTCTGTAGGTTGTAATCTAATTTATAAGTAGACAAAATAGAACTATTAGCCTTAATTGCACCATCCATCTTTTTTAATAAGTATTGGTTTATAATCACTTGCCACATGAGTCTTAACCCACAATGCAATTTGTTTCTTTGAAGACCCACTACTACATTCAGTTTCATCAAATCTCATTTTTATTCATAAGATACTGTAGTTTCCATATATTTTGTTGAGCCAGAACTATTTCCTAGATTTGAACAAATTTTAATTCTGTATGCATCTAATTTAAATACTGACAAATATCCTCCTTGTTGAGAGTGAGAAGGACAAGCAGTCATAAAACCAGGTGGTGAACAGTTTGTAACATTTAATCTACACCATGAGCCAGAGGGTGGGCTTGATCCGTAAAATGGACTTTCCCAATTCATTCCATAAATGTTTTGATTCATGTAACTTATAAAATTATCTATAGATACAGGACAACTAATATTTTTTTTTGCACCATTAATATCTAAATATTCTATAGTTTCACCCATGCTACATTGTATTGCTTTTGCACCTATCATTTTTGTAATTGAGGCATGATTAGCTTTAGTTGCAGCAACCTTTGCACTATTAGTATACCCATTATAAGCAACCACTCCTACTGCAGCGAGTATACCGATAATGGCTACTACGACAAGGAGCTCTATTAGGGTGAATGCTTTTTTATTGTGTAACGTCAATAATTATTTCTTCTCTATTATCAGATGAACTGCATGGTGTTTTCCAACATCCGCTCAATCTTATTTCACTAGCGCTTTTAGTGCTCCAGTTTACATAACCTACATCATTATCGTTTGTATAACTTATGCTTAATCTACACATTCTATCACTAGATTTATAAGGATTTTTCATATCTGCAAATACTCCGTTCTGTCCCCTACAAGCATTATTCATACCACTTGCAAAATTATTAGCATGAGTCATTGGGCATGATTGTGGATTAGAAGTAAACATTTTGTCAGCTAACCCAGCGTTACATTTTACCAATTCTGTTTGTATCCATTTAGTTACATTTTTATAATTAGTTTTAGATGCATTAGCTTTCGCACTGGCCGTATACCCATTATAAGCAACAACACCTACTGCCGCTAAAATTCCTATAATTGCAACGACAACTAGGAGTTCAATTAAAGTAAAACCATTCCGCTTCATAAGAAAATTCTATCACTGTTACCATAGTGTTGCCAAGCTAGAATTTTTTTAAAAATATTATTGATAAACAATAATTATTTGAAGGTTAAGAATTGATTTGCAATCAAGAGGTCCGTGGTCTTAGCAGATCAAAGATGTAATTACTCACGAATATTGTATGTTACACTTGTTGCCTTACCGCTATTCTCAACACAAGTATCTAAATAAAGTGTAAGTTTATTCTGAGATGGATACCAACCGACTGCTAAGTGATGTACACCTTGTTCATTTAAGTAAGTTCTTTGACTACCACTTGGATAACATTTACCTTGATAAGGGCCTGGATGAATAGACTCCCTGCTATCATTGAAAACATTTTTAATTGTTGATTGAAAAAAGTTTTTCATAGCAAAATTTATTTTTGAAGAACTCACAGATGAGCCAAATATATCAGAACAATTAAGAAGACTTGTTCCCTTTAAATTTAATATACCTAATGTAGGATCTAATTCACATTTTCTAGTTTCTGCTTGCATAAATTTTATAATGATTTTGTGATTTGCCTTAGCGGCATTTTTTTTAGCACTGATGGTATAACCATTATAAGCAACAACACCTACTGCAGCTAAGATACCGATGATGGCTACTACGACTAAGAGTTCTATTAAAGTAAAGCCTTTTTTTTTCATTTAAAAATTTGGATCAACAATTGCGGAATCTTGCATTGTTTTATTATCCCACCACCACATAACCTTAAATTTGCCAGAATCCCCTGAACAATATGGCTTTCTTGGACAAGCAACCATAGTAACTTCACCATCATCTTGTCCGTCACCAGCGCCAACACCTTTTGAGCTTTTCATATTTACTTTACAGTTGCCTGATGGATGATTGTATGATCTTCCATGAAAATTTTTTGATACTGTATCCAGAGGGTTAGCCAAACCATATTTGTGTGTTAATGTTATTGCCGCACAACTCCATTGTTTATTTACAAATATATCTGCACAAGGAACGCCTGGATCACCAAAAATTCTTGCGCCGCTATCAATTCCACATTTTGCGAATTCACTTTTCATATAACTAACAGTTGTTCTAAAATTTTGTTTTACTACTGCTTTTTTTGCAGCAGTAGTATACCCATTATAAGCAACAACACCTACTGCAGCTAGAATGCCGATGATTGCTACTACGACTAGGAGTTCTATTAGAGTAAAGGCTTTGAGGTTCATTTTATTCAAGATAGATTATGCTCTCCAATAAATTTGAGCTTCCATCCTTAGTTTGGCTTCTAACTGCAATAACATAATTTCCAGCGCTATCTTTTTCTGAATGAAAGCAGAGTTTGCCTTTTTTATCTGGTTTATAACAACTATCAGTCATGATTGAATTATCATAAACATTTCGCCATCTCTCACCATTTCCAAAATGTCTTATAAAATTATAAGTGAAGTTTGCTGCATTACCCGGAGATAAAGTTGCTTTAGAATAATCTGAACATAGATCATTTGAATATCTATTAGGTTCTGTCTTTAATTTAAGCTCTAAACCCAGTGAACATTTTTTGAGTTCTGATGATGTAAATTTAACAACTTTACTATGCATATTTTTAACTGCAGCAACTTTAGCACTCGCTGTATATCCATTATAAGCAACAACACCTACAGCAGCTAAGATACCGATGATGGCTACTACGACTAAGAGTTCTATGAGTGTGAATCCCCTCTTTTTCATTTAAAAATTATACTACTCTTTTTTATGGGCTGCTATACTTTGTATTTGATCCAGTTTTAACAGAACTGTAAGTAGTATTAGCTCCTGTGTTAACCGAGGTCCAAGTGGTATTACATCCTGTATTTACATTTGTATATTTTGTATTACTTCCAACTTTCACTGGCGTCCATGTAGTGCCCATGTTTGTAGTTATAATTTTCTTCTGAGAAGCAGAATAAAAACTAACTGAATAATTACCTTTAGATGGACTACTAATTGAAACAGACCCTTGGGTACATGGAGATTTATTTATCAAAGTAGAACCGTAAGGGTTGGACATTTTTAAATTACTTGTGATAAAGCCACTTATAGTATTAATAGACGGAGAGTTTGAATTACCACAATTGTGATTATTAAATACTATTGCAGAGCTATCTAATTCACACTTCATAAACTCAAACATTAAAGCTTTATTGATATTTGTGTAGTTTAATTCAGCTGTCTTAGCTTTTGCACTTTTAGTATAACCATTATACGCAACCACTCCAACTGAAGATAATATTCCAATGATTGCTACGACGACTAAAAGCTCTATTAAGGTGAAGGCTTTTCGGTTCATATTTAAAATTCTATTGGAATAAATTCTCTTAAACAGTTTGGGTCTTTCTCATTGAAATAAGGATTGTCGCTGCAAACAAGTTTAGTGCTAGTTCCCTCTCTAAATTCAGCAACAGGACTTACTACATATAATCCAAATTGTCCTGTACCTAAATAATTGTTATTAAGATGCACTGAAATTTCTCCAGGTTCACCCCAAGCTCTTGTACATCCAAATGCATGATCTGTTTTTGTATAAGGATGAATCCTTCCATATGGATTCTTCATATTAGGAAATGCTTTTGGTGCTAAATGAGTACAATTTCTCCAATTATTAAAAATTACATAAAAATAAGATTTTGATGTTTGTGAGGAACAAGGAGCATAATTCATCCAAGTTAAACTTTGATCCATTAAACATTTTGTATTTTCTGAACGAATGAAACTTGTTACAGTTTTAAAATTTGTTTTTGCTACAGAAATTTTTGCACTCTTGGTATACCCATTATAAGCTACAACCCCTACAGCAGCTAGAATACCGATGATAGCTACTACTACTAAGAGTTCTATGAGTGTAAATCCTTTAAGCCTCATTTTAAAATCCTGTTGGCACCTGTAACTGGTCTAAAGATTTTTTTGTACCTTCATCATCATAAGAAGCGTCAATTAAAAAGCATGGATCGATTTTACATTGATTCCATCCAACTAGAACAATTTCTCCTGCATTCCTTGTTGGACCACTATTTAATAACCCACTTGGATTACTTGGAGTTGTTCCGTAAGGGTTTTTTATTTTATTTTGAAAAACATCTATAAAATATTGTGCCCAAGTATTACTATTTAAATTACCAGCACCACCAGTAGAGCACGAAGTTATATGTTTGCTAGACGTTGGACCCTCTGTAAGATTTGTTCCCAACTGACATTTTGAAATTTCAGCTAGTGCATATTTTTGAATCATTTTCTGATTACTTTCCATAGTCTTTTTTTTAGCACTCGCAGTATATCCATTATAAGCGACTACACCTACTGCAGCTAAGATACCGATGATGGCTACTACAACTAAAAGTTCTATTAAAGTGAAAGCTTTTTGTTTCATTGATTTGGTGTGATTATTTCAGAGTCTTGCATTTTTTTTCCATCTAACCACCACATAACTTTAAATTTTCCATTTGTATCTACATTACTTGAACAATAAGGAGACCGAGGACAAATAACAATTGAAACTAATCCATCAACCTCCCCATTACCTGATCCAACACCTGCATGGGCATCTCCAACAACTTTGGTTGGACAATGATTGCTAGCTGTCCAATTTGTTGCTGCTCCAGATAATTTATAGGGATTTCTTAAATTATATCTCCATGATAAAAAAACAGCTGCACATTCTTGAAATTTAACTCCATTAGTATGCACAGGACAAGGCAATCCAAATGCAGTTGCAGAACTATCCATCTCACACTTAGCAATTTCTTGCCTCATAACCTTTATTGTTGTTTTAAAATTATTTTTTACAACAGCTTTTTTTGCACTAGCTGTATACCCATTATAAGCAACCACTCCTACTGCAGCAAGAATGCCGATGATAGCAACTACAACCAAGAGCTCTATTAATGTAAATCCTTTATTTTTCATAAACATAATTAAATAAAAATTAACAAGAGCTAGTTGATGATGGTTTTTTGTTATTTTGTGTTATTGAAATCTTGCAACTGGTATCTGACTTTTTAGTTGCAATAATAGTTAAAGTATTTGCATTAGTTGTACTGAAAAGGTACGCTTGTTCTGATAAATCGTCTACACCATCAAATAAATTATTAACTAAATTAGATGTTGATGAATTAAAATAATATTCACCATTATTAGATTTATATTCTTGTTCAGCTAAATAAATTGAGTTTAAAGTAATCTCAGCTTGTTTCTTTTCTGCTGATGATTTGTAACCACTATAAGAAACTACACCCACAGCTGATAGAATTCCTATAATAGCTACTACAACCAAAAGTTCTATTAAAGTAAACCCTTGGCTGTAGCGCCTCATTGAAATTTAATCTACGTTTACAGTCGCCGTTAATTGGTCAGCTGATGCACAGCCTGACTTAGTACAAGTTTTTATTGTGACTGTTGATCCTGACGAGCTAACACTTACTTGACCAGCTACAAAGCTACCGCTTGAAGCAACTGCATTATTAGAAGTATTATATGGATTTTTATCTGTCATAGTTGCAACTGCTCCACTTACAGCTTTTGCTGCTGTTGCAGGACAATCTTGATTAGTTCCCATAAACTTACTTTCACCTAATGAACATTTTTGAATTTCTGCTGAAATATATTTAACAGCTTGTGAATGCATTGTTTTTGCAGCATTCGCTTTTGCTGAAGCTGTATACCCATTATAAGCAACAACACCTACTGCAGCTAAAATACCTATAATTGCTACAACAACTAGCAATTCAATTAGTGTAAAACCTTTATTTTTTCTCATATATAACCCTCGTTACCTGATTAAAGTTAAAAACTATTTAAAGAGTATAATAATTCTAAAATAATTAAAAGCCTAAAAAAAACTAGCTTTTAGTTAATTATTGCGCCAACATTGAAAATAGGCGCGTACATTGCAAGCATTAATCCACCAATAGTGATACCCATAAAAACGATCATAATGGGCTCAATTAGGCTAGAAAGGTTTCCTACCGCAACATCGAACTCTTCCTCGTAATAAATTGCAACTGAACCAAACATTTCATCTAAGCTTCCTGTCTGTTCACCGACAGAAATTAATTGACTGAAAGTAGGTGGAAATATTTTCTCTTTGTGAAACAAGTCTGTTAATGTCTCTCCAGAAAAAACACCTTTTTTAATATTTTCTAAAGACTCGATCACAACTACATTATCCGTAACTGATTTTGCAATATCGATGCTTTCTATTAAATCAACACCAGCTTGATTAAGATTTCCTAAAACTAAAGAAACTTTTGCAAGTATTGATTTATTAATTAAATTTCCAAAAACTGGCATTTTAAGTAACATTTGATGCCAAGCTTTTTTAATATTGTAATTTTTGTTAATCAAAAATTTGAAACCAATTACAAATGTAATTAAAAAAATTAATAAAAAAAATCCTCCAGATGAACGAATAAATTCACTCATTGACATAATTACTGCTGTTGGTGTTGGTAAATCATCTCCCATTCCCATCCCTTCATACATATTTACAAAAGTTGGTACTACTTTCATCAACATGAAAACTGTTACTAAAATTGCCACTGAAAAAAGTACGCCTGGGTAAAATAAAGCACTTTTTATTTGAGATTTAATTTTTTCCCTTTTTTCTAATGAAACAACTATTTTTTGTAAAAAGGTATCAAGTTTACCACTAGCTTCACCAGCTTTAATTAGATTAACTACTACTGTATCAAAAACTTTAGGATGTTTTTCAAAACATTTTGATAATGCATTTCCAGACTCTAAATCTTTTTTGATTGTTTGAATAACCTTTTTCATTCCAGGTCTTTTAGTTTGGCCATCTAACATTTCCAAAGTATTTAATACTGGTAAGCCCGCTCTTAACATAGTTGCGAATTGTTTACAGAAAATTAAGATTTCTTGCGCTTTAACTCCGGTTCCAAAGCTAAAAGATTTTTTTTCTTTTTTTGCAGTAACTTTCTTTTTTTTTGTTTCTTTAAGTTTTGTGATTATTACTTTTTGCTCCTTTAATTTATGAGCAGCTTCAGCGTTATTTAATGCTTCTATTTCTCCCTCAACATATTTTCCGTAAGAAATACCTTTATATTCAAAATTTAACATTAGTTAGATTGTAAAACCCTTTCATACTCAGCAAATGATAAATCACCACTTAATAATAAATCCTGACCCATATCCTGCATTGTTCTAAAACCATTCTTTTTTGCGATTGCATTTAATTCTGTTTGCTGCAAATTAGATAAGACACCAGCTTTTAATTCATTGTCAATTTCGAGAATTTCATAAATACCCATTCTTCCTTTATAACCACTCCCACCACATTGATCACATCCCTTCCCTTTGTAAATTTTAGCTCTTGCGGATTGTTCAGGTAAAAAACCGATTGAATTTAATAATTTTGGAGTGATATTTTCATCTAAAATCCTACAATCCAAACAAGTTTTTCTTGCTAATCTCTGAGCCATGATTAGTGATAATGCCGCTGAAATTAAATAATTTGGAGTACCCATGTTTAATAAACGAGTAATTGAACTCGGTGCATCATTAGTGTGGAGCGTGCTGAAAACTAAGTGACCCGTTAGAGCAGCTTTCAAAGCAATATCAACAGTAGCCTTATCTCTTATCTCTCCAACTAAAATTACTTCAGGGTCTTGACGTAAAAAAGATCGAAGTGCTTCTTCAAAAGTATAACCTATAGCCTCTTTGATTTGAACTTGTCCTATTCCTTCCATTTCATATTCAACAGGATCTTCAGCAGTTAAAATATTCATACCTGGTTTATTAATGTGTTTTAAAACACTGTATAAAGTTGTTGTTTTTCCACTACCTGTTGGTCCAGTTACAAGAACCATTCCCTGAGGAGAAGTTATTGCTTTTACAAGTTTTTCTAAATCTTTTTCATCAAAACCAAGATCAGCAAGCGCTTTATCTCCTGCATCTTTATTTAAGATCCTCATGACAATTCTTTCATTATTTTTTGTAGGTAAAATAGAAATCCTCAAATCAATTTCTTTAGTATCTGATTTAAATGTTGATGCACCGTCTTGAGGTATTCTACGCTCTGCTATATCAAGCTTACTAATAATCTTTATTCTAGCAACAACAGCGTTATAATTTTCATATAAAAATTTAGAATATTTATCCATAATTTTTAAAATACCATCTATTCTAAATCTTACTTGCGCACTATCTCTGTAGCATTCAATATGAATATCACTCACACCTAAATTAATTGCTTCAGTAATTAGATTATTACCAAATGAAATTACTTCTGATCCAACCTCAATTAATTCATCTTTATTTTTTTCAATTTTTTCGACTTTTACGTTACTCGATGATATTTTTTTAATATCTTGCCTGGACATACGATCAATAAAATCATTTATGTCGGAAATAGTCGCTGCATATAATTCTGGTTCCATTTTAGTGATTGTTTTAAGATTTTTCATCAAACCTAATTTAGAGGCATCTGCAATTGCAATTTTCAAAACTCCACCAGACATTTCAAATGGCACCAAAAGGTTATCTTGTAGATATCTAAGATCAATAATTTTTTTGATTTTTGGATCTATAACTTTTTTTTCTAAAGAAATTAATTCTAATGAATAATTTGTTGATAATACCTTTTGTATTTTACTTTCATCTGTAAAATTTAATTCTATAGCTGTTTCCAATTTAGTTTTTCCAATTTCAGAGCTAGTTGCATTAATTTTTGAAATTTGATCTGTGGATAATGATGAACTATCCATCAACATATTTAAAATATTTTGTTCACTGTTAGAGTCTAGCTTTAATTTAGCCATTTAATCTATTACCCTTGGGGCTATGAAAATTAATAATTCAACCAATTCATCGGTTTTGTTTTTACTTTTAAATAAATTCCCAACAACTGGGACCTTGCTTACACCTGGTGTTTTACTATTGGTATTATTTATTGTATTCTTTTTAATACCACCAATAACCACTATATCTCCGTCGCTTACTAAAAGTTTTGTTAGAATTTCATTTGTCTTAATACCTGGTTCATCTGAACCTGCTACTTCGATGGCAGAATCATTATTTACTTTTATATCTAGCAGAACATTACCATCACCAATTATACTTGGTGTTACTGTCAAAGATAAAGCCGCCTCTTTAAATTCTGTAGTTGTTGTTCCATCTGATGTAGTTTGATAGGCAATTTGTGTACCTTGAGTGATTTTTGCTTCTTGGTTATTTAAAGTAAATACACTTGGTTGTGAAAGAGTTTTACTTAATGCTAAAGATTCTAATGCTTCAAGCTCAACTTTAAGAGCCCTTGCTCCAATTTGTTTTAAAATTCCAATACCACTAGTTCCAGATATACCTTGATTTGAAATTGTTCCTGCTGCTGATCCCAAAGCAATGTCTGATGCAGTTGTAGCTGCATTTCCTCCACTGGTAATTCCTGAAATTGTGGTTGTGCCATCTGTTCCTCTTTCGCTAACACTCATAGCCCCCACCCTTGCACCTAAAGCTTTAGCAAATGTAGATGTGGCATCTACAATAAATGCTTCTATTAAAACTTGTTTTGTTTTAACATCTATTTCCCTAATAACTGCATCGATGGTATCAAGATCTGGCTCATGACCTCTTACAATTATTGATCTCGTTGTATTTTCAACAGTGATTGTTAGATTGTTCATCGTTGCCGCACCCTCGGCTCCTTGTGTAGCAAACAAAGCTTCTAAGGTTGCTTTAGCTTGAGCAGGACTGATATAATATAATCTAAATATTTCAGCTAAAATTGGTTCAACTGACTCCTCTAATTCTATCTTTTTCTTTAATACTTCTGCTCTTGCCGATTTAGCAGTCTCTTGAGCAGTTAATTTTTCAGGAGTGTGCACTCTAATAATTCCATTTGTAGTATCTACATCGGCGACTAATGTTTTCATATCTAACAAAGTTTGAAAGGCTACATCCCATCCAACATTTTCAATTTTTGCATTTACTGTCCCACTTACTTCATCCCCAACTAAAATATTAATTCCAGCAATATCAGCCATTAATGACATTACATATTCAAAATCTAAACCTTGAAAGTTAAAACTGACTAACTGTTTTAAATGAGTAAAATCATCAGAAATTGTTACATAATTTTTAACATTTTCTGTTGTAATAGTTTTTCTTTTATCTTCTCTTACAACTTCAGTATCATAAGGTTTTGGACCATCAATAATTTTTTTGTCCATTTCCTCACGACCCTTTACAATAATTTCAGCCGTATCAATTAAGGGCTTGTCTCCATGAACTGATTTTACTTTTTTTCCTGTAGTTGAACAAGATTGAAGTAAAACTATTAAGGATATTATAAATAAAAAATTAAAATATTTTTTCATTGTTTATCCATCGCTCGGTTTAATAATATTGTTCATATAAACTTCATATTCATTATTCGAGTCGTCTCTAACAATCACTACCTCATTAAAAACCTCAATTAACTTGGTTGATGCTGTAATTGAGTCATTTTCTTCATACTTAAATGCCCCGCCATCTGGCGAAGAGAAAATTGCTATCTTTTTATTTTTACCAGTTATTGTTCCAACTAATCTCATATTATTTAACAAACCACTACCCTGACTACTTTGACTTGTTGATTCCACACTTCCTTGACTAGTATTACCAACTCCGCCAGCAAAAGGATCTATAGCTGGTAATTCCTCATCATCAATTTTATTTGTATCATCAGCTTTCAAAGTTTGAAATTGAAAGAATAGAATAGTTATCAAAAATAATTTTAAAAATTTATTTATATTCATTTGGTAATCCTACAATTGATATTGTTCCTTTTGATAAAATCTGACCTTGTATTTCTTTAAGGGTTGTTATTTCCTCTTTATCATAGTTTATCACTTTAGAAGATTTTGATAGTGCTCTTCTAAATTTTAAGTAGCTTAAAAAATTGCCCCTAATTTCGTATTCCACTGGAATTTCATAATAAAGGACTTGTTGACCTTCGCTATTAGTTTCTGATGATGAATTTTGCTCTGAATTATTCTCAGATGATACTTGTGCAGAACCATTAACAGCTTTTGGCTCACTTTTTTTTAAATTGATTATTGATAGACCATTCATCAAAGCATATTTGCTGATATTTTGGTAAAGATCTTCAACCTCTTTTTTACTGTGAAATAGTTTACTATTTTTTTCATATTCAGGTTCTAATTTTGTAACTGCATCTTTTAAAGTTCCAATATTATTATTAAATTCAATTATCTTTTCTTTATTCTCATTCATAATTGCCAATTTTTCTTCTTGAACATTAACTTTGGGTGCAACAAAAACATAATAGAAAATTAAAAAAATAAATACTGCTCCAAAACCAATACCAAATTTAATTAATGTCTTTTTATCAGCTAAACCTCCACTTTTCAGTTTATTGAATAATTCATTAACATCTATATTTTTTAAATTAGCTAAATCCATTACGTTGCTTTCAATTTACAATTTATTACGAACCCTTTTTTATTATTGTTGCCTGCTGTTGCTTCAGAATTTTCAACTTTCATATTTGCTAACGAAGCTTGTTCAATTAAAGATTTTGAATTCAAATTTGAGATAAAATTTAAGATGTCTTGATCAGAAAAAGCCATACCTTCTATGATTAAATTATCTTCTCCATCAAAAGTTATTTTTGTAAAATTAACTCTTAAAGGGACACTTCTTGTTACTTGTGCGAGTGTTCTATAGGAAGAAGCTTGATTTGAATTTATCATTTTTCCAAGATCAAGAGATTTTTGCATCTCTCTTCTTTTCTTTGCTAATTTTGAAAATTGTACGTTTAATTTATCAAATTCCATTTGCACCTGATCAAATTCCATCAACTTTTCATTATTGCTACTGATTTGGAAATAAGAGAAGATAATAAGCAATAAATAAATTCCAGCTACTGCTCCAGCGACACCTTTCATTGCAAATCCAGATAAAAACTTTAGCTTGTTCTGTTGTCTAATTGCATCCCTGTTGGGTAATAAATTAATATTTTTAACTGCTGTTACAAATTTATAATAACCAAAAACATCTAACTTTCTATAAGCCAAACCAAGTACTGACGCTATTGTAGATTTATTATTATTTGGAATTTTATCATTATTATAAGATGGTACGCTTACACTTTGTAATGGATCGAAATTTACAAAACCAGTTGTTGGTAAATTCTTTTTAAATGCAGGAATTAAAAAAGAAATATTTTTTAAACTCGAGACAACTTGTATAGATGTAATCTTATTTTCATATTTAGCCTCATAATCAGTAATTGCTTGTTTGACCTGCATTGCGTATCTTCTAATAACTGCCTCAACTTCTGTAGGAATTTGATCGTTTACGACGTCTAAAAGATGTTGTTTTTCTTGTGGTCTTAAAAATATATCAGTAATTATTGGAATATTATTATGAATTATCATTACATAATTTTCATCCAATCCTAACTCTAATATAACGGAATTCTCATTCTTATTTATCGATTTGAACTTGGTATTATCATGTGCATTCTTAAGGGTAAAACATCTCACATCCATAATTACAGGATTTAAACCAGCTTTTTTAGCTATTGATGCATAAGCATTGACATCTGATAATTTTGAGGCAACAAACAAGATATCCATAGTATTATTTTTTGAATTTCTGTTTATGACTTGATGAAAAATAGAATAGTCATTTAAATTATCGGTCAATTGAACAAGATTTTCCCAAAGTGAATCTGTTTCAATAGCTTTTTGTAATTCCTCATCTGTCATCAAAGGACTTGTTACGACTCTTATGATGGCACTGGTAACTGGAATAGATAGAGCAATATTTTTAGAAGTTATTTTCGCATTAGCCATGGCTAATGATATTTCTTCTGATATGTAATCCTTGCTTTCTAATATATTTTCTGCAATTTTTTCTTGGTCTAGTAATCGATAAGAAAATTTATCTAAAATCCAGTTTTCTTCTTTGTCTTGTGAAACTTGTGCTACCCTAATAGCTTCTTTTGTAATATCTAAGCCAGCAATTTCCTCACCAGCCACACTCATCTTACTTACTTTTGATTGGAAAAATTTTTGAAATAACTCTTTAGCTTTATTCTTTTTAGGTGTTTGACCAGGCACATTACTTTCTGAAGAGTTTTTTGATCCTTTTAAATTTGAAAATTTAAGATTTTTTAATTTATCTAACATTCCCATTGCTACATTCTTTTTAGAACTTTGGACATCATCATTAGCTATAGCAGAATGTTCTTTAACCACATTTTTGGATGGTTGTTCTATTGCTGGGTTATTCACTTGTTCATGTTGAGCTTGATTTTCAGAGGTATTTGTAGGATTTTCCACTATATTGTCAGTTTTTTGAAGTTGAAGCTCATCAAACCATCTCTCTAATATGGGAATGGCCTCTTCTAGATTGGTAGTTCCTGAAGAAATAACCTTCTGTTTACCATTAATGTAAGTTCTACCCACCCAATTATGGGATTTCAATTCTCCCTTGTATTTATCTTGGCGTACATAAATATGTAGTCTACCATCTTTTTTATGAATGGTTTCCATTGTTTCTTCCTCTAATAAGAATCTCTAACACAAACATAAAAATCAGTCAATTATTTTTTGTGTTAGAGAAAAAATATTTTGTGTTATAGTATAAAAATATTAAATTTTTTTAACTAAAATAATATTTTAGGCATAAAAATTAAGTAAAATCAATATTAATATCCATTTTTTATTCTTGTTAATAAGATAGATTAAAAAAATCATTCTTTTTTGTGTTAGAGATATTTTCTTTGTGTTAGATATATTTAAGTTTGTGTTATAGTATAAATAAAATTAAAAGATTATCATTAATTGGAATTTTATTCGAAAAATCATTAAAAAATTGATTTTACTAAAATTTTACTTATTTTGTGTTAGAGTAAGCTATATTTGTGTTAGAGTATTATAAATTAGTAATTTTCTTTCCAGCTTTCAATTTGTACTGCTCCAGAAGCTGATTTTGCCTTAGATTTTCCAGTAATTAGGTTATCTTTAGACGTAAATCCGCTAATATTCTTATCTGCCTCTCCTGCTAGACCAATATACAGATTATCATCCTGAATTACAACTTTTGAGAGTACTCCTTTACCCATTCTCACATTTAACACTGAATTTCCGCATTTTGTATCATATGCCCTTAAAATAGCCGTTCCAACTCCACATTTATTGCTTGCTGGACTTGGTTCATATATGGGGAAATATACTCTATCTTTATCTACAGTTGGCTCTGCAGTCAATTTTTGAGCTTTTTGGAGGTTCACATACCATCCTAAATCACTTCCCCCAGGACAATTAGGTGAAGTTTTACATTGAGACACCGTTCCAGCACTGTTTAATTTAACAAAATTTGGGAAATTTACGTCTTTTATCCCATAAAGTCTATTTTGCACCTGACTTGACTGCTCTTGAAGTTTTTGGGTGTTTCCAGTACCAAAATATAACCATAAATTACTATCATTATTAATCGTCACCTCAGGCCTTGTGTACATGTATCTACCATTAGACGTTGTAGTTCCAGCATCGAATAAAGTTGTTTGTTGTATTTTTTTATTAGATGAATCATTCCTCAACATAATTTTATAAGTAGGGCTATTAACATCGTTATCAATAATAAAATTCTCTGTTAAGTTAATTTTAGTTATTTTTCCCTCTAGATCAGAAGCATAAATCATAGCACCATCATAATTAGCCTTATTTGTGCCATCTGCAGTAATCACGCTCAAATCTGCTGGTAATGAATTTGCGATATCAACTTTCATTTTACTAATTGTGATAAATCCAGGACGCCACCTCGTATTAAAAGATGCCTTACTCACAGTTTTAACATTACCGGTTCCTGTGAATGTAAGAGTTGTTCTAATGTCTGTATTAGTTTCAGCTTTTACAGACTCTCCTTTGCTAACATCAAATGTAAGGTTTGGAAATAATCTACTGATATCAAGTTCTGTATTATTGTTTATTAAAAATGAGTGCGATGAACCGATGAAAGTTCGATAAGTATTTAAAATTTGTGCGTTTTGACTTTTAATATCTATTACATTCAATAATCTTCCTTCATCCTCTAAATCAATTACAAAAACTGCAGATCCTATGTTGGGATTTACTGCACCATTATACCCTCCACCAAAAACAGCAACCCATTTGTCTTTACCACTAACCTTAATTCTGATTATTCTTGGTGTAGACCATGTCTCGCCTAGTTGTCTAAAATCATATTGAGGATCTATACTTCCACTAGCATAACCAAACTCATTTTTCATTCTATCAACTCCCCAATGTTGGACAGCTTGATTTGTTTCATCATTATTAATCGCAAATAAATGAGTAGGGCTGTCAGGATTTGTCACATCTAAAGCAAATAATCCTTTTCCACCTGCTCCAAGCCCACTTATAAGGATAGTTCTCCATCTAGGATTATTTGATCCATCATTTGGAGTATCATCAAAATAAATGTCCTTCACTACTGGGGAGCCATCAACACCATAAATGGCATTAGTCGAATTAGCCTTACTCGATGGGACTTTTTCGAGGTTACCTAAAACGTTTGGAGGTATATATCCCCATAACTCATTTCCATTTGAAGCCTCGAAAGCGTGAAAGATGCCATTATTAGAACCTGCATAGACAATTTCTTTTCTATTTGAGCACGGTCCTCCACAAGTTGATCCATTTTTGAAATTATTATAGTTTTTTTGTAAACGATAATAAGAGTCTTTCTTTTGAGAATTAATTGTACCATCATCAATAGCTGGTGCCTCAGGTTTTCCAACAACAATTAAATCTGAATGGTAAATATCAGCTAGCTTATGTATTGACTCTGTCGTATTTCCATCCCCATCTTGATCGTAAGTATCAATTCCTCTAATAAAATTAATTAAATTTTCAACTTCAGTATTGGTTGGTGACTGACTAGGAAACATTCTTGATTTTAAAGCATCTCTATTTGATGTTGTAAAATTATTCATGTTAGTATTAATTTCAGGTGTCCAAATATTTCTTGATGAGGCGCTCTTAGAATTTAATTTATCTCCTGCATCCCATTGAACAGCACCAAAACCACCATTAGAGTTTAATTTATATTTTTTTAAACTTCCTTTCCATTGCGTATCTCTAGCATATTCAAATGTTGATTGATATACAAAGTTACCTTTGGTTACATCAGACATTACCGCTGGAGTAGTAAAAGTAAGCCTTCCAGATATCGCTTGTTTTATTGCATCAGTTAATTTTTGAAGTAATTCTGTTTCATTTGAAGCATATAACGGTTTTTTTGTTCCACCTGCTGTGGCTAAATCGTTGTACGTGGTACCGGATGATGTAAGACCTACTGCAAAAGTTTTGATATTGTAAGTTTGTCTTAATTGGTTTGTAACACTAATAACTGAACTATGGCTGCTCCAATATCCATCACTAATTACAATTAAATAATTTAACGAACAAGTTAAATTCCAGTTAGCAACTTGGCCGCTTGTGAAATAATTTCGAACTATACCAAGAGCTCTATTAAGATCAGTTCCACCACTTGCATAAATTCCATCTACATTCGTATAAATTTGCTTAGCCCCTGTATCACTAATTTTTACTCTTATGTTGTGTCTTGTTCCCCATTCCATCAGACCAAAATTGGCTCCAGAAGTAAGATCAGTATTAGATACAATCTTTTTGATTACTTTTTTTGCTGCATCCAATAATGTTCCACCACCCCCGCCATAAGTATTTTGCTCAACTAAGCTTGTATCATATTGTCTAACTGCATAATTATAAAAATCTGTAGCGTAAACTTTGTCATTGCTATCTATATGCATACCATAAGGATATCTAAATCCAGATGAAGTTGAATATGATCCAACTTTTGATTGATAGACTAAACTTGAATTAAATTTTTGAACTCTATGTGCATAAAGATCTGATACATAAATATTTCCACTGCTATCATATCCTGTATCTGTAGGTCTTTGAAAGTACCCATTTCCACTTGAGTAAGTTGAGCTAGTTTTTTGTGTATATGTTAGCGTATCTCCACTGATTGAAAATTCAACAACATGATTGCTAACGTAATCAGCTATGGCTAATTTATTGCCTGCAGGGTTAATAGACATTCCCCAGGAATAGCTTACATTGTTTAAACTTTGAGAAGTTCTTTCATTAAGCCTAAAATCAAAAACTGTCATGCGATTTGAGTTGTAACCTACAAAGATATAATTGCTGTTTGCAGCAATTGCATGAGGATACGTCCCGCCGCGAAACGATATGTCTTTACATTGACCAGTTAATGAGAGACTTTTAATTTTTTGGCCATAAGTATCCGCAATGTAGACCACATCATTGTAAATTGTAAATTGCCTAGCAAATTGCCATTGGTAACAGGCATTTCCATACCCTCCAAAACTTCTTAAATATGCACCTGAGCTATCAAAAACCTTAATTCTGTTATTATAATATTCCATTACATAAATATTACCTGAACTATCGGTTGCAACATCTAATGGATAATAAACTTGGACAGAGTTGTATAATTTTGCACTCATACTTCCTGAGTTATCCAACATGATTAAAATGTTAGCTGGGATGTCTGAAGTACCAGTTCCAGGTGGAGGATTTTTAGCTTGAGCTTGAAAGCTAACTAAAAAAATAAATAGGGATAGTATTATTGCTGTGAGTCTAACCATTCTCCCACTTTCGCGTTATATTCTGCCATGCCAATAGAATAGAGTTTGCTTGTAAAATCAATTATTTCCGCATAACCATCATGAATATCTGTTCTTATATATTCAATTATATCATTACCAGACTCCCAAATATAACTTCCTCTCCATTTTGTCTTTGGCATCCCCTCTGGAAGATTAAAAAAACCATATCGACCCATTGCGTAATCCATTAGCTTACTATCATCCATGTTGGGTCTATAAAGCTGAATTCTAGTTAATTTATTTTCTATGTATAAATAGATAGCAACTGTTCCATAAAGGCTTTTGTCATTTTTACAAAGGTCTTCCATTGGAATAATCAAGCTTTCACCACCAAAGCGATCAGGCATCACAACTGGTTCTAAAGGTCCAATTTTGATGTTTTCTTTTGGACTACCAAAATTTGCTATTTTAAAGTTACAAGATAAAGCATTTGCTTGAGCCAGTAAAAAAATTCCAAAAATATAAAATATAAATCTTTTCATCAATTTACCAAGGTTACCACAGCTTCTAATGGAACGATAACATTGTTTTGAGCATTACAGCTATTTGCAGCAGCATCACAACCACAAGAATAAATAGTATATAAAATATTATTAGTTCCAGACTTTTTTTTACCAGATGAATTATTTCCATTTGCATCAGGTGAATAAGCTATAAAATATTCAAAACTATATTTACTTAGTCTAGTAGCCTCATCTCCTGATGCGCTTATTACTTGATTAAGAGTTTTCCGCTCTGTATAGAATCCATTGTTAGAGCTTCTTAAATTTGGAAAAAAAGAGGCTTTACAAAATCTTAACTGACTATCTAAATTATTTGGTGGAGAAGCAGAGAATTTACTTATATTTCCTACCATCCAACTTTTAGCAACTGAAATTCCACTTTCTGCAGCATAAAATGTTTGCTGATTGCTATCTTTATTAGTATTGGCATTATGTTCTGTGGATGTGATATTTACTAAAGTTGCTCCCATAATTGTCATTACAACAAGAAGTAATAAAGCCAATGGTAAAGCAAAGCCTTTTTCAGAGTTTTTTTTAATTATCTTCATTTGTTATACGATGATGATTCTCCAATACTAGTTCCTGTTTGTTCAGATATTGCAACATGCTTTGCTAAATTTCTTGTATGAACACTTACAAAAAAAGTTTCTCTATAATACTTGTCATTAAAATTTAATGTGTTTCCATAAGTGCCACCTTCGTGGTTTACTATTCTTGTAGCTTGGTCCTTGTTAAAAACTTCTTTAGCAGACTCTACGGTTAGATAAATTTCGGCTTTATGCACTTTTTTCATATTTGCTTGCCCTTTTGTATAACTCCCAACCATTTGGTTTGAGCCTTGTGCATTTTCTATTGGTCCACAATAATCACAAACTGGATAAAGTTCATTTCCATCTTTATCTCTAAAAACTACTTGAAAATCTACAATGTTTGGAACAAATTCAATATTATCATAAATTACATTTCCAACAGTTACTGGATTCATTACGACTTCTCTAGCTAGATACATTTTGTTACTATTTCGATATTTCATAGGTCGATAATATACACGCATTCTATCATTTGGAGATGTTGTATACCAAACTGCTAAACTATCTAAATTATTCAAATATTTTTGACGAAGATTAATTAATTTTATTTCAGGACGTGCATCTCTTGTAAAATTAATATCAATATAACCTGCATTTCTTAAATCTCTTGCAATAACTGTTAGTGCATCTCTTGCTGCACTATTAATTACAGCTTTTTGGGAAACAGATTTATATGATTTATTAAAATATCCATAAGATGCAAATGCTGCTGCAATACTTAAAACACCAATTACAACAGCTACTAAAACCTCTGTTAAAGTAAAACCAGAATTTTTAGATTTCATTTAACAACTACTCCTAAATATTTTTTTCTTTTTCCTTTTCCTGTTAAAAAATTAACTCTCCCAGATGTATTGGTTCCAGAATTTATAAATGTTTTTTTGGTATCGGAATTATTACATGCCATTTTTTTATCTTTATTATTTACTCTCACATGATTTTTTTCATTTAGTTTATTTCTCCATTTATCTTTCATCTTTTGATATAAACTTGAACCTCCTTTTGTAGAGTACGAACATGTTTCATTGAAATTACCGTAACTTGCAACATTATCTGGATCAGCAATCATATCTTCCATTACCATCTCTGATAGATAATTAAGTTTATTTCTTTCAGTCGCTCGGTCCATTGAATTAATTGTAAAGGCGGAAAGTTGCATAATCGCAATAAATCCGATTCCTATAATCACTATACAAACTAATGATTCTATTATTGAAATTCCTTTGTTTGATTTAGCCATCTATTTTTATCCAACTATTCTTTTTTTTATTTTTTTTATAAACTTTTATATTCTGAAAATTATCAATGTTTAACTTATACATATGATCAAAATTCGCGTTAAATTTACAGGTATTTTGGTTTGTATTTGATTTTGAGCAAAAAACAAACAAGTCAACATTTTGGTTTGTAGCAGGATCCCTTTCTGTTTTTCTTAATCTCATGAATTTAATAGTTCCGTCTTTTGTAATACAAAGAAAAGTACCAGAGGGATTGTGTGCTCCATTAGGGTAAACATGAACCTCACTATCATTATTTGAAACGCTTAACTTTAAAGTCTCTAAATTCCTATTTCTTGTAAAACCATTTTGTCTCCAGCCATAATCACACTGTTTATTTGATTTATAAGAACTACTTGAAGAAATATCTTGATAAGTATTAAAAAAATTTTGAGGGCTCATTGTATAAACTTCAAGATTGGGTTTAAGAGCAATTTGTGTCATTCCATATTTACCACTAGTGACCTCAGCTTTACGTTCTTTAATAAAAGCAACAGTTTCGTAAACTTCTTTTTTTACCTCACGATCTGTAATCCAGCTCGAAATGTTTGGATATGCAATAACAGAAAAAACACCCAGTACTGCTAACACAACTAAAAGCTCTAAAAGTGTGAAAGCTTTATGGTGCTTCTCCAGCTTTAAATGTTTGTCCTGTTCTTGTATCTGTAAATGTATCATCAGCAAAATTATATTTACAATTTCCACCACCGCATCTTGAGGAAATATTTCCAGAAGAACTAGCACCTTCAAACATAACGAATCTATAGGGACTATCTTTTCTAGTAGGATATATTTTTTGTCCGTTAACAAAAGTGTACCAGTTGTTCATTCCACCTGCATTTGGATAAGTTTTAAAACAATCAGCACTACACGCATGAGCACCATTTTGTACAATATTTCCATCTTTATCTACTATTAAGCCTGCACCTGCACCATTATTAGGTGGTTTATAATCAGCAAAACTATTTTTTGGTTTACTTGAACCAGATGATGCAGAAGCACAAGTAAAAGCTACCGAAGTTGTTTTAGTTTTGGAATAATTTTGTGACCAACTAGAACTAACTAAAGATGTATGTTTCTTCTTTTTTTTAATTGATGCATAAGCAACATTATATGATCCAGTTTCTTTTTCTGAAATTGCAATTGCTCCAGATGTACAAACATTTGACTGCGCTACAGGCTTACTTTTGTCATATGGATTTTTTAAACCTAAATTATTAACATAATTGTTAATTGTACTTGTGGATGGTCGATTTGATGAGTTACATTTATGAGAATTAAATATAGTAGAACTTTTATCTAATTTACATTTTGCAAATTCACTCTCCATACTATTTACAATTTTTGAATGATTAGATTTTGTTGCTGTTTCTTTTGCAGCTGAAGTATAACTATTATAAGCCACTACACCTGTTCCTGATAAAATACCAATTATGGCTATAACAACTAACAATTCAATTAAAGTAAATCCTTTAACTATTTTTTTCTGCATTAGATATATCTCCTCTACCTACTAGATCTTCTATTGATTTCTCCAGTGTAATCATTCCTTCACGCTGACCTGTTTGCATTACGCTTGGGATTTGATGAATTTTAGCCTCACGAATTAAATTTTTAATAGGTGCATTACAAACCATAACTTCAAAAGCGCCAACTCTTCCTGATCCATCTTTTTTCTTAAATAATTTTTGAGTAACCACCATATTTAAAGACTCTGCTAATTGTGCTCTTATTTGCCCTTGTTGTTCTGGTGGAAAAACATCAATAATTCTATTTACCGTATTTGGTGCACCACTTGTATGCAATGTTCCAAAAACTAAATGTCCTGTTTCAGCTGCAGTTAAAGCCATACCAATAGTTTCTAGATCTCTAAGCTCACCAACTAAAATTACATCAGGATCTTCTCTTAAAGCAGCTTTTAATGCATGAGCAAAACTCTCAGTTTGTTTTCCAACTTCTCTTTGTGAAACAATGCTTTTTTTATCTTTATGAATAAACTCTACTGGGTCTTCAATAGTTATAATATTTGCTGGTCTTGACTCGTTAATTTGATTAATAATTGCTGCAAGTGTTGTTGATTTACCAGATCCCGTAGGGCCAGTTACTAACACTAAACCTTTATGAGCATCAAGTAATGTAAATAAGACTTGGGGTAAATTCAAATCTTCCATTAAAGGAATTTTTACCTCCACTCTTCTTAATACAGCAGCTAGACCATTAAGAGTTTTGTAAAAATTAGCTCTAAATCTTAACTCTCCTAACATTACTGCAGTATCTAATTCATTTTTTACTTCAAATTTTTTTATTTCATCTTCAGAACAATTATTCTTTAATAACTCTTGTAAATCCTTATCAGTAATTTTACTGTTAGGCTCAATTACAATATCCCCCAAAACTCTATATGAAATATCCGAACCACCTCTTAAGTGGAAGTCAGAAATTTTTTTATTTGTTTTTGCTAATTCGGATATTTTATTTATCATATTTAAATAATACTATTTAATATTCAAAATTTAAACCAATATTAGATCATATAACTGACTTCCATAGGCAAAATAAATCAAGCAAGCCAATATAATAAAGGGTCCAAAAGGTATTTCGGTTCTCATATTTTTCTTTTTTTTTATTAGTGACGGGATAACAAAAATTAGTCCTAAAATAGATGAAACAAAAAGAACAAAAGGTATAGATTGCCATCCAAATAAAAAACCAATGCCAGCCATCAGTTTAGCATCACCTAATCCCATACCATCAATTTTTTTAAAAGCTTTATACAAAAAAATTATCAGCCAAATGCTCAAATATCCTATAATCCCACCAATTATAGATTGGCTCATTTGATGTGTTAAACTTGTTCCAAAATTAGGTAAAAAATTTTTTAATAATGCTAAACCCATAATAGAAAAATTTAAACAATCTGGAATAATAAAATTTTCTAAATCAATAAAAAAGATCATTATTAATATTAAAGCTAAAATAGATAAAAAAGTAATTGTAAAGATATCTCTAAAATTTAAATAAATTAATAAAAATATTATTCCGATTATTAGTTCAACTGTAAAGTATCTTACTGATATAATTTTTTTACAATTTCTACATTTTCTTTGTAAAATGATAAATGAGATTAAAGGTAAATTATCATACCAATTAATTTTTTTTTTACATTTTGGACAAAAAGATCGACCACTAATTATCTGTTTATTTCTTGGTAGACGATAGATGCAAACATTTGCAAAACTTCCAAGACAAGCACCTAGCAAAAATATTATTAATGAATAAAAAAAAATCAAAAATTTAAATAAGTAACTAAATTAATTACACCTTGATAACAATAATCAATAAATAAAATACTATTTTCAAATACTAAATTTAAGTTCTGTGTATAAATTTCTATTTTCATTATTTGTTTTGATTAAAGAAATTTTTAATAACTTCCGGTTTCCAAATATAATAGAATATATATGGCACTATTGCTGGAATTAGTCCAAACCATATCCATTCATCCCACCTAAAATCTTTAGTGCCTCTTGCGAGCAATCCGTTTGCCCAAACAAGATAGCCCACTAATACTATCCAAAATAAAGATATTGTTAGACAAATTTTAAATTTTTTCATTATCAATCTTACTAAATCATTTTATTTATTAAAAATAATATATTTTTTTTTCATCTTTTTTACTTCAAAAAGATATTTAAAAGACTTAAAATTCACATTTTTAAAGCTTTTAAAAGATATTTTTTATCAAGATTGCAATCTTTATATCCTCGTTTAACAACCTTTAAATATCTTTCTGTTGGAAATCTGAAAGGAGACTTTTTAACCATAGTATATGTCATTACTTTTTTTCCATAATACAAAAAATAATATTTCTTATATAAAATTGGATAATCTTCATAAACATCCAATTTTTTTTCATCACTTTTTGAGATTTCAAATAATGCACCAGGAACAATTGAATTTTTACTTGGCTCAACATCTGCAGCACGGTATTTACTTCTAAAAGTCAATCTAAAATCTTTTAAATTTATCTTTTTTAAAAATTTACTATCTTTGCATCTTCTTTTCATTTGATAATGATGCAAGTTACTTCCGTAAGCAAAATAGAGCATTTATCTGTCTACAATCTCAATTTTTTTTTCTTTAATAAATTTTAAAATTTGTGAATTACAAATATCTATTTTTGCCTGGTTTTCAGATCTTAAAACTATAGATACTCCTAATTTACCAGCATGAAAAAAAGGATAGCTCCCTATTTCAACATCTTTATTTTGATCCTGAACTTTTGTAAGAGAATTAGCTATTTCACTTTCCACTGTTCTTAAACTAATTGTATGACTTAAAATCGGCTCCCCTCCAACTATTTTGTTTTTTAAACCACCCAACATTGATTTCATAATTGATGGAACACCTGGTAAACAAAAAACATTTTCAACGCTAAATCCTGGAGCACCACTTGTTGGATTGTAAATTAAATCAGCGTTTTCCGGCATCCATACCATTCTTTGTCTGCCTTCGTTGAATTCTCCAGGTTGATAATATGATTCTAAAATTTTAAATGCTTCCTTGTGTATTTCATATTTCCTCCCAAATGCTTTAGAAACTGAAGAGGCAGTTATATCATCATGGGTTGGGCCAATACCGCCAGTTGTAAAAACATAATTATTCTCTTTTCTTAGAATGTTTAATGTATCCACTATTGTACTTTCAATATCAGGTATCACTCTAACCTCACTTACCTTTACACCAATTGAATTAAGCCAAGTCGCTAGAGTACTTGTGTTAGTATCTTGAGTTCTTCCAGAAAGAATTTCATTGCCTATTATTAGTATTGCAGCATTTACTTTTTTATTTTCACTCATATTGTATATATAATTTGAATATGGAATTTACCAAGTCTTTAATAAAAGGCAAACTAATCAAAAGATATAAACGTTTTTTTGTGGATGTGAAATTAAATAAAGAGATTGTTACCGCACATTGTCCAAATACAGGATCTATGAAGGGACTTCTTGATGAGGGCAATGAAGTTTATATGTTTAAACACGAAGATCCAAAAAGAAAATTGAAATATGGACTGGAGATAATTAAAGCTAATAAAAATTTAGTTGGGATCAATACCCACAGGGCTAATAAAATTGTAAGCCATGGCTTGAGTAATAATTTTATAAAAGAGCTTAAAAATTGTGAAAAAATCCAGCCCGAGGTTTTTTTTAATAAAGATACAAGATTTGATTTTTTAATTGAAAAAAATAAACAAAAAATTTTTGTAGAAGTTAAAAACGTAACCCTTTTTAGAGACAAAAAAACTGCAGAATTTCCTGATGCTATTACCTCAAGGGGCTCAAAACATTTGATTACCCTTATTGATGCCATAAAAAAAGGTTATAAATCTTATTTAATATTTCTAGTTCAAATTCAAAATATGGAATATTTTAAGATAGCTAAAGATATAGATAATGAATATTACAAGAATTATTTAAAAGCAAAAAAAGCAGGGGTGAGTTTTTTAGCTTACAGATGTAAAATAAGTTCGAAAGAAATTTTTATAGAAAAGAAATTAAAAATTATAAATGAGTGATTATAAAGAAAAATTTGAAAAAATGAGAGTTGCAGGAAAACTTGCTGCTCAAACTTTAGATATGCTAGCTGAAAATATTAAAGAAGGTATAACTACTGAATATATTGATAAGCTTGGTTATGAATTTATTCGAGATAACGGTGGCTATTCAGCGCCGCTTTTTTATAGAGGGTTTACAAAATCATTGTGCACTTCTTTAAATCATGTAGTTTGTCATGGCATTCCCACAAATGATAGAACTTTAGGAGATGGTGATGCTTTAAATGTGGATGTGACTGCAATTG
>CACNUU010000006.1 GCA_902623735.1 uncultured Pelagibacteraceae bacterium | reverse complement strand
AACATCAATATATTGTAACAGAACCACATCCTGAGATTCAAAAAAGAAAAAAAGAAGGCCTTCCTGAAATGGGAGTTTTAAGAGATAGCGATAGTAGATGGTACATGAGAGAAGAGGCTGGAGGATTAATTTTAGGTCCTTATGAAGATGGAGCTCCAGCATGTTACGTCGAGGGACCATCAAAAAATTCTGAGTATGAATTATTTCAGGAAGATTTAGACAGACTCGCCCCACATATTGAAGGCGCAATACATCGTGTACCTGCTTTTGGAGAAGTTGGTGTAAAAAAAGTTTATAATGGAGCAATTTGTTATACACCAGATGGAAATCCAATAGTTGGACCAGCATGGGGGCTAAAAAACTTCTGGATAAATGAAGGACATAGCTTTGGAATTACTGCTGCAGGTGGAGCAGGTTGGCAATTAGCAGAATGGATTGTCGACGGAGAGCCTACGATAGATATGCTTGGTGTTGAACCGAGACGTTATGGAAATTATGCAACAAAATCTTATTTAAAAGCAAAGAATGAAGAAGCATATAGTCATGTATTTATTGTTCACTATCCCGATGAAGAAAGACCTGCTGCTAGACCACTAAGAACTTCACCATGTTACGAAAGAATGAAAGAACTTGGGGCTGTATTTGGGCAAAAATTTGGATGGGAGAGACCTAATTTTTTTGCAACTGATGGAATGGAGCAAAAAGATCATTGGTCATTTAGAAGATCAAAATGGTTTGATGCAATTAAAAAAGAATGTGAAAATGTAAAAAAAAATGTTGGCTTATTAGATATGACTGCATTCGCTAAATGTAGAATAAAGGGTCCTAAGGCTGAAGAGTTTTTAGATTATTTAGTTGCAAATAAATTACCTAAAAAAATAGGAAGAATAAATTTATGTCATGCACTAAATACAAAAGGAGGAGTTCATTCAGAGTTCACAATAATGAAAGAAGCGGAAAATAGCTACTATCTTGTTTCTGCAGGAGCAAATTTACGATTAGATCATGATTGGATACAAAAATGGATGCCAAATGATGGCTCAGTAATTTTTGAAGACCTTACTAACAGTAATGGAGTTTTAGTTGTTGCAGGTCCAAAAGCTAGAGATTTAATGCAAAAAGTTTCGACAGATGATTTTTCAAATGAAAATTTCAAGTGGTTAACTGCTAAAAATATTAATGTAGGTTATGCTCCAGTAAATGCAATGAGGGTAAATTTTGTTGGTGAACTTGGCTGGGAATTACATCATCCAATTGAATACCAAAATCACATATTTGATAAATTAATGGACGCTGGCAAAGATCTGGGCATCAAACCTTTTGGAATTAGAGCAATGAATAGTTTAAGAGTTGAAAAATCTTATAAACTGGTTGGAACTGAATTGTCTATTGAATATTCACCTTATGAGTCAGGCTTAGATAGATTTATTCATCCAAATAAAGGAAATTTTATTGGTCTCGAAGCTCTTAACAAGTGGAGAGAAAAAGGTTTTGATAATAAACTAGTCACATTAGAAGTTCATAATACTACTGACTCTGATGTACTAGGAAATAACCCTATATACAAAGATAACAAAGTTGTTGGAAGAGCAACAGGTGGTGAATATGGATTTAGATTAGACAAATCAATTGCATTAGCAATGGTAAAACCTGATTTAGCAAATGTTGGGGAAAAACTTAAAGTAGACATTCTGGGAAAAATGTATGAAGCAACAATTCTTGAAGAGAGCCCCTACGATTCTGAAAATAAATTATTGAGAGCATAATGAAAATTTTGGTAGCAGTTAAAAGAGTGATTGATTACAACGTTCAAATAAGAGTAAAAGAAGATGGATCTGGTGTTGTTACTGATAATGTGAAGATGTCAACAAATCCACCTGATGATAATGCAATTGAGGAAGCAGTTAAGATAAAAGAGTCTGGTAAAGCTACTGAAGTTGTAGCAGTTTCAGTTGGAGAGGAAAAAGCACAAGAAACAGTTCGTAAAGCATTAGCAGTAGGATCTGATAGAGGTATTCTTGTGAAAGCTGAAGGTATGATTGAGCCACTCGCAGTAGCAAAAATTTTACAAAAAGTTGTTGAGAAAGAAAAACCTGATTTAGTTTTTATGGGTAAACAAGCTATTGATGATGATTGTAATCAAACCGGACAAATGCTTGCAGCATTACTTAATTGGCCGCAAGCAACATTTGCATCAAAAATAGAAGTTAAAGATGGATCGTTAGAAGTTACAAGAGAAGTAGATGAGGGTTTAGAAACTTTAGAGGTGAATATCCCAGCAATTGTTACGTGTGATTTAAGACTAAATGAACCCCGATATGCTTCGTTACCAAATATAATGAAAGCTAAAAAGAAACCAATAGAACAAATTAATGCTTCAGATTTAGGCATAGACACAAAACCTAGAGTGGAACAAGTAAAAATTGAGGAACCACCAAAAAGAAAAGCTGGGATAAAAGTCGCAAGTGTCGAAGAATTAGTTCAAAAATTAAAAAATGAGGCTAAAGTATTATAATGTCAGTTTTATTAATAGCAGAACATAGCAACAAAGAATACAGACCGTTTACACTAAATGCAATTTCAGCAGCTTCTGAGATTAATGAAGATGTTCACGTTTTAATATTAGGCTCAAACTCAGACAATGTTGCAAAATCAATTTCTGAAATTCCGAATGTAAAAAAAGTGATCCATGTAAATGATCCGCTGTATGAAAATTATCTAGCTGAAAATTATTCCTCTGCAATACTTAAACTTGCAGAGTCTTACTCCCATATTGTTTGTTCAGCCAATACTTTTGGAAAAAATTTAATGCCTAGAATTGCAGCGCTATTAGATGTTTCACAAGTTAGTGATATCACAAAAGTAGTATCTGAAGATACTTTTGTTAGACCTATTTATGCGGGTAATGCTTTTGCAACAGTAAAAAGTAATGATAGAATTAAATGTGTAACAATAAGACCAACATCATTTGATCCAGCGCCAACATCTGGAGGCTCAGCAGAAATTCAAAATGGTAACCCAGGAGATCCCTCTAATTTATCAAAATTTATTAAAAAAGAGGAAATAAAATCAGACAGGCCTGAACTAGGAACTGCAAGAGTTGTTGTCTCAGGTGGTAGAGGAATGCAAAGTGGAGAAAATTTTAAATTAATCACAGCAGTTGCTGATAAGCTTAATGCTGCTATTGGGGCTTCACGTGCAGCAGTTGATGCGGGTTACATAACCAATGATCACCAAGTTGGTCAAACTGGAAAAGTAGTTGTTCCAGATTTATATATAGCTGTTGGTATATCAGGAGCCATACAACATTTAGCAGGCATGAAAGAAAGTAAAGTAATTGTAGCAATTAATAAGGATGGTGAGGCACCAATTTTTAGTGTTGCTGATTATGGTCTGGAAGCAGATTTGTTTGATGCTTTACCAAAGTTTCTGGAAGAATTGAACAAATTAAACACTATACAAAAATAATATAATCTGTAAAAAATTAGATATGTCCAGAGAGACAATGGAATATGATGTTGTTATTATAGGTGGAGGTCCATCAGGCTTATCTACAGCTATAAAATTAAAACAACTTGATCAAAATTTAAGTGTTTGCTTATTAGAAAAGGCTTCTGAAATTGGAGCACATATTTTAAGCGGGAATGTATTTGAGACAAGAGCTTTAGATGAATTAATTCCTAATTGGAAAGAATTAAATTCTCCAATTAAAACGAAAGTAACAAGTGAGAAGTTTTTATTTTTAGGAAAAACTAAATCTCTTAGTTGGCCAACATGGTTACTACCTTCTGTTCAGCAAAATCACAAAAATTATATTATCAGTCTAGCTAATTTATGTAGGTGGCTTGCGGAGCAAGCAGAAGCCATGGGTGTAGAAATTTTTCCAGGATTTCCAGCTAACGAAATATTATATAATGAAGATGGATCAGTGCGGGGTGTAGCTACTCAAGATATGGGAATTGATAAAGATGGAAATAAAAAAGATAGCTTCGAGCCTGGGATTGAACTCTTGGGTAAAGTAACCGTATTTGCTGAAGGTTGTAGAGGTCATTTAGGAAAACAGTTAATTAAAAAATTTGAATTAGATAAAGGTAAAGACCCTCAGCAATATGGAATTGGATTTAAAGAAATCTGGGAAATAGACGAAAAAAAACATAACGAAGGTTTAGTTATGCATACCGCAGGATGGCCATTAGATAATAATACCTATGGCGGAAGTTTCATGTACCATGCGGAAAATAAGCAAATTTTCTTAGGTTATGTAATAGGTTTAGATTATAAAAATCCTTATTTATCTCCTTTTGATGAATTTCAAAGATTTAAGACTCATCCAGCTATAAAAAAAATTATTGAGGGTGGTAAAAGAATCTCATACGGAGCAAGAGCACTCATCGAAGGTGGGCATCAAAGTTTGCCAAAAATGTTTATGCCAGGGGCATTATTAGTAGGATGTGATGCTGGTACTTTAAATATGCCAAAAATAAAGGGCTCACATACAGCAATGAAGAGTGGAATAATTGCAGCAGAAACAATTGTTGAACATTTAAAAGAGAATAAAGATTTATCAATTTTTAAAGAAAAGTTTGAAAAAAGTTGGTTATATAAAGAACTTTATGAGGCAAGGAATGTAAAACCAAGTTTTGGTTGGGGTTTGATTTTAGGAATAATATTTACTGGTATTGATCAAATTTTATTCAGAGGGAAATTACCTTTTACTTTAAGACATAAGCATGCAGATCATGAAACACTTAAGTTAGCTAGTGAGATGCCTAAAATAGAATATCCAAAGCCAGATAATATAATTACTTTTGATAAAACAAGCTCAGTGTATTTAACTGGAACAAATCATGCCGATAATCAACCGGTCCATCTTAAGTTAAAAGATCCCAAATTACCAATTAGTTATAATTTAGAAAAATACGATGAACCGGCTCAAAGATATTGTCCTGCAGGAGTTTACGAAGTTCAACAAGAAAATGGATCAAGTAAATTTGTTATTAATTCTCAAAATTGCATCCATTGTAAAACTTGTGATATCAAAGAACCTTCACAAAATATTACTTGGGTTACGCCAGAAGGTGGCGGTGGTCCTAAATATGGGAATATGTAATATTGGATTTAATATTCATAAAACAAATAGGTGTTTTTAATTTTCTATTAAGAGGTCTAATAGTAAAGTTGCGTAGAAAAATTAAAAAAAATAATTTTGAATATAAAACATTATCTGGCAAAAATTATAATATATATACATGGGATCCGTCTGGAGCTGAGGTATTTCTGACTCAATGCTTTACAGACTGGGGTAATGAATATTTATTTTTAGATAGCTTAAAAGACAGAAAAAAAGGTATTTTTTTAGACATAGGGTGTCATTCTGGCTATTATTCAATTTTATTTGATCATTATTTTCACAAAATTATAGGATTTGAACCAAGCTCTAAATGTATTGAAATATTAAGCAATTTAAAGAGTAAAAAATTTCACGCTTATCAACTTTTCGTAGGTGACGAAGACATGGAAGTTAAAAGTAAAGAATACCCTAATGGCTATTCATTTTATGGAGACACATTTACTGGCAAAGATTTTAAAATTAAAAATCTATCACAAATCAGTCTAGATAATTTTTGCCAAAAGGAGAATTTAAAAAATATTACTGCAATTAAAATAGATGTTGATGGTATAGATTTAAAGGTTTTGTACGGTGCGTATAATTTAATAAATTCTAATCGGCCTTCTATAATGATTGAAAATTACTCAAAAGAGTTGTTTCAATTTTTTAATGATAAGAAATATTCAATTTTTACTCTTACGTCTGATAAGAAAAAACCCTATAATTTAGAGTTAGAAGAAATGTCAGAACATAATCCTGCCAAATGGGTAAAAATGGTCTGTTGCATTCCTAATGAATATAAAAAGAGCTACAATCGAAAAATTTTTAAAGGTAATTTTTTTACAGGGATTAATAAAAAGAGAATATTAAAAACCTTTAATGTATACTTTTAATAATCAATAATTTTAAGATAAATCTATTGCAAATTTTTTTAATATCTCAATAGGTAAAACTTTTAAAGTATTTTCATGAGTGCTTTTAAGATAAATTGGACAACCTTTGCCGGCCTCAACAGCCCGTGCATACCAGCTTGCACAAACACACCATCCATCTCCATCTTTTAATCCTGGAAAGCCAAATTCTGGATGAGGTGTAATTAAATCATTGCCTGCCTCTTTGCACCACTCAAGAAATTCAGTTGTAACTTTTGCACAGACTGTATGAACACCTTGGTCATTTTCATCAGTATTACAGCAGCCATCTCTGTACCATCCAGTTAAAGGGTCCAGGGAACATTCTTCTAATTTTTCACCTAATACATTTTTTTGATTTATACTCATTAATGTGTAGAAAAGTAAATATCATCATCAAGAAAAGCATTAAATGAGACAGATCTTCTCTCTTCATTTGTATCGCAAAAAGGATAAACAGCATGCATTAAATAATGTGGAAAAAAATAAAAATCACCTACCTCGGGCAAGATGTCAAAAACAGATTCTGATAAAAATGATTTTGATCCATGAATAAGTTGCAAATATCCATTTTTATTAGGTTTATTATTTTGTTTCGTATTTCCTAAATTTGCTGGAACTTTAGTGTAACCAACTCCGGAAATATGACCTGTGTGCATGTGGATTGGATTATATTCATTTTGATATTGTCTTACTATCCATGATGCTGATATTTGAAATTTTTTTAATTTTCTTTTTTTGGTTTGTGAAATCCAATTTGAGACCTCAGAGAACAAAAATTGACCAAATCCACTATCGCCCATAAATTTCTCATCGATATAAATTTCTTGTGAAACATTACCAGCTAACTTATTACCAGCATCATACTTACTATTTTCTAAATTTTCTTTAGATTTTTCATCCGTGTAATTATTTAATTTTTCTATAAGCTCTTCATTCATTTTAGCTTTTAGGATGGTTGGACCAAAAGGTTTAAAAACTTTTCTAGACATTTAAATTTTTGTTGGATTAGGTTGTCCTTTATAAACTTTTTCTGGATCAAATTTTTTTTCTTTTTCTAAAAACTTTATTTCAATTTTTCTTCCATTATCAATTGGTCCTAATGGAACTGATCTGTAAAAACAAGATCTATAGCCTACATGACAACTTGCACCATTGCCAATGTCAACTATCAAGCATATTGAGTCCTGATCATCATCCACTCGAATTTCAATTACTTTTTGAATAAAACCACTAGTTTTACCTTTATGCCAAATTTCATTTCTTGATCTACTAAAGTAGTGGGCTTCTTTTGTTTCAATTGTTTTTTTTAATGCTTCAACATTCATATATCCATGCATTAAGACATCTTTAGTGTTATGGCACATGGTTATTACTGGAATAAGACCATCATTATCAAATTTTGGAGATAAGAGATTTCCCTCCTCTATTTCCACAACATTTTCTCTTTTTTTGAACATAATAAGTAATTATGTAGCACATATAGGTATATTTTAAATATTTTAAAATTACTAAATTATATGTATAAAGCATTTCAATGAAACTAGTAAAAGAGACAAATAACGAACAAGATTTAAAAAATATTTCCGATAAAGAGGCAGAAGAAGCTTTTAGAACAATTTTGGCCTGGATGGGCGAAGATCCTAATAGAGAAGGTCTTTTAGATACTCCTAAAAGAGTTGTAAAAGCTTTCAAAGAATATTTTAAAGGCTACAAAGAAGATCCAAATCAAATTCTAGACAAGACTTTTGGAGATGTAGAGGGTTACGATGACATGGTTGTACAAAAAAATATTTCAGTGCAAAGTCATTGTGAACATCATATGGCACCTATAATAGGTAAGGCTCATGTAGCGTATATACCTAAAGATAGAGTAGTTGGTTTAAGCAAGTTAGCTAGAGTTGTGGAGGTATTTTCAAAGAGATTACAAACACAAGAAAGATTAACTATGCAAATTGCGAATACCTTGATGGAGTCATTGGATGCAAAAGGTGTTGCTGTTACCATAGATTCAACACATCAATGTATGACTATGAGAGGTATCAAAAAAGAACAAGCGTCAACAGTCACAAATTATTATCTTGGAAAATTTAAAGAGGACTTAAGTTATCAAAATAGATACTTAAGATTTATTAGCATAGTCAAAGAATAAAGTGTCAGATCAATTTAAAGCTCTAATACTTAATCAAGATGGAGAAAACTTTACACGAGAAATTAAATCAATTCAAAAAAATTTTTTAAAGCATGGAGATGTAACTGTCAAAGTAAATTACTCTGGATTAAATTATAAAGATTCTTTAATATTAAAAAATGGTGCGAGACTAGTTAAAGAGTTTCCACACATACCTGGAATTGATTTTAGTGGAGTTGTTGAAGAAAGTAATCATAAAAATTTTAAAACAGGTGATGAAGTTATTTTGACAGGCTGGAGAGTTGGTGAAATTTATTTTGGAGGATACTCACAATTTGCAAAAGTGAGTGGAGATTTTTTAGTAAAGAAACCAAAAAATTTAAATTTAAGACAAGCAATGATACTAGGAACGGCTGGTTTGACTGCCCTAATGTGTTCTTTTACTACTAAGGCCACAAGAGAAGAATTGTTACTGGGAGAAAAAGTTGAAAATGTAATTGTGAGTGGAGCTTCAGGCGGAGTAGGTAGTATGGCAGTTATGATGTTAAATAAACTTGGCTGCAATGTCACTGCTGTAACAGGGAAAGACAGTAATTCAGAATATTTAAAATTAATTGGTGCAAAAAACGTTATTAACACTAGCGAATTGAATAAAGATGCAAGACCTTTGGACAAAGGTCACTGGGATGGAGCTGTTGATACAGTGGGTGGTAAAGTGCTTGAAAATATTCTTGCTCAAACTAAAGACGCTGGAATAGTTGCTGCATGTGGAAATGCTGCTGACATAAAATTAAATACAACTGTTATGCCGTTTATTATAAGAGGTGTAAAACTTTGGGGTATAAATTCTGTGACAGCATCAATCAAAAGAAGACAATTTTTATGGAATGAGGCAGGAAAATTAATTGATTTTGAAATTCTTGAGAAATCAGTAAAAGAAATAAGTTTAGATGAAGTAATAAATATTTTTCCTAAAATGCTAAAAGGAGAAACCTCAGGAAGATATATTATAAATTTGAGTAAATAATGGATTGGGACAAATTAAAAATATTTCATGCTGTAGCGGAAGCAGGAAGTTTTACAAACGCTACAGTTAATTTAAATCTTAGCCAATCTGCTATAAGTCGCCAAATACAATCTTTGGAACAGGACCTAAAAGTTCAATTATTTGAAAGACATGCTAGAGGATTAACACTAACAGATAATGGAGAGTATGTTTTTAAAACTGCACATGAGGTAATTTCTAAATTAAAAGAAGTAGAGACTTCACTTGGAGATCAAAAAAACAAACCTACTGGAAAATTAACAATCACAACTGTGAGAAGTTTTGGTACTCATTGGTTGACGCCTAGAATTCAAGAATTCATGAATTTAAACCCAGAAATTGAAATAGAACTTATTTTTGAGGATAAAGAGCTAGACTTAAGTACAAGACAAGCTGATATTGGTATTTTTATGAGAAGACCTAAACAATTGAATTATATTCAAAAGAAACTAATTGATCTTAAATATTTTATTTATGGTTCAACAAAATATTTAGAGAAATTTGGCATGCCTAAAACAGTAAATGATTTAAATAAACATAGATTTATTTCTTTTGGAAAAGGTGCACCATCGCCTGTTTATAATCCAGACTGGGCCCTAAAATTGGGAATGCATGATGGCAAAAAGAGAAAGCCAATTATGAAGGTTAATAGTGTGATGGGGTTATTGCTAGCAGTTGAGTCTGGTGTGGGTTTAGCTGCATTACCAGAATATTTAGTTAGTAGTTCAAGCAATATAATTAAAGTATTACCTAAATCAGAGGGACCAATCACCGAAGCTCATTTCGTATACCCGCAATCGTTGAAAAATACAGCTAGGGTTCAAGCTTTTAGGAACTTTTTATTCAGTAAAATCGGAGACTGGAAATCCTAATAATATCTGCGACATAATTGCAATTGATAATCATTCTCAATGAGAATAGTTCTCATTCTCATTAAAAAAGTGAAAAATGGAGAATAAATGAAAAATATATCAATTTATGCATTAATTATATCTTTATTTACTTCTACTTTTGCAATTGCAAATGAAGTGAACATATTTAATGCAAGACACTATAAAGCAGATTCTGAGCTTTATTCTAAGTTTACAAATATGACTGGTATTAAAGTTAATTTGATAAACGGAAAATCAGGTGCTTTAGAGAAAAGAATCATCAGTGAAGGTGCAGATTCATCAGCTGACTTATACATCACAGCAGATGCTGGAAGATGTGGTGCTATGGATGCAAAAGGCACTCTTCAAGGTGGTTTAACATCAGCAGCTATTAAAGCAGCTGTGCCCGCAAACTTTAGAACTAGCAAGTGGGTTGGAATCGCAAAAAGAGCAAGAATAATTTATTACTCACCAGAAAGAGTTACTGGTGCTGAATTATCTGGAATGACTTATGAAGGTTTAGCTGATCCTAAATGGAAAGGTAGATTAGTAATTAGAAAATCTAGTAATATTTATAACAAATCTCTTGTAGCATCATTGATTAAAAACAATGGAAAAGCCGCAACAGCTGAGTGGGCACAAGGAGTTGTTGCTAACATGGCAAGAACACCAACAGGTAATGATAGAGCTCAAATTATGGCTGTGGCAGCTGGTGAAGCTGATATCGCTGTAGCAAATACTTATTATTTAGCTCTCATGTTGTCTGGTAAAAAAGGACCTGAGCAACAAGCGGCAGCAAAAAAAGTTAAAGCTTTCTTCCCTAATCAAAATGATAGAGGAACGCACATGAATATTAGTTGTGCAGCTTTAGTTAAAGGTGCGCCTAATAAGGCTAACGCTATCAAACTTGTTGAGTTTTTATTAACTCCTGAGTCTCAAGAGCATTTTACAAATAATACTTTTGAGTTTCCAATGATTGATGGTGTTTCACCAAGTCCATTAGTAGTAAATAACTTAGGTTTAGATTTCAAACAAGATATGAAAACTAAACTTTCTTCTTATGGAAAAAATCAAGCTGCTGCAGTTGAAGTAATGACAGCTGCTGGTTGGAAGTAACCGTGAAAGAGAAAAAAAAATTTATGTCTGATATTGATTTAAATAAATCTTCTAAAGCATGTTCCCCATGTAGTTTAGAGTGTGAAAAAATCAATAAAAGAATAAATAACAGAAAATTTTCAAAAATTGACGCTAAGGAAGTTCCGCATCTCCTGAAAGTTTTTAATTTTTGATTTATTCTGTAAAGTGCCTACGGCCTTATTTAAGTTTTCTTAAAAGCCGTGGGCACATGAAAATAGAAATATTTTCATCTGCTGAAAGAGTGTTCAGTATGACTAAGTTGTCTCCTTAATTATGATGAACACTCTTTGAACAGAAAACTTACAAATAGTCTTATTTTCTAAAGAGTAAAACTTTCTTTAAAAGTCATATTATTATATAAAAACTCATGTTAAAAAATTTGAATATATGGTTTGTTTCATCTTTGTTAATTTCTTTAACAGTAATAATTCCAATATTAACTGTATTTTCAAGTTTTTTTGAAAATACTACTAATTACTTTGATATACTAAAGAATACTTTTCTTTTTGAATACACCTTAAATTCATTTTGTTTGTTGGTAAGTGTATTATCTTTAACTTTTATCATAGGAACTTGCTCAGCTTATTTAGTATCTTTTTATGAATTCCCTCTAAGTAATTTTTTCAAATGGGCTTTAATTTTATCATTTGCTGTTCCACCTTATATTTATGCTTATTCTTTAACAGCTTTTTTTGAAAATTATGGCACTGCCTATACAATTTTAAAAAATTTATTTGGTGAAGGAAATTACAATACCCACATACCTAAATTTGATGGTATGTTAGGTAGTATATTATCAATCTCTTTCTCATTATTTGGATATGTTTACATCCTGGCTAGAGCATCTTTTTTGTATCAATCACAAAATTTAATAGATTTAGGAAAAAATCTTGGCTTTTCAAATTTTAGGTCTTTTTATTCAGTAATTCTTCCATCAGCTAGACCAGCTATTGTTGCCGGTTTATCTCTTGTAGCAATGGAAACTTTAGCCGAATTTGGTGCAGTTGATTTTTTCTCTATCAATACTCTTACGACCGGAATTTATAATTCTTGGATTGCTTTTGATGACCTAGCTTTTGCAAATCAATTATCATTTTTTTTATTATTATTTATTTTTGCCTTATTTATATTAGAAAATTTATCGAGAAAAAAAGCCAAATATCATTTTAATTCAAGAGGAGGTTTTAAAAGAAAAGAAAAATTAAAGCTGACTAGACATAAAGCTTTGCTAGCATTCACATTTTGTTTTTTCATTTTCTTTATGAGCTTCTTATTTCCATTAAGTCAAATGCTGTATTGGACAATCAAATTTCCTGAAAATCTATTTGATTTAAAAATTATGGAACTTTTTTTAAATACTATTTATTTAGTTTTTTTATCTAGTATAATTTTAATATTATTTTCATTAATTTCAAATTATGGAAATAGAGTCTCAAATAATAAAATGTTGAACATATTTTCAACTTTATCAATTTCAGGTTACGCAATTCCAGGGGTTATATTGGCAGTTGCTTTTATTACTTTTGTAGCATGGTTTGATGATAATATAATTAAGACTTTAGGTTTTTTATCTATTAAAAAAATATTTTTTGGATCAATACTTGGTTTAGTATTAGTTTATTTTATTAGATTTTACTCCTTAGCTTTTAATGGGATAAAATCAGGTTATGAAAAAATAAATATTTATGTTGATGAAAGTGCTTATTTACTAGGGTATTCGAAAAGAAAAACTTTTATGAATATTCATATTCCATTTTTAAGAAATTCTCTTTTATTTGTAGGAATTTTGGTTTCTCTAGAAATAATCAGAGAATTACCAATTACACTGATTTTAAGACCTTTTAATTTTGAAACTTTTGCAACTACTGCTTATATTTCAGCCTCAGAAGATTTATTAGAGGCTGCAGCAGTTCCCTCATTATTTTTAATTTTAATTGCCGCATTATTTATTATGATTTCTTCAAAATATATTTTAAGAGATAACAATGAGTAAAAATTTTTTTGAAATTAATGATGTTACTTTTTCTATTGGCGGAAAAAATAAAGTTAATGATGTAAATATTTCTATAGAAAACGAGGGTGATATAATTTGTATTTTAGGACCTTCTGGAATTGGAAAAACTACGATGTTAAGAACTATTGCAGGTCTTGAAAAAATTAAAAAAGGGCAAATAATTTTAAAAAATAAAATTATTTCATCTAGTAAAATCCACCTTGAGCCAGAAAAAAGAAACATAGCATTATCTTTTCAGGAAAATTCTCTATTTCCTCATTATACAGTGAATAAAAATATTCATCTTGGTGTAAAAAAAAATTCATTAAATAATAAAAAAATTGAATCTAAAGAAATTATAAAGATTCTAAATATTGAAAGTATTTTAGATAAATATCCCCATCAAATAAGTGCAGGAGAATCTCAACGAGCTTCATTGGCAAGATCTCTTATATCTCAACCTGATCTTTTACTACTTGATGAACCTCTTTCTAACGTGGATCAGAGTTTTAAAGAAGATATTCAAGTAGCTTTAAAACAGATTTTAAAAGAAAATAAGATTTCAACTATTGTAGTAACCCATGACTCTTATGAGGCATTCTATCTTGGTAGCAAGTGTGCATTAATTTTAGATAATGAAGTGAAACAATTTGATGATCCTTACAATGTTTATCATTTTCCAAACTCTATCCAAGTTGTAAATTTTTTAAATAGAGGAATACTATTGCCAGCTAAAGTCACTGGAGGAAATTCTTTAGAAAATGATGATTTGGGAATTATCAAAGGAAAATTTATAAAACATTATCCGACAGGATCAAAAGTACAATTGCTACTACAACCAGAAGACTTGGAACATGATGATGATAGTAATTTAAAGTTAGAAGTTGTTGATAGAAAGTTTAGGGGTACTAATTTTATATATACTTTAAAAACACCAAGTAATAGATTGATACCAGTCGCGGTTCATACTCACCATTGGGAGCAGCATGAGGTAAATGAGAAATTTGGTATCAAAAGACCAATTGAGCTTGAACATATAGTTTGCTTCTAATAAGTATTTCTTTCTAATGAAAAGTAACTCAGAAATCTTTTTTAAAGGTGTGATTGACGTAAGTCCTTTGATGATTCCAGTGATTCCTTTTGGGTTAATATTTGGAATATTATCAATAGATATAGGATTTACCCCATTAGCTACAATGGGAATGTCATTAATAATTTTTGGTGGTGCTTCGCAAATTGTTCTTTTGCAACTTTTTTCTGGAGGAGCTTCGAGTTTAGTTATAATTAGTTCTGTAGGCGCAGTGAATTCACGTCATTTACTTTATGGCGCTGTTGTTTCTGAACATTTATCAGACCTAAAACTAGTATGGAAAATTATTATTTCATATTTTTTAATTGACCAAGCATTTGCTAGATCAAATGAATATCTGAAGAAAAGCAATGAAAAAAATAAATATTTTCATTTAATTGGGGGAGGAGCTACATGCTGGGTTATTTGGCAATCAACGACTCTTTTAGGTATAATATTAGGTGCTGCAATTCCAGAAAAACTTGGCTTAAGTTTTGCGGTCCCTTTAACTTTTATAGCAATATTAGTTAATGATTTTAGAAAAGTTTTTAATGTAATTGTAATTATTGTTTCTGGTTTAGTGGCAACCCTTGGATTTAATTATATACCTTATAAAGCTTATGTGATTGTAGCGGCTCTCACAGGATTAATTACAGCAATGATTTTAACAAGGATGATAAAAAAATATGAGTGACTGGATGTTAATAATCTATTGTGGGATAATCACTTATCTTACTAGATTTTCGATGATTGCTATTCTTAAAAAGGAAATGTTTAATAATAGAGTAAGAGATGTTTTGTCATATGTGCCCTCAGCAATATTTCCAGCAATTATTTTTCCTGCTATTTTTTTAGATGATTTAGGGCAATTACAATTAGAAGATAATCCAAAAATTTTAGCAGCAGGAATTGCAATGATAATTGGTATTTTGAGCAGGAGTATCATTGCGACAATTTTTTCTGGATTAGCTTCTTATTGGTTTTTAATATTTGTAGTATAAGATTCTATGAAAAAAATTTTAATTATAGTTTTTAGTTTGTTTGCTCTTAGCGCCAACGCTTTAGAAAAAAAAACAACTTTTAGCAAAGAATTATTTGATAAAGCTCAATCTGAAGGTAAAATTGTAGTAGTAAATTCTTGGATCAAATATTGTACTTCTTGTGCAAGCCAAATGAAAGCTTTAAAAAAATTAGAAAATGAATTTGATAATGTTGAATACTTTTCATTTGAAGTAACAAACAGTGAAATTGCAAATCTGCTTAATGTTCAATACCAAACAACACTTCTAATATTTAAAGAGAATAAAGAGGTTCACAGAAGTATTGGGGTAACTAAAAAGAATGCAATATATCAAGCAATTAAATCTTCAATTTAAATTTAAGCACCAAGTTTAATATTTCTAAAAACGTTATTTTCTATTTCAACTGGTTTTTTTAAGTTTAAGTTATTCATAATCTCAATATATTCGTCAACACTATCTACTTGTAATCTTGGGTTTTGTTTTTTTTCTTTTCCAATTGTGCTGACTTTTTCACCTTGATAGTCATGAGCAGGATATAATAAAGTTTCTTCAGGTAGTTTTAAAAGTTTGTTGAATATGGAATTATAAGAATCTTTAGCACTACCATTTTGGAAATCAGTTCTTCCGGTTCCATTGATTAATAAAGTATCTCCTGAAAAAAGATTATTATTCATTAGAAAACAATAGCTATCAGAAGTATGTCCAGGTGTGTACATGGCTCTTATTTTCAAATTATCCAATTTTATAAATTCATTATCCTTGACCTTGATCTCAACTGACTCTGCTGGAGTTTTTTCACCCATTATTATTGAGCACTTTGTGATATCTTTGAGCTCTGATGCTGCAGTTACATGATCAGCATGAATATGGGTATCAATTACTTTTACTAATTTTAAATCTAATTCTTTGAGAATATTAATATATTGATCTGTATTTTCGATAACTGGATCAATTATCAAAGCTTCTCTACCTTTACCCGAAGAAATCAAATAAGTATAAGTTGAAGATTTAGTATCAAATAATTGTTTGAAAATCATAGATCATATTAACATATAAGTACAAATTGCCCCATTGTTAAAAATTTAAAGATTAATAATTTCTTTTAATGAATATCATAAAAATTATCATAGTATTCTTTGCTTTAAGCTCATTCGCTTATGCTGACAAAAATATGAAAATTGGTTCTGTAGGTGACGCAAAAGACGTAACTCGAATTATAAAAGTTGTTATGTACGATAACCGTTATGAACCAAATTTATTTAAAATCAAAGCAGGTGAAACAATTAAGTTTGAGATAGAAAATGCAGGTGATCTTGTTCATGAGTTTAACATCGCAAATAAAATGATGCATTTAAAGCATCAACCCGAAATGGAAAAAATGGTTGAAAATGAAATTCTTTTAGCAGACTCAATTGATAAAAAAAAAATGGAACAAATGTCAAAAAAAGATAAAACAATGGCTCATTCTCACAATAATAGTATTTTGTTAGAGCCAAAACAAAAAGGAAATATTATTTGGAAATTTGACAATGCTGTAAATATTGAGATTGCATGTAATGTGCCTGGTCATTATCAAGCTGGCATGATTGCAAAAGTTAATATAAATTAGTCTCATGGATCATACCGTAAATGCCGATTTTAATTGGTCTTGTAAAAATACTTGGAAGACAAGCGCTAAAAACACAGCATGGTGCTTATTAGGTTGTGCAATTGGAGATTTTGGAACAATCTTATTTTTTCAATTATCAAAGATTCCTTTTCCTGTTTTAGGCATTATGACTTTGGCTATTATCAATGGCTTAATTACAAGTATAATTTTGGAAACAGTAATTTTAATGAGACAAAATTTTGTTTTTTCAAAAGCATTTAGTACAGCCCTTGGGATGAGTTTTATATCTATGATAAGTATGGAAATTGCAATGAATTTAACTGACTTTTTTTTAACTGGAGGTGCAATTCTTACTTGGTGGGTTATACCAATAATGCTTTTAGTTGGCTTTATAACACCCTGGCCTTATAATTATTGGCGATTAAAAAAATTTAATATCGCGTGTCATTAAAAAATTGGGATAATAAAACTTGGCTTTCGTCGCAGGATTATATCAATTCTTTCAATAATTTTTTGATTAAACAGATAAAGTTTAATAAAAATTCTAAAATTTTAGATATTGGTTGTGGAAGAGGCAAAATTATTGGAAGCTTATCTTCAAAATTAAAATTAAAGAAAATGCCAATAGGCATAGATATTGAAAAACACAAAAATAGAGATAAAAGAATAATATTAAAAAATGAAGATGCAATAAAATTTTTTAAAAATAATAAAAAGGAATTTGATTTAATTTTATTAAAACAATCAATTCATTTTTTTAAATTCAAAGATATAAAAAAATTAATTTCTTTATGTAAGAAAAGCCTAAGTGCCAAAGGAAAGATAATAATATTTACATTAGAGACAAATAAAAATGAAATACCAGCTTTTTCATTAATGAAAAAAAAATTAAATAAATCTATGGTGAGACAAAAAAAAATAATTAAGTTTTTATCAAACTCTAGTCCTGGAAATGTTAAAAAAAAATTTTCCTTTAAGGTAAAAATATCAAAGAAAAAATACGTAAAAATGATAAAAAATCGATATATTTCAACATTATTAAAGCTCCAGCAAAGCGAAATTATTAAAGGTATAAAAGAAATTGAAAAAAAATATAAAGAAAAGATTTATTTCAATGACAAGTTAATCTGTCTTATTTTAAGAAAATAATTCTATGTAACTTAAGGGTTTGCTCTTTAGTTTAAGAACCAAAAGAGCTCCCTTAAGCTGCCATTTTGGCGTTTAAGTCCATAAGGACTTTAAGTTTTTTGTTTTCGTTTTTATGAAATATAAAGCTACCCAGCTAAGTGTCAGGTGGCATTTGATTCATTAAAACTACCTCCTTACTTATAAAATAAAATTTAAGAAGGTTGTATTCAATATTTTTATTTACATTTTATTAAAATATATTTCTTGAATACAACCTGACTGTCCATTATTATTCGCAAAACTAAAAAATTTCCCTTCATAATAGAATAAATATTTGCATTCCAAACTTATCGATATATTGTTTGTCTATGAAATATGTAAAAGGACTTATAAACTTAATCATTAGTTTAATAATTTCTACAATAATTATTTATGGTCTAAATATTATTGCTGGCTTCGCCGGAGCTGATTATTCTTTTACTCATGGAGAAACTTTCATGATTTGGATATTAATGGGAATTCTAGTTAACAGCTGCTTTAATAGGTAATTTTAAATATTGAATTTTCTTTTCAGGTGTTTGAGCCTACCCTCAGTACTATCATAATCAATATAACAGCCTTGTAAAAATCTTTTACCTTCATTGGCATCATATGTTGTTCTGCCATGAAGCAATCTATAATTATCCATCATTAATAAGTCTCCAGAATTAAGTTTAAACTCTAATCTATATTTATCGGAGTTATATAATTCAGAAATTTTTTTTCTTGCAGCATAGTAAAGGTCTAACTTTTCTTTATCCATTAATGGCACAAAGTCTAATCTAGGACTAAATCTTACTTGTTTAAGATTTTTATTTTCATCTAATTGAATCATCTCAGCCCAATCTTCTAAAACTACGTCTTGATCTATAAATTGATACCTTACTTTTACCTCAGTAAGAATTTTATAATAGTCAGGATAGTCTTTTTTGAGCTCCTCAGTTACTGTATAACCATCTACCAACGTAGAATTACCTCCACTTACCTCATTTTCGATACAATGCAATATTTGGATACATGGAACAGGGTTTCTATAAGGGTTATCAGTGTGTGGTGCTAGAGGCAAAGATGTATAAGCCAAGTCATTTGGATTAGGTTTAGATTTTACATTAAAAAATTCACCAAAATTAGTTCTTCTAATACTTCCAATAGAATTTGCAAATTTTACAAGAAAATTATTTTCTGTTGGAACTTTTTTGAAAATAACAAAGCCATATTTGTAGAAACTAATTAAAGCTTCATACATCATTTCTTCCTCAAAAATATTACTATTAAATTCGAAATTGTTTAGATTTTCTAAAGAAGAGTCCCATTTAATCTTTTTAATTAATTTTACATCATTAAAACTGGAAAATTCATTTAGAATACTTTGGACTGTTAATTTAGTTTCAACTCCATCATTAAAAGACACATTTAAATATTTATCAGATAAACTTACATTTTTAATTTCTATATTTTCCTTAAGTTCAGTAGGATCAAATAACCTTTGTTGAGTTCCTTTATCAACAAATTTTTCTCCATTAACCCTCTCTCTTAGCCAGAATGGATGAATTTCTTTTTTTGAACCATTATTCTCAAAAAAAACTTTATTTTCAGACAATTCAATTTTCATATTAACTAATAATTATTTAAAATTTTACTTTAATCAATATAAATTAAACTGTATTAGTTGGCTGTGACTAAATTGAAATCTTCAGATTACAAAATTTACTCTAAATTTCTTGATAATTTAGCGAATAAGCTTACTAGTTTTTATTACTCAAAATTGAATAAACCATTTAAAGTTTTGAATAAATTAAAAGGCAGAGGTTATGATCCTGTAACTGGTGCGGATAAGGCGTTTGAAAAGTTCATTAGCAAGGAAATAAAAAAAAGATTTCCAAATCATCAAATAATAGGGGAGGAGTTTGGTCATAAAAAAACAAAAAGTGATTTCTCATGGGTAATTGATCCTATTGATGGAACAAGATCTTTCGTTATTGGTAATCCAACATGGAGTAATTTAATCTCTTTAAATTTTAAAGGAAATCCAATTGTAGGTCTTGCTAATTTTCCAGTGCTAAAAAAATATTATTTAAATACGTCTTTAAACACAGCATTCGTTTCAGAAAATGGGAAAAAAAGAAAAATAAAAGTAAATCAGAAAGCAACTTTTTCAAATATGAAATTATCTGCAGCTTTCCATGGAAGTTTATCTCTAAATCAACAAAAAAAAATTCCTCAAATACTAAAACGCATGCAATTTCCGTGCGCAGACGCTTTAAGTTATTCACATTTTGCTGAAGGTAAACTTGATATTGTAATTCAATGTGGAAATAAAATTTGGGATATACATGCTTTAATTCCAATAATAAAAGCTGCAGGCGGTATTGTTACAACTTGGAGAAACTATAATCCTATAAAGGCTGGTGATATTATTTGTTCACCCAATAAAACTCTTCATAATAAAATTTTAAAAATTTTAAAACCTGTTTCTTAACTAGTTTTGCCAAGAGTATTTAGTAAAATTACACCTATAATAATCAGTGCTATTCCAATAATTCCGTAAAAATTTGGAATTTGATTATATTTAAAAACACCAAACAAAGTAACTGCAGTAATAGTCAGACCACCGTATGTAGCATAAGTGAAACCAACAGGTATAATATTCATTGCTTTTGATAAACAAAAAATGCATGCCACTATTGAAATAGCACAAAAGATTGTTGGCCCAAGATTGGTAAATCCATTAGTTGATTTTAAAAAACCATTGGAAGTTATTCCAAGAATGATACCTAAAAGAAGATAAATATATCCAGATAAGTTTGACATAGATTTAATTAGTTTTACCAAGGAGGTTGACTATTAATACTCCTGAAATTATTAAGATTAAACCAACGACAGTATATAGATCTGGTGTTTGATTAAATTTATATATCCCAACAATTGTTGTAGCTATAATACACAAACCTGCAAAGGAAGCATAAGTTATTCCAACAGGAATAGTTTTCATTACAATAGATAAAGTAAACATACATCCAACTATTGTTATTGCTGTTAATATACTTGGTATTAATAACGTAAAACCATTTGCTCCTTTAGCAAAACCATTTGCTGCAGTACCTAAAATAACCGCAAGTATAAGCACGATGTATGCAAATATATTACTCACAATTTGAGATTATTCTTATTTAGTAATTTTATCTACAAATTTTTGTACCATCGGCGCTACAATTGTTGTAGCTATCATTGCAACAGGCAAGCTTATAGACCAAGCTTTAAGAAATCTTTTGTAATAAAGCTCGTCATAACCAGTATTAATAAAGGTAATTATAAGCGTCATAAGCAAACTCATCCCCAAACCCATAAAGAAAATAAATAAAAGATTAGAATATTTTTTTGGAAACATTATTTTTTAGACCATTTGATAGCATCTTCCATTCTATCATCACCCCAAAAAATTTCATTATTAACAACAAATGTAGGGCTGCCAAAGATCTTATTGTTTCTTGCATTTTTTGTATTTGATAGATAGTTATTTTCAACTTCTTTTGACTTTGCTTTTAAAATTATTTCATCTTTATTAATTTTTAGCTCTTCGCAAATTTCAGAAATACTAGGATCAATTGCAGGCTCCTTTCCTTCTTGAAACCATTTTTTATATGTTAGTCTAATATAATCTATACCCCATCCCTCATGTAGACCATGAATAGCAATTTGATTAGCAAGATCAAATTCAGAAAGAGGGTAGGGAACTGGAGTTTTAGCAAAAAATCCATAACCTTCAGCGCGCCTTTCAATATCTCTCCACATATAATTTACTTTATTGATTTTATCTTTAGGAAAAGGAATATTATTCATTTCCTTCATAATTGCTCTTACACTAAAAGGTTTCCAATTAAATTTAACTTGATGCTCTTTCTCAACATTAAGAATTCTTGTTACTGATAAATAAGTGTAAGTACTACCTATTGAAAAATAAAAATCAATCTCTTTCACTACAAGGTAGATCCTTCTTAATCATTAAAGACAACTCTCATTTCGTCCTGAATAGTTCCTTCTTTAAAAATGTCTTTCATTTTTTTTTGAAGTTCTATAAACTTTGGATCAGATGACATATTTTGATCATTCTGAAATGCTTTGTCTGTAAATTGCTCACCAATGAGAGTTTCTCTTACTGTTCTAGGATTTCCACCAATTTGAAATGAAAAATAAACCTCATGATCAGGATAATGCTTCTTTCTTACTTCAGCTAGACCCTTAGAAATTTCCATAGCTTCATTTAGTTTATCATCATAAACACCGATAGTTCTTGTATAGATTGCCTTCATTTTGATTCCTTTTTTTAATAAGTGTCTGACTCTTCACATATAACAATTGTGCTTTTTGGGTCAGTAGCTTTTCTTCTTTGAACGACAATTTTCTGATGTTCATCTGAATTATACCAACCTAAAGCTTTTTCCTTATTTGGAAATTCAATTACTACTGTAAGAGTAGTTTCTTCTCCTTCTTTGACTAATTTTTCTGGAGTTCTTACAAGAAATTTTCCATCAAAAGGTTTTAATGTATCTGCAACTTTACTTGCATATTCTTTTGCAAACATATCTGGGTTTGTAACTGTTGGAACTGCTACTAAATATGCTTTTTTCATAATTTCCTCACTTTATTTAGCTTTTAAAAAGATCTAAAGCCTTGCCTAAAAGTTCCTCAGATTTAGCATGATCACCTGCCTTGTGAGCATCCATTCCTTGATCTCTTAGCTCTTGTGCTTTTTTGATTTTACTATCAACCTCATTCGCCATCATTGGGCAAGAACCAGCAAATGCTGAGCTAGTAAAAAGTACTAAGCATAATGTAATTATAACTTTATTCATTGTTTTCTCCTTTTTGTTATTGTTTAAAAATTTCTTTGAACTCATTACTTTTAAAGCTCTCCTAGAAGTAGTGGTAATTTCTTTTTAGCTTTACCAAGCACTTTAACCTTAGATATTGCATCTTTATTTGAAGTATCGCCCCCAACAACAACTAGCGCTATCATCCCAACGCCCCTATGAGGTGTACATTGATAAAAATAGATACCAGGTATCTCAAACTTATATGAGTATTCTTGATTCATTTTACTTCTTTTTGGAATTTCCCATCCATCTGGCCCAGCTAAAAACTCTACGTTATGACCTTTTGTTATTGGAAGCCAAGTAATTGTATCACCTACATTTATCCTAGATATATCTTCTGAATAAACCATTATTTGACCGTCAGCTCTCTTATTTAACATCTCAACTTTTATATCAGCAGCGTAAGACGCTGAAGACAACAACAAAAGAATAATTAAAAAATATTTCATATTTAGTATAAAGTTTGTACAACTTTTTTAACTCTCTCTTTTCCATTTGGCACAGTTTTTTCTACAAAAGAGTGACAATTATCAGTTTTTACTTTATCATATTTAGATCCATAATACTTATCTACAGCTTTATTTACACCCGCGTCCCAATCTTTTTCAGAAATACCTATCTCTAGAGCATATTCTTTAAGAACTTTTACTGATGCCATTGATTTTTCTTTCATACTGTATTCAAAGTTTTCACCTGAGGGTAAAAAATAATTTGCCATATAGATACCACTGCATTCCCAAGCTTTGTTCTTTTGAATATCAGACATTTCGGCTTGCAAAGAAGTAGTTACAAAGAAAGTAAAAAAATAAATTGCGAATTTTTTAAAAAAATTTTTAATCATATAAATCCATTTTGTTAATAGGTCTCCGCAAACCTTATGTAAAAAAATTAACAGTTTTATTAATTATCAGCAAGAGGCATTATAGCCAATTAGGAACAGGTAGCTTTTTTTCCGTTAAAAAAGATTTATTAAACATCTTTGAGTTGTATTTATCAGATTTATCACAAAGAATTGTAACTATTGTTTTTCCAGGACCGAGTTCTTTCCCTAATTTTATTGCACCTGCAATATTGATTCCACAACTCGTTCCTAAGCTCAATCCTTCATTCTGAATTAGATCATAAAGTATTGGAAGCGCCTCATGATCATCTATTGAATATGCATCATCAATTTTTGCATTTTCAAAATTTTTTGTAATTCTACTAGAGCCTATGCCCTCTGTAATTGACCCACCCTCAGATTTTAATTCACCATTTTTTATGTAATTATACAGAGCAGATCCTTTTGGGTCAGAAAGATAAATTTTTACATCTTTGTTTTTTTCTTTAAGTGCATTACTTACACCAGAAATTGTACCACCAGTGCCTGATGAGCATACAAATCCATCTACTTTGCCATTAGTTTGCTCCCAAATTTCTTTTCCTGTCCCTTCATAGTGTCCTTTAGCATTAGCTGTATTATCAAACTGATTAGCCCAAACTACTCCATTATTATTTGTTGGTTTTAATTCTTCAGCTAAGCGACCTGCAATTTTTACAAAATTGTTTTCATCTTTATAAGGTTTTGCAGGAACTAACCTTAATTCGGCACCTAAATTTCTTATTGTGTCTTTTTTTTCTTGTGTTTGGTTATCATTCATAACTATTATTGTTTTATAGCCTAGTGAATTCCCTAATAGTCCTAATCCAATACCCGTGTTACCAGCAGTTCCCTCAACGACAATACCGCCTTTTGTTATTAATTTTTTTTCCTGAGCATCTTTTAGTAATGCAAGAGCAGCTCTATCTTTTACTGAACCACCTGGATTCATAAATTCAGCTTTACCATATATGTTACATCCAGTTAGCTCTGAAGCTGCTTTCAATTTAATAAGTGGTGTATTTCCTATTGATTCAATAAAATTATTTTTTATATGAGACATTATTCCTCCTTATCTGTAACAGCATAAGGTTTAAATCCTTTTTTGGCATCGCCAATTCTTTTAGCAGGAATTCCAACCATAATAGATTTTTCAGGAACATCTTTTGTAACAACTGCATTAGCCCCGATTAAAGAATTTTTTCCAATTATAACAGGACCTAATATTTGTGCGCCAGATCCCACAACAACATTATCCATTAATGTCGGATGTCTTTTTGAGTTTCTTTGTTGATCTGAGTTTATGCTTGGAGATATACCACCAAGAGTGACATTATGATAAATTGTTACATTGTTACCTATGTCAGATGTTTCTCCAATCACCACACCCATTCCATGATCAATGAATAAATTTTTACCAATTTTGGCTTTAGGATGAATTTCAATACCAGTTAAGAATCTTGAGAACTGTGAAATTATTCTTGCAATCAAATCAAATTTAGCAATAGCAAAAAAATTTGCAATTTTATAAAAAAAAATTGCTTTCACTCCAGGGTAAGTTAAAATTAAACTTAACTTTGATTTTGCCGCAGGGTCACGGTCGATTATAGATTGTAAGTATTCATTCATAATATCTGCAAGCTTGACTATTAAAAGTTGCTGGATATATAGTTATTTTAAAAATTTTTTAAAGGATTTATTATGTACAAAAACACTAACTGTTTTCATTTAGCGATACCATGTGGAGACTTAGAAACCGCTAAAAAGTTTTATAGTGACACACTAGGGTGTAATTTAGGTAATTCTGAGAAAGAATGGGCGGACGTTGATTTTTGGGGAAATGAATTAACTCTGCATGCTAGTGAGCATAAATTAGATAGTGAAAGACACGATGTAGATATGGGCAATGTTTCAGTTCCACATTTCGGCATACATTTGTCTAGAAAAGATTTTGATACTTTAAAAAATAGATTAAAAGAAAAAGGTGCTAAATACTATGATGAACCTTACTTAAGATTTAAAGGTACAAAATATGAGCAGGAAACCTTTTTTATAAAAGATCCTAACGAAAATATTTTAGAAATAAAGACCATTACAGCTAACTCTGAATAGACCACTTTTAATAAACTTCAATAATTATTAGATGGAATATCTAGTTTTAGGATTTTTTTCAGGTTTAAGTTTGATACTTGCAATTGGAGCACAAAATATATTTGTTATAGAGCAGGGGCTAAAAAAACAATTTATATTTTTAGTTTGTATAATTTGCTCTGTTTCAGATCTTTTATTAATTTTTTTAGGAATTTTTTTATTTCATATTTTTCATCAGTATTTTAATTTATTTATTGAGTTTGTTTTAAATATTTTTTTAATAATTTTTTTAATTTATTTTATTATTTCAAAAATTAAATCATTTGAAACAATTACAAATTTTAATATTGAATCAAAAAAAATTACTAAATCAAAAGTTTTTTTTAAAACTTTAGGATTTACCTATTTAAATGCACATGTTTATTCAGATACAGTATTTTTCTTAGGAAATTTTTCAAAAAATTTTCTTTTGAATGAAAAAGTTTATTTTGGTGTCGGAGCATCTGTGGCATCTTTTTTGTTCTTTTTTGGACTGGGTTATTTATCCACTTATTTTTCTAGATATGCTCAAAACAGAGAAACATGGAAGTATATAAATTTATTTATAATTGTTTTTATGTCTATGATGACACTTTATATAATTAAAGAGACAGCATATTTACTTTGAAAAATAGAGCCTTTTAGAGACAATTTTAGCGCATACCAATTTCTTATTTAATAGTTATTTAAACTAATATGAGTGAATTAAATAAACATTTCGTACCTAAAAATCTTAGTGACAAAGTGGCTTTGTCATTTACAAAGTTTTTAAGATTCTTGGCTGATACTTTTTTTAAAAAAAGATATGGGCATAGAGCTGTTGTGCTCGAGACAGTAGCAGCAGTGCCTGGTATGGTAGCTGGAATGTTAATCCATCTAAAATCTCTGAGAAAAATTGAAGATGACAAAGGATGGATAAAAACTTTGTTAGAAGAGGCTGAAAATGAAAGGATGCATTTGATGACCTTTATCCATGTGGCTAAACCCACAGCTATTGAAAGATTTATAATTATGATAGCACAGTTTATATTTATTATTACTTACGCAATAATTTACATTGTTTCACAAAGAACTGCCCATAGAATTGTTGGATATTTTGAGGAGGAAGCTGTAATTAGTTATACAGAATATTTAAATGAACTTGAAGCTGGAACAATTCCAGATCAACCCGCTCCAGAGATAGCAATTAATTATTGGAATTTACCATTACATGCTACATTAAAAGATGTCGTTAGAGTTATAAGAGATGATGAAGCTGGCCACAGAGATGTTAATCACACATTTGCGGATTTAATTAATATGAAAAAAAATAAAGAGGCTATTAATAAAAATAATAAAGAAAAAAAACAAAGCGGTGAAGAAATCTTAGATTAACTATTAATTTGAAAATCCATATTTTCTTAGTCTAACATCACCAGTTCTAGCATGAGCCTCCATACCTTCATATCTTGATATTCTAGCACATGCTGCACCAACAGATTTTGTAGACTCTTTTGTCATTCTTTGAAAACTTAAAGTTTTGATAAACTTACCGACGAATAACCCGCCCGTATAACGACCGGCACCTTTGGTGGGTAAAATATGATTTGTACCAGAACATTTATCTCCATAAGCAACGGTTGTTTCTTCACCAATAAATAAAGAGCCATAATTTTTTAATCTTTTGTGAAACCAATCAAGATTTTTTGTCTGTACTTCTAAATGTTCTGGGGCATACTCATCGCTTATTGTTGCCATCTCTTCATCAGTATCACATAAAATTACTTCTCCATAATCTCTCCAAGCGGCCTCAGCACTTTTCCGGGGTATTTCTGGTAATTCAGCAATTAATTCTGGAACTCTTTTCATTACCTCATCAGCAACTCTTTTGCTGGTAGTGTATAACCAAGCAGGAGAATTGTATCCGTGTTCTGCTTGACCAACTAAGTCTACCGCAACCATTTCTGCGTCAGCTTCATCATCGGCAATCACTGCAATTTCTGTAGGACCTGCAAATAAATCTATTCCTACTTTTCCAAATAAAATTCTTTTTGCTTCTGCTACAAACTGATTTCCTGGACCAACTAAGATATCTGCAGGTGGATTCTTAAATAATCCGTTAGTCATTGCTGCTATACCTGGGACACCACCTAAATTTAAAATTACATCTGCACCACATAAATTTGCAGTGTAAATAATTGCTGGATGTGCGCCTACACCACTTTTCGGTGGACTACATGCAATAATATTTTTAACACCTGCAACTTTTGCAGTTGTTACACTCATGACAGCAGAGGCAATGTGAGCGTATCTTCCACCAGGTATATAGCATCCAGCAGTATTTACTGGTATTAGTTTTTGTCCAGCGTATAGACCAGGTGAAAGTTCAACCTCAAAATCTTGTCCATAATTTTTTAGTTGAGCTTCGGCAAATTTTCTTACTCTTTCATGAGAAAATTGAATATCATCTTTAGTCTTTTGGTCTAATTCTTTTTTAATTTGCTCTATTTTTTCTTCTGAAACAATTATTTCTCCATCATAATTATCAAATTGTTTTGTGAGTTTTATACAAGCTTTCTCTTTTGAAATTTCAATCTCTTTAAGCAAACCTTTAACAATTTCTGCAGTTTTATTATCGTCAGTGGATGGTGTTTTGGGTGATTTTTTTAAGTATGTGATTGCCATAATTTTTTTTAATTGTTTAAAGCATAATAGATTTTATTTCAATGACATTTAGTCTAGAGCTACCACTGCGGCTGCTATTGAGGCCAATCTGGCTGGTGCCTCATCAGATCTACTTGTTATTACCACTGGCACTTTACCACCAACAACAACGCCAGCGGCACAAGCTCCACAAAAATAAATTAACATTTTAACCAATCCATTTCCTGTTTCTACACTTGGAACCAATAATACATCTGCCATTCCTGCTACACTATTTTTAATTCCTTTTATGGTTGCAGACTTCTTTGAAATACTATTATCAAAAGCTAAAGGACCAAAAACATCTGCATCAAGACCTTCTTTTTTTGCAAGCTTTGTTAATTCATCAGCCTCTTTTGAACTTGGCACACTGTCAATTATTTCCTCAGTAGCTGACAATATCGCAATTTTAGGTTTTTCAATGCCAATTCTTTTTGAAAAATCAATTACATTTTTAATTATATGCATTTTGGTTTTTACATTTGGTAAAACATTTAATGCACCATCTGTAATGATTAATGGTTTATCCTCTTTAGTTAATGTCATATGCCATATATGGCTTAATCTAGTTTTTCCGAGCAAACCATATTCTCTTTTAAGAACTTCTTTCATTAATATATCAGTATGAATATGGCCTTTAACAATAATTCTTATTTTTTTTTCGCTAGCAAGTTTTGCTGCTATTGAAGCTGTATTATTTTCAATAGGTTCATGAATAATTTCATATTTTGAAATATCCCATTTTAAATCTTCAGCACACTTTTTGATTTCTATTTCATCACCAATAAAGATAGGTTCAATTAAATTTTCTTTGACAGCGTCCTGAACCGAAAGCATAGGCAAAGGTTTGCCAGCATTGACTATTCCTGCTTTAACACCTTTTTTTCTATGAGCTACATCAAGAAGATTATTGGGACATACAATTTCTTTATTGGATAGCATAAATTTTATTCTAAAAGTGTTTTTAAATCTTTTTTAATAATATTTGTTATTTTTATATCTTTTTTTGAATTAATTTTGAATCTTTTATATTTATTTTGTCCAGGATACATTATTTCCTTAACACCTTTAATTTTAGGTAAACTTTTAACTATCTTTATATTGTTCTTAATTCTATTTTTGAAATTTTTTACAAATAAATTTGACTTAAATGTGATAAATAAATGCCCAATATTTTGTGGACCAGAAAAATCATCAAAAGGATCCTTAACTCGGCCTCCATGGTTTCCACCAGTTAAGACGCCACTTAAAATATCAACCATCCATGCAAGACCAGAACCTCTAAACCCAGCAATTGGTAACTGAACACCTTTGAGAGCCTTCTTAGCATCTGTTGTTGGCTTACCAAATTTATCTAAAGCTACACCCTCAGGAATTTTTTTATTATCTCTTGCAGCAACTCTAATTTTTCCTCTGTTGATCATTGAAATTGATGTATCTAAAATAAATGGAATTTTTGATCCTGATGGTGAGCCAAAGCAAATTGGATTAGTTCCAAACAAACTTTTTAAAGCTCCGTGAGGAGCTACGGCTGGAGGAGCATTAGTATATATCATTGTTATTAAATTTTTTTTTACTGCTTGCTCAGCATAATAACCAGAAAGACCATAATGGCCGCTATTTTTTACTGCAACCATTCCTATTCCTGTTTTCTTTGCAATTTGAATTGATTTTTTAATTGCAAGATCTGCCGCAACAAATCCGATACTATCATTAGCATCAATATATGAAATAGATTGTGAAATTTTTTTAATTTTAATATTTGGTTTCGGATTAATAACATTTCTTGAAATTCGATCACAGTACATTTTCAATCTTGATAAACCATGACCATAGGCTCCAACTAATTCAGCATTTATTAATGCGTTAGCTGAAATTAATGCATGAGAATTACTTAACCCATATCTTTTAAAAATTTTTATTATTTCTTTCTTTAGAACTGTTGCTTTCAAATTAACCTTTTCCACGCCAAGGAATTGTTTTATCAATGATTTTTCTTAAAGTTACATCAAATAACAAACCTAACATTCCCATTATAAATATTGTTATCCAAATTACTTCATATTGAAAATATTTTTTAGCAACGTTTTCAACAAAACCAATACCTGTGGTACCTGCTAAAAATTCTGCCGCAACTAAAGTTCCCCAACACATTCCAACAGCAACCCTTATTCCAGTTAAAATTTCTGGTAAAGAGTTAGGAAAAATAACGTATCTTAATATTTGTTTTTTAGATGCTCCTAATGAATGCGCTGCATGAATTTTTGATAGCTGAGTACCAGAAGCACCAGCTCTAGCTGAAATAATCATGATTGACAATGATACCATAAATAATAAGAAAACCTTTCCAGTGTTATCAATTCCTAAAACAGAAATGATCAGAGGTGCCCATGCTAATGGAGGAACTGGTCTATATAATTCAATTAAAGGATCAAAAAAACCTTTTGCAAATCTATTTAGACCCATAAATAAGCCTAAAGGAACACCTATAAGAATTCCAAAAACTAATCCTAAGAATACTCTTAAAAAAGAATCCCAAATATGACCATAAGGCACTGGAACTTTAAATAGTTTAAAGTCACCTGTTACAACCTTAAGAACATAACCTTTAAAATTTTGTTTTACTATTCCATCTTTAGTATGCACAGGATATTCGCCTGGAAGAATATCTGCTATCCAATCAGGTAATAAAAAACCAATCATTTTACTGACATCAACCATATCGATCCATAAAAGAGGAATATCTTTGTAACCCACGCTAGGTTTTAACATTAGTACAAATTTATTAAATGTATCAGAAGGTTTTGGAAGCCATCTACCAGAACCTTGTTCTGAACAACTTGGACCACTAGCAACAATTGTTCCAGCTGGAAATAAAAAGATATCAATAAATCTTAATCCACTTTGTGCTTCTTTTTGAGCGTTATCAAATTTAATAATTGCATTTTGCATTTTATCTAATGCATTAGGTGGGTATATACTTGCAAATTCTATCCTTCTTGCAATCTTAACAATATTTTTAGCATAATTTGATGATAAATCTTCACTGTCTAAATCTTTTCTGTAAGATTTAATCTCATCTTTAAGTTCTTTAATTTTGTCTTTAAATTGAGGATTGTGATTTCTTAATTTAAAAAACTCATCACTTATCAAATTTAATTCTTGTGCAGCTGTATGAAATTTTAAACCTCTATTTGTTGCAGGTATTAATGGAACTTCTATTGTATTTTCTATAGATCCGGTGCCAGCACTTACTTTAACTATACCCCAACCACCTTCTTCACCTACTGCTTTTTGTCTATCTTTATATTCTTGTTCTGTCTCAAATGGATAATTTGGTTTTTGAAAATTTTCAGTTAAAAGATTAATTTTACCTGTAATTTCATCGATTTTTTTTTGAGTATCAATTTCAAGCAAATCTTCATTCGTAAGCAAAGGTATTAATTGACTAGTTTTATTTATAAAACCACTTAGAATTGTTTTTTGTTGACTATTGAGTTCGTCAGAGCTTTTAATTTCCTCTAAGATTTGTTTAAGATTTTTATTCTCCTTTTTAATTTGAGCGGTACTTTTAAATTCCCTCTCCTCAATAGGAAATTGGTATTTTAATCCCAATAAAGAGTCATTCACTTTTGCTACTTGGCATAATTCATTTGCAGATTTTGGATAAAAACCCTTTGCGATATCCCATGAGTAGTAAAGCCATACTAATAAAAGAAAACTACTGCCAACAATAACCCAATGTGTACCACCCCTTGCTCTTTCAGGGTTACCAAACACTGCATCAATCTTTTCAGTTCTGATTAATCTTCTTCCATAAAGGATGCAGCCAATAACAGCAAAAAAAATTAAAAATGTTACAATTTGAGTTAACATCTAATTTTCCTTTCCCATTATTTCTTCTTCCATATTCCAAATCATTTCTAGAATTTCCTCTCGTTTTGCAGAAAATTCCTTATTTTTTTTAATTTCTCTTAAATCCTCTTTTAAACCCATTGATGCAAATGGAAGATTATATTCTTTATGTATTCGTCCTGGTCTTGGAGCCATTACATATAATCGCTCGCCAAGTAACAAAGCTTCCTCAACTGAGTGAGTAATCAAAATTATTGTTTTTCCAGTTTCTTTCCAAATTTTTAAAACTAGTGATTGCATTTTTTCTCTTGTTAAAGCATCAAGTGCTCCTAATGGTTCATCCATTAAAATTAAATCTGGATCATTAATTAAACATCTTGCAAGAGCAACTCTTTGTTGCATACCACCTGATAATTGATAGGTTGGTGTATTACCAAATCCTTTAAGTCCAACTATATCTAACCATTCGTTAACTTTCTTTTGAGTTTTAATTGGATCTTCATTTTTCATTCTTAATCCAAAATTGACATTCTCAGCAACAGTCAACCACTCAAATAAAGCTCCTTGCTGAAAAACCATCCCTCTTTCAACTCCTGGCCCATCTATTTCTTTATTATTTAAGGTAATATTTCCTGATGTTGGTCTAATAAATCCAGCAGTTATATTAAGTAAAGTTGTTTTTCCACATCCAGAAGGACCGAGAACAGTTAAAAGCTCTCCTTTTTTGAGAGTAAAATTTAAATCCTTTAAAGCATGAACTGTTTCTCCTTTAGGAGTTTTAAAAATCATGTTTAGATTTTGAGAAACTAAATCACTCATAAAAAACTTTATATAAAAATTCTTAATAAAAAAATAGGCACCAATTTATTAAAATTGGCGCCTATTTAAATTTGTTTTTCTTCCTTTAGATTATAAAGGTAAGAAACTAGTGTCTACGTTTCCTCTTGGTGTTCCCATACCTTTTAGGAATGCATCAAGATTTCCACTTTCCATAGATTGTTTTGTCTCTTCTGGAGTTAGAAATTTAAAGCCACCTAGAGTTTCTTTCATATCAGCAACTTTCATTTCAGAAGCTTTTGACATTGCATTCATATCGCTTTTTCCAGCTCTATATCTTGCATTTGCTTCATGAGTTACTTCGATAAAAGTTCTCAACATTCCAGGATTTTCCTTCATGAACTTTGTAGTGACAGAAGTAATATCTATTCCTAAGATACCAGCATCTCTAGCTTCTTGAACTGTAAGCAATCTAGATCCAACCGCTGTTGCAGCTTTGATAGAATTACCACCAAATAAACATGCCATTACAACATCACCGCTTACAAGTGCAGCAGCTCCTTCTTCAGGATCCATTTGAATAATATCCATCTTTTTTCTATCTGCTCCAACAACCTTCATACTTTCATCAAATACATACTCAGCCATAGTTCCCAGTGGAACAGCAACTTTTTTACCCTCTAACTCAGTTGCATTTGCTTTTGTAATACCAGAAGCATTAGAAGTAACACAAGTTGTTCCTCCCATTCCGTATTCCATAGCAATATCAACAAGTTTGATTGGTGCTTTAGATTTTACCGCATTAATAAATGGGACTAAACCTTGTGAGTAAGATATATCTATATCTCCTGCTAGCATAGCATCGGTCATTGCACCACCATTAGTGAAATTTGTCCATTTAACTGGAACACCTAATGCTTTAGCAAAGTTTTTCTTCATCATGTCCTCTAAATTAGGACTTGGCCATTCTAAGAAGTATGCAACTCTCACTTCATTCGCAGCAGAATTAGCAACTGAGATTGAAAGATTTAGAGCAACAAAACATCCAAGAATAAAACTAATTATTTTTTTCATTTAATCCTCTTTCTTGATTATTTATATGTACTAAGTTTAAGATTAAATTGACCTATATGTAAAACAAAAAAATAGTAATATTGACTTACAACTTTGAGTTGTGACAATAATTATGGTGGTTTATTAGTCCTAATTAGTCTAAAGAATTTAAATATAAACAATTTTAAAATTTTAAAATTTACATTATGAGCTCAGAAAAAAGAACTTCAGTGCCAAATTCATTAAATGAACATTGGATGCCATTTTCATCAAATAGGGATTTTAAGGAAAATCCAAGACTGATAGTTGAGGCCAAAGGTGTTTATTTAAAAAATCACCAAGGACAAACTCAAATAGATGCGAGCTCTGGTTTATTCTGTAATCCATTAGGACATGGACGACAAGAAATAATTGAAGCGATAAGTAATCAACTAAAAACATTAGACTACTGTCAACCTTTCCAACAAGGTTACGGTGGATCTTTTGAGTTAGCAACTAGAATTTCGAAACATACACCAGGTAATTTAAATAGAATATTCTACACAATTTGTGGATCAACCGCTGTTGAAACTGCAATAAAAATTGGTGTCGCATATCATAGAGCTAGAGGCGATAGTCAAAGATTTAGATTTGTTGGAAGAGAGCGTGGATATCATGGAATGAATATTGGTGCTACCTCTGTTGGAGGCATGGTTAATAATGTTAAAACTTTTGCAAGTGTATTAATGCCTGGCGTTGTTCATATGAGACACACTCATTTACCTGAACATAAATTTATAAGTGGTCAACCAGAAACTGGTGTTGAATTAGCTGAAGATTTGGAAAGAATTTGTACAAACTTTGGTTCAGAAAATATTGCTGCATGTATTGTCGAACCTATTGCAGGTTCAACAGGAACTTTAGTTCCACCTAAAGGCTATCTACAAAGATTAAGAGAAATTTGTGATAAACACGGAATACTTTTAATATTTGATGAAGTAATTACTGGATGGGGGAGAACTGGATCACCTTTTGCTTCACAGGAATACGGCGTTACTCCTGATATTATGACGATGGCAAAAGCAACAACAAACGGTATAAGTCCTTTAGGAGTGGTTGCATGTAAAGAGGAAATTTATGATGCAATAATGGACAGTGCACCTAAAGGAACAATAGAATTATTTCATGGATATACTTATTCTGGTATCCCTATTTCAGTTGCTGCCGGTTTAGCAGTTCAAGACATTTTTGAAAAAGATGACATCTTTAATAGAGCAAAAGATTTAGCTCCTTATTTTCAAAAAGGTTTAATGTCTTTAAGAGATATAGATGCAGTCGACAATATTAGAGGCTATGGAATGATGGGCGGAATAGATATCAAGATGGATAAAAAACCTGGTGCTGCAGGATTTACATGCTTTAAACATTGTTATGAAGCTGGTGTAAACTTTAAAGCTACAGGCGATTGTTTAATAATTGCGCCAATGTTTATTTGTGAAAAAAAACATATTGATGAAATAATTGAAAAACTTCGAACTGGAATTACCAATTACGCAAAAAGTAAAAAAAATTAGCCTTCACTAATGAAAATAGGCGTCCCAAAGGAAATTAAACCTCAAGAAAATAGAATTGGATTAACTCCAGAAAGCGTTAAAGTTCTTGTGTCTGAAGGTCATGAGGTTTTAGTAGAAAATGACGGTGGATTTGAAGCTGGTTTTGATAATGATCAATATACTAAAGCTGGTGCAAAAATTGTTAAGTCTGCTTCAGATATTTTCAATGACTCAGAAATAATTGTAAAAGTTAAAGAGCCACAAAAAATTGAAGTTGATATGATTAAAGAAAATCAAATTATTTATACCTATCTTCATTTAGCTGCAGCAAAAGAATTAACTGAAGGATTAATAAAATCTAAAAGTGTAAATATTGCCTATGAGACTGTAACTGATGATAACGGCAGACTTCCTTTGTTAGCACCAATGAGTGCTGTTGCAGGACGTATGTCGGTCCAGGCAGGAGCTCATTGTTTAGAAAAAAATCAAAAAGGAAGAGGAATATTGTTAGGAGGTGCTCCTGGTGGAGAGCCAGCAAATGTATTAATTCTTGGAGGAGGAGTTGTTGGTGAGAACGCAGCGATTATAGCCACTGGAATGAAAGCAAAAGTTAATATTGTTGATAAATCGGAGGCAAGATTAAAAGAATTAGTTCAAATGTTTGGAGATAAAATTATCCCACAGCAAAGTGATAAGGTAGATTTAAATAAATTAGTTGCAGAAGCTGACTTAGTGGTAGGTGGAGTTTTAATACCAGGTGCAGAGGCTCCAAAGTTAGTTACTAAAAATATGTTAAAATTAATGAAGCGAGGCTCAGTAATTGTTGATGTTGCAATTGATCAGGGTGGGTGTGTTGAAACAAGTAAACCAACAACTCATGGAGATCCAACTTTCATAGTAGATGATGTGGTGCACTATTGTGTCGCGAATATGCCAGGTGGAGTTCCTAGAACGTCAACTTTTGCATTAAACAAAGCAACTCTTCCTTATTTAGTTAAACTTGCGAATAAAGGATATCAAAAAGCTTTAGGTGAAGATAAAAATTTTTTAGCAGGATTAAATGTTTACAAAGGTCATGTGACTTATAAAGCTGTTGCAGATGTTTTTGGACACGAATATGCTGAACCAGGAGAAGCAATCAAGAATTAATTAAATGGAAAAAAAATTACCAGATAGCACAAAAGTTGTTGTTATTGGAGGTGGGGTAGTTGGTTGTTCTGTTGCTTATCATTTAGCAAAATTTGGTTGGAAAGATACAATTCTTTTAGAAAGAGATCAGTTAACTTCAGGAACAACTTGGCACGCCGCTGGACTTGTTAGTCAATTAGGTCCAACAGCAGCTATAACAAAAATAAGAAAATATACATTAGACCTATATAAAAAACTTGAAAAAGAAGTCGATCATTCAGCTGGTTTGAGATTAAATGGTGCTCTATCAATTGCACAAAATAAAGGAAGATGGCAAGAACTTAAAAGACAAGCAACTACTGCACAACTTTATGATGTTGATGTAAAAATTTTAGATAAAGAAAAGATTAAAAAAGATTATCCAATAATTAATACAGATAAGGTTATAGGAGGAATTTTAATGCCAGGTGACGGAGCAGCTGATCCTTCAGGTGTTACACATATGCTTGCTAAAGGAGCAAGAATGCATGGAGCACAAATTTTTGAAAAATCTCCTGTAGAGGAAATTTTAACTAAAGATGGAAGAATCTCAGGAGTTAAAGTTAATGGTCAAAAAATTGATTGTGAATATATTGTTTTAGCTTCAGGTATGTGGTCAAGACAAATAGGAGAGAAAGCTGGAGTAAGCATTCCACTTTACCCTGCTGAACATTTTTATATTATCACTGAGCCGATTACAGATCTTTCTAAGACATTACCGGTAATTAGAGATTTTGATAATAGAACTTACATAAAAGAGGATGCTGGTAAAATATTAGTTGGGATTTTTGAAGGAAATTCTATACCTGCCTGGAATAAAACAAATAAAGTACCAGAGAATTTTTCTTTTGGAGAATTTCCTGAAAATTTTGAACATTTTGAACCTTATTTAGCATCTGCTATTGATAGATTTCCAATTCTTGAAAAAGCAGGTATTAGAAAATTTTTCTCAGGACCAGAGTCGTTCACACCCGATACAAATACTTTGCTAGGAGAAGTTCCCGAAATTAAGAATTTTTTTGTTTGTTGTGGCTTAAACAGTATTGGAATTGGAAGTGGAGGTGGTGTTGGTAAAGTTACAGCAGAATGGCTAATGACAGGCCATATTAATCAAGATATTTTTAGTTATGATATAAAAAGATTTCAAAAATTTCATTCAGAATTAGGATTTATAAAAAAAAGAATTACAGAATCTTTAGGAGATTTGTATGGAATGCATTGGCCGTTTAAACAACACAAAACATCAAGAAATGTCAAAACTCTTCCTCATCATGATAATTTAAAAAGTTTTGGTGCGTGTTTTGGTGTTTCAGGTGGATATGAAAGACCAATGTGGTTCGCGTTAGATGGGGAAAAAGCTGAATATGAATATAGTTACAACTATCAAAGTTGGTATCCATCAGCAGAATATGAAACTAATAACACCATTAAAAATGTTGGATTATTCGATTTAACACCTTTTTCTAAATTTGAAATAAAGTCAGACAAAGCATATTTAGAGCTACAAAAAATTTGTACAGCTAATATTAAAAATGATCCTGGCAAATGTGTTTACACACATATGCTTAATCCAGACGGGGGAATAGAAACAGATTTAACAGTTGTTTGTTTAGAAAAAAATCATTTTAGAATAATAAGTTCAGCTGCAACTAGAGAAAGAGATAAATTTCATATAAGAAAATATCTTTCAAAAGACATTGAGTTAAAAGATATCACAGATAATTTATGTGTTTTTGGATTGTTTGGTCCAAAAAGTAGAGAGTTAATTAAAACAATTTCAAAAGAAAACTTAGATAATAATAATTTTAAATTTGGAACTGCAAAATATATTACTATTGATGGTACAAAAATATGGGCTCAAAGATTATCTTATGTAGGTGAACTAGGTTACGAATTATATGTAGATTTTAAAGATGCAAAAAAAATATACGAGATTCTTGTAGAAAAAGGCAGAGCTTTTAATCTTTCGAATTGTGGAATGCATTCAATGGATATCATGCGAATGGAAAGTGGTTTTTTACATTGGGGACATGATATTTCTCCTGAAGAAAATCAGTATCAAGCAGGATTAACATTCACGATAAGCAATAAAAAGGAAACAGATTTTATTGGAAAAAAAGCATTAGAAAAAATTAAAAAAGGTAAAATAAAAAGTAGGTTTGCAATGTTCACATTAAAAGAAAGTAAGCCTGGAGAGCCTTTATTACTTCATGATGAACCCATCTACCTTGAAGATAAAATTATAGGAAGATCTACCTCTGGAAATTATTCATTTAATTTTAAAAAAAATTTAGTTTTTGGCTACATTAATAATGATTTTTCTGATGAAGAACTAAAATCTAAAAAGTTATTTATTGAAGTTGAGAAAAAAAAATATCCAATAATAGTTCAGATAAAGTCCCTAAAACGAACAGACTTTAAAAATTTATAATTAAGATTACCTTTTTAAGATTAAAACAAAAATCAAAGACGTTGTCATCATGATTAGAGCATATGCAGCAGTAGGAACCATGTAGGTCATATTAGAACCAAATAATTGAGTTCCTACAAAAACAGCCAATGTTCCATTTTGTAAACCACACTCCAAGGATATGCATCTTCTTTGAGCTATTCCTGATGCAAAAAATTTAGCAATGTAAAAACCAACAATCATCATTGTAACATTTAAAATAAATGCAATAGTTCCAGCGGTAGATATAAACATAACAATGCTATCCCATTCCTCAATATAAATGGCAATAAAAACAATTGAAAATAATCCAATAGACATTTTTTCAATTATTTTCATATTATTTTCAATAAAATTATTAAATAATTTTCTTATTAGCATTCCTGTAATTACAGGAACAGTTACAACAAAAAACATCTTTAGTGATATTCCAAGCATTGAAACTTCTTTCTCTACATACGTAATATTAAATATATCGATTGATAAAAAAACTATGTAAGGAACAGATACAATACTAATCAAACTTGTAAAGGCAGTTAAAGATATTGAGAGAGCTACATCACCATCCGCAAATTTAGTTAACACATTTGAAGTAACACCTCCTGGTGCTGCTGCGATTAACATTACACCTAATGCTAATTCAATTGGAGTTTTTAAAATTATAATAAGAATATATGCAATAACTGGAAGCAAAACTATTTGGCAAACCATTCCTACTAAAAATGTTTTTGGACTTTGAAAAACTCTTGTAAAATCTTTTACAGTTAAAGATGCTCCAAGTCCTAACATTATCAATGCCAAAGCAACAGGTGCTATGGTCGTAACTATACCCATAATTTTTTCCCCCAAAAAAAAATTGTTTCAGTGTAACAAAAAAAACAACTTATGATATAGTTAAAAGATTAAGGATTTTTCTTAAAAACTTTGCTTTGCTTCTAAAAATTGCTCTTTGATAGGGAATTACCATTTGAGAATTTAAACTTGTTAAAACATATTGTTTTTTGTTATTCAATGTTAGGTAATTATATTTCATAAGATATTTACATTTCCTTATTACTGTTGCTCGTGGAATATTTGTCATATCTGATATAGACATTGCACTGACTCCAGCATTTGATCCTGGGCCCTCAAGAAGACCTTTGTTGAAATTTTCATAATCAGGAGTTAATGATTGAACATTTGAACTAATAGATTTTTTATAATTAATAGCTTGATTCATAGCTACAGTTCCATAAATATGAAAAGTAGCTACATCTTCAAACATTTCATGATAACCTATTACTATAGGTATTTGCATTCTATAAAACCATCGCCAACAAATACTAAAGTTTCTTTTAATTACATTTTCGATAATCTTATTATCTAGTTTTTTAAAAAATATTTTATCTTTATTCAAAATCTCAGATACCAATAAAACGTATTTTGAAGTTGATCTTACTTGTCTTTCAGGTTTTATTTGCGGGAATACAGATCGATCAATTATAATTTGTTTTTTTTGTCTTTTTAAAACACCTAAATCTTCAAGTTCTAAAACTTTTCTCCTAACAGTTTCTTTTGGTAATTGAAGCTTTTCACAAAGTTCTGTTATGCTAAATTTATCTATTTGGAGACTAGGTTTTGAATAAAATTGATCAAAACTATATTGAATATTCATTTGATCATAGAATTGTAAAGTTTTTTCAACTAAAGAAATTACAATCAAGTATTTGTAATGATCTTTAAAAGCTGCATATGTGTTGTTCATCCAATTCCATTGATGGACGATCCAATCTCTACCTAATTGATCATAACTAGCCATCATATGATCATAAACTTGATCATCGTTAAGAACTTTTGAGAAATCTATTTGTCTTAAGCTCATAATATAAAAATATTATAAGAAACCCAAAATGAACATGTGTCAACTAAATAGTGACCCAGTTTGAACTTTCAAAAAATTGATAATTTAAGTGGTTATGGTTTAATTCAGATATGACTATTAAAGGCTTTACAGGGACATCTACTAATATCGAGACCCCAAATGATGTTAGTTCTACTGAAAAGCCTTTAAAAGCTGATGGAATTTCGTCCAACAGAGTAGATATCAACGTTTTAAAATCAAAGCTTCAAGAGTCGGAGAGTAAAGAGTTCAAAAAAAACCTTCTAATTCTTTCGATCCTTATTTTAATTCTTGGCGCACTCGGATTATATCTTTCATTGTAAGAAATTTGCAAAATTTGTGTTTAGGTGATTTAATATAGTTATGAAAAATATTACTAATGAAGTTAAACAAAAACTTATTTCCAAGTATTTAGTAAAAGACTCAAGAAAAATTCAATCGAAAAGCACAGATATTAATGTTTTACTGAATAGAGTTAAATTAAATCAAAAAAATGAGTCTAGAAAAAAAATATATTTTTCTGCCGCAGCCTCAACAGGTTTACTTCTATTTGGTTTAATAATCTTTTAAAGTATTTGCTAAAATTTTCATAAAATTGAAGGGAATCGTGTATTAATTGATATTGAATCAATTTATATAAGCATTATAAATCTCTTAGAAGGCGGGGTAGCTCAGTTGGTTAGAGCGCGGGACTCATAAGCCCGAGGTCAGTGGTTCGATCCCACTTCCCGCTACCAAAAATGAGATAAATGAATGATTGATTTGTACACAAAATCTGGAATTAAGGTACATGTTCCTGAAAATTTAAATGAAGATGCTTCACCAAGATTTAAGCTTTATGATAAAGATCAAGCAAAAAAATATTATGATGATAATGGATATGTAATTTTTGAAAATCTTATCGAGAAAGAACATTGTGATTTAATACGGCATAATTGGGATAAATATGTAAAAAAATATAAAGGAAAAATTTATAGACAGACAGGTGGAAAAGCTGAAAAAAATCAGTTTAATGAAAAAAATTGGATAATGAATCCTGTTTTGAATATTCAAAGTCTCAATACAAAAAAATTTAAAGAATTTAAGATTTTTATTGAAAAAAATATTTTTAATAGCTTATCTTTAAATTCCGTTTTAGAAAATTTTTTTAAACAAAAACCTAAAATTATTCAATCTATGTATTTTGAGGGAAATTGCGCAACCAAAGAGCACCAAGATTCATATTTTTTGGACTCTGATAATATTGGGGCTTTAACTGCAGCTTGGATCGCTCTTGAAGAGATAAAAGCTGATGCTGGAAGATTTTATGTAATAAATGCAAGTCATAAAATAGATTTTAGTCATAGTAAATTTTATAAAGATATTTTGTCTAATCATGACGAATATATACAAGATATGATTTCAAAATCATTTTCTCTAGGACATAAAATTAAAGCTCCATATTTAAATAAGGGTGATGTTTTATTTTGGAACTCAAAGACAATACACGGGTCTTTAGATTCTCAATCTACTACAAATAGTAGATCATCAATTACATTACATGCAATACCTGAAAAACATAAATTTTTGCACTGGCATAAAAATTTTATAGAAACACCTGTGGAAAATTTAGGCAATGCATTAATCTATAGACGGAAAGATCAAAATTTATTTAAAAATAGATTAATTTTTTTTGTGGAAACTCAATTTCCAAAACTTTTTTACTGGTTGAAAAACAATTATATAAAAATTATCCACAAACAGTCTCATTACGAATAACTTAATTATATTTAATGCGTAAAGAGTTTTTACCAAAATTTATTTTTTTTATAGTTGATATTTTAGATAAGATTTTTTTAAAGATATCTCCAATTTTTTACATGAGCTTAACAAGGGCTCAGGATAGTAACGACAGATTTACGTTTGGAGTGGAATTAATTAAAAAATTAAAAAATAATAATGAAATAAATATACTTGATGTAGGATGTGGTTCAGGAAATTTCTTTATTTATCTAAATTCTCATATTAAAAAAATATTTTATACTGGGATAGATTTCAATATTAATCAGATTAAATCATCGAAAATAAACAAAGATAATTTTAAAATTTTGAATCAAGATTTAAGAAAAAAATGGTTTTTTGGTGAGTTTGATTTTGTTTGGTCCTCTGAGGTCATAGAACACATATTAGATGATAATTCTCTTTTTGAAAATTTAATAAAATCAACAAAAAAAAATGGGTATATTATAATTACCACTCCACACTATGAAAGCTATATAAATTTTGCAGATAAATTCGGATGGGCTAAAGAGGCATCAAAGATAGAGGATGGAGGACATGTTAAGCTTGGTTATAGCATAAATGAACTAGAGAATTTTGCAAAAAAATTTGATTTAAAATTAATAGAGACCTACTTAATAACGGAATGTGATAATTTTAGAGCTAAAAATTTAACAATATTTAATCAGGGTTTTAAATGTTATTTGTTTAATGTTCTTTATGTATTAGGATTTTACAAATACAAAAAATTTGTATCTTATAAAAATGCAGATAATAAATTAAAGTATTATTGTATTGGTGCTGTATATCAAAAAAAAAATTAATTAATGCCCAGGAAATTCAATTAAATTCTCTACTTGATAGCCTTTTTCTCTTAGCATTTTGCATCCATTTAAATCAAACAAATTTATAACAAAAATAAAAGCAGAAACTTTTCCCTCAGAAATTTCTATTAATTTTGCTGCAGCCTCAGCAGTACCACCTGTTGCTATCAAATCGTCAATAATTAATACTTTCTCATTTTTTGCTATGGAATCTTTATGAACTTCAATTGTTGCAGTTCCATATTCTAATTCGAAATCTATCGAGTGAACTTCAGCAGGAAGTTTATTTTTTTTTCGAAGCATTACGAAGGGTTTTTTTAATATATAAGAAATTGCAGATGCAAAAACAAATCCTCTGGACTCTACCGCTGCAATTTTATCAAAATCAAAATTTTTGGATTTTTTAACTATTTGATTAATAGTTTCTGAAAAAGCATCTTTATTTTTAATTAGAGTAGTAATATCTCTAAACAAAATCCCTTTTTTTGGATAATCTTTAATTGAGCGAATATGATCTTTTAAATTCATTATAATAATTTATAAAAGTAAAAATAAATTAAATATAGAGCATGGCAACAAATAAATTAGCAATAATTGGTGGAAGTGGTTTATATGATGTTGAGGAATTTAAAGAGAGGGAATTTATTGACCTCGATACTCCATGGGGCAAACCTTCAGATAAAATTTTAAAAACAATTTATGGTAGCAAAGAAGTTTATTTCTTACCAAGACATGGTAGGGGGCATTACATTTCACCGACAAATATAAATTTTAGGGCAAATATAGATGCACTTAAACAACTTGGGGTAACAGATATTGTCTCTGTATCCGCAGTAGGCTCGCTAAAAGAAGATTTATCGCCTGGTAAGTTTGTAATCATTGATCAATTTATAGATCGAACTTTTGCTCGAAAAAAAACATTTTTTGATGATGAAATTGTTGCTCATGTCTCTATGGCTCACCCTACATCTAACGGTCTGATGAATGCTTGTGAGGAGGCAATTAAAAAAGAAAAAATTAATTATCAAAGAAATGGAACATATGTTGTTATGGAAGGACCTCAATTCTCAACTTTAGCAGAATCGAAATTATATAGATCCTGGAATGCAGATGTAATTGGTATGACTAATATGCCAGAAGCTAAATTGGCTAGGGAAGCAGAAATTAGATATGCATCCGTATCTATGGTAACAGATTATGATTGTTGGCATCCAGATCATGAAAATGTTGATGTTCAACAAGTAATAAAAGTTCTTATAGGAAATGCTGCAAAAGCAAAGAATATGATAAAAAATTTAATTAAAATCTTTGAAAATCATATTGATCATAAAGATCCAACAAATAATTGTTTAGATGTAGCAATTATAACTGCTCCAGATAAAAGAACAAAAAAGACTATTGATAAACTTAAAACAGTTGCGGGTAGAGTTCTAAATAAATGAGAATAGAAGGCAAAGAATATCGTACTATTTGGTTTGAAAACAATGTTGTAAAAATTATAGATCAAACAAAATTACCACATCAATTTGTCATTAAAGATTTAAAAACAGTAAATGATGCAATTAATGCAATCAAAATAATGGAAGTTAGAGGTGCACCCTTAATAGGAGCAACAGCAGCCTATGGATTGGTTTTAGCTATTCTAGAAAATAATGATCAATCATTTTTAAATAAATCTGCAGAAGATTTAATTAGTTCAAGACCTACAGCTATAAATCTAAAATGGGCTGTTGATAGAATGATAAATAAATTGTCAGGTGTTAATAGTGATCAAATTTTAGAAATAGCTCTTAATGAAGCAAAAAATATATGCGAGGAAGATATAAAATTTTGTGAAAATATAGGATTAAATGGACTTAAAATTATTGAAAAAATATATAATAAGAAAAAAGATACAGTAAATATTTTAACTCATTGTAATGCAGGTTGGCTTGCAACAATTAATTGGGGCACCGCTACTTCTCCAATATATCATGCGCATAAAAAAGGTATCCCAGTTCATGTTTGGGCTGATGAAACAAGGCCTAGAAATCAAGGAGCCAACCTAACTTCATATGAGTTAAATGAAGAGGGAATTAAGAATACAATTATTGCAGATAACACTGGTGGTATTTTAATGCAAAGAGGTGAGGTTGATATGTGTATTGTTGGAACTGATAGAACTTTAGCTAATGGAGATGTTTGCAATAAAGTTGGAACTTATCTTAAAGCATTGGCAGCTTTTGATAACAATATTCCTTTTTATGTTGCACTGCCAAGTTCAACAATTGACTGGAATTTAAAAGACCATAAAAATATTCCAATCGAAGAAAGAAATTCTGAAGAGTTATCTCATGTTGAAGGTTTAGATAAAAAAGGAAATATAGAAAAAGTACAGATTTATCCAAAGAAAAGTAAGGCTATTAATTTAGCTTTTGATGTGACACCTGCAAAATATGTTACAGGATTTATTACTGAAAAAGGTATTTGTGAAGCATCAGAAAAAGGACTGACAGACTTATTTAAATGAAAAACTTAGATAAAAGAAATAAAATTATTGAATATTCTTTAAAATTAAATTCAACAAATCTTTCACCACTAAGATCAGGTAATATATCTTTGAGAGCTAGAGAGAATGAGAATGATGGTTATTTGATTACTCCATCTGGAAAAAAATATGAAACATTAAAACCAGATGATATTGTTTTTATGGGTCTAAATGATGAGGCAGAAAATAACGACTCAGTCAATAAACCTTCATCTGAATGGAGATTTCACAGAGATATTTATGTAAATAAAAAAGACGCCCATGCTATTGTTCACGCTCATTCTCCACACGCAACAGCTGTATCATCACATGGGAAACCAATACCGCCATTTCATTACATGATTGCTCTTGCTGGAGGTGAAGATATCAAATGTGCTGATTACGCTACTTTTGGAACAGAGGAGCTCTCGAGCAATGTAATTAAAGCTTTAGAAAATAGAAGTGCTTGCTTAATGTCTAATCACGGCCAGGTTGCTTTTGGAAAAAACTTAGATGATGCCTTTGAGCTTGCACAAGAGATAGAAAATATTTGTCATCAATACACTATTGCTCTAAAGTTAGGACAACCTAAGATTCTTTCATTTGAGGAAATGAAAAAAGTTTTAGATAAGGCAAAGAATTATAAAAAGGAGTAAAATGATTAAAGTTGGGGAGCATATTACTTTAGATATAATAGGTACTACAAAAGAGTACGATCCTTCAGTCTATGAAAGAGTTATAAATAAAATTGCTAAAGCAGCAGATGTAACCATCTTAAATATTTCAAAATATAAATTTGAACCCCAAGGTTTTACTATTTTAGCCTTGTTAGCTGAAAGTCACATTAGTTTTCATACTTTTCCTGAGAAAAATATAATAAGTTTTGATTTTTTTACATGCGGAAAAATAAGCCCTTCAGTTGCAATTAATATAGTTAAAAAAGAATTTAAGCACAAAAGAATTGTTAAAAAAGAATTCAATAGAGATACCAGAGCTCTATACCATGACATATATAGTTCGCCTGGCCTTCAAAAAGCATACGTAGTAAATGATGTTTTAGAAGATTTTAAATCTAAAGTAGGTCAGCATATTGAAATTTTAGATCTTGAACAATTTGGTAAATCTTTATTCATTGATGGTGAGATTCAGGTCGCTGCATCAGATGAGCATTTGTATAGTTCAACTTTTGTAGGCTCAGGATTAAATCTAAATAAAAATAATGATAGGACTGCTATAATTGGCGGTGGAGATGGTGGTGTGGCTAGAGAATGCATTTCAAAAAAATTTAATTTTGTAGATTGGTTTGAGCTTGATCCTGAAGTTGTAGAAGTTTGTAATAAACATTTAGGAGATATAGGAAAAAAAGCTACAGAAAAAAATTCTGTTAAATGTGTTTGGGGGGATGCATTTGAAAGTATCAAGACAGTCAAAGATGATAGTTATGACCATATATTTGTTGATTTAAATGATGATCAATTTTGTATTGATTTGGCATCAAAAAACATGGACTCGCTTGTTAGAATTTTAAAACCAAAAGGTGTAATTACAGCACAAGTTGGAAGTCAGGATAAAAAACCACATCAGGTTGAAAATTGGCTAAATGTTTTTCATCATCATTTTGGTAACACTAAATTATCAAGGGTTTACATACCAAGTTTTGATTGTTCTTGGAATTTTTCATCATCAATAAATCATTAGTTTTTTCTTTTTATAATCTTAAATTTGTGAAATACTATTTTTTAAATTAAAGGAGAGAATGATGAATATATTTAAAAAAACTATTTTTTCAGTTTTTCTTTCTTTATTAGTAATTGGGAGCGCTAATGCTGATAAAATAAGAATTGGAACTGAAGGTGCTTATCCTCCATGGAATTCAAAAGATGAGTCAGGAAAATTAATTGGATTTGAAGTGGAGCTAGCTTGGACACTCTGTAGATATATTGGTCAACAATGTACTATTGTTGAACAAGATTGGGATGGAATGATACCGGCGTTAATCATGAGAAAGTTTGATGCAATAATGGCAGGAATGTCAATTACTGCTGAAAGAAAAAAAGCAATAAGCTTTTCTCAAGGTTATGCAGATGAGGTTGCATCCTTAGCTGTTATGAAAGGATCTAGCCTTGAAGGGTTAGATACTCCAGCTGGTATTAATTTAACAAAACCAAACGCTGCAGCTAAAAAAGCTTTAAAAACTCTTACCGCTGCACTAGCAGGTAAAACAGTTTGTGTTCAAACGGCTACGATTCACCAAAACTTTTTAGATTCAGGTGATGTAGGAAAAGTAAATGTAAGAACTTATAAAACACAAGATGAAGTTAACTTAGATTTAGCATCAGGGAGATGTGATGCTGCATTAGCTGCTGCAGTAGCATTCAGCGATTATGCAGAAAAATCTGGTAAGCCAGTTGTTCTAACTGGTCCAACTTTTTCAGGTGGTGCATTTGGAAATGGTGTAGGAGTTGGTATTAGAAAAGATGATACAGAACTTCTTAAAAAGTTTAACGCAGCAATTAATAAAGCGAGAAAGAACGGAGACATTAGTAGAATTGCTACTAAATGGTTCGGTTTCGATGCTTCTATGTAATTAATTTTAGATTTGGCGACTATCATGTATAGTCGCCAGTATCTATGGAACTTCTAGCATTTGGAGATACTGGTTGGGGTGATGAGTTATTTCGAGCTACCCTAATGACAATAGCTGTATCAATTACAGCAATGTTAATAGGTTTCGGTTTTGCAGCAATTTTTACTCCACTAAAACTATCAAAGATCAAAATTTTAAATTTAGCTGCTAATATTTACACAACAGTTATTAGAGGCGTTCCCGAGCTGTTAGTGATTTACCTTTTCTTTTTTGGAGGAAGTGGAGCAATTATGTTTGTCGCTTCAATGTTTGGTTATAATGAATATATCGAGATCAATGCATTTGTTACAGGCTCATTTGCTATTGGAATTATTTCTGGTGCTTATTCAACTGAAGTTTTCAGAGGAGCAATTCAATCAATTGATAAAGGACAATTTGAGGCTGCAAAGGTTTTAGGATTTAGTAAATTTAAACAATTTTATAAAATTATCCTTCCTCAAATGTTGAGACTAGCAATTCCTAATTTAAGTAACGTTTGGCAAATTACACTTAAAGACACTTCTTTAATTTCAGTCACAGGTCTAGTTGAGATAATGAGACAATCTTATATAGCAGCAGGATCAACAAGAGATCCTTTATTCTTTTATTCATTTGCGGCCGTTTTATATTTATTACTTACTTTTTTGAGCATGAAATTGATTAATAAATTAGAAGTTAAATATAGCAGGGGGCATTAATGGATTTTGATTTGATGATTGATAGTTTTCCAAAATTATTAAATGCCGCTGTTGTAACTTTAAAACTATTATCTGTATCCTTAATTGTAGGTTTATTTATTGGACTTCTATTTGCAACTCTAAGAATTAATAAAAACATTTTTATTAATAAATTTGCTTATGGGTATTCATATATATTTAGAGGAACTCCATTATTAGTTCAAATATTCATTATTTATTTTGGCTTAGGTCAGATTGAATATTTAAGATCAACATTTTTATGGGTAATTTTAAAAGAACCATATTGGTGTGCAATTATTGCTTTTTCGTTAAATACAGGCGCCTATACATCTGAAATACTTAGGTCAGCTTTTCAAACTATCAAGCCTGGGATAATTGAAGCTGGAAAAAGTTTAGGAATTTCTAATAAAATAATTTTTTATAAAATTCAAATACCCATAGCAATTAGACAGTCATTACCAGCATATGGAAATGAAATTATTTTAATGATGAAAGGCACTTCTCTAGCAAGCACTGTCACATTAATGGATTTAACCGGTGTAGCCAAATATATTATTTCAACAACTTTTAAACCAATAGAAGTATTTATTGTTGCAGGGGGAATCTATCTTTTTATGACTTTTATAATTCATAATTTAATTAAATTTTTAGAAAAAAAATATAGTTTTAATTAAAGAACAACTAGATTTAGCTTTTGTTTACCTAGTCTTTCGTTGCCATTTTCAGTAACAAGATAGGTCTCACCTAAGTTCATCGCTAACTGATTTTCCGAGTCCATTAAAATCATATGCATAAAAAATACATTACCAGGTTCAATTACATATGGATTACCTGTATATAACATGGGCCAATCCATCCAATTTGGAGAAAAGGTAGTACCCAAAGAATAACCGCATGCATTCATTCTTGCTTTATTAAAACCAAGATCATCAAATGTCTTTGCATGGGCATCAAAAACTTCCCCAATTTTATTTCCTGGTTTTAATTTATTTTCACAATTCGTTAATGCCTCTACACAAGCTTCATGCATCTTATGATGTTTAGGATCTGCTCTACCTATAGGAATAGTTCTAAACATCGCAGAATGATAATGCTTATAGGTACCAGCCCATTCTAAGGTTAATTGATCTTTTTTATTTAAAATTTGTTTTTCTGCTTGATAACGGCAAAGAAGAGCATTTTTACCAGAACCAATGATAAATTCATTGGCAGGATAATCTCCTCCGCCCTCAAAAATAACCCTATTCATTTCAGCTAATATTTTAGACTCACTTACACCAGCTCTTGCATATTTCCATACTTCATCTAAAGCTTGATCAGCAAGTTCTGCAGCTTTCTTTACATAAACAACTTCTTCATTAGATTTAACTACTCTTAATTTTGTTATTAATTCTGATTTATCCTCTACACTACAATAATTTTCTAAAGACTTGTTAAGTCGAAGTGCATTACGTCCTGTTAAACCATAAGCCTCATATTCGACTCCAAATTTTTTTCCTTTTAGTTTTAATTCGTCTAAAATAGTTTTTAGATCATCAGTTGGATTTGATCCATCTTTATCAATCCAAATTCTAATATCTTCTATATTAGATGTATTTTGAGCCTGTCTTAAATCTGGCGCTCTAGTTAGGAGTATTATGTTTCCACTTTTATCTAAGATTAATGTTTGAAAAAAAACGTATCCAAACGTGTCATAACCGGTTAACCAATACATAGACTCTTGTCTAAATAGTAGAAGGGCATCAAGATTTTCCTCTTTCATTGATTTTAAAACCTTTCTTTTCCTTATTGAAAATTCTTCTTTTGAAAAATGTAGCGCCATTAAATAATTAATAACTTGTATATTCTTTAATTTCTTTGATTACTGATCCAGTGTAATCATTTATTTGTAATTTGATTTTTGCACGGTCATCATTAAGAAAATGGACATCTCTTGAAAG
>CACNUU010000005.1 GCA_902623735.1 uncultured Pelagibacteraceae bacterium | reverse complement strand
TATTCTTTTTTAGGTTCAGGGTCTTTCCATGCTTTTTCCCAATTTTCATGATATGAAAAAGCATTTTTTACCAGAGAAAATATAGAGTATTTATTTTTCATTATTTAAGGAATAATTACTTTATAAATATTGATTATTCAATACAATCAAAAGTGACAAATTTCCTGGAAGAGTGGGTGAGAGGCTTAAACCAGTCGTTTGCTAAATGACCGTGCGAGGAAACTTGTACCGAGGGTTCGAATCCCTCCTCTTCCGCCACAAACTAATATAGGGGCTGATCTTTAAAGAAATTTTTAACAGAAATTGGTTTTTGTTCTAGTATATAACGGTATACATTGTAATTCTCTAAAACTCTCTGAACATAATTTCTTGTCTCTTTGAATTTAATTAATTCAATCCAATTAACATAATCAATTTGGTTTTTTTGAGGATTTTTGTTAATTTTTTTCCAATATCTAACTCTTTTAGGACCAGCATTATAAGCAGCAATTGCAAAAGGATAAGCTCCGTCATATTCTAAAATTAATCCAGCTATGTAGTGAGAGCCTAAATTTATATTATATTCAGCATCTTGAGTTAATCTTGATTTTGAATAGGGCAAGTTTGCTTGCTTCGCTACTAATTTTGCTGTGTAAGGCATTAGTTGCATTAATCCTTTTGCTCCTGCATGACTATTTGCAGATAAATCAAATTCACTTTCTTGTCGTATTATTGATAATATAAGTGCATTATCAGGAATTTTTCTTCCATTAATAAATTTCGGCGTACTTATTATTGGATAATTAAACTTATTATGAAATCTTTTTTCGTAAGAGGCAATTTTAGCAATTTGAATTGCAAAATCAAATCTATCAATATTTGTTGCTAACTCTGAGGCTAGGATTTCACTACCACCATTAATATTATCATTTGCCAAATATCTGAGAATATGTTTTGTGTATTTGTCTTCATCAAGTTCATCTAAAAGATAGATTAATTTTACAAGATCTTTTTTATAAAAGGACTCTCTATAATCTTTTGTAATTTCCATATCTTTTGAGAGCTCAAAAGTTTTACCTGGATTCAACTCCATAAAAGCTAATTGACCGTAATAAGTTGTCATAAACTTTGAAGCATTTTCAAACCATTCATTAGCAATATCATTTTTTCCTAATTTTTGATAACTTTTTGCAAGCCAGTAGGCTCCTCGTGAAGTGCTGATAGGATAACTTACATTATTATAAAAATTTTCAAAATGATCTTTAGCTAACAAAGGATCATTTAAAAAACTCAAAGCAATCCAACCACTCATCCATTCAGCTGCCGCATAATCAGGGCCATTTTTCATTGCATGATTGCTTGATATTTTATACGCAAGTTCATATTTTTTTTTATAAATAAGTGATCTAGAAATTATTTCTCTCTCTATCCACCATTTATCTGGTCTGACGAGATATTCTTCTGTATTTTTAATATTCAATAATATTTCTAAGGAACTATCGACTCTTCCTCTTTTTCTTCTCCATTTAAGTCTATCATAATTTAAACCAGCATCATTTTTGAATTTTTCTGGGACTTTTGATATTGCATTGTCTACACCATAGGATTTACTCATTAATAATTGTCTAGCATTATATAAAAGCTCATAATCTTTAGGCAGGTATCTCAATAATCTTTTTAAATCCCAGTATTTGTTATTCCATGCAAGATAATCAGCTCTCATTATATAATCATCAGCGTTGAGGTATTTTTTGAATTTTTTTCTATAAAATCTTAATTCAGATTTGCTTAGTTCTGCTGTAATCCAACCTTTTTTAATTAAATTAATCCCTTTATCAGTATTACCATTTAAAATGTAGCTTTCACCTAATATTAAATTACCAAAACCACTTAGAGGCTCATTTTGATCAAACCAATCAATAATTTTTTTTGGTGAGATGGTATCATTAGATAGTTTATGTTCAGCTAGATATTTAATTCTTCCTATTCTTGGATAATTCTCATTTTTATCAATAAAAATTTTATAATCGTAAAAAGAAGCCTTGTTACCTTTGGTTAATAAATGTCTCCATTGAATAAACTCATAAATTGATTTGTCTTTTGCTTTTTTTGCTGTTTTTAATGCACTATCCCATTTAGCTAATTTCATCTCATTTATAGCTTTTTTTGCGAGTGCAAAATCTTTTTTGTTATAATATTTTGAAATTTTTATATTTTTCGGCTTTTCAGACCCTGCTATTAATGGTTTTTTTTTAGGTAAAATAAAATTTAATTTTTCTTTTTTTTTTACAATCTCTTTTGTTTTATCAGGCTTTGTTTTTTCATCTAAATTTCCCTTAGATATTGGTTTCGGCAAGGGTTTAAGAGTATCAATTAATAATTTTTGCTCTTTTTCTTCTTTAGATTGAATAGGTTTTTTTAAGGGTATAATTTCTGATGAAGCTACATAAATATTTCCAAATAAAATGAGTGTTATATATAAATAGAATAATAATTTTTTTAACATAATCTTTTACTATATGATTCAATAATCTATGTTATAAGTATTTATGTTTAAAGGTTCAAATGTAGCTTTAGTCACCCCGTTTAAAAATAATAAACTTGATGAAGAAACTTATATCAAGTTAATTCATTTTCATATCCAAAATGGCACAAATGGTCTAGTTCCTGCTGGCACAACAGGTGAATCTCCAACATTAAGTCATATTGAACATGAAAAAGTAATTGAGCTATGTGTAAAAGAAAGTAAAGGGAAATTACCTGTTTTTGCAGGCACCGGGTCTAATTCTACAGAAGAAGCAATTTCACTAACAAAACATGCTGAAAAGATAGGAGCAGATGGTGCATTAGTAGTCACTCCATATTATAATAAACCTACACAAGAGGGTTTATACCAACATTATAAGTCCATTAATGATAACTGTGGAATTCCAATATTGATATATAACATTCCTAGCAGATCAGTAATCGATATGTCAGTTGATACCATGGCAAGACTTAATGAATTAAAAAATATTATAGGCGTTAAAGATGCAACTGGAGATTTAAATAGAGTCGATTTAACCTTAGAGAAATTAGGAAAAGATTTTATTCAATTAACTGGTAATGATGACAATGCTTTCGAATTTAATCAAAAGGGAGGGGTGGGAGCAATTAGCGTTACAGCCAACATTGTTCCAAAACTTTGCTCTGATTTTCAAAAATTGTCAAAATCAGAGAATGAGTCTGATTTGAAGAAAGCAGAACAACTAAACAAAACTTTACAACCAGTCCATCACGCTATGTTTATTGAAAGTAACCCAAGTCCAGTTAAATATGCTGCTAAATTATTAGGTCTTTGCGATGATGAAGTAAGGTTGCCATTAGTAAAAGTAACAGACTCTACTAAAGAAAAAATTGAAAAAGTTCTCCATTCTGCAAAATTAATTTAATGAATAGAAAAACCAATGCTGGTTTAAAGATTATTTGTTTAAATAGAAAAGCAAGTTTTAATTATTTTTTTGAAAATTTGATTGAAGCCGGAATAGTCTTAAAAGGTTCAGAAATAAAGTCTGTAAGAGAAGGTAAAATAAATATTGCTGACTCTTATGCTATAGAAAAAAATGGTGAAATCATTTTAATTAATTCACATATAGCAACGTATAAACAGTCAAGTTATTTGAATCATAAACCTATAGAGGAGAGAAAATTACTTTTAAATAAAAGAGAAATTAACAAACTCATAGGAAAAATGCAAAGAGATGGATTTACAATAATTCCAACAAAGATGTATTTTAAGAAAGGTAAAGCAAAAGTTGAACTTGCTATTGCAAAAGGAAAAAAACAATTTGATAAAAGAGCAACAAAAAAGAAAAGAGATTGGGATCGTGATAAAGCAAGATATATTAGAAAAACAAGCTAAGACTGTTTATTTAGGGATTGGTTCAAATTTAGGAAATCGTATAAAAAATATTGAAGATGCAAAATTAAGACTATTTAAAAATAATATATATATATCAAAGTCTTCAAGTTATTATGAGACATTATCTTGGCCTAATGCAAATCATCCGAAGTTTTACAATATTGTTTTAGAGGTTATAACAAAGCTTAATGAAAATGATTTATTAAAAATTTGTAAAAAAATTGAAAAATCTTTGGGCAGAAGAAGCTCTTATAGGAATGCTCCCCGTGTTTGTGATATTGATATTTTGGACTATAATAAAAAGAGTAGTAAAATTAACATAAATTTACCACATCCAAGATTACATAGACGTAATTTTGTTTTAATACCATTATTTGAAATTAACAAAAAATGGAGGCATCCAAAAACAAAACAACATATCAAAAGCCTTATTTTTTCTCTCTCAAATAGAGACATTAGATCTATTAAACAAATTTGATTTAATGGTATAATAAAGAATGTTAAATTCTGAAGAATTAATAAATAAGGTAAAAATTTATAATAAATTTTTAAATCCAGAAAGATTAAACAAGGCATACAATTTCGCAGTTAAAGCTCATGGCAATCAAAAAAGAGCTTCTGGTGATCCTTATTCAGTCCATCCAATAGAAGTTGCAAATATCTTAACGGAGCTTAAATTAGATAGTGCTACTATAACCACAGGTTTATTGCATGATACTATTGAAGATACATTTGCAACTTACGAAACTATTAAAGGTGAATTTGGCGTTGAAGTAGCAGATTTAGTTGATGGTGTTACAAAAATTTCTGCTTTAGAAAATACCGCATCATCCAATTCTAAAGCTGAAAATTTTAGAAAATTAATTTTAGCCACATCTAAAGATATACGAGTTCTTTTAGTTAAAATTGCTGATCGATTACATAATATGAGAACCATTAAAGCAATCAAACGCACAGATAAAAGACAAAGAATAGCTCAAGAGACTATGGAAATTTATGCTCCATTGGCAGATAGAATGGGAATGCATAGAATTAGAGATGAACTAGAAGATTTATCTTTCGAAGTTTTAAACAATGATGCACGAAAATTAATCCAGAAAAGATTAGATGAAATCAAATTAGACAAAAAAGACATTTTTGAAAATCTCTCAAATGAAATAGATTTATTCTTAAAAAAAAATCAAATAAACTCAATAATTTATGGTAGAGAAAAAACTCCTTTTTCGATTTGGAGAAAAGTTCAGAAGAAAAGAGTTTCATTAGAACAAATTACAGACATTATAGGATTTAGAATAATATTAAATGATATAGATGATTGTTATAAAACTTTAGGTGTTTTACATAAAAAATGGAATTGTATTCCAGGAAAATTTAAAGACTATATATCTTCCCCTAAAATAAACGGATATAAATCAATTCATACTGCTGTAATTGGATCATTTAAAAAACCAATTGAAATCCAAATAAGAACTAAAGAAATGCATGATTTTGCAGAAAGAGGTATCGCATCACACTGGCAATACAAATCATCAGAAAAATTTAATTCTTTAACTTGGAAAGAATATGATTGGTTAAAAGACTTAGTTGAAATAATTGAAAAAAATGAAAATCCTGAGCATTCCTATGAATATACGAAATTACAAATGTTTCAGGAAAATGTATTTTGCTTTACCCCAAAAGGATCTGTAATTAAGTTGCCAAAAAATGCTACACCAATAGATTTTGCCTATGCCGTTCACACAAAAGTTGGAAATACAGCTATAGGATGTGAAATAAATGGTAATAAGGGAGAATTACAATCCATTCTTAGAAACGGAGACACGGTAAAGATAATTACCTCGAAGAATAATTCTCCTTCATTACATTGGATACCAATTACGAAAACTGGAAAAGCAAGATCGGCAATTAGAAAATATTGGCACGATAGGGGTGAAAAAAAACAAGAGAGAATTAAGAAATATAATACAACTCTTTGGATTTCCTTGCCGGATAAACCAGGTCAATTAGGTAATGTAAGCTCTCTAATTGGACAACACAAATTGAATATCTCAAACCTTGAAATGGTTGGTAAAAACCCAAATTATATCAATTTTAAATTTCAACTTATTATAAGAGACTTAAAGAATTTTACTAATTTTATTGCAGAGCTTAAACAAAAAGGTATAAAATTTAAAATAATTAGACACGAAGATAAAAGAAATGCTTTCACCCAAAAAATCCTTAAATATTTTAAAAAAAACTAATGCTCTATTAGATGGCCACTTTGTACTATCATCAGGTTTACATTCATCAAAATATATACAATGTGCAAAATTACTAAGTTTTCCTTTCCTGGCAGATAAAATTATTAAGTCTTTAGCAAATAGAATAAATAAGAATTTTAAAAAAATCGATTTAATATTATCTCCTGCAATGGGCGGTATAATAATAGGATACGAAATAGGTAAGCTTTTAAAAAAAGAGACAATTTTTTGTGAGAGGATAAAAAAGAAATTTGTGTTGAGAAGAGGTTTTGAAATTAAGAAAGGTTCAAGAGTACTAATAGTTGAGGATGTAATCACCACAGGTAAATCAAGCATGGAATGTGTTAGATTAATCAAAAAAGCAAAAGCCACCACAGTTGGATTTGCATCAATCATAGATAGGTCTACTAAAAAATCTTTAAAAATTAACAAAAAAATTATTTCTCAATTAAAAATTCATGTTCCAACATATAAAAAGAATCAATTACCTAATGAATTAAAGTTAATTCCAATTACAACTCCAGGAAGTAGATACATCAAGTGAAAAGATTAGGTGTAAATATAGATCATGTTGCAACACTAAGAAATGCTAGAGGTGAACGTCATCCAGATCCAATTGCAGCTGCAAAGTTTGTAAAAAAAATTGGCGCTGACTCTATTACAATTCACTTAAGAGAAGATAGAAGACACATAAATGACTTAGATGCAAAAAAAATATGTTCATTGAAAAACTTACCTGTAAATTTGGAAATTTCTACAAACTCTAAAATTGTGGACATAGCTCTGAAAATTAAACCTAATTATATTTGTATTGTGCCAGAAAATAGAAAAGAAGTTACAACTGAAGGTGGTCTTGATTTAAATAAAAATAAAAAAAAGATTAAAAAAATAATATCAAAATTTAAAAATAAAAATATAAGAACAAGTTTATTTATCAATCCGTCTTTAAAAGATGTATTAATATCAAAAGAATTAAGAACTGATTGTATTGAAATTCATACAGGAAAGCTTTCAACTTTAATAAAATCAAAAAAAAATTTTCAAAATGAATTAAAAAGAATAAAAAAAAGTGCAATACTCGCAAATAATATTAACATAGAAGTTCATGCTGGTCATGGACTAGATTACAGAACAACTCAAATTTTAAACAATATTAGAGAAATAAAAGAATTTAATATTGGGCATTTTTTAATAGGTGAGTCATTGTTTGATGGATTTAAAAAAGTAATCAAAAAATTCAAAAAGATAATTAGATAATATGAAAGTTTTGGGCATAGGAGTCGATATAGTTGAAAATAAAAGAATTAATTCTTTAATTAAAAATGATAAATTTATAAAAAGGGTTTTTAGTAAAAATGAAATTATTTCATCAAAAAAAATTATTAAAAAAGTAAGTTTTTTTGCTAAAAGATTTGCTGCTAAAGAATCTTTAGCAAAAGCTTTGGGAACTGGTTTTAGAAATAACCTTAACTTTAAAGATATTGAAATACTAAATAGTAATCTTGGTCAACCTTACTTTTTAAAAAACAAAAAGATTAACTCATTAATAAAAAAAAGATTTAAAATAAACAAATTTGATTTATTTTTGTCAATTTCAGATGAAAAAGGTTATTCTATTGCATTTACTATTTTGCAAAATTAAAAATGTTAAATAAGGAATTTTTTATAGATAATATTAAAACACTAATTTATGCTCTTATAATTGCTATTTTTATAAGATCATTAATTATTCAACCTTTTTATATTCCTTCATCATCAATGGAACCAAATTTATTAGTTGGTGATAGATTATTTGTAACAAAATATTCTTATGGTTATAGCAAACATTCATTTCCTTTCAGTCCACCAATCTTTAAAAATAGAATTTTCTCAAAAATCCCTGAAAGAGGTGATGTCATTGTATTCAAAACACCTGCTGATAACAGGACTGATTATATTAAAAGATTAATTGGATTACCGGGTGATAAAATCCAATTTATAAGTTCAAATTTATATTTAAATAATAGTGAAATAATCAAATCGAGAATTTCTTCTAAAGATAAAATCTATTGTGGAAACAGAACTATTGATGTTTTTACTTTTGAAGAGATTTTACCAAACGGTAAAAAATTTAATACTGTATATTTACAAAATGAAACTCTTCAAAATTCAGATCTCTACACAGTTCCTGATAAGCATTATTTTTTTTTAGGGGATAATAGAGATTGTTCAAAAGATAGTAGATTTTTATCAAGTGTTGGATATGTTCATGAAAATAATTTAGTTGGTAAAGCAAGATTTATCTTTTTTTCATCAGACAAATTAATTGGTAATTTTTTTGAATTTTGGAAGTGGGATAAATCTATTAGGCTGGATAGATTTTTTAAAAAAATAAATTAATGAAAATTAGTTATTCAATTCTTGAGAAAAAATTAAGAATCAGCTTCAAAGACAAGGTTTTATTAAGACAATCTCTTACCCATAAAAGTTTTGATAAAGATAATAATTATGAAAAAATAGAGTTTTTGGGTGACCGAGTTTTAGGCCTTGTAATCGCAAAAAGATTATTAGAAATTTATCCAGAGGAAAAAGAGGGTTCTTTAGATAAAAAATTTGCATCATTAGTAAATAAAAAGACTTGTTTAGAAATAGCAAAAAAAATAGAACTAGATAAATTCATCTTAACATTTGATTTTAACAAAAAGAAACGAAACATTGAAGACAAAGTCATTGCTGATAGTTGTGAAGCTTTAATAGGATCCATCTATCTAGACAAAGGATTTCAAATTGTTGAAAAAATTATTTTAGAATTGTGGGATAATCACATTAAAAAGAGCGTAGTTACTCAAATAGACGCAAAAACAAAACTTCAAGAATTATCTTTAAAGAAATTTAAGAAATTACCAACATATAAACTGATTTCAAATACAGGTCCGAGACACAGACCACTTTTTAAGGTTGGAGTGAAATTAGTGGATACAAAATTATTCATTTCTGAAGGAAAATCAAAAAAAGATGCGGAGCAAAATGCTGCTATACTCTGTTTAAAACAATTAAAAATTAAATGAATTGGAACGATAAAGGTTTTTTATTATCAAAACACAAATACAATGAAAATTCATTAATTGCTGAATTTTTTACACAAGAACATGGAAAAATATCAGGTATTATTTTTGGTGGTACATCAAATAAAATTAAAAATTATCTTCAAATTGGTAACAAGATACATCTTGAATATAATTCAAAATCTGAAAATAGAATTGGATATTTTAAAGTAGAAATTATAAATGCTTTTTCACCAATTTACTTTGAAGATCCAAAAAAGTTATCATGCATATTATCAGCAATGAATTTAATTAGAATTTTATCTGCTGAGGCTCAAAAAAATCAAAAACTTTATGATTTAATTAAAAATTTTTATCAAATTTTACAAGATGAAAATTGGTTAAAAAAATATATTTTTTGGGAATTAAACTTATTCAGGGAAATTGGATTTCAGCTTGATCTGAAAAATCTTGTCGAAAAAAAGATAGTTAATAATCAAGTAAAATATATTTCAAAATCATCAAGTAAAAAAGAAATTCCAATTTTTTTAATTGAAAAAAATGACAATAAAGAGGAATTGTCTGTATTATTGGAAGGCTTAAAGTTTATTAGCGATTTTTTAGAAAAAACTATATTGAAACCTAATAATATTTCTAATCCAATTAGCAGATTACAGTTTATTAATATGCTTAAATAATTAATCTAAGATTTGATCTAACCTATCAGCAAAATAACTTACAATGGCATTTGCACCTGCTCTTTTAAAAGAAATTAAACTTTCTAAAACTACACCTTTATTTATTAGATTTTTATTAATACCGTTTTTTAATAAACTATACTCACCTGAGACTTGATAAGCTAAAACAGGTATTTTGAAATTTTCTTTAACTAATTTTATAATATCTAAATAGGGTAGACCTGGTTTAACCATAACCATATCTGCACCTTCTTTAATATCTAAAGATACTTCTCTTAAAGCCTCATGACTGTTTCTAAAATCCATTTGATAATTCTTTTTGTCTCCTTTTAGTAATTGATTTGATCCAACGGCATTTCGAAATGGTCCATAAAAATTTGATGCATATTTAACAGCATAAGATAAAATTTGAGTCATATTATATCCATTTTTATCTAAATACTTTCTTATTTCTCCAATTCGTCCATCCATCATATCGGATGGTGCAATTACATCACAACCCATCTGTGCTTGTAATAAAGACTGATTTTTTAAAATTTCTATAGTCTCGTCATTAAGAATTATTTTTGAGCTAATTAATCCATCATGACCATGTGAAGTATATGGATCTAGAGCAACGTCACACATAATTCCAATTTGATCTTTATATCTTTTTTTTATTAATTGAATAGCTCTGCAAACTAAATTATCCTCATTTAGAGCTTCCGTACCAAAATTGTTTTTCTTCTTTTTTTCTATATAAGGAAATAATGCAACCATAGGTAATTTTTTCTTAATTGCTTTATCTATTACTAAACTTAAATTATCAATTGTATAACGATAAACATCAGGCATTGATTTAATTGGCTGTTTTTTATTTTTTCCGTCTATTAAAAATATTGGCAAAATAAAATCTCCTGGTGTAAGGTTATTTTCTTGGATCAATCTTCTTGACCAATCATTTTTGCGACTTCGTCTTAGCCTTAAAGCTGGAAATTTACCTGTTATCATCTTTAATTATATTTGTAATATGCGACAAATGTTATATACAAATATATCTTAAAAAAGATATTAAACAATATCAGGAGACAATTATTTACATATGGATTTAAATTTTAACGATTTTCAGAAGCAAGATGTCAAATTTGATATCGACAAACTTCAAAAAGCTTATAAAGAAATTTTAGCAATAAAAGGTTTTGTTGGAATAGATGGTATTTCAAATTTTGGTGCAATATCATTAACTCAAATTCCAGGCGATCCAGAATCTATAAAAGGTCATAAAGCTAGGGGAGTTTTTTGGACAAAACCAGATTCCTCAGGTAAAGAGGCAATGCGAGATGAAATGATCAACGAGTCTGCTTATTCTGAATTTATAGATGATTTTAAAGAAACTTATTTTAAGGAAGTGTTTGATGTTTTATCATCAAAATATAAATTAGGTCGAGTTAGAGTCTTGCTGAAAGAACCAAGATCTACTTTAAGTTGGCATAGAGACCCTGAGCCAAGACTTCATATCCCAATAATTACAAATCCAGGTTCAATAATGGTTATAGATAACGTCGCTAAACATATGCCTGCTGATGGATCCGTTTGGATTACGAATAATACAAAGTATCATAACGCATTCAATGGTGGTGAAGAAAACAGAATTCATCTTGTTGCATGTGTTTTGGATTACAAGTTTAATTAATTTGAAAAAAATATTTATTTCCTCTGATCATGCAGGTTTTGATTTAAAGGAACAAATAAAAAAAAAATTTGCAAAAAAATACTCTTTTCAAGATCTTGGTACTAATAATTCAAAAACTTCAGTCAATTATCCAGAATACGCACATAAACTATGTAAAAAGGTATCTAAAAGTACAAAAAATATAGGAATATTGGTTTGTGGATCAGGCTTAGGTATGTCAATGGCTGCAAATCGGCATAAAAAAATAAGGGCAGCCGTATGTTATTCAGTAAAAAACACTAAATTATCTAGATTGCATAATAATGCGAATATAATTACATTAGGATCTAGATTGACAAATAGAAATACCGCATTTAAATGTATAGATGCTTTCATTAATACAAAATTTGAAGGTGGGAGACACAAATTAAGAATTAAAAATATATAAAGAATATGTCTAGTGAAAAAAAATATCTAAATTCTGAGTATAAAGATTTTTTTGAAAGAAGTTTAGCAAAGTCTGATCCAGATTTATTTAATGCAATTAATGATGAATTAATTCGTCAACAAAATCATATTGAATTAATTGCATCTGAGAACATAGTCTCTCAAGCGGTTTTAGAGGCTCAAGGTTCTGTTTTAACAAATAAATATGCAGAGGGTTATCCAGGCAAAAGATATTATAATGGCTGTGAACATGTTGATGTAGCAGAAAAATTAGCGCTAGAGAGAATAAAAAAACTCTTTAATTGTAAATATGCGAATGTTCAACCTCATTCAGGTGCTCAAGCTAATGGTGCAGTTTTTTTAGCATTGTTAAAACCTAATGACACATTTATGGGAATGAGTCTTAATTCGGGAGGTCACATTACTCACGGATTAAAAATATCGATGTCTGGAAAATGGTTTAATGCAATTAGTTATGATGTTGACAAAAAATCAGAATTAATTGATTATGAAAATGTCGAAAAATTAGCGCTTGAACATAAACCTAAATTAATAATTGCTGGTGGTAGTGCTTATTCTAGAGTAATAGATTTTAAAAGATTTCGAGAAATTGCAGATAAAGTTGGTGCTTACCTTATGGTTGATATGGCTCACTTTTCTGGTTTAGTTGCTGGTAAAGGATATCCTAATCCATGTGATTATGCTCATGTAGTAACATCAACAACCCATAAAGTTTTTAGAAGTGCTCGTGGTGGTATAATCCTATCTAATGATGTTGATTTAGGAAAAAAATTTGATACAGCGGTATTTCCAGGTTACCAAGGTGGTCCTTTAATGCACATCATAGCGGCTAAGGCTGCTGGTTTTTTTGAAGCTTTAAAACCTGAATTTCAAACTTACATAAAAAATGTTTTAGCTAATGCTAAAATGTTAGCTGAGACTTTAAAGAATAATGGATTTAAGATTTACTCTGGAGGTACAGACACACATTTAATGCTTGTTGATTTAAGACCTTTTAATGTAAAAGGAAATCTAGCTTCTGAAAGTTTATGTAGAGCAAATATAACTTGTAACAAAAATGGAATACCATTTGATACAGAAAGTCCAATGATTACCTCAGGAATAAGACTTGGATCTCAAGCTGCGACAACTAGAGGTTTTGGTTTAAAAGAATTTGAAAAAGTTGGGGAATTAATCACAAAAGTCATACAAGGTTTATCTAAAAATCCAAACGATAATAGTGAAGTGGAATCGGAAGTTAGAAATGAAGTAATTAACTTATGTTCTAATTTTCCAATTTATAAAAATCTCAATAAATGATTTGCTCTATATGCAAGAAGGGTGAAACTTCAGTTGTTGATTCTCGTCCAACTGAAGATGGAACAGCTATTAGAAGAAGAAGACTTTGTGTTTGTGGTGCAAGATTTACTACATTTGAAAGAGTACAATATAGAGAAATTATGGTTGTGAAAAAAAATGGAAGAAAATCTGCCTTTGATAGGGATAAGTTAGCAAAATCTGTTTTTATAGCGTTAAAGAAAAGACCTATTGATACAGAGACAACTGAAAAATTTATTAGCCGTATATCAAGGTCTTTAGAGGAACTTGGGCAAAGTGAAATTTCATCAAGTACAATTGGCACAATGGTTATGGAAGGATTAAAAGAACTTGACCCTGTTGCCTATGTTAGATTTGCATCTGTATATCGAAATTTTAGGGAAGAAAAAGATTTTGTACAATTTGTGGACAAAATAGATGTCTACAAAAAAAGATAAATTTTCTTATAAAGATAAAAGATTTATGAAACTTGCTATTAATTTAGCAAATGCCAGGAAAGGATTAACAGGTGAAAATCCGTCAGTTGGTTGTTTAATAGTGAAAAATGATAAGATTATTTCAATCGGACAAACAGGATATAATGGGCGGCCTCATGCTGAATCTAATGCTATCAATAACTCTTTTCAAGATTTATCAGGTGCCAAAATGTATATAACACTTGAACCTTGTAATCATTATGGAAAAACACCTCCATGCACCAATAGTATAATTAAAAGTGGTATCAAAGAAGTTTTTTATTCAATTAATGACATAGATAATAAAGTTAAAGGTAAAAGTTATAAAATTTTAACAAACAAAAACATCAAAGTTTGCAGAGGTCTTTTAAAGAATGAGGCTATAAATCTTTATGACTCATATATAATTAATAGAAAATATAAATTACCTTATGTTACAGCAAAAATAGCTGTGTCAAAAAATAAACTTATATATAGTGAAAAAGTAAAAAGAATAACTAGTCAAACTTCAGATAAATTATCTCATTATTTAAGATACAAGAATGATGCAATAATGATTTCTAGCAAGACCCTTAATATAGACAATCCAAAATTAAATTGTCGTTTAAGTGGATATGAGAAATTTTCTCCTAAAAGAATTATTTTGGATAAAGATTTAGATTTAAGTATGAATACTTATATTTTTAAATCAGCACAAAAAAATAATACCATAATTTTTCACTACTCATCTAATAAATCTAAAATTAAAATTTTAAAAAGAAAAGGAATAAGATTAATAAAATCAAGAATAGATACTAAAAAAAGATTTAATTTAAAGATTATTTTAAAAAAATTATTTTACCTAGGCGTTAGAAACTTGTTAGTTGAGGGAGGAGACAAGATTACAAAAAACATGCTTAGAAATAAATTGATAAATCAATTTTACTTGTTTCAAAGCTTAAAAACTCTGCCAAAAGATGAAAAATATGTAATTTTTACATCAAACAATATCCTAAATAAAAATTATAAAGTTAAATCTTCTATAAGTTCAAAACTAGCCAAAGACAAAATTACCATCTATAAAAGATAATATGTTTAACGGAATAATATTTAATAAAGGTATAGTAAAAAAAATTTTAAAAAGACCCAAAGGGATTAATATTTTCATTAAATCAAATATAAAATTGTCTAAAAAGGATATTGGGGTATCAATAGCTTGTGATGGTGTTTGTTTAACTCTAATAACAATAAAAAATAAGATAATGGAATTTTATCTATCCAATGAAACAATTGAGAGATCCAAATTTAAATTTCTCAAAATTAATGAACAATTAAATTTAGAATTACCACTTAAATACGGACAAAAAATATCTGGTCATATATGTCAGGGCCATGTAGATACAATTGCAAAAATAAAAAACATAAAAAAAATAGATAAATCCTACCTTTTTGACTTTGATATTCCCGCAAAAGAAAGAAAAAATATTATTGAAAAAGCCTCAATATGCATAAATGGTATTTCATTAACTATCTCTAAAGTTACTAAAAAGGGATTTCAAATTTGGGTTATTCCACATACATTTAAGTTAACAAATTTATCTAAAATTAACCGTGGCAACTTAGTTAATGTAGAAATAGATATCCTTTCCAAATATGTAAAAAATTTTTTTAATGAAAAAAAGTAATTATTCATCAATAGAAACTATAATTAATATTGCCAAAAAAGGTGAGATGTTCATTTTGGTTGATGATGAAAAAAGAGAAAATGAAGGTGATTTAGTAATATCTACATCAGATACAAATGCAAAAAATATTAATTTTATGGCAAAATATGGAAGGGGTTTAATTTGTTTAGCCTTAGATAGTTTACAGGCTAAAAGATTAAACTTATCTTTAATGTCACCTGTTAATCAATCAAGAAACAAAACAGCATTTACTGTTTCAATTGAAGCAAAAAAAGGAATAACAACCGGTATATCAGCGAAAGATAGAGCTAGGACTATCAAAATTGCATCAAAAAAAAATGTAAATAAAAAAGAGATTGTATCACCAGGCCATGTGTTTCCTATTATTGCTAAAGATGGAGGCGTACTTGTCAGAGCAGGTCATACCGAAGCTTCTGTAGATATTTCAAAGATTGCAAGTAAAAATAACTCTGCTGTAATTTGTGAAATAATGAATGAAGATGGAACAATGGCTAAAGGACAAGATTTACTTAATTTTGCAAAAAAGCATAAATTAAAGATTGGTAAAATTGAAGATCTAATTTCTTACAGATTAAAAAAAGAAAAATTGATTAAATTAAAAAAAACATCGGATATAAAGCTTAATAAACAAAAATTTAAGATAAAAATTTATGAAAATCTACTAGATGGCTCAGAACATTTTGTTTTGATAAAAGGAAATATTAAAAAGAGTGTAATACCAAGAGTAAGAGTTATTTCCTCAAATGTAGTACAAAATTATCTTATTAATCAACAACTACCAAATTCATTTAAAAAAACTTTAAATCATTTTAAAAAATTTAACAATTGTGTTCTAGTATTTATTAAAGACACAAATCTTAAGTCTGTCACTCAAACTTTGAAAAATTTTAAAGATAAAGTTTCTTATAAAAAAGATAAAGACCAATTAATCAAAAATTATGGTATAGGTGCACAAATTATTAAATCTTTACATATAAAAAATATGGTATTAGTAACTAGTTCTAGAAAAAAAGTTGTAGGATTAGACGGGTATGGAATAAGTATAACTAAACAAGAAATAATTAAATGAAAAAAAAAATACTTATAGTTTGTGCAAATTATTATTCAAAAATATCTGATAATTTATTGGATTGTGCTTTAAAACATTTAAATAAGACTTACAATTTAAATATAAGAAATAAAGGAGTTGTTGTCATTGAAGTTCCGGGTGTTTTTGAAATACCAGTTACTATTGCTACGAGGATTAAAAAGTATGATGGTTTTATAGCCCTAGGTTGTGTAATCAAGGGTCAAACACCTCATTTTGATTTTATTTCTAGTGCTACTACAAATGCAATAATGAAATTATCTATAGATTTTAAAAAACCTATTGGTAATGGAATAATCACTTGTCTTAATAAAAAACAAGCTATAGTTAGATCAATTAAAAAAGGGCAAGAAGCGGCTAATGCCGTAAGCATTGTTTTAGAAAAATTATAAAGTGCCTGTTCGATATAGTCCAAAAAACAATCCAAGAGTTATTATTATTCAAAAATTATATGGAAAATTTTTCAATGATGGTGAAAAAATAGACTTTCCAAAACACAGATTTAAAAAATTTATTAAGGATGTGGTTTTTGGAACAATTGAACGAAATGAAATTTTGATAGAGGAACTAGATAAAAATTTAGGTGATGAATTCAGATATAACAATTTAGATAGATTATTTCAAGTGATCTTGAAATCAGCAACATATGAACTTTTGTATAAGCCAAATGTTTCATTAAAAATTATAATTAAAGAATATCTAAATGCTTCAAATTTTTTTTTAAACAACTCTCAAACAAAATATCTAAACGCTTTATTGGATCATATTGCTAAAAAGATAAGAATAAATAATGCATGAGTTTCAAATTATAAGAAAGTATTTTTCAAAATTATCTTTTAATAATAAAAGTTCTTTAGGATTAAATGATGATGTTTTTTTTGATAGATCAAAGAAACTAGTTATTAGTGTTGATACATATGTTGAGGGTATACATTTCATAAATTTTGAAAATCCAAATCTTGTGATCAAGAAGATTATTAGATCCTCTATATCTGATATAATTTGTAAAGGTGTGAAGCCTAGATATTACTTTATTTCAGGCTCTGGTAACAAAAAAACTTTTACCAAAAAAAATCTTAAATTGATCTCAAAATCTTTAGATCAAGAACAAAAGAAATATTCAATTAACTTGTGTGGTGGAGACACAACCTTTTCAAAAAAATTAAGTTTTACAATAACATCTGTAGGTTTCTCAGATAAGATAGTACATAGAAACAAAGCAAAACTATATGATAATATATATGTTACAGGTAATTTAGGTGACAGTTTTATTGGACTAAAGGTCTTACAAAAAAAAATTTATTTAAATCAAAAATTAACAAGATATTTTAAAAATAAGTATTTTTATCCAAATATACAAATAAACATTACAAATAAATTATTATCAATTGCTAATACTTCAATTGACATATCAGATGGATTAGTAGCTGACTTGGAGAAATTGATTAATAATCAAAAACTTTCTTATGAACTATATTTGAATGATATTCCAATATCAAAAAATCTTAATAGATTAATTAAATTAAAAATAATTAAAAAAATTGACACGGTAATACGTGGCGATGACTACCAAATATTATTTACTGCCTCACCATCAAAATCTAGAATCATCTCTAAAATTAGTAAATCCTTAGGTATTAAAATTTCAAAAATAGGAAAAATTTGTTCTCACAATCAAAAATCTCAAATTTTCAATGAAAAAAATAAGAAAATTGCCCTAAAAAATAAAGGATATTTTCACAGATTTTAAAAGTTAATCATTGCGTTTTATAGCTTTTTTTGTATTGTCCGGCTTTTAAAACTAACAATCAACAACTTAACTAAGGTTAACATGAACTCAACAGTCGAAACCATTCTTCTATACACAATAGCTGCCGGACTTTTATCAATTGTTTATGGATATTTCACAGGAAAAAATATTTTAAACTCAAGTGCGGGTAATTCAAAAATGCAAGACATAGCGTCAGCTATTCAAATTGGTGCCAAAGCTTATTTGGCAAGACAGTATAAAACTATTGCAATAGTTGGTGTTGTTGTGTTGGTTATTGTAAGTATTGCTTTTAGTACACTTGTTGGATTGGGTTATTTAATTGGTGCAGCTTTATCTGGTATAGCTGGATATGTTGGAATGCTTGTTTCTGTTCAGGCTAATGTTAGAACTGCTGAAGCTTCAAGAAAAGGATTAGCAAGTGGACTTTCCGTTGCTTTTAAATCCGGTGCAGTAACTGGAATGCTAGTTGCTGGCTTAGCTCTTTTATCAATAGCAGTTTATTATTATTTATTGTTAAAATTTAATATTGACGAGAGAGAAATTGTTAATGCTCTTGTAGCTCTAGGTTTTGGTGCTTCTTTAATTTCAATTTTTGCGAGATTAGGTGGAGGAATTTTTACCAAAGGAGCTGATGTTGGTGCAGATTTAGTAGGAAAAGTTGAAGCCGGTATTCCTGAAGATGACCCAAGAAATCCGGCTGTAATAGCTGATAACGTTGGTGATAATGTTGGTGATTGTGCTGGAATGGCTGCTGACTTATTTGAAACATATGCTGTTACAATAGTTGCCACCATGGTTTTATCCTCTATTTTTTTTCCAGGCGATATGTCTATGATGATCTATCCTTTAACAATTGGTGGAGCTTGTATTTTAACATCAATAATTGGAACGTTTTTCGTAAAATTGGGTAAAAGTAAAAATGTGATGGGAGCTCTATATAAAGGTTTTGTTGTTTCTGCTTTAGCTTCATTAGCAATTTTATATCCAGTAACAGATTTTGTCTTAGGTCTTGAAAACGTTTATAATTTAAACAACAAATCATTCTCTGGAATGAATTTATATTACTGTGGTGTTATTGGTTTAGTTATAACAGGATTATTAATCTGGGTTACAGAATATTATACAGGTACAAATTATAGACCAGTACGTAGTGTGGCCAGTTCATCAACTACAGGACATGGAACAAATGTAATTCAAGGATTAGCAATTTCACTAGAAGCTACCGCTATACCAGCATTAATAATTGTGGCTGGAATTTTGCTTACAAATCATATCGCAGGTCTTTACGGTATCGCAATAGCTGTAACTACAATGTTAGCTTTAGCTGGAATGGTTGTAGCACTTGATGCTTACGGTCCAGTTACAGATAATGCTGGTGGTATTGCAGAAATGTCTAAATTACCAAATAATGTAAGAAAAACTACTGATGCATTGGATGCAGTAGGAAATACAACTAAAGCAGTTACCAAAGGTTACGCGATTGGTTCAGCTGGATTAGGTGCTTTAGTTTTATTTGCGGCTTACACAGAGGATATTAAGCATTTTTCTAAAGTAGCAGGATCTAAATTAGAGGGAATTGTTGTTACTTTTGATTTATCAAACCCTTATGTCGTTGTTGGTTTATTAATTGGTGGAATGCTTCCTTATTTATTCGGATCTATGGGTATGCAAGCTGTAGGTAGAGCAGGTGGAGCTGTAGTAATTGAAGTAAGAAGGCAATTTAAAAAATTTCCAGGAATTATGAAAAGAAAACAAAAACCCGATTATGCAAAATTAGTTGATTTGCTAACTGTTGCAGCAATTAAAGAAATGATTATTCCTTCTTTGTTACCAGTTTTGTCCCCAATAGTTTTATACTTTATAATATTTGCTATAGGTGGACAAGTTGCTGCTTTAGCATCTGTTGGTGCAATGTTACTTGGAGTTATTATAACAGGTCTTTTTGTTGCGGTATCAATGACTGCAGGTGGCGGTGCTTGGGATAATGCAAAAAAATATATTGAAGATGGTAATCATGGTGGAAAAGGTTCAGATGCCCATAAAGCTGCTGTTACGGGTGATACAGTGGGAGATCCATATAAAGATACCGCTGGACCCGCAGTAAACCCTATGATTAAAATAACAAATATAGTCGCTTTATTATTGTTAGCTGTTATCGCTGGTTAGCTTCTTTTCTTTTTTTGGCCCTCTGACCTAGAGGGTCATTAACTTTTTGTCTCATACTGGACATAAAATCATATATAAAACGATTTTTTAATAATCCTGATTTTGTAGTTTCATTGGCAATTTTAATTTTGTTCATATCTTGTAAATCATAAAAAGTTTTTTTTTTTAATAAACCATATTTATCAATTTCCAAAACAAGAATATCGTTTTTAAAGATTTTCATTTTACCTAAATTTTTTAATTGTGATTGTGTTTGTTTTCTTTCAATGTAAATCCAAACATCATCATCAAATTTACTTTTTGTTGATGGCAAACCTAACAGTTTTTTTATGTCATTTTTATTAGATTTATCGATAATCAAAGACGCTTGTTTTTTTTCAAGAAATGGAACACCGTGATGTTTTATAACTTTTTTTGTTGTACAATTTGTAACTATAAAAAAAATTAAAATTATATATAATATTTTTTTCATGAAAAATAATTATATAAATATTTATAATACTTTAATCAATTACACCAGGAATAAAGACCTTTATATATCATTAAATAGAGCAGAAACATTTTCTGACAGATTAATTTTTTTTTTAATACATTTTGCTTTTTTTTTAAAAAATTTTAAAAATGATAATAATAAAGCAATTTTACAAGAAATATATGATTTTAATTTTAGACAATTAGAGCTTAGCATTAGAGAAATAGGCTACGGTGACCAATCAATAAATAAAAAAATGAAAGATTATATCAATCTATTTCATTCAATAATTTCTGAAGTACATTTTTGGGATAGTTTAAAAAAAACGGAGAAAATTCAAAAGTTAACAATTTTTTTACCAGATTTTGAAAAAATTGAAAATTTAACTGATTATTTTGACAATTTTAACACTAATTTATCAAAAAAAAATTTGAATTCTTTTTAGAAAAGTGTAATTAAGCGTAATTATGGCTGTACCAAAACGTAAACAAACACCGTCAAGAACAGGTATGAGAAGATCTCAAAATATGAAGTTTAGGGCTAAAAATATTATAGAGGATAAAAAATCTGGTGAATATCGTTTATCTCATCATTTGGATTTAAAAACCGGAATGTATAAAGGACGACAAGTTTTAGATCCTAAAGATTAAATTTTTATTAAGAAATGTCAGATTTAATTAAAATTGCAGTTGATGCAATGGGTGGTGATGGTTCACCAAAAAAAATTATTGATGGAATAATTCATCATAACAAATCTAATAAAAATATTTTCTATAAAATTTTCGGAGATGAAAAAAAAATCCTTAATTGTATTAATAACAAATTAGATAAAAGTTTTTTTCAAATATTTCATACTGATAAAAAAGTTGAAAGCACTGATAGTCCCCTTGAAGCTGCGAAAAGAGGTAAAAATACAAGTATGTGGTTAGCAATTGAAAGCGTTAAAAATAAAGATTCAGACATTGTTATATCCGCTGGTAACACTGGTGCACTATTAGTGATTTCAAAATTAAATTTAAAAATGATTGAAAATATCGACAAACCAGCATTGTCAGCTCTGTGGCCAAATAAAAAAGGCATGAGTGTTGTTTTAGATCTAGGTGCTAACATAGAGTGTAGTTCTAAAAATTTAGTTGATTTTTCAATTATGGGTGCTTCCTTATATAAATCTCTTTATCCTGATGATAAAGCGAATGTAGCTTTATTAAACATAGGATCTGAAGAACTTAAAGGTAACGAAACAATTAAAGAAACTTTTCAATTACTTAACAAAAAAAAGTCTGAAGATTTTAATTTTTCTGGTTATATTGAAGGAAATGAGTTAATGAATGGCAATGTAAATGTTGTAGTTTCTGATGGATTCACAGGTAATGTTGCACTAAAAACTGCAGAGGGAACAGCCAATTTTATAATTAGTGAACTTAAAAATGCTATGACTGACTCAATTTTGAGTAAAATATCATCTTTTCTAAATATGTCGAATTTAAAAAAATTTAAAAAAAGATTGGATCCGCGATTATATAATGGAGCAATATTCATTGGCTTAGACTCTCCGGTCGTAAAAAGTCATGGAGGTACGGATTATATTGGCTTTTCAAATTCTTTAGATGTTTGTCATAGAATTATAAAAGGTAATTTGATAGATAAGATTAAACATAATTTAGAAATTTAAATGAGAATAAATTTAACTAAAAAAGATTTAGTTAATTTAATTTATATGCAGTTGGGATTTTCTAAACAAATTGCTGAAAATTTGATAGAAGATTTTTTATTAACGATAATTAGTAATATAAAAAATGAAAAAAAGCTTAAATTATCTAAATTTGGAACATTTTCCATACGACAAAAGAAATCAAGAGTTGGTCGAAATCCAAAAACAAAAGAAAATAAGATTATTTCTGAAAGAAAGGTTGTTTTATTCAAACCTTCTAAAGAATTTAAAGAATTTATAAACAAAAAGAGAGAATTATGATTGACTCACATTGTCACTTAGATCATGAACCTTTATTTAATAATCTTGATGAAATAATTAAAAGATCAAAAGATGTTGGTATAAAAAAAATATTGACAATATGTACTACTCTTGAAAGTTTTGATAATATCAAAAAGATAATTGAAAAAGACCAAATGATATATGGAACATTTGGAATTCATCCTCACGAAACATCAAATAACCTTGTAACAAAAGAACAGATTAAGAAAAGTGTTAAGAGTCATAAGAAAATAATAGGAATTGGAGAGACTGGACTGGATTTTTATTACAACAATAGCGATAAAGACAAACAAATTAAAAGTTTTGAGGAACATATAAAGGCATCTATAGAGTTAAAAGTTCCACTAATAGTGCATTCTAGAAGTGCTGATGAGGAAACTTTTGATATTTTAAAAAATTTTAACGACATTAATCTTAAAATTTTAATGCATTGTTTTACAGGTAGTAAAGATTTTGCAAAAAAACTTTTAGATTTTAATACTTTTTTTTCAGCAAGTGGAATTATTACCTTTAAAAACTCTAAAGAATTACAAGAAACTTTTAGCTCTCTTCCTTTAACAAAACTATTAATAGAAACCGATAGCCCTTTTTTAGCTCCAGTCCCCAATAGAGGCAAAAAAAATGAGCCCTCGTTTATAAGATATACTGCTGAAAAACTTGCAGAATTAAAAAAAGTGTCTAAAGAAGATTTAATTTCCCAAACTACTGAAAACTTTAATAAGTTTTTTAATTAAAGATGAAATTTATTATTTTAGGCTGTGGGAGTTCAATGGGTGTACCTAAAGCTGATGGTGATTTTGGGAACTGTAACCCAAAGGAAAAAAAAAATTTTAGATCTAGATGCTCAGCTTTAATATCATCAAAAAATCAGAATATTTTAATTGATACCTCACCTGATCTTAGAACACAATTATTATCAAATAATATCAAAAAAATTGATAAAGTTTTATATTCACATATGCACGCAGATCATATGCATGGAATTAATGATTTAAGAGTTTTTTTTTTAAAAAAAAAAACTACCATCCCTGTTTATGCTGATAAAATAACCTCTAAATATCTTTTAAAAACGTTTTCATATTGTTTTAGGAAAACACAAAATAGTTACCCAGCAATTTTAAATCTGAATAGGGTAAAAAGAAAAATGTATTTCAATAAAAATAAAGAAAAAATTTTAATTGAGAGTATAAATGTGAAACATGGACTGGTAAATTGTGTATGCTATAAAATAAATAAAAAAGTTGTTTATATAAGTGATGTAAGCAAAATTGATAAAAAAGATTATAGTTTCTTTAGAAATATCGAATTTTTAGTTATCGATTGCTTTTCTTTGAATAGTCATCCTTCACATCTAAATTTACAAGAGTCATTAAATTTGATTAATGAATTTAAACCAAAAAGAGCTATTCTAACAAATCTTCATTCAACATTAGATTATAGTTTTTTGAAAAAAAGACTTCCAAAAAAAATTATTCCAGCTTTTGATGGTTTAACTTTTAGTTTTTAATACCTCTTCGATTTCTAATATTATCTTACTTGATGTTGGTTTAGTGAATGAATTAAATGTACTTTGTATTTTGCCTTCTTTGTTAATTAATATTTTATGGAAATTCCACTTTGGTACAGCTGATTTACCATAATTTTCTTTTGCCCATTTAAATATTTCATGAGCATTGTCACCCTTAACATTTGTAATTGTTGTTAATGGAAAATTAATATTAAAATTGACTTCACAAAAATCTTTTACCTCGTTATTTGATTTTTTTTCCTGATTAAAAGAGTTTGAGGGAACACCTAAGACAATCAATCCCTCTGATTTATATTTCTCCCATATATTTTGTAAATCTTCATATTGATTTGTAAAACCACAGTAACTTGCTGTATTTACTAAAAGTATGGCTTTATTTTTATAATCTTTAAAATCAATAATTTCTCCTGAAACACTTTCAATTTTAAAATCAAAGAATATTTTTTCATAATTTGCCATTACTGGGGATTTAAAAAAAATCATAATCAATGTTATAAAAACTAAATTTAAATTTTTCATTATTAATTTATCTATTTGGGGTAAGTAATATCAGGAAGTATCCAAATAAAGTGGACATTAATGACCCAGTCAATACTCCAATTTTTACACCGTCCATATATTGAATATTTTCAGCAAAAGCTAAATTTCCAACGAATAAACTCATTGTGAAGCCAATTCCTGTTAAAACTCCTACACCGTAAAAATTATACCAACTTGTATTATTTGGCATTTGAGCAATCTTTAATTTAATAGAAATATAAGAGAAAATAAAAACTCCCAATTGTTTTCCAACAAATAATCCAAGTACAATTCCTAAAGGAACTTTGTCTAATAATGAACTATAAGACAAACCCTCAAGAGAAACACCGGCATTAGCAAAAGCAAATAAAGGCATTATCCCAAAGGCTACATACGGACTAATTGCATGCTCAACTTTTATAAGCAAAGAAAAGTCTTTCTCTTTTTTTCTATGAGGTATAGTCATGGCTAATAAGACTCCTGCAATTGTAGCATGTATCCCTGAATTGTGGGTGAAGTCCCAAAGAATTATTCCAATAATTAAGTAAGGAAGAAATTTTTTAATGTTAAATTTATTTAAAACTAGTAAACAAATAAATGCTAACAGCATCAAGGATAAATACTTAATACTCAAGTCACCAGAATAAAATAAAGCAATTATAACAATTGCTCCTAAGTCATCAATAATAGCTAAAGCTGTCAGAAAAACTTTCAAAGATAGTGGAACTCTTTTTCCTAATAGAGATAAAACTCCAAGAGAAAAGGCAATATCTGTTGCTGAAGGTATTGCCCAACCATTTAAAGTTTCGCTATCACCTAAATTTATAAAAATATAAAATAGTGCTGGAACAAGCATACCCCCTACAGCAGCCACTATAGGTAGCAATGCTTGTTTAATATTAGATAATTCGCCTTGTATAAATTCTCTTTTTATTTCAAGAGTTACAAAAAAAAAGAAAATTGCCATAAGTGCATCATTAATCCAATGAATGACACTAAGTTTTAAACCAATATCGTTTATTCCTAAAAAAAGGTATTTATTTAATGTTGAGAAATATAAATCAGATAAATTTGAGTTACTAATAATTAATGCAATAATTGCAGCAAATAAAAGCACCAAACCACTTGCAGCCTCAAGTTTAAAGAACCATTTAAAGGGTTTTGAAATATAATTAATCATTTTATTTAATTAGATCCCTACTAAAGGAAATTATATCTTTAATTGTTTCATAAAGATTGTAAAGGATTTCTTCTATATTTGGAAAAAAAGCTGACAAAGGATATTGAAAAGTATCTAAAATTATTATCAGTGCGACAAATGAAATGATAAAAACTATAAGATATCCAAATAAATTTGAAAATTTAAATTTAGTTTTTTTTTGGTATTTTACTAGAGCGGTCTCTTTCTTTTTATTGATAACAGTATTTTTTTTTGGTTGTTGTTCATCAAAATTTTTAAAAATAGTTTTTTCAGCCTCTTTAATTAATTCCTCTGTTTTTTGTGGGATATCATTTTCAAAATTCTTTAAAATTTTTTCTTTTTTTTTGAATATATTTTTAAAAAACCATTGATGATCACATGAACCGCATTGTAGTGTGCGACCATCTTTTGGAATTAAAGCCGCATCAATCTCAAATTTTTTATTACAAGAAGGACATGTGATAATCATCCATTCCTATATACCAGATTTTGATTAAAATTCTTTTATTTTTGAGTGCTTTATCCTTTGAAAATATCAATAACTACTGTATTAGTACATCATTCGGAGTGTAGCGCAGCCTGGTAGCGCATCTGGTTTGGGACCAGAGGGTCGCAGGTTCAAATCCTGCCACTCCGACCATCTATGAAAAAAGCAAAAATATATATTCCAAATAAAAGTGCTATGCAGTCAGGTTTAGGGAAAAGTAATAAATGGATTTTAGAATTTGAGACAAAAGATCCAACTAAAAATCCTTTAATGGGATGGGAAAGTTCATCTGATACTCTTTCAGAAGTAATTTTGGAATTTTCTTCAAAAGAAAAGGCTATAGAATATGCAAAGAAAAAAAAAATTGATTTTTATATTATTGAACCAAAAAAAAGAAAGATTATAAAAAAATCTTATGCAGATAATTTTTTGAAATAAAAAAAATGTTTAAATTTTTTACACAAAAAGAATGGCACTTGTGGAGTATAGGTGGAACAATTTTGATCTTACTTGCTACTTGGTATCAAGTTCAATTAGATGTAAGAATTAATGAATGGTTTGGTGAATTTTATGATACTTTACAAAAAGCTTTAACTGAACCTAATTCTGTAACTGAAAAAGAATTCATAACATATTTATTTACTTTTGCTAAAATTGCAGCTGTTTATATTTTGGTCGTAATTTTTAGTGACTATTTCACTAGTCACTGGACTTTTAGATGGAGAACGGCAATGGCTAATTTCTACCATGATAAATGGGATAATGCTTCATCAATTGAAGGGGCTTCTCAAAGAGTTCAAGAAGATACACTTAAATTTGCAAGAATAATGGAAGGTCTTGGAGCTGAATTATTAAGAAGTCTTATGACTTTAATTGCATTTACCCCAATATTATGGGGTTTATCCAAAAGTATAACAGTACTTCCTTGGATAGGTGAAGTAGAGCATGCTTTAGTTTGGGTTGCTATCATATCAGCTTTGGGCGGTACAGTTTTACTAGCAAGTGTTGGAATTAAACTTCCAGGAATTGAATATGATATCCAAAAAGAAGAAGCTGCTTATAGAAAAGAATTAGTTTTAGGAGAGGATTTTAAAGAGAGCGCTAAACCAAAAACAATTACTGATCTTTATGGAGGTGTTAGAAAAATACATTATAAAATGTACTTTCACTATCTTTATTTCAATGCAGTAAAATGGAGTTATTTACAGGGGATGGTTATAGTGCCTTATTTAGCATTGGCTCCTACTATAGTAACAGGAGCAATTACACTTGGTTTTGTTCAACAAATAATTAGAGCTTTTGGAAGAGTGGAAACCTCTTTACAATACTTAGTCAGAAGCTGGCCAATTATCGTTGAATTAATATCTGTTTGGAAAAGATTAAGAGAATTTGAGGAAAAGTTAGAAAAAAATATTTCTTTTAAAACTGTTCGATAATGATTTTAGATAAAAAATTAGAAGATTTATTTTTAAATGTTTCTTGTAGAGCAGCTTTATCATCTTTTTATTATGTTGGAAAAAAGGATAAAGTATCAGCAGATAAAGCTGCTGTTGATTCTATGAGGTCTGAATTAAATAAAATCAATATGAAAGGGAATATTGTAATAGGTGAGGGTGAATTAGATGAAGCGCCAATGCTATATATTGGTGAAAAATTAGGTACTAATAATGGACCTAATCTCGATATAGCGGTTGACCCTTTAGAAGGAACTAACTTTGCAGCTAATAATCTACCAGGTGCTTTATCAGTTATAGCGGTTGCAGGTAAATCTAATCTTTTAAATGCACCCGAAACTTACATGAATAAGATTTCTGTTAATACGTCTGATGTTAATGTTGTTGACTTAGATTTTACTGTAAAAAAGAATATTTTTAATTTAGCTGAATTTAAGAATAAACAACCTAATCAATTGACGGCATGTATTTTGGATCGACCTAGACATAAAGAAATTATAGAGGAGTTAAATAAATTAAAAGTTAATATAAAATTAATTTCTGATGGAGATGTTTCTGGAGCACTGTTAGTGACAGAAGAAAAATATGGAGTAGACATATTTCTTGGTATAGGGGGTGGTCCTGAGGGTGTTTTAGCAGCTTCAGCATTAGATGCTTTTTCGTGTAAATTTCAAGGTAGATTTCTATTCAAAACTCAAAGTGATAAAGAAAGAGCAAAAAACATGGGTATAGAAAATTTAGAAAAAAAATATGAATTAAATGAAATAATTTCTGGTGACTCAATTTTTTGTGCGACAGGAATCACATCTGGTGATTTGGTCGATGGTATTAATATTAAGGGAGATGAATTTATTTCAGAAACTTTAATTACTCACAAATCAACTGGATTAAAAAAAATTATAAAAATTAAACAAAAAATTTGATACTTTTATAATTAAAAAAACTTGATAAATAATACTTTATACACTACAAAGCACTTTTTTGGTCCCTTCGTCTATCGGTTAGGACACGTGGTTTTCATCCTCGAAAGAGGGGTTCGATTCCCCTAGGGACCGCCAAAACTTCCAAATTTTCAATGCTATTTTACGTCTACCTTATAAAAACCATAAAAGGATTTAAAAATAAGTCTTATGTTGGTTTTACAAATAATATAAAAAGTAGAATAGCAAAACATAATTCAAATAAAGGAGCAAAAGCTACCAGAGGATATAAATGGGAATTAGTTTTCAAAAAAACTTTTAAAAATAAATCATATGCACTTTCTTATGAATATAAACTTAAAAATAACAGAAAAAAAAGAACAGATTTAATTAATGAATATAACAAAAAAAAAAGTTAAAATTGCAACAATTTTACCATATAAAGAAAATTATACATTCGGAAAAGCCTCAGCTGCATCTTTGTGGGTAGCAGAATTTTTTTTAAATTCTAAGTTTAAAAGAAATAACGATATTTACGGTTTTACTATTTATAAAGATTATTTAACAAAAAATTACAACAATATTATATTAAAAAATATTAAATCAAAATTTAAAAGCTCAACAAAAGAGTATGTTCAGAAATTAATCAAAAAATTTAAAAAAATTAATTATGATATAATCGAAGTACATAATAGACCTTTAATTTTAGAGGAAGTATCAAAAAAAATAAAAACAAGATATATAATGTATTTTCACAATGATCCATTATCTATGAATGGATCAAAAACAATAGCACAAAGACTCAACATAATATCGAGTGTTGAAAAAATTATTTTTGTAAGTGAGTGGACACAAAAAAGATTTTTCATTGACATTGACGATAAATTAAAGACTAAAACGGAAGTTGTATATCCTAGTGTTAATCCAAAAAAAAAAATTAGTAAAAAGAAAAATTATATTACTTTCATTGGTAAACTAAATGAGTCAAAAGGTTACGATCTTTATGCTAAATCAATAACTAAAATTTTAGATGAATTTAAAACCTGGAAAGCTTTTTCACTGGGTGATGAAGAAAGAAGAAAAATATTTATAAAACATAAAAATCATTTTGAATTAGGTTTTTTAAAACATAGTAGAGTTTTAGAGCTTTTAGATAAAACATCTATATCAGTTGTTCCTTCTAAATGGGAAGAACCATTTGGCAGAACTGCTTTGGAGGCTAGCTCAAGAGGATGTGCCACTATCATTTCTAACAAAGGAGGATTACCAGAAACAACAAATCATAGTTTATTAGTAAAAAATTTAAATGAGGTAAATTTATATAAACAAATAAAATATTTAATTAAAAACACTAATTTTAGAAAAAAATTACAAAATAAATCTTTTAAAAATGTTCAACATATAATTTCAGAAAATACAAAAATTATTGATAGGATCAGGCAAGAATCTTTACCTCTTAATAATATAAACTTTATTAAAAAAAAATTAAAAATTTTAAATATCTATAATCAGGGCCAAAAATTAAATCATAGACTTTATAATATTTCATTGGGTAAAAAATTTTCAAATGGTTTTATTAGAAATGGTCATGATGTCATAGAAATAAGTGATAGAGATTATATAAAGAATAATCGTTCATTAAGCTTTGTTCCAATCAAAAATTCTTTTCAAAAATATCTAATAGAAACATTCAAAAATTATAATCCAGACATGCTTTTTTTTGGTCATAGTAAGAATATAGATCTTGAAACTATTGATACTCTTAGATCTTTAAATCGTAATTTGATTGTCTCTCAATGGAATGAAGACCCAATAATGCCTAGTTTAGACTATTCAAAAAATAATTTAGAAAATATTAAAAAATACTCAAGTTTAGTAGATCATACATTTATTACCACACATCCTAGTGAAATAAAGAAACAGATTAAAAATAAAGATAATTTTCATTTTTTCTTTGTTCCTGTTGATGAAAATATTGAATTTTTTGATGTATATAAATTAAGACCACAAAAAGATCTTTTCTATGCAATGAGCCATGGTGTAAATAGGGCCATATTAAAAGAGGGCACAGAAGATGAAAGAATTATATTTTTAAATAATTTAGTTAAAAAAATACCTGATATTAAATACGACTTTTATGGTTTTGCTAATAAACAGCCTATTTGGGGTAATAATTTTTTTAGATCACTTATTAATTCCAAAATGGGATTAAATCTTAGTAGGGGTAAGCCAACAAAATATTATTCAAGTAATAGAATTGCTTCATTAATGGGAAATGGTTTGCTTACATTTATTGATGAAAAAGTACAAATGGATCATTTTTTTAATAAAAATGAAATGATTTTTTATAAAAATATTAATGATCTATCTGATAAAATCAAATTTTATGCAAAAGAAGATAAACTTAGAAAAAAAATAGCTATGAACGGAAAAAAAAAATATTTTAAACTTTTCAACGAAAAAAAAATAACAGACTATTTTATCAAAATTTCAACAGGAAATAATATAAATCTTTACTAATAAGGATGAAAATACTTTTGTACACTCATAGTGATTATTCTTGGGTTTGGAAATACTGGCATCAACAAACTGATAAATTTTTATCTAGATATGAAAAAATATGTTTTTTAAATTCTGGGTCATTTTTTAGGGATGATTATCAGACTATTTCATATGATTCAGATGAAAATTACAAAGATAGAATTTCCTCATGCCTTAGTAACCTCGATGATAATGAAATTGTTATTTTTTGTCATGAAGATATGTTTTTATACGATAAGCCTAATTTTCAAGTTTTAAATGAATATATTGATTTAATTAAAAATGATAGATGTAGCACTATCAAATTGATAAGAGCTTTTGAAAATCTTAAAAAATCTGAATTGCATGATAACCTTTTGATTAATACTGATAGTCAATTATTCTCTATTCAGCCAACTATTCTTAAAATTAGAACATTAAAATATATTTATAAATCAGTACCTGGAAAAAATATTTGGGATTTCGAAGGCAATACTAATAGAAAATTTTTAAATGATTTAATATCACTTTGTTCATTTGACTCAAATTTAGACAAAAAAAGAGGAAAATATCACTATGATAGCTCCGTATATCCTTATATATGTACAGCTGTAATTAAAGGTAAATGGAATTACAAAGAATACAAAAAAGAATTATTTGAAATATTTTATAATAAAAAATTTAGTCTTTTTTCCTATTATTTATCTAGAATTAAATCTTAATTTTATTAAGGGCATTATTTTTAAATAAATTTGCCTCATGAATATATCTTCTGACCATTTGAGTAGTTTTATGTCCTGTCATAGCCATTATATTTCTTTCTTCAGCACCAAATTCAGCTGCTGTTGTTGCAAAGCCTGATCTTAAACTATGTCCAGCATATTTCGTTGAGTCTAGGCCAGCTTTTTCAGCGTATCGTTTAATTATTAGGGCAACTGATTTATCTGATATATCAAAAACTTTTCCATCTTTTAACTCAGAAAATTTTACATTAAAATAACTTTTAAGTGCTAAAACTGGACAAAATTCATAATTGTTAAAGTAGGGGATTGCCTTTATGGTACCTTCTCCTGATTGATCGGTTTTAGATTTTTTAATAAGAATTTTAACACCCTCGTTTACAAATTCTACATCTTCATAATTAATATTAACTAACTCAGATCTCCTAAATCCACCTGCAAAACCAATTAATATTAAAGCCTTGTCTCTTAATTTTTCTTTATCTATTGCTTTAATAATAAGTTTTAAATCATTGATTAATATGGGTTTTTTGGCTTTCTGTCTTGATCCAAGAGCTCTTTTAATCCCATGTAAATTCTCCTTAATTATTGGATGTTTAGTGTCTAAATAATGCCCTTTTAGCTTATGAATTACGCTAATAGATGCAATTCTTCGTTTTAAAGTACTAAATTTTGAAGATTTTGATAAATGAGTTATGTAGAGAGCTATAACTTTAGGCTGTGTTGGCATAGGTGAAAAAGTATTTTTTGTGCAGAAAGATGAAAAATCTCTAAAATCTGATTGATAAGCTCTTAAAGTGTTATTTGCCTTAGAATTTTTAAGATTCTTTAAAGTTTCAATTTCTAAATTTTTTAAGTCTGTTAATAACTCACTCATAATTATTTCCGATAACTATTAATTATCGGAAATTATATAATAGGTGATTTTTAATGTCAATAGTTTAATTATGAAGTTATGATTTATTTATTTGCAGTTATATTTGCGTTACTTCTTTATCTAGCTTTTTATTATTTAGGAATATTTCTTTGCAAAAAAAACAAATTTTTTAATCAACAAGCAAACAAAAATATTGCGATAATTCTTTCTGTAATTTTAATACCATTAGTGATGACTACTGATAATGAGGTTTTAGCTTATGGAATTGGTTACAGTTTTTCTCCAATCATAGCAACTTTAGTATGTCATTTTTTAGTTACTCAAGTTTTCAATCAAAAAAAAATGAGGAAAAAGGATATTTTTTTTAATAAAATTTACTACCAAGGCTTTTTAGGAATACTAATATTATCTTATTTAGCCCTCTTACTACCGGCGAATTAAAAATGGGCTCAATCGATGGAGAAATCCCTGCAGTATGGTTCTTAATTAGCTCGATTGGTTTTGTTATTTTAAGTGTTATTCAATATAAAAATACTGGAAAAAGCATTAATACAATATTCTTAACCATCATGGCTATTGTATTTTTTGCTAGTTACATAATATTATTAATACCACGTTAAAAACTTATTAACATGACCTGTTGAAAAGTGAGTAAATTCAACGATTAAGTGATACCCATAAACATCCCTTTTTGTTAATATGAAATTAACTTAAGAGGCAACTCTTAACTGGCCAGCCAGAGAAAGGCCGAGAGGCTCAAGTCTGGAGGGCAGAAAGCCCTGTAAAGCAGCGCTAAACATACGGGGTGGTAGGTTCGGCGGTAGCGCATACAACGACGAACCAATAAATTCTGATCTTTGCACCCTAAAAAGTGTAAAGAATCAGGGTTTTTTTCTTAAAAAAAATGTTATCAGGCACTAAATTTCAAGTAAAAGTTTGGAAGTACTTAAAAACTATACCCAAAGGTAAGGTTAAAACCTATAAACAAGTGGCTATTGCAATTAAAAGCCCTAAATCAGCTCGTGCAGTTGCTAATGCTTGTGCTAAGAACCCATACGCACCAAAAATACCCTGTCACAGGGTAATTAGGTCTGACGGAGCTCTAGGAGGTTACTCTGGGAGAGGTGGAATTAAGCAAAAGCTCAAATTACTAAGGTCTGAAAAGATAAAAATTTAGGCTTATTTTACGGCTTTTTTACTTTAAAAAAGTCAGTAAAATCAACCATTTTTGATCTTTTTTTTAATTTTATTTATTAAAACTACAATTCACCCTTCAGTTGTACCAAATATAGGCCTACACCTAAAAATGACCCCTCTATGGCTGTTTAAATGGTATATTCATTAAGTGCATTGCTCTATTTTTGTTTAATTATAACACTTTTAGATTGCTTTATTTCTCAAAGATTTAAATAAGCAAATATTCTAAAACCCTTTATTTTTGTGGTTTTTTTAATATTTCAAATAATTTATAATAAATTTGTTCAATTTTTAATGAATTTAAAGCATTTATTTAAGTTAATCATAATTTTTAGATAAAAATATTAATTTTTTAATTAATAAAAATATTTAATAATTACATATATTTAGATAGTATAATTAAAGTAATACTTTCAATATTAGTAAATAAATAGTACCTATTATTTAATCTTCTTAACCAAACTCTCTCTCCTTGAGATGTAAATACCACTTATTACAATGATGAATAATCCTAAAAAAGTCCAATTATCTGGAAAGTCACTGAAGAAATAATAACCTATAATTATGTTTGTAATGATCTCAAAATAGCTAAATGGTGCTAGCTTAGAGGCATCAGCATATTTAAGAGATAATATTAAAAATAAATGCCCTATACAGGCAAATACACCAATAGCAGCCATCATTGACCATTGATTAATAGTTGGCTTAACCCAAACAAATGGCATTATTGTTGATATGATTACGGCCCCTACTACACCAGTTAGTAATAAGGTTAATAATGGATTATCTGAAGTGCTCAATTTACGTGTAATAATTAAATAGAAACCGTACATTATTCCCGTTCCCAAAGCAGCTATACTTGCTAGATTAATTTCAACAAAACCAGGTCTTATTACTACCAAAGAACCTATAAATCCTATAATCACAGCAGACCATCTTCTAAAACCTACCTTCTCACCTAAAAAAATTGGTGAAAAAGCAGTAACAATTAAAGGTGCAACAAAAGCTAATGTTAATGCTTTTGCCAAGGATATAACTGAAATCGCATAAAAGAAACAAATGTTAGCAGATAATAGAATTAAACCTCTGATAAATTGTAATTTTGGTTTATCCGTACATACAAGATTTTTTTTGAAAAAGAAAAACATAATTGGAAAAGTAAAGGCTACAGTAAAAAAATATCTTGCCCACGTTATTTGTAATACTGGAAGATCAGCACTTAGATATTTTGCAAATCCATCCATTATTGGAAGCATTACCCAAGCTAAAAGGTTGAAAGTTATAGCCTTCATTTATAAATTAAGGATATAGACTAATTAAAGTATTTTAAAGCAAAGAATACAACTATTGGAACAGTTATGAATGACATAAGTGTTGAAACAACAATAGTACTGGCAACACTATCTACAACCTTCTTTGGTGAATATATTGATGCTACAAGGTAATTTAAAACAGCACTTGGCATTGAACATTGAATCAATAAAACACCAGCTGCAAAACCCTCTAAATTAAAATATGATATCAATAAGTATCCAATTAAAGGACCAATTATTACTCTAGCAATAGAGGAAACAACTGCTTTATTAAGGGAAAAAACCTTAAGTCTTGTTAAGGCAATACCTAATGACATTAAAATTAGAAATATCGTAGCATACATTAATAAGAAAGTTGTATTCTCTACAAATCCTGGGAGTTCAAAATCATAATACAGTAAGAATATTGAAATTATTATTGCATAAAAAGGAGGGCTTTTTAGTATTACATTTAAACTAAATCTTCTATCAGCCAAAAAAACACCAAGAGTAAAATGACACAAAATAATTAAAGCAGATATGGCAGCAGAAACACCTAATCCTTGTGAACCATAAGCAAAAAGACATATTGGTAAACCCATGTTTCCAGTGTTGGGCATTGTTAATGGAGGTAATTCTCTAATAATATCTTTCGTATTTAGTAGATATAAAATTAATACTCCAGTAATCATGAAGCCAATTATAGCTAATGAGTAATACCAAAAATAATCTAAAAAAATATTGAATGAGATATTTACTGGATTTAAAGCATAGATAATCATTGCAGGCGTACCAACATTTGCAGCAAAATTAGTAATAAAGGTTGTATCTATTTTTGGATTTTTTTTACCTAAATAATATCCAATACCCACAACAAAAAAAACAGGAAATAAAACTTCAAAGAGTTTTAGATATATGTCCATTAATTATAAATTCTTATTAATGTCGGAAATTTGACTATATTTTTATTTTTTTTAAATATCGATAAACAATTTCTTATATTAATTTCTTTAGTTTTGTGAGTAATAATAACGATAGTAGCTCTATCATTCTTTTTATCAGGGGTTTGTATTATTCGTTTTACTGATATCTTAAATTTTGCAAGTCTATTAGTAATAGTAGATAGCACACCCTGTTTATCTTTAACTTCAAATCTAAGATATAAAGAATTTGAATAATTATTATTATCATAAGATTTTATCGATTTTCTCTTATTAGAGATAACTCCAAAGGGATATTTAATATTTCCTCTTAAAATTGATAATAAATCAGATAATAAAGAGGATGATGTTGGACCCGGTCCTGCGCCCTCCCCTTGCAAAACACTTTCTCCAACTGGCTTGCCTTCAGTTATAACAGCATTCATTACTCCATTGACATTTCCGATGTAAGTATTTTTCTTTACTAAACATGGATGTACGGTTTCAAATAATTTATTGTCAATAATTTCAGATATACCTAATAATTTAATTCTATAATTCAATTGACCAGCAATTTTAATATCTTTAAGTTCAACCTTTTCAATACCTTCCATGATACACTTATATTTAGAGATCTTATTATTAAAGGCGAGTGCTGACAAAATTCTAACTTTTGCAAAAGCATCAAATCCATTTAAATCTAATTTAGGATTTCCTGGCTCTGCGTATCCCAATTCTTGGGCTTTTCTTAATACTTTATCAAATGGTTCCTGACTATTTTCCATTTCCGACAATATGTAATTAGTTGTTCCATTTAAAATCCCATAAACTTTATTAATTTTATTTGTTGCTAAACCTTCTTTAATGGTTCTTAAAATTGGTATACCGCCAGCAACTGAAGCTTCAAATTCAAGGTTAACTTTATTTTTTTCGGCCAATTTTGATAAAGAGTCTCCGTGTTTAGCTATGAGAGCCTTATTTGGAGTTATTATATGAGATTTATTTTTTAATGCAGTTTCTACAATTTTTTTTGAAACTCCATCTGATGTACCCACACATTCAAATACTACATCTACATGAACATTTTCAAATATCTTCAAAGGATTTTTGTAAAAAATTTTTTTTGAGATAGGAAATTTTCTTTTTTTATTAATATTTTTTGCTGAGACGGCAACAATTTTGATTTTTTTTCCAGTTTTTTTCTCTATATCTTTTTTTTTTACATTTAATTCATTGTAGAGATAATTGCCAATTTGACCTAGTCCAACTATAGCTATATTTATATTTTTATTCATTTACTTATATTTGGAAATTTACTCTTTTTTACATAATCATCTATAAAGATATTGTATTCATCTATAGTCATAAGAGTTATATCTTCTGATTTTTTGATAATTTCAGTTAATTTTTTTTTATCAGCAATCTTTTGATCATTATGTTCATTCCAATACTTAGAATCATTGTTGAATGAACATGCTTGAAATAAAAATAGAATTATCACTATATTAAGAAATCTCATTTTAACCCTGTATCTACTGGATAACCGAATCTTAAATTCATATTTTGAATTCCTTGTCCAGAACCACCTTTTATCAAATTATCTATTGCTGTTAAAATTATAAATCTATTTTTGTATTTGGACTTACAAATCGAAATATTACAATTATTTGTGTTAATTACATCATTGGTGCTTATGAAAGTATCATTTTTTAAAACATTTATAAATGAATGTTTCTCATAATATCTTTTAAGAATATAATTTATTTTGTTTTGAGAAATTCCCTTTTTTGCTTCAATATAAATAGTACTTAAAATACCTCTAAACATAGGTGACAGATGAGGTGTAAAAGAAAAATTTATATTTCTTTTTGAATATTCTTTTAACATTTGTTCAATTTCAGAATTATGTCTATGAAAACCAACTCCATAAGCACTTAATGACTCAAAAAGATTTTTATTTTTGTATTTTTTAAAAACTCCTCTACCCGCACCAGAATATCCTGACTTTGAGTCTATAATAATATTATTTAACTTAATTAAATTTTTTTGAACTAAAGGAATTAAAGGTAATAAAATTGAAGTTGGATAACAACCAGGGCATGAAATTATGTTAAAGTTTTTTATTTTAGCACCATTAATTTCAGGTAAAGCATAGATACTTTTTTTAATATTCATTACTGCTTTATGTTTTTGTTTATACCATTTTAAATATTCTGAACTTTTTTTTAGTCTAAAATCAGCAGCCAGATCTATTAAAACATTTTTACTAGTTAAATGATTAGAAATTTGTTGAGCTTCACCATTTGGTAGAGCAGTAAAAATTACATCTATGTCTTTAAGATATTTTTTGTTAAATCTAATTATTTTAGGAAGCTTCTTATTTAAAAAAAATTTTTCATATGAAGAAATTTTTTTTCCAACTGAAGTATTTCCACAAAGGTATTTAATTTTAACAAATTTATGGTTTAATAATAATTTTATTAATTGAACACCAATATATCCAGTCGAACCAGCAATTAATACATTTAGCTTAAACATTTTTTATTATAACAATTAAAAATTAAAAGAAAATTATCTTTTAGAAAACTGAAAGCTTCTTCTTGCTTTTCGTCTTCCAGGTTTTTTTCTCTCAACCGCACGAGAGTCTCTGGTGGTAAGTTTTTCGGTTTTAAGTGTAGATTTTAAGCTCTCATCAAATAAAACAAGGGCTTTTGATATTCCATGAACCATTGCACCAGCCTGCCCTGTTGGACCACCACCCTTTACACTACATCTTACATCATAATCCGTGGCCTGGTTTATTAGTTCAAATGGTCTAGTGATTTGCATTTTATGATTTTCGTTTGAAAAATAATCGCTATAGATTTTTCCATTAACATAAATTTTTCCTGAACCTTTTTTTACCCAGACTTTTGCTACAGATGTTTTTCTTCTGCCTGTTGCATATTTGCTATCTTTAAAATCTAATTTTACTTTTGATGATTTAAGAGCTGTTTCGGTATTTTCCATATTAGTTTCTAATTATATTTTTATTATTTAATTTACTTAATTCTAATATTTTTGGATTTTGGGATGTATGTGGATGACTATTACCAGAATATATTTTCAATTTATTTAATTGTTTTTTTCCTAACACACCACCAGGAAGCATTCTTTTTACTGCAAGTTTAAGAGCTTCCTCAGGTTTTTTTTCATGTAGTTTTTCAGGAGTTGTTTCCTTAATACCCCCTGGATGACCAGTGTGTCTATAATATTTTTTGTTTTGAAATTTCTTTCCTGTAAATTTTATAAGTTCAATATTTTTCACAACAACAAAATCACCATCATCCATATGAGGAGTATAAGTTGTTTTGTTTTTACCTCTAATTATCTTAGATATAACTGTTGCAAGTCTTCCGACTACAGCATTTTTTGCATCTATCTCATACCATGAAGATGATAATTGCTCTTTTTTAACAAATTTAGTCATGATTGGGCGGATTAATACTGATAAATGTCATATTGTCAATTTATATTAATATTGATAGTTAAAGATTAATATTTAAAAATAAGGAATATTTATGACTGATAAAAAAAAGAAAAGCACCGATCCTAAAACTTACAAATTTGATACACTGAGTCTTCATGCTGGGTACCAACCTCATAAAAACGCCGGTTCTAGACAAGTACCTATTTATCAGACAACTTCATATTTATTTGATGATGTTGACCATGCAGCTGCCCTCTTTAATTTAGAAAGAGGTGGTCACATATACAGTAGAATTTCAAATCCAACTGTTGCAGTTTTAGAGGAAAGAGTTGCAGCTCTTGAAGGAGGCACTGCTGCTTTGGCAACCTCATCGGGTATGAGTGCAATTTTTTTAACTGTAATGACTTTATGTGAGGCAGGAGATCACCTAGTAGTTTCTTCTCAACTTTATGGAGGAACTGTTAATTTATTTAGACTCACTTTACCTAAGTTTGGAATTAAATGTACTTTTGTTAAGCCAAGAGATACTCAAGGATTTAAAAAAGCAATTCAAAAAAATACTAAAGGTATTTTTGGTGAACTTGTTGGCAATCCTGGTAATGAATTAATGGACATGCCCGAGGTTGCTAAAATTGCACATGATGCAGGTATTCCGTTAATGATAGATGCAACTTATCAAACTCCTTATCTTTGTAAACCAATTGATCATGGAGCTGATATAGTAGTTCACTCACTAACAAAATGGATGGCAGGACATGGATCATCAATGGCAGGTATTTTAGTTGAGGGTGGAAAATTTGATTGGATGCAAAATGATAAATTTCCAACTATGACAACTCCTTATGAAGGATATCATGGACTTTCATTTGCTGAAGAATTTGGACCAACAGCTTTTACGATGAAAGCAAGAGCTGAAGGTATGAGAGATTTTGGACCTTGTTTAAGTCCACAAAATGCATGGAATGTTTTACAGGGTATTGAAACTTTATCTGTAAGAATGCAGAAACATTGCTCTAATGCAGAAAAAATGGTTGAGTATCTTTTAAGTAATGAAAGTGTTGCATGGGTTTCTCATCCAAGTGTTCCTGATCATCCAGACCATGAATTAGCGAAAAAACTTTTACCAAATGGTAAAGGATCAATGATAGCTTTTGGTATTCATGGTGGAAAAGAAGCTGGTGAAGCATTTATTAACAATGTAAAACTTGCCTCACATCTTGCGAATGTTGGTGATACAAGAACTCTGGTAATTCATCCAGCATCATCTACTCATTCTCAAATGGATGAAGCAACTTTGAAATTTGCAGGATTGTCTCAAGACATGATTAGGTTATCTGTTGGCATAGAAGACTTTGAGGATATTAGAAATGATTTTGAAGCAGGTTTTAGAGCCGCAAGAAAACCTAGACTTGTTTCCAATCAATGAAGTTTAAAGTTAATGATGTAGAAGTTTTTGCTTCTACAGGTGGTCGTCCTTTTGATAAAAAGAAACCCCTAATTATTTTTGTACATGGAAGTGGTTTAACCCATATGACTTGGGTACTCCAAACAAGATACTTTGCATTTCATGGTTATAGTGTTTTGGCTTTAGATTTGCCTGGTCATGGTCTTTCTGGTGGCCAAAGTTTAAAATCAATTGAAGAGATGGCTGATTGGATTAGTGAAGTAATTGAAGCTGTTGGTTATAAAGAAGCATCACTTGTTGGTCATTCACAGGGTTGTTTAGTAATTATTGAATGTGCTTTTAGACATCCAAAAAAAATAAAAACCTTAAGCTTAATGGGAGGAGCCGGAGCAATACCAATGAATCCTGAGTTGTTATCACTTGCAGAAAATAATGACACTAAAGCTGTTGATTTAATGATGGATTGGGCGCATGGTCCAGCAGGACATTTTGGAGGCCATCCTGTTCCAGGTTTATATCACATTAACACTGGTGGCATGTTAGCTAAATCTAGAACTATAAAAAATACATTAGGAGTAGATTTTCGAGCTTGTGATAATTATAAAAATGGTTTCGAGGCTGCGAAAAAAATTAAGATTCCCACTTTATCTATACTTGCCTCCGGTGATAAAATGTGTCCTGTTAAAGAAGGCAAAAAATTAGCAGACCTAATAGAAGGAAGTCAAGTTGAGATAATTGATAATTGTGGTCACATGATGCTACTTGAGGAAGCTGACCAAGTCTTAAAAGTCCTAAAAAAATTTATTTTAACTAATTTTCCTGTTCAAAAGAATTAACTTTTTTATTTAGATACAAAAAATATATTGAGGCAGTAACTAGAAATATTGAACTTAATTGATGCATTGATGCCAATACTATTTGTACACCATTGATCAAAGTCAAAATTCCTAAAATTACTTGCGAAAGTAATAATATGCCTAAAATATTTATTGCCAAAAAAGACGCTTTTATCTGGTTTTTATAAATTTTAAATAAAATTAAAAAATAAAAAAAAAGTATTACATATGCTAAATTTCGATGGAGGAATTGAACTAAAGATGCATCACTTAACGCAGATATATTAAATAAATTCATAAATTTATTATCATCAGGAAAATACGTATCACCCATTAAAGGCCAAGAGTTGTAAATCAACCCTGCATCCATACCTGATACAAATGCTCCTATAATTATCTGAATAAATATTAAAATTAAAAAAGTCAGAGGAAAAAGATAATTCAGTTTTGATTGTTCTTTAATTTCAATATTCAATTTAAAATAACTCCATAAAATTAGAGATAAAATCAAAAATGCCATTATTAAATGTAAAGATAAACGAAAATGGCTTACATCAATTCTATCGATTAATCCACTTGAAACCATGTACCAACCCAGAAATCCTTGAAAACATATTAAGAAAAAAATAAAATAATAATTAGCCAATTTTTTGAAATTGAGTTTATATGTAAAATAAATTAGTGGTATGATAAATGAAATTCCAATTAATCTACCTAAGAATCTATGTGCCCATTCCCACCAAAAAATAATTTTAAATTCACTTAAAGTCATTGAATAATTTTGTATTTTAAATTCTGGAATTAATTTGTATTCATTAAAATAATTGATCCATTTTTCCTCACTTAGAGGAGGAAAAGTTCCATAAAATAGCTCCCATTTTGTGATTGATAGACCAGAGTCAGTTAATCTTGTTAATCCACCTACCACAATCATAAGTGCGATTAAAAAAAACATAAAGATTAGCCAGGATGACAATCTACTGCGCATTACGTTATTTTCTATGTACATAGAATGATAAATATAATAATTTTTAAGATATCCAAATATATAAATGTCGCCATTAAAAAAGAAAAAACTTAATAAAATTAGATTTGAATTAGATAAATTAGACAATTCTTTGATAAAGATAATTAAGAAGAGAACAAATTTAGTAAAAAAAGTATTGGCATTAAAAGATAAAAAGAGCCAAATTATAGATCAAAAAAGAATAAAGATGATTCTTAAAAATATTAGAAAAAAATCAATTTCAAATGATATAGATCCAAAGATAACAAATCGAATTTGGAAAAATATGATATGGTCGTATATTGATTTTGAAAAAAGAAATTTTAAAAAAAAATAATTACTTACTATGTGGTGGAAGTTTTTTCTCTACAAAAACTTCATGCTTACGGGTAGCGGGGTTATATTTTTTAGCTTTTAATTTAACTTTTGCCTTTTCACCACCTGCTGGTTTTTTAACATAGTAAAAAAAAGGGCTATCAGGTTTACTTTCAGGTACCAGTCTTACTTTAACATGAGTTTTTTTTGCCATAAATATTATCTTTTTAAATCTTTTAGTAAGTTTGATATTTTTTTTAATTTAATTACTAAATTATTTGTTTTTATAGATTTATTTAATAATTCGTCAAGTTCAAATGTATCGTTTTTATCTAATATTCTTTTAACTCCCTTTATAGTCATTCCTTGTTGTTTTAGTAAAAACTTTATCTTTAACAATAATTCAATATTTTCCCTATTATAATATCTTCTATTACCTCTTAAAATTTTTGGTTTGACTTGTTTAAATTCTTTCTCCCAAAATCTTATTGTATGGGTTTGTAATTTTCCATTATTTTTTGATTTTAATTCTAAGATTTTAGCTACTTCACTTATAGTTTTATACGCATTTTCATTTTTAGACATTGTTCTTATCTTTTTCAATTTTCTTAAATAATATATTAATTGGTTTAATTTCAATTCCTAATTTTAAGAAATCATGATTTGCAATTGAAGAGAAATTTATATCACTTTCTTTAATGTCAAAAATTTTAAGCACCTTTAAAGACGATTCGGGAATTATCGGATAAAGCATAAAACTAACTTTTCTTATTACCTCTAGTGTCGTAAATACAATAGAATTTAATCTTATTGGATCTTCTTTTTTTTTCCATGGTTCTTGATCATTAAAATATTTATTAGCTGCAAATAAGGAATTAACAATAAAATCAATATAATAATTAATATTTTGATCTTCTATTTTTGACCTAAGATTATCTACATTTGAGCTATATTCATTTAAAATAAGCTTATCTTCTTTATTAAGCTTTATTTCTTTTGGAACTTTACTATTACAATTTTTTAATGCGAAGGAAATTGTTCTTTGACAGAGGTTACCATAATTATTTGCTAGATCACTATTAATACAATCCTCAAGTCGCTCTTGAGAAATATTTCCATCATTTCCAAATGAAACCTCTTTAATCAAATAATATCTTAATGGATCAAGTCCATATTTCTCAATAATTTCTATAGGATCAAGAATATTACCTTTTGATTTAGACATTTTTTCGTCTCCAGATAAAATCCAACCATGACCATATATTTTTTTTGGAGGTTTTAACTTTGCAGCAAGTAAAAAGGCAGGCCAATAAACTGCATGAAATCTTAAAATATCCTTACCTATTAAATGAATTGATGCAGGCCAAAAATTTTTAAATAATTCATTACTAGTATTAGGGTAATTTAATGCACTTAAATAATTCGTTAAAGCATCTAACCAAACATATATAACATGATCATCATTATCTGGAACTTTTATACCCCATGAAAAACTTTTTCTACTAATTGATAAATCTTTTAAACCACTTTTAACAAAACTAATAACTTCATTTTTTCTAGATTCAGGTTTTATGAAATCAGGATTTTTTTTATAAAATTCTAAAAGAGGTTTTTCCCACTTTGATAATCTAAAAAAAAAAGATTCTTCATCTACCCATTCGACTGATGACTTAGAAGAAATTGCTATTTTTTTCCCATCAAGGTTATCTATTTCATCTTCATTGTAAAAGGCTTCATCAGACACTGAATACCAACCTGAATACTTTGAGAGATAAATATCATCATTTGCATATAATCTTTTCCATAAATCTTGAACAGATTTTTTGTGCCTATCTTCTGTTGTTCTAATAAAATCTGTGTTTGATAAATTTAATATCTTTGAAAGATCTCTAAAAGTTTGACTTAATTCGTCACAAAATTTTAAAGTTTCAATATTTTTATCCTCAGCAGCGCGTTGAATTTTTAAACCGTGCTCATCGGTCCCTGTTAAAAAATGAACTTTATAACCATCAATTCTTTTAAACCTTGCAAAAAAATCAGCAATAATACTCGAATATGCATGACCCATATGTGGCTTTGCAGATGGGTAATATATAGGTGTTGTAATATAAAAATTTTTATCCATTTAATAATTTATTCTCAAATTCAATAAAGAAAGATCCTTCATCTAAATTATATTTTTTAATTTCATTAATCTTATTTAAATAATAATTTGTAAGATCTGAATAAATTAATGTGGGCTTTTTCATTAAATAAAATTCTATTAACTCATAAAATAAAATTTTAGATATATCATCTTTTTTATATATTTTTTCATTTATAATCTTTTTCAATAAATCTTTTAGAGATAAATTTTTTAAGTCTAATTTATGATCTTCTGAAAATTTGAAAAGTCTATATATATTTCCTGGTGAAATATAATAATTTATCAATTCATTATTAATTTCATTTAGAACATCTATATTTGTAAGCTTATTAGCGATTTCTAAAGATATATTATTTGACATAGAAATTTTAAAATTTAAACACCTTGATTTTAGAGTTGGTAGAATTTTTTTATTATTATTTATTAGTATAAAATAAATACCATTGTTTGGTTCTTCTAAAAATTTTAATAATGAATTAATTGAGTTAATGTTTAAAAATTCAATATTATCAATTAAAATAAACCTTGGTTTATTGTTAAATGAGGATTTATTCATTAAATTAATTAAATTTCTTATCTGCTGGATATCTATATTTTTTTTTTCTGGCAAGATATCCACTAAATTTAAATTTGGATTAGACCCATTTTGGGTTAATAAATAAGATCTATTATTAGAATTAATCTCAAAATTATCTAAATTGTATTTTTTTTCCTCATCTTTCGATAAAATATAATTAATCAAGTGGTAAGCTAATGTTGATTTTCCAATACCTTTTTGTCCTGAAAATAAAATTTTATTTGGAAATTTTAAGTTATGATGCAGTTTTGCTAATTCGTGGAAAATCTTTTCAAAACCATATAGTTTTACTTGATTAATAGGTTTTAAACTCATCTTATAAGATTATTAATTTTTGTTATTATTAAATTCTTATTTAAATTAATATCTAAATTAGAATTAATAAGCATATATCTTTTTTTATTTCTTTTTGACAGTTTTAAATAACCATTTTGTACTTTTTTATAAAATTTTTTTTTAAAAAAATCATATCTATTTAATTTTTTTCTTTTTTTAAGTCTCTGAGACATATTTTTTTCACTTACTAAATTTACAAAAGTGAAATCAACTTTAAAATTTTTTAGCAAAAAATTATTCATCTTTTCAATTAATGATAAATTAATGCCCAAACCATAATGCTGATAAGCAATAGTTGAGTCAACAAATCGATCAATTAATATAACTTTCTTTCTATAATTTTTTTCTAATTCAACTATATTTTCACTTCTTGCAGCTAAGTATAAAAATAAGTCTGTATTTTTATTAAAATTAACTTTACTTTCTAAAATTAGTTTCCTAATTTTTTCAGAATTTTTACTGCCACCTGGTTCTCTTAACTTTATATGGTCTATCTTTTTTTCTTTAAGAAACTTAGATACATGGTTTATATGAAAGCTCTTTCCACTGCCTTCAATACCTTCAAAAACTATTACCGGTTTGTTAGACATCACCCCAAATTAAATAATTTATGGATCTTATAAGTCTTGTGAAAATATTAACTTTTTTAATATCTTTCGAAGCCAATAATTCATATTCACCAACAATTTCCTGATCGTAAACAACTTTTAGTGTTCCAATAATCTGATTCTTTTTAATTGGTGCTTCTATTGGGCCTGAGTAGTTCATTGATACTTTTAAAAGCTTTTTTTGACCTTTTTTAATAGTTTTGTATATATTTTTATCGACATAAACATCTAGCTGATTTTCTTTTCCAAGCCAAACGTCAACTTTATCTATCGGATTTTCTGATTTAGCGATCTCTACTAGATCAAAGTTAGTTAAACCATAAATCAATATTTTTGAACTTTCTCTCGATCTTGAATTTTTTGTCTCAAATCCACTCCCAACAGCAATTAATCTTCTACCTTTTCGAATTATAGAAGAGGCTAATGAATATTTTTCAACTGCAAGGTATCCTGTTTTAATGCCATCAGCTCCAAAATTTTTATAGAGTAAAGGATTTCGATTTCCTTGTGTAATGGGATCACCGCCTGTTCTATCCCATGTAAATTCTTTTTCACTAAACCATTTATAATAATCAGGATAATTTTTAATCAGATAATTAGACATTATCAATATATCTTTTACTGTCGAATAATTATCTGGATCATTTATACCAGAAGAGTTTGAAAAATTAGTGTTTTCCATACCAAGTTCTTTAGCTTTCATTGTCATCATAATAGCAAATTCTTCCTCTGTTCCCGCAATACCTTCAGCTAAAGCGACACATGCATCATTACCAGATGCCACAATTATACCTTTGAGAAGATTTTCAACAGAAACTTCGTCACCTACCATAATAAACATTGATGAATAACCAGCTGTTGACAATCTCCATGCATTCTCTGAAATTAAAAATTTATCATCTAAGCTCAAATCTCCAGATTTAATTAAATCAAAAGCGATAATACTTGTCATTATCTTAGTCATTGAAGCAGGATAGATAGATCTGTCAGGTTCTTTTTCATACAAAATTTCACCAGATAAAAAATCCTGAAGAATTACAGTTCTAGCTTTTATATCTACATTTGAATAACAATACTGTATTAAAAAAAAACTAATTAAATTTATAAAAAAAATTTTTTTAAACATTTTTCAATATTTCAATATTTTCAAAATTAAGAGGTTTTATTTTTTCAAAAGACTCTTTTAGTAATTTTATATCATTAAAAGGACCTATTAATACCCTATATTTTGTTTTTGATAATTCAATTATCTTGTAGTTTCTAATAGAGGTCTCTAAAACAATTCTATCGATTACCATTTGAGCCGACCCTTTATAGTAAAAATCAGCAAGTTTTATTGAATATGAAAAAGTATCTTTTTTAATATTTTTTTTTTTAACTTTCTCATTATTTAGATTACTTATTTTGATACCATCAACAGGTGCTTTTTCAGCAACTTTTTTTTCTTCATCAAAAGTTTTTGATTTTTTGGCCACAAAAGTAGAATTTTTTGAAACTAAAAGAATTTCTAAATATGGCTCTTCGATATCTAAGTCCAACGTTTCTGCAATTCTCTGAGAAATTATTGAATTATAAAAATCAGAAAATTTTACTTTATTTGATTTAACATTTGCAATTAAAGATTTATTATTTTTTGGGTTCGTTATTTTCACAATTGATTTACGTTTTAATGATTTGTGATAAATATCTAAAGACCTAGCATCAATTTTTTTTATCTTATCTAAGTTATCATCATAAATTAAAGCAAATCCTAAATTTTTATATTTTTTTTCAATTTTAATAATTTTTTTTTCTGATATTGATTGTAATGATTGATCACAACTTATCAGAAATAAACTTAATAAAATTATTGTAAAAAATTTATAGTTCATTTTTAATCCTGTCTTTTAATGTACAAACTGCAAGAGCAAATCTTAAAGATCTATTCCATTTTAAAATAATTTCATAATTATCAAAAACAATATATGAAGGGCTTAAAGTTTCTGCATCAGGTATAATATCCTTATCAGGAGTTATTACTGCAACATTTAAAGAATCATTAAATTTAGAAATTTTTTCATCGTTTATTATATATTTTCTAAAAAATTTTAATTTTCTTTTATTTTGCAATTTTTTAGCAGATACATTCAAATATTTTTTTGGAATATCTTCTTTAAGATTTATTTTCACAAAACATGGCGAATTAGTCTTCCATCCCATATTATTAAGATAATTTGCTGCTGAGGCAAATGAGTCTTCTGTATCTTTTAAATCTATATGGTTGTCATTATTAAAATCAATTGCATAATTTTTTATTGTTGAGGGCATAAACTGAAAAAAACCAAAAGCACCTGCCCAAGAACCAAAAAGAGTAGTATGATCAATTTGTTTTAATTCAACGAGTCTTAATAAAGTTAAAAGCTCTTGAGTAAAAAATTCCGATCTTCTCTTATCAAAACTTAAAGTTGAAAGAGAGGACAATATATCCATTTTACCAACATATCTTCCATAATTTGTCTCTATTCCCATTAGCGCAAGTAACAATTCTTTTTCAATATTGAATTTTTTTTCCACGGAAATAATTAAATCATTTTCTTTTTTATAAAGAGTTAAGCCCTCATTTACTTTTTTTGTGGATGCTCTTTTAGAAATATAAGTTTTTGTGTCTTCGTAAAATTCTGGCTGAAATCTGTCATATTCAATAACTTTAGGTAAAAATCTAACATTTGCCATTGTGATATTAAAAGTTTTTTCTGAAATATCATTTTTTAATGCTTTTATTTTAAAATTTTTCTTCCATTCATTAAATTCTACTTCAATATTTGCAAACGCTTTTGAAGTAAAAAATAAAATTATAATTAATAGGAAAATACTAATTTTTTTCATAAAGATCTTTCAAATATATAATTACAGCAATCCAAATAATAATAAAACTCACAAATTTAATGGATGAAAAAGATTCACCATAATAAAAAAAGCCCAGTAAAAACTGTAAAGTAGGTGTTATATAAAAAATCATACCTGTCGGCCCTAAACCAATTAACTCAACACCTCTAACATAAAGAAATAAAGGAATCACTGTCATTGGTCCAGCCAAGATCAAAAAAAAACTTAACCCAGGATTTGAAAAACTAAAGTCATTCATACCGGATTTTGTTATAAAATAAAAAACAATCAATGCAAAAGGAAGAATATACAAACTCTCAATTAATAACCCAACATCTGTATCAACATTAATTTTTTTTCTTACTAGATTGTAAAAAGCCCAACTAAAAGCAACTATTAAACCTACCCAAGGCAAATTTTTAAGATTAAAAAAAATTAAAATTATGATCGAAATAAAAACTAGAAATATAGAAAAAATTTTTTTATAATTTAAATCTTCTTTAAAAAATACATAACCTAAAAGAACACTTAATATTGGCATTATAAAGTAACCAAAGCTAGCATCGATAATTCTATCAGTGGCAACTGCATATATCCATATAGACCAGTTTATAAAGATTAATAAACCTGAGAAAAAAAGACCAATTAAATTTTTTATATTTTTACAAATGTCAAAAAAAGATTTCCATTTTGAAAAAATAGATGTGGTCAAAATTAACATAAACGCTGTCCATAAACATCTATGAACAACTAATTCTATATGTCCTATGAATGAAACAATTTCAAAATATATTACTCCTATAAATCCCCACCAAAAAGAACCTAAAGAGGTTAAAATCAAACCTTTATTGAATTGTTTAGTCATACTGATACATTTTAAAATAAAATTTTCTAAGCTACTCTACAACTATAAACAAAAAATTACCTAAAAAATTTTTTTTGTTGAATTTTGATATTATACTTATAAAACCAAGTTCACGGAGAGATGGCTGAGCGGTTGAAAGCACCGGTCTTGAAAACCGGCAAAGGGGCAACTCTTTCCTGGGTTCGAATCCCAGTCTCTCCGCCATAAATTGTTAATATTTAAAATTTTTAAATAAATTGTTAATCTTATTGTCTTCAAATTCTATATTAGTTTTTAAACCATTATAAAAATTGTAAAGATTGTTATCATCTATTTCTAGAAATTTTATTAATTCATTTAAATCTTCAACATTTAATTGATCTAAGTATTTACTAGTAAAGGCTCCTAAAAGTTTATCCATTTCTTTCGTGCCGCGATAATTTGATCTGTATATAATTTTTTTTTTTATTTGTTCTATATCAGCGGTCATAATAAGAATATAATATTAGTTTATGAATATTAAAAGAAATTATGAATATTTATTATCTGACCTAAGATCTCTAAAAGGTGTAGGTCTAAAAACCTCTAATTTATTAAAAAGGAAAAAAATTAATAGTATTTTTGATCTGTTATGGAAATTACCAAAATCCTATACGGATAGAAGTTTATCATCAAAAATAAAAAATTTAAAAATAGATGAAGTGCAAACTATAACTGTAATTCCTAAAAAATATTCATTTCCAAGAGTTAGGAACCTACCAAATCGAGTTTTATGCATAGATGAAACTGGTGAAATTGATTGTGTTTTTTTTAACAGCTATGAGGGATATATTAGAAAAATATTACCCATTGGAAAAGAAGTAACAATAAGCGGTAAAATTAAATACTTTCGAAATAAATATCAATTAACAAATCCAAAATATATTTCAGAAGACTCATCTATCATAAAACAAAAGTATAATAACTATTCATTAACTGAAGGAATTAGTGAAAAGATTTATAATAAAATAATATTACAAATTATTAAAAATCTGCCTAAAATTGATGAGTGGCATTCAAGAGATATATTAAAAAATTTTGGTAATATTGGTTGGAACGACTCAATTAAAAAGTTACATGAACCAGATAACATTGGTAAATTTAAAGAAAATTTTTATAAAAGACTCGCTTTTGATGAAATTTTTTCAACCTTTTTAGTAAATTCAGAAATTAGAAAAAAGATTAAAAAGATTAAAAAAATGAAGAAAAAATTTGATACTAAAAAACAAAATGAAATAATATCCAAATTAGATTTTTTCTTAACGAGTGATCAAACTAAAACATTGAATGAGATTAATGATGATTTGTGCTCAGATAAAAAGATGTTCAGATTACTTCAAGGTGATGTTGGCAGTGGTAAAACAATAGTAGCGTTGTTATCTGCGTTTAACACCATTAATTCTAATTTTCAGGTAGCAGTAATGGCTCCTACCGAAATATTAGCTAAACAACATTTTTTATTAGCAAAAAAATTATTTCCAAAAAATATTAAAATAGAATTTCTCTCTGGAAAATCAGCTTATAAAGATAAAAAGAATATTTTAAAAAGATTATTAACAAAAGAAATTGATATAATTTTTGGAACACATGCAA
>CACNUU010000004.1 GCA_902623735.1 uncultured Pelagibacteraceae bacterium | reverse complement strand
TTTGTAAAATAAGAAAATTTTGGATCATTTGCAAATTCAAAAATTTTTTTACCCATAGCAAATGGAACTATCTGATCAACTTCACCATGCATAATTAAAATTGGAGAATTTATATTTTTTATCTTATTTTTATTATTGAATTTATCTTTAAGTAATAAATTTACAGGTATATATGGATAAAAGGTTTTAGCAGCATCTACCATTGATGTAAAAGGTGTCTCTAATATAACTCCTGCAAAATTCCTGTTTTGAGCTAAATGTGTAGCAACACCTGTGCCGAGTGATTCACCATATATAACAATATCTTCTTCTTTAAGACCTTTTTCTAATAGCCATTGAATTGCACTTTGCCCATCTTCATAAAGACCTTTTTCTGATGGTTTACCTTTATTTCCACTAAAACCTCTCCATGCAATAATTAAAAAATTTATTTTCATATCGTCAAATTTATTTAATTTATGAATTCTATTTTCTAATGATCCTGCATTTCCATGAAAATATAGCAAAGTTTTAAATTCTTTTAAATTTTTTTCATGATACCAGCCTAACAAGGCTATCCCATCTTTTGTCTTAATTTCAATTTTTTCTACTTTGACTGTCAATTCATCATTTGAATAATTATTCACATTAGGATGGTACATTAAAGTTCTCTGAAAAAAATATAGATAAACTAAAATTAAAAGATAAACTAAAATTATAATTTGAAAAAAAATAATCCACTTATTCATAAAATTTTTTAAATATTTTTTTTTCTAGCAAAGTAAACACCAAAAAAAACTAAAATTGTACCTATGATATGATAGTTTTCAAATTTCTCATCAAACAAAAAGAACCCATAAATAGCACCATAAATAGTAAATACATATAGCGTAAAACCTGTAAGGGATGCACCCAATTTATTTTGGGCCAATGTGTATAATGAAAATGCAATGATACCTGGTGAAACAGCTGCAAAAATAACCCAAAGATAAAAATTGGTAGAAAATTCAGTTTGTTCATAAAAAATTTCTTCAACTATATAAAACGGTAATAAACTTAATGCACCAAAAAATGCTATCAGTGTAAATCTTTCAAAAATTTTAAATTTTGATTTCCAATGAAATAAATAAATTGAGTATAATGCCCAACCAATTGCTGCAGCCAGCATCCAAAGATCACCGATTGTAAATCTAAGATCTAATAGAAAATTAAAATCTCCTTTAATAATAATAGCAAAAACACCAACTAAACATGCTATAAGTCCAATAATTTTTTTTATATTAATTTTTTCGCTAAAAAAAAAATAAGAAATCAAAATGATAAAGACAGGTGAAGATGTGTAGATTATACCCATGTTTATAACGGTAGTTGTTTTACCAGCCAAAAAAGGGAAAGCTCCACAAACCCCACATCCCATAGATCCTAAGAAAAAAAGTTTCTTAAACTCTGTTCTTATTATTTGTAATTTATTTTTTAAAGATAAATAAGTGAAGGGTAGCAATATTAAAAAAACTAAAGTCCATCTCCAAAAAGCAAGTGAGATCGGTGGTACAAATTCAACTCCACCTCTCGCAACAATTAGGTTACTAGCCATAAATATTGGTTGAATGAATAATAATAATAATGGAAGAAAACTTTTATTTAAATTTTTCAAGAAATTTTTTGATTATTCTTTATCAAAGAAGGCTTCGTAAATCATCATTACAATAGCTGCACCCATTAGGAAATAAACAGGGAGAACATCTAAAAAACCAATCATCATTGATCTTGTAAGTGTAGTAGCCAGTCCTAGCAAAAAGAAAACTGCAAAAGATAATCCAATAATAGTTGTGATTTTATTCATTTTATTCCTTACACTCTTTTTCCAACCAATTTGCAACACCCAAAAATCTATGATCATCGTACTTATCACCAATTAATTGGACTCCTAATGGTAAATTATTTTCACCTTCAAGTAAAGGCAATGAAATACAAGGCGTTCCCATATAAGACCAGACTTTGTTAAATTCTGCAGTCCCTGTACTTTTTAATCCTCTAGGAGCAACACCGGGGCTTGATGGAGACAAAACACCATGATAATCCTCAAAAACTTCTTGGTAAGACTCATAGCTTCGTTTCATAAAATCAATTGCCTCTGCGTATTCTTTTGCTGAATACTTATTACCATTTTTAATAGCTGTTTGCATATATTTGGAGAGCTTATTTTTATATTTCGTAAAATAGATAGAAAAATTATTAGCTAAATCTGTTTCGTGAATAATTTGATGGTATTTATGAATATCCTTGAAGTATGATGGTGTATCAAAAATTTCGATATTCTTTGAAAAGGATTTTATAAAATATTCAAAAGCTTCTCTTGATTTCTTATCAATTATTTTCCAAAAATCAGTTTTATAAAAAATAAATTTAGGATCAAATAATGGTCCTTTTTTTGTTTCATCCAAAATATTTTCAGCTGAATAATAAATGGTTGCAGGGTCATGTTTATCCTTTTTAATCAATACTTTTGCCATTAAAGCAATATCCTCTACGTTCCTTGCAAATATACCTACATGATCTAAACTATATGAAGTTCTTAAAATGTTATTTCTAGATATTAATCCATAACTAGGTTTATATCCCACAACTCCACAGTAAGATGCGGGTCTAATTACTGAACCACCAGTCTGTGAACCAACAGACACTGGTGCCATGAGTGAAGCTACTGCTGCTGCAGATCCACTAGACGAACCACCTGGAGTTCTTGAATAATCATGAGGATTTGTTGTTTTTGGTGGTCCCAAATAAGCTAATTCAGATGTGGTTGTTTTACCCATTACGATCGCTCCAGCGGCATGTAAAAGATCAACCACTTCAGCATTTTGTGAATAAGACTTTCCTTTCCTTATAATTGTGCCACACTCTGTTGGCATATCAACAGTTCCAAAAATATCTTTTACTGCAACTGGAATACCATGAAGAGGGCCAACTGGCTTTCCTGATCGCCTATGTTCATCAGCCTCTGAAGCTTTTTCTAGAAGTACTTTTTTATCAAAATGAGCCCACGCTTTAACATCCTTATCAAATTTATTTATTCTCTCAATGTATTGTTCACAGACTTCAACAGATGAAATCTGAGCGCTCTTAATTTTTGAGGCGATCTCCTCAACTTTTAAAGAAAAAACATCAGTCATTTGATATTAAATAGCAAATAATTTTTCTGGTAACCATAGAGCAATGCCAGGGAATAAATACATTAATACCATTGCTAATATTACTATTGCTAAAAATGGCATAATACCACTAAAGATTTGCATTAACTCAACATTCTTAGATTGTACACCTTTAAGATAATATGCCGACATTGCCATAGGTGGAGTTAGAAATGATGTTTGTAAATTTAAAGCAATCAACATTGCAAAGAAATAAGGATTTACACCAAAAAATTCCACTAATGGTAAGAATATTGGAACAAAAATAATTAAAATTTCTGTCCATTCTAAAGGCCAACCTAGTAAAAATATTATTATCTGAGTGATAATTAAGAATTGCCAAGGTTGTAAATCCAGGGATTTAAAGAAATGTTCAAAAACTTCATGTCCACCTAAGTATGAAAAAACAGATGCAAATGTCCAAGATCCTATAAATAACCACATTATCATAGCCGTAGTTTTTGCTGTTAAAAAAACTGACTCCTTAAAATTTTTCCATTTTAATGTTTTATAAAAATAAGAAAGCACCAATGCACCAAAAGCTCCTACTGCTGCTGCTTCTGCTGGAGTTGCAATACCGGCAAGTATCGTACCAAGAACTAAAATTATAAGTGAAAATAAAGGCAAGAATGACACTAGCACTTCTTTCATGATTACTGATGTTGGAGGAATCTCCTCTGCTGCTGGTTTGGGTGCTATTGACGGATTTAGCCAAGCTCTAAAAATTGCATAACCTATGTATAAACCAGCCAACATCAATCCTGGGAAAATTGCTGCAGCGAATAATCTTAAAGGTGATAATTGAGCAATTACTGAATAAACAATTAACATTATGCTGGGAGGAATAAGAATACCTAAACAACCTCCTGAACAAATTATACCAGACGCAAATTTTTTATCATATCCTGCTTTAACCATCGCCGGCCATGCTAAAAGCCCCATTAAAGTCACAACAGCACCAATTATACCAGTTGCTGTCGAGAACAGCGTACACGTAATTAAAGCAGCAACAGCCATTGACGCGGGTAATTTATGCGAAGCTAACCTGATTGCAAAAAATAGTTTTGCGACAATTCCTGCCCTTTCAACTAAATATCCCATGAATAAAAATAAGGGGACGGCGGTTAATACATTATTATCCATTACAGTATAGGTGTTCTGAACAAATAGTTGGAATATCCTATTATCAAACAGGTGTTCCATTTTAGTTGGATCAAAGTACGCATAGTAACCAAAACCAAGTCCCATCGCCATTAAGGTAAATGCAATTGGGAAACCTAATAGTACTGCGAATAGAAATATTCCCATCATAAGAATTGCTATTTCTGGATTTGTTAAACTAAATAACATCTTCTTTTTTTCCTTCTTGTGCAGCTCTCATTAATACTTTTTCAGTTTCTTCTGCATCACCAGATCCTCTTGCTGGCCAGCTACCAGTTTGTATACAAATGATACATCTAAAAACTTCACTTATGCCTTGAATTGTTAAAAGAGTTCCAGACAAAGGTATTAAAGATTTTGCCATATAAATTTGGATTTGTGCAGGGCTATTCCAGCTGGTTTCTTTAATTTTCCAAGCAAGAGCAGCATATTCGTATCCATAAAAAGCTAATGCAATTACTCCTGGAAAAAAGAAAATAAAGTATAACACTAAATCAATATAAGCCTGAGTTTTCTGTGAAAATAATCTATAAATTACATCTCCTCGAACGTGTGCCTCAGTACATAATGTATATGCACCAGCCATCATAAATATAGCACCGTACATTTGAAGACTAAAATCAAAATTCCATAAGGTAGGAGCATTTAAAGCATAAGCCATAAAAACTTCATAGCATGTTCCGCCCATCAAGATTACAATACACCACGAGAAAGCTTTTCCCATTGATATACTGAGTTTTTCTGCAAATCTAATATACGGTCTCATCATAAAATTCTAATTAATAATGAATTGTGAACAATAATCAAATAAAAAGGGGGGCATTGCCCCCCTTTAAAAATTTAAGTGAAAAGTTAATTAAATCTTAACTTTTGCTATTGGTCCGAACTCATTTTCATAAGCTAGTTTGTAATTTGGCTGATTCATCAGCAAGTATTTCATTACTCTCTTAGCGTATGCTTTTTGAGAATCGACAACTTTCTTAAAGAAAGGATCTTTCTTATTAAAGTCACCAATTACCTTATCCCAACCTTTTAATTGTTGAGCTAAGATTTCGTCCGATGTTTGATAAACATTTACTTTATGCTCATTCATCAACTTAGCTAAGTCAGCTGAGTACCTTACTAAAGCTTTAAAGTAGTTATCACTGTTAGCAGCATAAGCAGCATTTTTTAGTATTGCTTGATGTGCTGGTGATAAACTGTTGTATGTCTTTTTGTTAACAGGTATTTCAAACATCTCTTGTGATTGGTGGAAGCTTCCTAAGTGATAATGCTTAGATACATCTTGCATACCAAACTGAGAGTCTGAAGTTGGGTTGTTAAACTCAGCAGCTTCAATTAAACCAGTCTTCATAGCTGGCTGAATCTCACCACCTGGTAATTGTCTAACGACCATTCCCATTGCAGTAAGAACGTTAGTCGCAAGACCAACTGTTCTATACTTCATACCTTTTACATCAGATACTTTTGTTACGTTCTTTTTGAACCATCCAAAAGGCTGTGCAGGCATCGGCATATGGAAAAAACCAATATAATCAAAACCGACTTTTGCAAGAGTTTCATCATACAGTTTTCTTCCTCCACCATACTCCATCCATCCCATTACTTCTTGAGATGACATTCCGTATGAAGGTCCTGTTCCAAATAGAGACGCTGCAGGGTTTTTTCCGTACCAGTATGCTGTCACCCAGTGACCCATATCTAGTACTCCAGAACTTACTGCTTGTCCAATTTCTGAAGTTTTTACAACTGCTCCAACTGGTTGAAGATCAATCTGAAGTGAACCTCCAGACATTTCTTTAACCATGTTACAATAGTCACCAGCCATTTCAAAAAAGATGTTTGCTCCACTTGGCCATGCAGCTTGCATCTTAAGAACTTTGTGACTACCTGCTGTAGCAATGTTTGGCATTGCAACTGTAGCTGCAGCAACAGCTCCAGCTTTAGCAGCAGTTTTAAAGAACTTACGTCTTGAAGATGTTTTAATCTTCAACGATTTATTTTCTTTCGTCATTATTACTCCTATTAAAGTTAATTAACTGAATTAATTAAATCACAGATTTAAATTAGAGTCTTTCTAAAAAAAAACGTAGATGTCGCAGAATTAAAAATATATACAATCTAGAGTAGAATTAGTTTACTTTATTTTTACAATTTCCAGTTTTAAAAAACTCATCAATATTATCAATTGCTAAATTGGCCATCGCAATTCTTGTATCTTTAGTTGCGCTTCCTAGGTGGGGCAAAATAAAAGCTGATTTAATTTTAAGATAACCAGGATTTAAATTTGGCTCATTTTTATAAACATCCAAACCAACAGCATAAATTTTTCTTCTATTTAGTGCATCAATTAAAGCTTCATCATCAACAATATCACCTCTTGCAACATTTGTAATCACCGCTCCTTTAGGGAAAAACTCGACTGTTTCTTTATTGATCATGTTTTCTGTCTCTTTGGTTGCTGGACAGCAAATAGACAAAACATCAGAAACCGAAAAAAGACTTTTAATATCTTTGTGATATATGGCTCCGTCTTCTTTTTCCTCACTCAATTTTGAGCGATTATGATAATGAATTATCATTCCTAAGGATTTAGCAATTTTAGCTATCTTTTGACCTATTCTTCCCATGCCTAAAATTCCTAATCTTGTTCCTGTAAGCTGTTTACCAATAAGATAATCGGCTGACCATTTCCAACCACCCACTCTTGCAGACTCAATGCCCTCAGCAGCTCTTCTACATGCACCGAGTATTAGAAGCACTCCGATTTCTGCAGTAGCATCAGACAAAACGTCTGGTGTGTTTGTAACTGCTATTCCTCTTTTTTTGGCAGCTTCCAGATCAATATTTCCAAATCCAACAGCAAAATTTGATATTATCTTTATAGAGGCAGGTAATTTATCAATAGTTTCTTTGTCCAATTTATCTGTTAAGGAAGATAAAATACCATCACAACCAGAACTCATTTCAATTACTTTAGATTGTGAATATAGCTCATCATTTGTATTAAATTTTGGTTCAAATGTCTTTGAAGCTTTATCCTCGCTTTCTTTAATTAATTTTCTAGTTATAAGAATTTTTTTCATAATATTACTATTTACTAATTTAGATCAAAAATTTTTCCTGGGTTCATTATATTATTTTGATCAATACTTCTTTTTATTATTTTCATTAACGGAATATTATCACCATGTTCTTTTAATAAATAAGCTTTCTTATGCAATCCAACTCCATGTTCTCCTGTTATAGTTCCATTTAATTCTAAGGTTTTTTTGATAAGCAAATCACTAAAGTCCCTTATTTTTTTATATGTTTCTTTTTGAGATGGATCATAAGGTAAAAGTACATGAAAATTTCCATCCCCTAAATGACCAACCATTGGAGCTCTGAGGCCTAATTTTTCTGTTTCTGCCTCTGCAAATTTAACACACTCAGTAATTTTTGAAATTGGTAGACACACATCTGTTGAATATACTCTACCATTATTTATTAAAGCCTTTACTGAATAATAAACATCCCATCTAGCTTGCCACAGTTTATTTCTCTCTTCTAGGTCTTTGGCCCATTTAAATGAGCTTCCATTATTCTCATTTGAAATTTCTTCAACAACTTTTATATTTTCTTGATTTGATGTTTCTGATCCATGAAATTCAAAAAATAGTGTTGGAACTGCCTTAATGTCTTTTAATTTTGAATAATTTATACTTATTTCCATTTGATCCTTATTAAGCATTTCAATTCTTGCGATTGGGACACCATATTGAATTACTTGTTGGGCAGTTTGAACTGCCATTTCTAATGTGGGAAAATGACAAACAGCACTCATAATACTCTCTGGAATTGGCGATAATCTTAATTGGATTTCCGTTATTATGCCTAATGTGCCTTCAGAACCTATAAACAAATTTGTTAAGTTATATCCTGCGGAAGTTTTTTTAGTTCTGGTTCCAGTTTTTATGATGTCACCATTTGGGAGTACTACTGTAAGACCAGTTATGACAGTTTTCATTGTGCCATATTTAACTGCCATTGTGCCGGATGCTGAGGTTGAGGCCATGCCTCCTATTGCTGCATTAGCACCAGGATCAATTGGAAAAAAAACTCCATCCTCTCTCAGATAATCATTAAGTTGCTCTTTCGTAACACACGCTTGTACTCTACAGTCAAAATCTTCAACATTTACACTAAGAATTTTATTCATCTTTTCTAGGCAAACAGTAATGCCTTCTTCATTACCAACTACATTTCCTTCTAAAGACGTTCCTGTACCAAAAGGTACCACTGGTATTCTATGTTGATTACATAGTTTCAAAATTTTTGAGACCTCTTCATTTGTTTCTGGGAAAACTACCGCCTTAGATAAAATCGGATCGTAAGTATCCTCTCCTCTAGCATAATTTGCTCTTGTTGATTGAGAAGTAGAAAATCTTGAATTTAAAAGATTTTTTAATTCTGACTGAATTTGCTCATTCATATATTTTTATACTATAAAAATAATAGATAGAAATATACTGAAATTAACCAAGCATTTTTTTAATATTCTCAAGTGCTTGAGAAATATTATCTCGTGATGCAGCAAAACTAAATCGAACATAATCATTGCAAGTTTTACCAAATGCCGTTCCTGGTACTATTGCTACGCCAGCTTCATGCATAGCTTTTTTACAGAATTCTGCACCATTCATGCCTGTCCCAATTACTTTTGGAAACGCGTAAAATGCTCCACCTGGTAAACTACATTCAACACCCGGTAATTCATTTAATCCCTTATGAATTAAATCCCTTCTTTGTGTGAACTTTACCATCATCTCATCAATTGAATCATCTGGTCCATCTAAAGCAGCTATACCTGCAAACTGTGCTGCAGCATTTACACATGAGACACTGTTAATTAAAAGTTTATTTACATGTTCAACTAAATTTTTTGGCCAAAAGCTCCAACCCAATCTCCACCCAGTCATAGAATATGCTTTACTCCATCCTTCAAGAACGATTAACCTTTCTCTTAACTCTGGATAATTAAAAAATGATGGCATTTCTTTTCCATCAAAAATTTGTCTACTATAAATTTCATCACTTAAAATTGTTACGTGTGGATGTTTTTTCAATCCCTCAGCTAAAACATCTATATCAGCTTTATCAACAAAGCTTCCAGTGGGATTATTTGGATTTATTAAAATTAATAATCTCGTCTTATCCGTAATTAGTGATAAAATTTTTTCAGGATTAAATTTTAAATCCTTATCTTCTGTCAAATCGTAAGGCACCGCAGTTGAACCAGTATAGTTAATCATTGACTCATATATTGGAAATGCAGGAGTCGGGTGAATGATTTCAGCACCTGGTTCTCCAAAACACTGAATTGCGTAAGTCATTGTAGGTTTTCCACCAGGCATAATCAAAATTCTCTCAAAATCAATATCTACACTGTAACGTTTTTTTATCCATCTAGTAACAGCTTGCCTGCATTCTGGAATTCCATTTGACATAACATAACCATGATGTCCGTCGTCTAAAGCTTTCTTTGCTGCCTCAACAACGTGTTTTGGTGTTTTAAAATCTGGCTGGCCTAAACCTAAGTGTATCATTGGTTTACCTTGAGCCTCTAATTTTTTTGCCTCTGCCAATACTGAAAACGCTGTTTCTGTACCCAATCTATTCAAACTTTTTGCTAATTCCATTATTCGATCCTTTTTTAATTTTTTTTTAATTTCTATAAATTAATTTTGAACTATTCAACTCTTTTAAATTCTTACAGCCCATTAAAACCATATTTCTGTTAATTTCATCGTGCATATTCTTTAATAAATGCTCTACACCCTGTTGACCGCCTGCGGCTAAAGAGAACAAAAACATTTTACCAAAACTACATGCTTTTGCACCTGCGGCGATAGCTTTTAATACATGAGTGCCTCTTCTTACGCCTCCATCTAAAATAATTTCCAATTTATCACCCACCGCATCAGAAATTGCTTTGACTTGGTCAAAAGGTGATCTTGATCCATCAAGTTGCCTTCCACCATGATTTGATATCATAATAGCTGTACAACCAATATCAATTGCCTTTTTTGCATCTTCAACTGACATGACACCTTTAAGTGCAAATGGACCATTCCATTTTTTTGCACAATACTCTGCATCTTTCCATCCCATCAATGGATCATACTGTTCATTTATATATTCAATCACAGACTTAGCAATATTTGTTCCCTTGTCAGTTTTTTTTTTAACATTTGAAAGCTCAAATTTTTTCCCTATTAAATAATTAAATACCCAATTAGGTCGTGTTGCAAAACTCATTAAACTTTGAAGTGTAAGCTTCGGTGGTGTTGTAAATCCTGTTCTATGATCTTTTTCTCTATTACCTGCAACCAAAGTATCTACAGTTAAACACATAGCATCAAACCCTGATCTTCTTGATCTGTCAATCAAATCATCAGTTATAGATTTGTCTTTATGGACATAAAGTTGAAATAATTTTGGACCACTAGAAATATTTGATATTTCTTCAATCGAGTTATTGCTCATAGATGACATGCTATAAAAAGTTCCAAATTTTTCAGCCGCTCTAGCTGAAGCTTTATCACCTTCAGAATGGTAAAGTCTTTGCATTGCAGCTGGTGAAAGAAAAATCGGCATATCTATTTTTCTACCAAATAAAGTAGTAGACAAATCAGGTTTGCCCACATTGGCCAAAATATTTGGTACTAAGTCACAGTCGTTGAATGATTCTGTATTTCTTTTTAAAGTTGCCTCATCATCTGCTCCGCCGTCAATATAATGAAATATAGGTGAAGGTAATTTTTTTTTTGCAAGTTTTCTAAAATCTTCAAAATTATGACAATTTTTTAGGGTCATGAACTATCTTCGAAATCGTAAATTATTTCTGTTCAAATCACTAATTTTTGTACAGCCCATTAACTTCATATCTCTTACCAATTCTGCTTTATATTTTTCTATCGCTCTTTCCACACCTGCTTGTCCTCCAGCAGCTAAAGCATAAAGATATAATCTCCCACCTGAGCAAGCTTTAGCGCCTAATGATAAAGCTTTTAACATGTGAGTCCCTCTGTGAATTCCACCTTCACAAATTACATCAAGTTTATCACCAACAGCATCAACTATTTCAGCAAGTTGATCAAAAGGAGATCTTGATCCATCCAGCTGTCTACCACCGTGATTTGAAACCATTATTCCAGTGCATCCAATATCAACTGCTCTTTTAGCATCTTCAACTGACATAACACCTTTTAGTGCAAAATGACCACCCCATTGAGAACATAATTTTTCCGCATCCTTCCAATTCATAGATTGATCTAACATTGTTGAAAAATAATTTCCAATAGATGTATTAGTGCTAGTACCCTCTTTAACATAATCTTGAAGATGTGGTAATTCAAATTTACCTTTTGTAAGATAGTTTATTCCCCACATTGGCTTCATAGCAAAACTAAACAAACTTGATAAAGTAAGTTTTGGTGGAGACGTAAACCCAGTTCTTAAATCTCTTTCTCGATTTCCTCCAGTTATTGTGTCAACAGTTAAAGCCATTACATCAAATTTAGCTGCTTTAGCTCTTTCTAAACAAGAGTCATTCAACCCTCTATCTTTATGAAAATAAAATTGAAACATTTTTGGTGTATCAATCATTGACGAAATCTCCTCCACGCTTACCGTAGCCAAAGCAGAAACACCAAACATGGTATTAAATTTTTGTGCGGCTTTTCCTACTGCTCTTTCACCATCATAGTGAAAAAGTCTTTGAAGCGCTGTTGGCGAGAGATAAAAAGGTAGATCTAATTTTTTTCCAAAAATTGTTGTAGATAGATCCACATTTTCAACACCTCTTAAAACATTTGGTACTAAGTCAACGTCGTCAAATGCACTAGTATTTCTAGCATAAGTAATTTCATCATCAGCAGCCCCATCAATATAGTGAAATATTGGAGAAGGTAATTTATTTTTAGCTAATTTTCTAAAATCACTAAAATTATGACAGTCTTTTAAATTCATTAAGTACTATTAAAACTTTTTGAGAAAATTGAACATATAACTATTTGCCCCAGGATTTTTTTCTCCTAGACTAGCATTAGACAGATGATTATATGAAAAACCGAATTGGCTTTCTTTGGGCAACTCTAATGATAATTGTATTTCACTTTTAAATTCTAATATATGACCAAGATCCTTTCCATCACCCTCATTATATAATCCTGGCGTAAAACTTGGGGTTAAATTTAAATTTCCAATTTTATAATTTGCCTGGACACCAGTGTAAAAGTAAGTGGCGTTATCAGCCGTAATCAAAGCACCTGTAATGGGTGACAAATTTCCAAGAAAAGTATTCCTATTAAGATTTTCATTTTGATGTTGAAAACCTATTAAAGTTGATTTCTTACCTGTATCACTAAAATCAAACATGCCAGTATAAAGATTAAACTCAGTATTTTTTTTATTAAGTTTTATTTCCTCAGCAAATGAGGCAGAACCTAAAACTAAAAAAAGTATGTTAATTAAAGTTAGTCTTAAAAAATTCATAAAAGAAATATACTTAGTTTTTTCTAATAATAAATAACTTAAATATTATCATCCCACCAATTACAAACATGAAAATAGGTAATAACCATAAAAAATAGGTTTTTTTACTGAATAATGGATCAAATAATATCCATTCACCATATCTATCTTTTAAATAACTATAAATTTGTTTCTCATTTAAACCTTCATCTAATTTTTTTTTTACCAGTAATTTTACACTTATTGCAAAGTCAGTATCTGAGTCATAAATAGACTGTCCTTGACAAACTAAGCATCTCAAATTTTTTGTAATTTTATTTTCCAAATTATTTTGTTGAGCATAACTATTACTTAAAATAAAAGTACAAAAAATTAAAAGTATTAATTTGGAGAATTTCATTGAATTTTTTTTTTTATTTCATTAACTAAATTTTTATTCAATGGTCCAATTATTTTTTTTATAATCATTTTGTTTTTAATCAGATAAGATTCAGGTACTCCATATGCGCCCCACTCGATAGCAATAATACCATCAACATCTAAAAGAATTATATCATAAGGATTTCCTAACTCTTTTAAAAAAAATGAAGCTCTTTTAAAATCATCTTTATAGTTAATACCAACTAAATTTAAACTTTCTTCTTTTGATAATTCATCTAAAAATACATGTTCATCTCGACAAGGAACACACCATGATGCCCAAATGTTCATTAAATAGATTTGATCATCTTTAAAAATTTCTGAAGAATTTAACTCTTCTGCTTTTTCAAATAATTTTGCTTTAAAGTTTGGAATTTTCTTATTTATATTAAAAGTGGGAACATAAATATTAGACTTTTTTAAGCCCCCATAAAATAGGAGAAAAATAATTATAAAAATTAAAGTGAGAATTATTGGAAAAAATCTAATTTTCATTTTTCCTTAACAGACTTATCAATCCACCTGTTGTAATCATCAATATGGAAATCCATATCCAAATCATTAGAGGCTTAATTTGATATCTAATATTCAGATATTCTTGATTTTGAACTAAGTTCATTGTCATAAATTTATCTGAAAAAAAATTTGTTTTAATAAAAGCTTCACTAGTGACCATATTAGGTTGATTGTATATTCTAAGTTCTGGCATCATAACCTCTTTTTCCCCATTCAGGTTTTCTACTACAAACTTGCCTACAATAGACTGAAAATTTTTTTCTTTTTTTTGATCTAAATTTTCAAAATAAATCTTAAATTTTTCTGACTTAAATGTATCTCCAACTTTAAGGTTTGTTATAATCTCACTTGTAAAAAGATTGTTAAATATAATACTCAACAAAAATAAACTAAATCCAAAATGAGTAATGTTTTGTGAAAAACTACTCGATTTTTTTATAAAAAAATCTCTTAAAGTGATAAAAAATAAATAAAAAACAACTGATATTAAAACCGAGTTAATTAGAAATTCAATTTCTAATTTTTTAACAATAAATATCGATAGTAGTACTGATAAAATAAAAAAGACAATCAAATATAATTTATCTGGCAATCCAGATTTAATCCACTTCAACTTCGGACCTATCGCCATTGCCAATAAAAAAGGAATTAAAAATGGAATTATTAATTTATGGTAAAATGGTGGTCCAATAGAGATTTTTTCTGATGAAATTACATCCAAAAAAATTGGGTAAACTGTTCCAATAAGAACTACTGAAAGAAAATACATCATAAACCAATTATTTATAAGAATAGAAGTTTCTTTACTTATTAAAGAAAAAGAATTGTTAAAATCCATCTCCTTTTTATGAAAAAAAATAAAAATAAATAATGATAAAAAAATTAATGAAAATAAAAAAACTAAAATAAATAGTCCTCTTTCTGGATCATTGGCAAATGTATGGACTGAATTTAAAACGCCAGATCTGACCAGAAAAGTTCCTGACATACTTAAAGTAAATGTAGCAATAGATAAAATAACAACCCAAGAAGTGAGTTGTGATCTTTTTTCTAAGACCAAAATACAATGTATTAATGTCGTTAATGCAAACCAAGGCATCAAAGAAACATTTTCAACAGGATCCCAAAACCAAAATCCACCCCAGCCCAATTCATAGTAAGCCCAAATAGATCCTAGTAAAATTCCTAATGTTAAAAAAACCCAAGATGTCAAAACCCATTCTTTAATGTGTTTAGCCCATTCTTTAGATATATAATTCACTGTCAGCGCGGAAAGTGATGAAGAAAATATTATTGATGTTCCTACATATCCTAAATACAAAATTGGGGGATGAATTGCCAATGCTGGATCTTGTAATATTGGATTTAAGCCCAATCCCTCATCTGGTATTGGATATATATAGTTAAATGGACTTGAAGTTTTTAATGAAAATATAAAAAAACCTATAATAATTATTTGTTGAAACAATAATGTTAAAATTCTGTATTGAACTGGCTGCCTAATAGATTTCAAAATAAATATGAATATGAAAGAAGTAAGGACCAACAACCAAAGTAGTAAACTTCCTTCGTGATTACCCCAAGTACCAGAAATTTTATAGAATAAAGGTTTTGTCGAGTGCGAATGATTAAAAACTGTTTCATTACTAAAATCAGAATTAATAAATGAAACTATTAAACCCAAAAAACTTATTAAAACAAAAATAAATTGTAAAAAAGTTAATGGTACAATTTTTACATTTAATTTTTCAGCGCTCTTAAAATTTTTGACTGAAAAAAAAATTATTATTAATGATGTAATCGCACCAAAAACTAAAGAATAAAAACCGATTAAACTTGCCAAGATCTATTCCTTCCCTAATGCAGCTTTTACCTCTGGTGGCATATAATTTTCATCGTGTTTAGCTAAAATCTTTGAGGCTATAAAGAAATTTCTATCCTTCAGATAACCTTCTGCAACGACACCTTTGCCCTCTTCAAAAAGATTTGGAACAATTCCAGAGTATGTAACGTTAATCTCATTTTTAAAATCAGTGATAACAAAGACTATCTCATTAGAATTTATCGAAATAGAATTTTCTTTTACCATACCTCCTATTCTCATTTTTTTTCTTTGAATTTCTGAAGTTTCTTTAATTTTTGTTGGAGACTGAAAATAGACAACATTTTCTTCAAGAGATTTTAAAATAAGAAAAATTGATAAAATTAAAGTAATTAAAATTAGTGAGACAAATAAAAATCTAAGCTTAACTTTTTTACCATACATGGTTAAAGGTTAAATGTTTGAAGAATTAGATAATATCTCTTTATTAATACTTTGTAATTTTGCAAATGATGCTTGTTCTGAGTTTAAAGTCCCAAATTTTGATACAAACTTTTCTTTTTCTCTCACATATTGAATTTTTATGACTGCATAAAGTAATGTAAAGTTTACAAGAGTGAATGTGAAAGCTGACCAAACATAAAATCCGTATCCGTTCATATTTAAAAATTCAGTTATCATAATCTATCTAAGCCTTTATTTTTAATCTTTATCAGTTCTGTATTATATTTCATTAAAAAAATTAGTAATGAAAAAAGAGCAAATGCCGCAGTCATTATTGCTAATGGAAATAACATTGAGGAATGTATCGAGGATTTTGATAAAATGTTAATAGAGGCAGGCTGATGAAGAGTATTCCACCAATCAACAGAATATTTAATTATTGGAACGTTTATAATTCCAATAATCGTTATTATGGATGTTACTTTAAATACCTGATCCTTATCATGATAAATTCTCCAAGCTAACAAATAAATTCCATAGAACAATGCTAAGATTAACATAGAAGTAATTCTTGCATCCCAAGCCCACCAAGTTCCCCAAGTTGGCTTTCCCCAAATAGAACCTGTTACTAATGCTATAATACAAAAAATAAAACCTGATGGGGCAAGACTTTTAGAAATTAAAAAAAAATTTTTAATTTTAAAAATATATCCAATAACCGATAGTAAAGTTATCGATGAAAAAATTCCAAGAGTTATCCATGCAGCAGGAACGTGTACATACATTATTCTTACTGAATGACTTTGTTTATAATCCTCAGGTGATAATACTAATGACTCAACTAAACCGATTGTTAAAACAATAACAAATAATATTAAAACATATTTGGGTGCTTTCGAGGTGATCGAAAATATTTTATTTGGTTCAAAATATTTAAACATAATAATTATATATTAATCATAAAATTCAGAAATTTAATGTGGAAAATTATCTGATCAAGAATGCAGAGGGAGATAATAACGAAGGGTATAAATTTACACTCTTGATCAGAATAGATTAAAATTTACAACTTTCTTTTGTCCAAGATTTGCGCCAAATGTGTTAAAAAAATGATTTATCTAGTTAGATTGCTTAAAATAGCTAGATCCTTTTTTTCCTGAAAAAATTTCTTCGATTAATGGATGTTTAATTGGCTCGCCAGAGTCGTCTACAAGTAGATTCTGCTCCGAAACGTAGGCTTCATATGTAATTTCATCATTTTCAGCCAACAAGTGATAAAAGGGTTGATCTTTTCTAGGTCTCACGTTTTTTGGAATTGATTGATACCATTCCTCTGAATTATTGAACTCAAAATCAACATCATAAATCACACCTCTAAACTCAAAGTGTTTATGTTTTACAATATCGCCTATTGAAAATTTTGCTTTTTGAATTGCCATTAGCATTAGTATGGGTATTTAAAAATAAAAATCAATAAGAAAAATTTAAAATTTCTTATAAATAATATTTATGTTAATATCTTCTAAGTGAATAAATCTTTTTTGAAATTTCTCACCGACTTTGGCCCACTAGTAATTTTTTTTTACTACTACTACGATAGTGGAAAAGACCTAAGAATTGCAATCCCACCTTTAATTGTTGCGACAATAATAGCGTTGGCTATTGTTTGGTTTTTAGAAAAAAAAATACCTAAAGTTCCTTTATTAAGTGGTTTGTTGATTACTTTTTTTGGTGGTTTAACAATTTATTTTGATAATCCAATTTTTATCTATTTAAAACCAACAATAATAAATATTTTATTTGGTTTAGCTTTAATATTCGGAAGATATTTTACCCAAGAACCCGTTCTCAAAAAATTAATGGGAAAATCAATATCATTAGCTAATGAAGGTTGGGAAATATTAAATAGAAGATGGATATATTTTTTCTTTGGTCTTGCAATTTTAAATGAAGTAGTCTGGAGAACACAATCAGAAGAATTTTGGGTAAATTTTAAAGTTTGGGGTTTACTACCAATAACTTTTATTTTCACCGCTTTTCAAATAGGGTTGATTAATAAATATAAAACAGATGAACAATAATTTAAGATTAATTATAAACAATGCTAATGACAAAAAAATTGAGGAAAAACATTTTTTTGAGAAAAATGAGTTACAAATAATTTTAAATTTATATGCTAAAATGGTCTCTGAAGGTTCTTGGAAAGATTATGGTTTAAATATATCAAGTAAACAAGTTGGTTTTAGCGTATTTAAAAATGCTGCTGAAAACGCTTTATACAAAATATGCAAAAATTTTAAGCCAAAAAACAAAAATCTTAAGTATTTAATTACTGATACAAATGGAAAGATTCTAAAAAATTCCTATGATTTAAATATTCTTTTAAAAAATACTAATTGGAAAAAACTTGGATAGAAAAATTATCTACGCTGACCAAACAGTCTTAGAAGCATTATAAATAAATTAATAAAGTCTAAATACAGAGTAAGAGCACCCATAACAGCTTTTTTACCCATTAGCTCACCTGAGTCTGAGGCTGTATACATATTTTTAATTTTTTGAGTATCATATGCTGTTAAACCTACAAATATAAGAACTCCTAAAATAGAAATTACAAAATACATCATAGAAGATTTCATAAAAATATTTACAATCGAAGCTATGATAATTCCAATTAAACCCATCATAAGAAATGAACCTAATTTTGTTAGGTCTCTTTTGGTCGTATATCCATAAATACTCATTGCCCCAAAAGTTGCAGAAGTGATAAAGAACACTCTAGTAACACTCATTCCAGTGTAAACCAATAAAATTGAAGATAATGATAAGCCCATCAGTGCTGCAAAAATCCAGAATGTTGTTTGTGCTTTCGATGCACTCATCTTATTGATTCCAAAGCTCATATAAAAAACAATTCCAAGTGGCGCTAACATTACAAGCCATTTTAAGCCTGATAGATAAATCGCATTACCCATCTGTGTGAGGCCTACTATAGACCCAGAGGCATCGGTAACCACTGACATTTTAAATGTAAGAAGAGCTATTATACCTGTCAGCAAAACTCCTGTAGCCATATAGTTATAAACTTTAAGCATGTAGGCTCTTAAACCTTCGTCTGTTACAACTGTTTCTTGAGCTGATGCTTTTGCTCTTGCTAAAATACCTTTTTTATCAAATTCCATATTTAGAAATATATATAATCTTTTACTAATTATTCAAGATACCTTAAAAGATTAATAAAATTAACTCAAAAAACCTGAATGAATTATAAAAAACTAGGTAATACTGATCTTAATGTTAGCACAATTTGTCTCGGTACAATGACTTGGGGTGAACAAAATACTCAAGATGAAGGGTTTCAACAAATGGATTATGCTTTAGATCATGGTGTAAATTTTTGGGATACAGCAGAAATTTATTCAATTCCAATGAGAGCAGAAACTTACGGGGAAACAGAAAGAATAATTGGAAATTGGTTTCAAAAAACAAATAAAAGAGACAAAGTTATCATTGCAACAAAAGTATGCGGAAATACTTCAAATAAATATATTAGAGGTGGTGGATATAATTTTGGACAAAAAAAGATTACTCAGGCGCTTGATGAAAGTCTTAAAAGATTAAAAACTGACTATATAGATTTATACCAACTTCATTGGCCAGAGAGAAATACAAATTTTTTTGGAAAACATGGATATGAACATGACGAAAATGATAAGGATTGGACACCTTTTGAAGAAATTTTAGAAAACTTAGATAAATTTATTAATCAAGGAAAAATAAGATACATAGGTTTATCGAATGAAACTGCTTGGGGATTATCAAAGTTTCTTGAAATCTCCAAATTAAAGGGCCTACCAAAAATGATGTCAGTTCAAAATCCTTATAATTTACTTAATAGAACATATGAGGTTGGTTTAGCAGAGATTTCTGTACGAGAGAAAAGTGGATTATTGGCTTACTCTCCATTAGCGTTTGGATACTTAACAGGTAAATATAGAAATAATGAACTACCCGCTAAATCAAGAATGAAACTATTTAAAGATTTTACCAGATATAAAAACGATAATGGTCAAAAAGCTATCGAAGAATATTATAAAATATCAAAAAAGTTTAATATTGATTTTACAAAAATGTCTTTAAAATTTTGTGAAATTCAGCCTTTTATGACTAGCGTAATTATTGGAGCTACGACAATGGAACAGTTGAAAACAAATATAGAAAGTGTAAATGTAAGTTTAACGAGTGAAGTAATTAATGAAATTAACAATGTACAAAAAAAATATCCAAATCCATGTCCATAATTAAAAATACTTTATTTTTAGCACTGGTGATATCAATTGTTTCTTTATCAAAAATTTTCGCAGATGATTTAAAAAAGATCGGTAAATATAAAGATTGGGAAGTTATGGTTATGTCAGAACCTTCTGGCAAAGTCTGTTTTGCTCAATCAGTTCCAGTTTTACAAGCACCAAAAAAAAATAAAAGAGATGCACGTCTATTTGTTACATTTAGACCAGGTGAAAAAATTTCGAATGAAATCAGTGCTACTGCAGGTTATGAGTTCAATAAAAATAATTCTGTTTTAGCAACTTCAGGAAATAACAAATTTAAGTTCGATATTAAACAGCAAGGATTTGCATGGATGACCAGTAACAAAAAAGAAAAAATAATGGTTAAAGTAATGAAAAAAGGATCAAGAATCATGGTTACTGGTTATAATGAAAAGGGTTCACAGACAATTGATCATTATTCACTTTTAGGATTTACTAAAGCTTACAATTCTGCAAAAAAAGCCTGCAGTTAATTAATGAAATCCAAATCAAGAATAGTATTGGCTTATTCAGGAGGGCTCGATACCTCTATAATACTTAAATGGTTACAAGAAAATTATAATGCTGAAGTAATTTGCTACACTGCAGATATTGGTCAGGAAATTGACCGGAAAAAAATAATAAGAAATGCAAAAAAGTTTGGTGTTAAAAAAATCATAATAAAAGATTTAAAAAATATTTTTGTGAAAGATTATGTCTTTCCAATGATAAGAGGTCACGCGATATATGAAGGTATTTATTTATTAGGCACATCTATTGCAAGACCGTTGATTGCTAAAGATCAAATTAATGTAGCAAAAAAATATAGTGCTTATGCAGTATCTCATGGTGCAACTGGTAAAGGAAATGATCAGGTAAGATTTGAACTTGCATATCACTATTTTGGCCCAAAAATAAAAGTAATTGCTCCTTGGAGAATTTGGAAATTAAAATCGAGAACTGATTTAATTCGTTATGCTAAAAAACATGGCATAACTATACCTAAAGATAAAAAAGGTGCTCCGCCTTTTTCTGTTGATGATAACTTATATCATACCTCAACCGAGGGTAAAATTTTAGAGAACCCAAAAAATTCTGCTCCAGAGTTTATTTTTCAAAGAACAACATCTCCTGAAAAAGCACCTAACAAAGCAACTTTTGTAACGATTAATTTTAAAAATGGAGATCCAATTGGTATTAATGGAAAAAAAATAAGTCCTGAAAAAATTCTTTCTAAATTAAATTTTGTAGCTGGAAAAAATGGTATTGGTAGAGTTGATTTAGTTGAAAATAGATTTTTAGGCATCAAGTCTAGAGGTGTTTATGAAACGCCGGGCGGAACACTTCTGATATACGCACATCGAGCAATTGAGTCAGTTACATTGGATAAAGAAACGATGCACAAAAAGGATGCTATTATGTCTAGATATGCTGAATTAATTTATAATGGCTATTGGTATTCAAAAGAAAGATTTAAACTACAGAAAATTGTTGATTTAAAAAGAAATAAAGTAAATGGATCTATAAAACTAAAATTATATAAGGGTAATATTACCATTCAATCTAGAATTACAACTAGTAATGCTTACTCAATGAAAAAAGTTTCATTCGAGGAAAATAAAACCTTTAATAAATCTAATGTTGAAAAATTTATTAATTATCATAAGAAAAAACTCTATTATTAATAAAAATTAGGTCAAATTATAGTTTGTTAAATTTATTTTAAGTTATATCTTAGAATCATGGAATCGTTAAAAAATTGGATGAAAGATACAGCAAACATTTTGTTTGATGATAGTAAAAATGATCTTCGGTCTCTTCCCAAAACTGTTAGATTACAAATTCTATTAGTCTTAAGTTTTATTTGGACAACAGTTTTTAGCCTATACGTTTTTTCTTATACAACTTTTGTATTTGGTTGGACTGGTCTTTTTTTGGCGCATATTGGTTTGATATTCGCCGTATACATGACCTTTAAACATTTCCATAGAGCTGAAGAAAACTCGTCTAGTGTTTTTAAAACCAAAAATTTTGACCCTTTCAAAATAATGGTTCTCGTCTTTGTAATCGTATTTATATTTGTTTTTTCTAAAGGAATTGAAGTGTTAACTAGCCCAAATCCTTATTCTTACTCAATTCCATATGAAGGTTCCTCAAAATCAGTATTTGAAAAATGGCTACCATTTAGTAAAGATTAATAATGCAAAATATAGCAAAAAATTTACAACTAATTTTAATGTGCATCATTTTAGTGAGCACAGTAATTGCTGTTGGAATAGAAATCAAAAAAATGTTTTTAAACCAATCTGTAACTTTAGCAGATCTACTTTTAATGTTCCTATATCTTGAGGTTTTAGCAATGGTTAGAGTATTTTGGGATCAGCAATCAATCAGTATTACATTACCATTATTGATAGCAATTACAGCCCTAGCTCGATTTATTATACTTCAGGGAAAAGAAATGGATCCTGCGGCACTTGTTTATGAGGCTGTTGCGATAGTACTAATTGCTGGAGCAATTGTAATTTTAAGATTAAGACATAGTGACAAACTTGGTTTAAAGAAAAAGAAATCAAAATAGTAAAAATGAATTTTAAAGCATCGAGGGCTAAGGCCGTTGAGAAATTACATAATTTTATTGAAAACAATCTTTCAGATTATTCTAAACTAAGAAATTTTGATTTTGGTCCTAAAAAAAGATCAAATATTTCTTGCCTCTCTCCTTACATTACGCATGGGATTCTTAATGAGCAGGAAATAATTAAAAAATCTTTAAATAAATTTTCTTTTTCAAAAAATGAAAAATTTATTCAAGAAGTTTTATGGAGAACATATTGGAAGGGTTGGTTAGAATTGAGACCAAATGTTTGGTCAGACTATTTAATAGAATTAAATAAAATTAGAGAAGAATTTAAAAATGAAAAAAATTATCTAGCTGCAATTGAGGGCAAAACTAATATTGAATGTTTTAATGAATGGGTAAATGAACTTAAAGAAAACAACTATTTACACAATCATACTAGAATGTGGTTTGCTAGTATTTGGATTTTCACTTTAGAGTTACCCTGGCAATTGGGAGCAGAATTTTTTATGCAACATCTTTTTGATGGGGATGCTGCATCGAATACTCTTGGTTGGAGGTGGGTAGCTGGAGTTCAAACACAAGGAAAACATTACTTAGCAAGCGAATGGAATATTAAAAAATTCACTATCAATAGATTTGATAATATTAAGTTAAATGAAAATGCACCCCCTATAGTTTCAGAAAAAACTTACTCAATTATCAAACAAGATTTTATTAATAAAAATATAGAAAATAAAAACTTATTAGTTTTTGAAAATAATCTCTCTTTTGAAAACACTGATTTTCAAAATCATAAGTTTAAAAAAATTTATATAATTTCAAATAAAAATGAAAATCGAACTATCAAACTTAGTGAAAAAGTTATTAAATTTAAATCTCTTTTAATTGATGATCAAAAACAAAGGTTGAAAGATAATTCTATTGATTGTGAAGTAGTAGATATCAGTGAAATTAAAAATATAAGTGAAAGTATAATTGGTTTATATCCAACTGTTGGGGAAAACCTAGATTATTTAAATTCAAATGGTTTAAAATTAGATTTTCTATTTAGAAAACTTGATCAATATTCTTGGCAATATTGTAATAAAGGTTTTTTTAATTTTAAAAATTATATTCCTAAAATAATTACAACTTTCAATTAGAACCACCTAAACATTCCAATAATTCCTGCTGTTGCATAAAAAAATTGCAAAAATAAAATTCCTCTATGACCACCTCTATAAGCCCAAATTCCAATTAAGATTGCAGATATAAGTAATAAACAAAAACCAAAAAACTCTATACCAATATTCATTGCTACAAATAATGAATATAATATAGCTGTAATAACTCCTGCCCACTCAAAAATTTTATTATTCATATTCTTTACTCACTTTCCAACTTGAATTTTTTTCTATTATAAATTTTTTTTTTATTTTTTACTATTTTATTTCTTAGCATTGGTGAACTTAATAATTTCGCCATTGGATTTTTCTTTTTCAATTTTTTTCTTTTTTTGCTCATAAGAGTTTTTTGAAATTGTTATATAAAATTTTTGAATAATTATTCATATCTGCAATATTTTTTTTAGCAGATTGATCAAATTTCTCTAATGCGCCTTCACCAAGTTGATCCTCGAGAGCTTTTTTGTATTCTGGCACACAACCCCACTCATTAACTGTTGAATCTTTAATTTCAATGTGAAATTGAATTCCATAAGCATGATCTTGATATTTAAAAATTTGAAATTTAGTCACTGGTGATGATGCTAATAAAGTAATATCAGAATTATTTTCAATACCTTGAACTTCGTATGAATGCCATTGTAGACTTTTAATTTTATCCGGAAACTTGGAGAATAAACTATCTTGTTTTTTTTCTTTAGTAAAATCTATATCCATCATACCAATTTCTGCTGGAGTAGACCTTACAACTTTCCCTCCAACAACCTCTCCTAATAATTGACAACCCAAACAAAAACCCAAGTAAGGTTTTTTTAAATCTACCACAAACTCTTTAATCTTTCTTTTTTCTTCGATTAACCATGGATACTCTTTTTCCATAAAGGTATCCATTGGACCACCCATACAAAACATTGCATCAAATTTGGTTAAATCATCCGGAATTTTTTCACCTTCATCTAGTTCAATTGTAGTAAGGTTTAATCCATCAGCTAACATTAGGTCTTTTATGTAACCTGGATCTTCAATTTTAATATGCTGTAAAATGATAATATTCAATATTTAATTACTATACATATTTAATTTTAAATTCTCAAAAATTTTATCTTGCAAGCTTTATAAAGATATCACCCATCCCAGCATCTAAATTTTCCAAAGGGGTATTGTTTCTTAATTCACAATATCTGCCAGTAACCTGATGACTTTTTACATAATCCATCTCATCTTTATTACAACTTCTTCCGTCATGTAGTAATCCTATGACAATTTGGTCATTGAGATTATAAACTTGCTTATCATTAATTTTATTTCCATCACAGAAATAGTCTTTATTTACTCTATTAGGAAAATCATTTTTATTACAAGGATTTTTTATCGTAAAAACGAAAAATTCTTTAATGCCATCAATGAATTCATATTTCATTTTTTGAACCTTAGAATATTTCATGATATCACATGAACAAGGGATGCAACATTTGTAATAATTTCCGCAAATTTTCATATTAGTTTCACTTTCATTAACAAATAAAAAATCTGGTTCACTACCAGGATCAATTAATGATCCTGAAACTGCGCAATATAATTTGTTAAATTCAATGAAATCTTTATATGTAATTTTTTTATCTATAATATATTTGAAAAATTTAGGACCTGCTGCATTTCGATTTTGATCAGGAAATATTCTAGACCAATCAGTAATTAACTCTTTATGATAATTTTTTTCCTCAGCAAATGAATTAAAATTAAATAGTATAATAATTATAAATACTAATATGTTAGAAATTTTTTTCATTTTTGCGTTATTGTAATTGTTTTATTTAACTCACTTATATTAAATAATTCTTTTTTGCCATTAGTCCACATCACTTCAAATTTAAAATTTTTTTCATTTTTTCTAATTCCATAATGTGCCACAGGCTCCATTTGACATAAGTAACCTGAACCAGCATCAATAGTTTTTGAATGTTTTCTTTGATCAGTTATCAACGTTACAGTAGCTCCTCTTGCTGGTGCACCATATTTATTTAAGGGTTTTATTCTTAAATATTTACTATCTTTTTTAACTTTTGCTTTATAAAGAGTTAATGGTTGTTCTTTACTTTCACCCCGAGAAATTAGTAATTCTAAAATACCATCTCCATCAATGTCAGCAACTGCAGCTCCTGTGCCAAACCCATCTGGTTCAAGGCCGGTTTCCAGAATTATTTCCTCGAAAATTCCATTCTCTTTTATTCTAAATAGCTTATTAGGCTCTGCTATGTTATTCATAAAAACTTCATCATAACCGTCATTATCAAAATCAGCAGATATAATGGTTCTTATTCTAGAAGGTTTATCAAATTTAATATTACCTATGTCTTTAAATTTTTCATCTCTCAACACATAAGCTCTATGATAACCCAGCCAATTACCACTTATTATATCCAGCCTTCCTCTATAAAGTATATCTGATAATGTTGTTCCTCTACCGTTCTGGATCACATCATCTACTCGATAATCAAACGCTACGTCTTCAAAAAGTCCATTGTTATTTTTTAAAAGAAAGTTTGCGCCTCTTTCATTTGCTGCAAAAATATCAGATCTATTGGTTAAAATATGTCCTGAAACAACCGCTCTTCCACCTGTGACCTTATCTAAATTTAAATCAGCAGATTTGTCTTTAATCTTATTATCTTCAATCTCATAAAATCTTGTTGGCCCTCCATAGTTTGATACATAAATACCATATTCGCCATTACCTTCTCTGTCCACACAAGCAACCGATCTTCCTGCTGTTAGATTTAATTCCTCTTTATTTTTTTCAATTTCAAACATATCTAAAAACTTTTTTCCCTCTAAATCTATTAATCTATCAGAATATTTTTTTGTTCCACTGTAAGTATCAGTGTTTAAAAAATATATTTCCTCATATCCATCTCTATCAACATCACACGCAGCAACCCCAATAGTTTTTCTAAATTTATCAGAAAATATTTTTTGACTATTAACATTAATCAATTTTCCTTTGTCATAAGATAAGGCCAAATTAGGATAGCCAAATCCTGTAACTATAAATTCATATTTTTCATTTTGGTCTATGTCGGCAACAGAAATACCGTAACTAAGTCTTTTTGGATTATTAACAATTTTATTGGATATATTCTCAAAAAAATCAGCATTAACAATGTTAGGTATTATTAAAATTGAAAAAAGAATTATTTTTTTTAAAAAATTCGATAACTTACTTTTCATTTTTTCTTACTCTTATATTTTTTCATCCAGCCATCAAATACTTTTATGGCGCCCCCCATATCTTTAGTTTTATTTGGATGATTTTTGGCTCTGCCTAACATGGTCGAAACTACATTAACTTGATATTTGATAGGTCTATTTTTAATAGTATTAATAGTAAATAAAGCTTTTTCTTTATTTTTAAAACCTAATCCATGTGTAGTGGTTTTGGGATTATAATCTGAATATAAAGATAGATTAATTGGTTTAATCTTTTTATTTAATGGCATCTTGTCAATAATTTGAAAAACGAGTTTGTAGTTTAAATAATTCATCACTTTTTTTGATTTACCATCGAACCCAATAAGATTTACTGAAAAAGTTTTGTTTCTATTTGGTTTGCATATTAATTTTACATTTCTTTTATGAAATTCCTTAATCTTGCTTTGATATATTTTTTTCGCTTTTTGATATGATTTATCTTTAAAATTTGGAGTAATTACTAATAAAATTCTACTCTTCCATTTATATTTTTCTAAATTCATTTTTAAATTCTTTTATTAGAGCATTTTTTTGAGCAGTATTTTACTCCCTGCCAATTTAACCTCCATTTCTTGCGCCATACAAAAGATCTTTTACAGACAGGACAAATTTTTGAGGGAAGATTTTGTTTTTTCACTAAATAGTATTTTGCTTTATGAATTTATCTGCTGCAGATAAAATTAATTTTTTTCTTTCAGTTTTCATTTTATCAAAAATTCTTACCATCATAGACAGTCTTGGATTTTTTAAAAAAAATTTTCTGTTACGATCAATAAATCTCCAATACAATCCATCCATTGTGTTACACCACTCGCCTTTTTTAAAATCCATCATTTTCATAAAATAAGCAGATCCGCAGATATAGGGTTTAGTTGCAAATATTCCTCCGTCACTGAATAATCCCATTCCATAAACATTTGGAACCATTACCCAGTCAGAAGAGTCTACAAACATTTCCATGAACCATTTGTAAACAAAAGTTGGTTTTATTTCACAAAGATTCATGATGTTAGATAAAATCATTAACCTTTCAATGTGATGAGACCATCCATGGTTTAAAGCATTCTTAATTGCATAATCAAGAGGAGGTAATCCGGTTGTGCCTTCATACCAAGATTTTTTCATTTTTCTATTTTGTTTAAAAAAATTTCCAGTTTCCATTTCATTTGAATAACTTTGATAAATTCCTCTCATAAATTCTCGCCAACCAATTACCTGACGTACGTAACCTTCTAGTGAATTTAATCTTATCTTTTTACTTTTGTGGAATTCTAAAACTTTTTTAATAATAAATTCTGGAGTGATTAAACCTAAATTAATATATGGACTTAATGCACTATGGAATAAAATATTATCTTTTTGATCAACTGCATCTTCATAATCCCCAAATAAATTTGATTTCTCTTTGATAAAAAAATTTAAAAGCTTGATGACATCATTATATTCGGTAGCAAACCAAAAATTATCAGTTTTGCCTGGATGATCTTTAAATAATTTTTCAATAATTGGTTTTAACTTTTTAGTATGATTAGTTTCATTTATTTTTGGAAATTTTGGAATTGAAATATTTTTTGGTAATTTATTTCTATTATCTTCATCAAAACTCCATTTACCTCCAATTGGGTTTCCATCTGAACCCATCAATATTCCTGATTTTTTTCTGACATCTTTATAAAAAGTTGCCATAAAAGGTTTTTTCGATTTAGATAGATATTGTTTAAATTCCTCTCTTGAATTTAAAAACATTGGAGTTTGTATAACATTCCATTTTATTTTTTCCTTTTTAAGAAATTGATTTATTTTTTTTTCAAAGAATTTATCTTCAATTTCAAAACTCGAAATCTCCTTAATTTTTTTTGAGCTAATTATTTTTTTTAATTTTTTTAAGTAATCATCTTTAAACTCTTTATCTTCAATTTTAATGTACTCTAATTTAAATTTACCAATTTTAAGACTATCTGCATGTGAGCGCATTGATGATAAGAAAAGTAGTATTTTTTGTTTATGATGTTTTTCGTATGTACATAATTGGTAATCTTCAGCCATAAAAAATAGGTGGTCTTTTTTGAAGCGGTCCAAGTATTTTGATGGAAATAATTGATTACCCAGTATAAAAAATAACTTCATAATTAAATATAACTAATAAAATTTTTTATGTCAGAAAAATATCTCATTTTTGGTGCGACAGGTTCAATCGGATCTAGTTTAGCCGAACAACTAGTAAACTCAGGAAATTCTGTTCATTTAGTTGGAAGAAACGAAAATGAAACAAAAAGTATTTCTGAAAAACTTGGTTGCACTTTTACCATTGCTGATGTTTTAGAAGATGGATTTATAGAAAAGGTTAAAAATGATATTTCAGATATAAAAGGAGTTGCTTATTGTGTTGGTTCAATAGATTTAAAACCTTTAAGAATGGTCAATGAAAATGATTTTAATAAATGTATGAAATTAAATCTCTATTCGGCAGTTGAAGTTATTAAAGGTTATCAAGAAAGTTTAAAAAAAAATAAAGGTTCAGTTGTTTTGTTTTCAACAGTTGCAGCTCAACGAGGATTTACAAACCATGCAATAATTGCTTCAACAAAAGCTGCTGTCGAAGGTTTAACAGTTTCTCTTGCTGCAGAATTTGCGCCAAACATAAGAGTGAACTGTATTGCACCAAGTTTGACTAATTCAAAAATTGCAGAACCAATGTTAAAAAATAAAGCTTTAGCAGATGGCATAGCAAAAGCTCATCCTTTAAAAAGACTGGGTGAAGGAAAAGATTCTGCTTCTCTTGCTAAATTTCTTATTACGGCAGATAGTTCTTGGGTAACTGGACAAATAATTGCTGTGGATGGAGGAAGATCAAAATTATCTTAATAAAAATATGTATATTGCAATGAATAGATTTAAAATTGTTTTGGGTAAAGAAAAAGAGTTTGAAGATGTATGGAAAAATAGAGATACCCATCTTGATGGTGTAAAAGGTTTTAAAAATTTTAATTTAATAAAGGGTGATACGAATGATAATTATTCTCTATATTCATCTCATAGCACTTGGGACTCAAAAGAAGATTTTATAAATTGGACAAAATCAGATGCTTTCAGACTTGCTCATAAGAATGCTGCTCAACACAGAGATTTATACTTAGGTCCACCAGATTTTGAAGGTTTTGAAGTGGTTTTTTAATAATATGAAAATCTTTTTCATATTATTAATTTTTTTTATAAATTTTTCGCAAATTTCTAAAGCTGAATTTATTTTAAAAAAAATAATTGATCTTAACAATCCCTGGGGCTCATCATTTATTGATGAAGATAGATTAATCGTTACTGAAAAAAGTGGAAATATAAAATTAGTAAATGTTAAATCTAAAAATATAATAAATATTGAGCATAATTTAAATTACCTTGAACATGGCCAAGGTGGTCTTTTAGATATACTTTTTAAAAACAGTTACGTTTATATATCCTACTCAGAAAACAGAGGTAATTTAAAAACAAGTACATCGATTGCTAGAGCTAAATTCGATAAAAAAAAACTAAATTTTGAAAATATTTTTCAAGCTGAGCCACCAATTAATTCTGGATATCACTTTGGATCAAGGCTTGCGATTAAGGATAATTTTCTTTTCGCGTCTGCTGGCGAGAGAGGAGAAGGAATGATTGCCCAGGATCCAACAAAGCATCCTGGAAGTATAATTAGAATAAATATTGATGGAAGCATTCCAAAAGATAATCCAAAATTTAATGGTAAGTCTGATTGGCTGCCTGAAATTTATCAGATAGGTGTAAGAAATCCTCAAGGCCTTACTTTATCGCCATTTGATGGAAAAATTTATTTAAGTAATCATGGAGCAAGAGGAGGAGATTGGTTTGGTGAAGCTAAGAAGGGTGAAAATTATGGATGGAAAATTTTGGGCTGGGGAGGAACTAATTATTCAGGTATTCCGATTGGACCAAAATGGAAACCAGGTTTTACAAAAGCCATACAATATTGGGTTCCTTCAATCGCAACAAGCGCAATTACAATCTATAAAGGAAAAGAATTTAATGATTGGAACGGTCATGCTTTAATTACATCTCTTAAAGATCAATCTTTAAGGAAACTAATTTTTAGTAATTTATCTGATGTAAAAGAAGAAATAATTTTTGAAAATAAAATTGGTAGAATAAGAGATATTCAAGTACATCCTAATAGTGGAAAAATTTACTTTTTAGGAGGTGAAAGTCTGTGGCTGATGGAAAAAAGTTAATTAGGATTCTTTATCTATTATTTATAATATTTTTATTTAATAATATTAATTTAGTTATGGCTGAAAAACCTTATCATCATTTGCAAGATGGAACTTTTAGAAATCCTGAAGGTTCTCCTAAGCGAGATCCAAATATAAAATGGTCTTATAAAATTTTTAATAAAGAAAAAAAAAAATTAGATATGACTGTCCCCAAAAATCATGTGATAGATAAACATATGGTAAAAAAAAATTTAGAAAAATTTAAAGAAGGTGATTATGTTGCTTGGATTGGCCACGCTACTTTCTTAATTAAACTTGGCGAAACCACAATTATAACAGATCCTGTTTTTTCTAAAAATGCTGGACCTTTAATATTTGGACCTAAACGTTTTACTCAACCTGCATTAAATTTAAATGAATTACCAAAAATAGATTTATTCTTATTAACACATAATCATTATGATCACTTAGATACCGCAACAATAAGACGGTTTCCATTCAAAGATGCAAAGGTTTTACTTCCACTTAATCTTAGTAAATATTTTAGAAGATATAAGGATGTCAATGAAATGGATTGGTATGATGAGATTAAAATTAATGAAAATTTGAAGGTAACATTTTTACCTGCAGTTCATTGGTCTAAGCGCAGTCTTACAGATACAAATAAATCACTATGGGGAAATTTTTTGATTAACTATAAGGGTAAAAAAATTTTATTTGCTTGTGATACTGGTATTGGAAATATTTATAAGGAAATTGGTACAAAGTACGGGCCTATTGATCTCACTTTTATAAATATTGGTGCATATAATTTTTATCCAATAATGCCTTACAAGGATAAATCAATTTACCATACAAACCCTGAGGAAGCATTAGAGATTGCCAGTGATTTAAAAAGTAAAAAAGTAATTGGAATGCATTGGGGCACTTTTGTCCTTTCCTTAGAACCCATCATGGAACCACCAGTTAGATTTAAAGCTAGTGCGGAAAAATATGGTTTTAAAAAAGAGGATGCTATTATTTATAAAATAGGGGAAATTGGGTCACTGAAGAAATTACTTAATTATAATTAATCTCCTAAAATTTTTTTTTTAGCTTTTTCAAATTCTTCCTGTGTTAATACTCCATCTTTTAAAAGATTGTTCAATTTATCTAATTCATCGCTTAAATTATTATCTTCATTAAATGAATTTGAAGAGTCTTGATCCTCAACCTTTTCCTCTTCTCTATTAGCGCTTTTAGCACTAAAACCATTCATGATTGCAGATCCACCAAGATAAAGAACAAATCCTAATATCGGTATTACTAAACTAAAAAAAATTATTTTTTCCATAAATTACTCCTCATCTTCTTCTCTCCAATTTTTTTCATACATCAACCAAGCTGCAAGTATTACTGAAAATGTTCCAATAATCATACCATAATCAAAACCAGTTTGTTGATCATAAAGGTACCAACCAAGTTGTGTCGCGCCTATCGGGGGAATCGTAAGAATAGCCATTATTATAGCTATTCTGTAAGGGTATTTGGGTTTTTTCATAACCCAACTTATCAAATTATATTTGATGGTTTAAATATTAAATTTGCGATCTTTTGAAACAGTCAATCGTATTTTTAAGCAAACACGCAATTGTCATTGGGCCAACACCTCCCGGGACTGGGGTTAATGCTTTAGCATTTTTTGAAACTTCATCAAATGCTACATCTCCAACAATACCTTTTTCAGTTTTATTTATTCCCACATCAATTACGATGGTATCTTTTTTAACCCAATCGCCTTTAACAAGTTCTGGAATACCAACAGCCGCAACAATTATATCAGCCTCTAAACATTCTTTTTTTAAATCTTTAGTTTTTGAATGGGTAATAGTAACCGTGCAATTTTCCTTAAGAAGTAATTGTGTCATAGGTTTACCATTTAAATTTGATCTACCAACAATAACCGCTTTTTTTCCATTCAAATTAGGCTCAATTTTTTTAATTAATAAATAGCACCCTAACGGCGTGCATGGCACGGAGCTTTCATATCCTGAAGAGAGATTACCAACATTCATTGGATGAAATCCATCGACATCCTTAGAGGGATCTATTGCTTCAATAACTTTTTGTTTATCAATGTGTTTTGGAAGTGGCAGTTGAACTAAAATACCCGAGACAGTATCATCTTTATTTAATTCCCTTATTTTGTCTAAAATAACTTTTTCTTCAATATTATCTTTGTACTTAATAACTTCAGATTTTAATCCAACCTCATTTGCTGATTTTTCTTTATTTCGAACATATATTTGACTTGGAGTTAAATCTCCAATCAAAATTACTGTAAGGCCAGGAACTTTGTTATGTTTTGCTTTAAGGTCAGTTACTTCTTTTTTAAGTTCTTCTCTTAATAGTGCAGCTTCTTTTTTACCATCAATTAGTATCATGAATTTTTTTATAAAATTGGTCTTATGTAATACTCCATACACATTTGTATGATCCATATCAACATAAGTAATATAACTGGGGATATATCAAATGCTCCAAGATTCGGTAAAAATCTTCTTATTTTGTTTAAAAGTGGCTCTGTCATTCTGTAAGTAAAATCTAAAACCATGTAAACAAATCTATTTCCTGTATTTAAGATATTAAAAGCAACCAGCCAGCTGATAACTACATTGGCTATTACAATATATGAATAATATTTTAATAGAGTCCAGCTAACTATATAGATGATGATCATTTTTTCTCAACATAAATTGATTGGCTTGGAAATGCAAAAGAAGCATTATTTTTTTCTACAATTTGCTTAATCTCAATTGCCAATCTTTCTTTAACTGATAGCCACTCGTTCCAACTATCTGTTTTTGTAAAGCAACGAACATACATATCTATGGAGCTATCTGAAAACTTATCAACTCTAACAGCAACACCTATGCTTGTATTAAAGTCATCACTTTTATTAATATGGTTTTCTATTTCGTCTCTAATTGTTTTTAACTGCTCGACTGTTGTGTCATACTGAAGAGTTATAACCCAGCTTATCAACCAATTAGATGTCTCGCTGACGTTGATAACTGCATTTTCTGCAAATTGAAAATTTGGGATAATTGCAAGAGACTTGTCAAATTTTCTGATTGTTGTTGAACGAAAACCAATTTTTTCAACTATACCCTCTATTATTCCATCTACTAAAATCCAATCTCCTATTTTAAATCTTTTTTCAACAAGGACTAAAATTCCAGAAATTAAATTTTTAAATAAGTCTTGTGCACCTAAAGCCACAGCAACACCAAACAAACCGAGACCAGCTATAATTGGCCCAATTTTTATACCCCATAGTTCTAAAACTGCCGCGAGTCCTAAAATAAATATTAGTATCTTTAATGATTTGATAATCCAACCAATTAACTCACGTGTTAAAAGTTTATCTAGACCACTTAGTACATATGAAACTGGTTCTATAATTTGATGAATGACCCAAAAAATTAAAATCGTGATTAAAGTTCTGTTTATAGTATCAACAACTTCTCTTCCATCCACTGAAAAGGTCATATAGTAACTTGCAATAAAAAAACCAAGAACTATTGGTAAAAATCTTGCTGGTCCAGTTAAAGCATATACAAATGTGTCATCTAACTTGTTTGTGGTTCTTTTTGAAATAATTTCTAACTTTTTGATTATAAGTTTACTTATTAAACCTCTAAATATTAAAAAAATTAAAAATATACCTAATCCAATTAATATTTGAAAAATATCGACCCCTAATATTCCTCTATCCCAAACCGACAGGAATATTTCTGAAAAATTATTTATTAGTTCCATATTCAAATTTTATATAACAAAAACTCTTCTTCACCAGGATTAAAAAGAAATATTTTTTTCCATTTAATTTCATTAAGAATAGAGGAGGTTTTTTCACCTATACACATCAAATTAGTATTCATCCATAAGCTTTCTGTCTTATAATTTTTAATAAAATTAAGGAAACTTTGTGCGCTATTTTGTGAATAAATATACACAATTTCTGGAATATTCAATTTAAGTTGCTTCACAAAATTGTCGTCAAATGTTTTATTATGGTTTGTTTTATAATTAACCAGTCTTTTTAAATCATACCCTTCATTAATTAATTCTTTATCCAGTTCACTTGAAAGAAGTTCTCCACTTATATAGATAATTTTACCATCCGAGGAATTAAAATTTCTTAAGATTATTTCTTTTAGATTTGAAGCATTACCTTCAGCTGCTATCACATTTTGAAACCCCTTACTTCGGGCTTTTTTTTCTGTTGCATTTCCTACACAAAAACAAAAGATATCTTTCTGTAAATTACTTATATCTAAGAATTTAATTGCATTCGCACTTGTAAAAATAATTGCCTTAAAATGCGAAAAATTAATTAAATCATGATTTACTGGTTCAATTCTAAGTAATGGAAGATGTGAAACCTTGTGGCCTAATTTTGTAAACTTCAAAATTATTTCTGAACAATCTTCAAGTGGTCTAGTCAACAAAATATGCATATCATTTTCTATACGAATTATTCGATTTTTCCTTCAAAATTTTTCCAACTTCTTTTCCTAATTCTCCAGCCAATTCTATTGGTTTTATTTTTTTTTCATAATATTTTTCACTACCGTCAATTGAAAAGAGTTCTGCTTCTAACTTTATTTCATTATCTTGAATTTCTGCAAAAACGCCAACTGCGGTATCACAACTTCCCTCTAAAATTTTCAAAACTTCTCTTTCAGCTATTGCACAATAATAAGTAGGTAAATGATTTATATTATTTAATAAATTGATTATTTCATCATCTCCATCTCTACACTGAAGAGCTACAATGCCTTGGCCAGCACTTGGAATTATTTCTGTCGTTAAAAAAAATTGAGTTATCTCATTCTCTAAATTTAAAGAACTTATCCCAGCGCTTGAAAGAATGATTGCATCATATTGACCATTTTTAAGTTTTTTAATTCGTGTATCAACATTTCCTCTTATTAATTTACACTTTAAATCATTTCTTAAATTTTTTAGTTGAAATTCTCTCCTAAAAGATGAGGTTCCTATAATCGAATTTTTTTCTAATTCATTAAATTTTTTTTTTTTTAAACTAATTAGAACTTCTCTTGGATCATTTCTTTTTAAAAAACATCCGGTTAATAATCCTTTAGTTTCCAAAGCGGGTAAATCTTTTAGGGCATGTACAGCAATATCAATTTTTTTTTCCAACAACTCTCTTTCGATACTGCTAGCAAAAAGACCTTTGCCCCCTAAATCAGATAATCTTTTATCTTGAATCTCATCTCCTTTTGTAAAAATTTTTTTAATTTCAATTTGACTTTCATCGAAATCATTTAAAAACCTCAACAATTCATTTTTTGCTCTTCTTGCGTAAATTAAAGCTAATTTACTTCCTCTTGAACCAATAACTATTTTTTTTTTCATCGAATTTTTTTTCTTTCTTGTATAAAGATTGTACTATTAATAGAAACTATTTTAATGAACAAAAAACCTATAATTCTTGGTATTGAATCCAGTTGTGATGAGACAGCTGCATCAATAATATCTGAAAATAAAGATGGCGTTCCATTAATTTTATCAAATATAATCTCAAGTCAGGAAAATGTGCACAAAGAATTTGGGGGAGTAGTTCCTGAATTAGCTGCACGTTCTCACATTGAAAAAATTGATTTAATTGTTGATAAAGCAATAAAAGTAAGTGGGAAAAAAATAAATGATATTGATGCTATTGCATCAACTGCTGGACCAGGTTTGATCGTTTGTCTATCAGTTGGTTTAAGTTTTGGTAAAACTTTAGCTTTAGCTCTTAATAAACCTTTTATCGCGGTCAATCATTTAGAAGGGCATGCCTTAAGTCCAAAACTAAATTCAAACTTAGATTACCCATACCTTTTGTTATTAATTTCTGGAGGTCATTCACAATATCTGAGTGTTAAAGGCCTTGGGAAATATGAAAGACTTGGAACCACTATTGATGATGCTTTAGGTGAGGCTTTCGATAAGACTGCAAAAATTTTAGGAGTTGAATTTCCTGGTGGACCTCAAATTGAAGTTCTCGCTTCAAAAGGTAATCCTGATAAATATGAATTACCAAAGCCTATTTTTCATAAAGGTGGATGTAATTTGTCTTTTGCTGGTTTAAAAACTGCCATTTTAAGAACCTCTAAAAATTTAAAAAATAATCAAGATGTATATGATCTTGCAGCTTCATTTCAAAAAACTGTGGAAGATATACTATACAAAAAAACTAGGATTGCATTTGAACAATTCGAGAAATCTAATAAGAAAAAACTAAGTAAATTTGTAGTCGCTGGAGGAGTGGCGGCCAACAAAAAAATTAGAGAAATGTTAATCAATCTTTGTAAAGAAAAAAATGTTGTTCCAATATTTCCATCTAAAGAATTGTGCGGAGATAATGCAGCAATGATTGCAATGGTTGGATTAGAAAAATTTAAACTAAAAAGATTTAGTAATTTAGATCATAAAGCAATTCCCAGATGGCAACTTGATGAAAATGCAAGTTATATGAAAGGTGCAGGTGTTAAACTATAATTCAATATTTTTTGGAGGATGACCCTCTAAATAATTTTCATAAATTTGCTTAAAAGCTCTTTCTAAATTTCTAGTAAAAGTCTTAGGTTTAAATAAATTACTTTTACTTATTTGTAATTTAATTTTTTCTTTTATATCTATTAAGAACTTTTCATCATTCGATAAATTTATTGCTAATTTTTCGTAATCTTTTAAGGTTTCACTAACTAGTTCATTTAAATTTATAGAATTTAACAAACTCGCAGAAACTCTACTTGCAAATGAGTCTCCGATAATTGTAATAACGGGTAAACACATTCTTAGAGCATTGCTACACGTAGTATGTGCACCATATGGATAGGTGTCTAAAAAAATATCAGCAAATTTTAATCTTGATAAATGTTGGCCAATTTCTAATTTTTTTGCGAATATCAATCTCTCTGGATCAATTCCAAAACTGCTAGCTAATTTTTTTAAATTATTTTCTGACAATTCATTGTCTTTTAAAAGCCATAAGATACTATTTTGCTTATTTTTTAAAATTCTCATCCATGTCTCAAAAATTTTTAGATTTATTTTTTGATGGCCATTGAAACAGCAAAAAATAAATTTTCCCTCAGGTAAACCAACACTTTTTTTATCCTTGAAATAATTATCCAAATTTTTCAATTCCTCATTAGGCTGATATACGTCTGGTAAATAAATAATCTTTTCTGAATAATATTTTTGAAATTTTTTTGGAATAACAATTTTGTCAGCAATTAAATAGTCAATAGAATTAGATCCTGTTGTGCAAGGAAATCCTAAAAAACAAATTTGAATAGGGGCAATTTTTTTTTGAAATATTGCAAAACGGTTTGTATTTGAACCTGTGTGCCCCATTAAATCTATTCCAATATCAATATCCATCTCTTTTGATAACTTACATATTTGAGTGTCATTGAATTGACTTACATCTATAAATTTATCAAATGATTTTATAATTTTTTTTTGTAACTTATCCTTGTCATCAATTGCCGGACCAAAATAAAAACCATATAATTCAAATATCGACTTATCATGAAAGTCATAAACTCTGTTCATAAGATAACCATTGGCATGAGATCTAAAATTAGCTGAGAAATATCCTATCTTAATTTTTTTATTCTTTTTTTTTGAAAAATTTGAATTTTCATTATTTATGTTAAGTCTAGAAACCCATTTTTGAGATATTTTTAGTTGCAGCTCTGGTGAGTCAAATAAAGTTGTTGCGATAAATGGTGCAATGACTTTTTCATTATTATTTATTCTTACTTTTATTTCTCGTATTTCTTTATCAAAATCTGACCAATCACACATTTTTGTTTTTTCATGTATCATATCTCCACAAATAAAAGGTAAATTTGGATCAATTGAATGGGCTTTTTTTAAATTTTTTAAAGCCTCCAATGGATTTCTTAATGAAATATTAATTGATGCTTTTTGTAAGTAAACTTTAAACTTTTCTTTGTCGTAAAGCAGTAACTTGTCTAATATTTTTAGTGCCTCGATAGAATTATTAATTCTTCTAAATAATAATACTTTGCTTCTTAATGACGGGATATAATCTTTTTTTATCTTAAGAACTTTATCAAAAGCTTTTAAAGCTTTATTAACTTCATTTTTTTTTATAAATAAACTTCCAAGTTTATGATGTAATTCATAATTTTCGGGGGCTATCTCAATTGCTTTTATAACATATTTTAATGCATCATCATATTTTTCTAAATTCAAATAAGCATTAATTAAATTATTATACGAATCAATATATTGTGAATTAATTTTTATTGATTGTTTCCATTTTTTTTCAGCATCTTCAAATTCGTTTAATTGAAATAAAACTATTGCAAAAATATTTAAGAATACAAAATTATTCATATTTTTCTCAAGAATTTCCTCACATTTTATTTTTGCTTCCTTAAATTTTTTTGATTGAATTAAATTAGAAATTAAATCAATTTTTGTTTCCATAATTATGTTATACATTGAATCTTTACAAAAATAAAATTAACAACTTAGTCTTATGAAGTATTGGTTGCTTAAGTCAGAACCTGATGTTTGGTCTATAGACCAACAAGAAAAAGAGGGCACAAAAGGAGCTACCTGGGATGGTGTGAGAAATTATCAAGCTGCAAAAAATTTAAAAAATATGAAGAGAGGAGATCAGTGTTTTTTTTATCATTCTAATATTGGTAAAGAAATTGTTGGCATTGTAGAAGTGATCAAAGAGGCTTACCCCGATAAAACAGACCAATCTGGTCGGTTTGTTGCTGTTACAGTAAAATTTTTAAAAAAACTAAATAAGCCAATAACACTTGAAAATATTAAAAAAAATAAGGAATTGAGCCATTTATCCTTAATTAAACAAAGTCGTTTGTCTGTTATGCCAGTTGATTCTAAAAGCTGGAAAATTCTTAATAAGATGAGTAAAATTTAAGAAATTAATTTATGCCAAAAAGAAAAAAAAAATTAAAAAAAAACAAAAAATCTTCTAAGAAAAGTGGAAAGAAAAATAGAAAAAAACCTAATAAGAGAAAAGTTATAAGAAGAAAAAGTTCAAAAAAACTTTCAAAGAAAATATCAAAAAATGAAAGTTCGACGTCTTCAGAACTTATTTTTAAAACAAAGCCTGATTGGGTAAAAAGTAGTCTTGCTAATAAGGCTCAATACCAAAAAAGATATAACGACTCGATAAAAAATAATAATGCTTTTTGGAAAAAAGAAGGAAAAAGAATTTCTTGGATAAAGCCATACAAAAAAATTAAAGATGTAAAATATAGTAAAGATGAGGTAAAAATTAAGTGGTTTGAAGATGGTACTTTAAATGCATCTGCAAACTGTATTGATAGACATCTTAAAGATAAAAAAGATAAAACAGCTATTATTTGGGTTGGAGATGATCCCAAAGATACTCAAAAAATTTCCTACAAACAATTACACCAAAAGGTTTCGAAAGCGGCAAATGGTTTAAAAAAATTAGGAATCAAAAAAGGTGATAGAGTGACAATTTACTTAACAATGATACCAGAGCTAGCAATATTAATGTTGGCCTGTGCCAGAATTGGAGCAATCCATTCGATAATTTTTGGTGGTTTTTCTGCAGAGTCTATCTCTGGAAGAGTAAATGATTGTGAGTCTGAATATATTATTACGGCTGATGAAGGTGTAAGAGGAGGTAAAACAATTCCTCTAAAAGCAACGACTGATGAGGCACTCACTAACTGTCCTAATGTTAAGAAGTGCATTGTAGTAAAAAGAACTGGAAATTACGTTTTTTGGAATAGTGATAGAGATATTTGGTACCATGAGCTAATTAAAGATGTTTCCAGTAACTGTGAACCTGAAGAGATGAATGCAGAAGATCCATTATTTATTCTTTACACCTCTGGATCAACAGGAAAACCTAAGGGTGTACTTCATACAACTGGTGGCTATATGGTTTATGCTTCGATGACTCATCAATACATATTTAATTACAAACCTAAAGATATTTATTGGTGTACTGCGGATATCGGATGGGTTACTGGTCATAGTTATATTATTTATGGCCCACTCTCAAATGGAGCAACAACAATTATGTTCGAAGGTGTTCCTAATTACCCAGACAGTTCAAGATGGTGGCAGATAGTTGATAAGTTTAAAGTAAATACTTTCTACACGGCTCCAACTGCAATCAGAGCGTTAATGAGAGAAGGGGATGAACCGGTAAATAAAACATCTAGGAAATCATTAAAATTGCTTGGAACAGTTGGAGAACCAATAAATCCAGAGGCTTGGATGTGGTATTATAAGACTGTTGGAAATTCAAAATGTCCAATTGTTGACACCTGGTGGCAAACTGAAACTGGTGGAATACTTATTGCGCCCCAAACAGGAGCGATACCTCTCAAACCAGGATCAGCGACAAAACCTTTTTATGGAATAAAGCCTTGCATAGTAGATAAAGATGGAAAAGAGATTAAGGGTGCTGGTGAGGGGAGACTTTGTATTACTCAATCATGGCCAGGTCAAATGAGAACTGTTTACGGTGATCATCAAAGATTTATTGATACTTACTTCTCACAATTTGATGGAAAATATTTTACTGGAGATGGATGCAGAAGAGATAAAGATGGATACTATTGGATAACTGGAAGAGTTGATGATGTAATAATAGTATCAGGTCATAATCTTGGTACTGCTGAAATAGAAAGTGCTTTTGTAGCTCACCCAAAAGTTGCTGAGGCAGCTGTTGTTGGATATCCACATGATATTAAAGGTAATGGATTATATTGCTATGTGACTCTTAATGCAGGTGAAAATGAAACTGGAGATCTAGAGAGAGATCTTAAGCTTTGGGTACGAAAACAAATAGGTCCTTTGGCAACTCCCGACTTAATACATTTTACTTCTGGACTTCCAAAAACTAGATCAGGAAAAATTATGAGAAGAATATTAAGAAAGATTGCTGCAAATGATCATGATCAACTAGGAGACACCACAACATTAGCAGACCCAGGTGTTGTAGAAAGTTTAGTGAACAATAGAAAAAATATTTAAAATTTTATTCTCTCTTTAAACTCTTTTTTTACAACATCCCACTTTAATATCACAGAGTTCAAAACAATACTTCGATCAAGAACTTTTAACTCATCAGCAATTGGAGCCCACTTATATAATGATAATGCACTTGGATTAAAAGGAAGATCATTATAATGATCATTCCAATCTATATTTTGAAATTTTTCCTCGAAATTTTTTTGAGCTTCCTTAATTATATCTTGAGGCATATTATTTGTAGTCTCATCATCTAAAATTTTTAGGAAAATTTCTTTTGATTTATCAACATCCTGGTAATTCTTATTAGCCTTTAGATAAGAAAATGTGAAAAATGTTAAATCTTGAAGAGCAACCGCATATATATTCCATTTAGCCAAATTAACTGACTTCATAAATTCATCGTTTTCAAAGTGAAGTACATATCTTGTGCCCATTCTTGTTTTTAAATACCCATAAAGTGTGACTTGACTTACCCAAGCTGATTTGGTCTGTATAAAATGCTCAAGATCATTTAAAGAAGCTAATTTTTTCTTAGGAACAAAAGCTTTAAAAAGGGCAAAAAGATAAATTTTGAAATCATTCCAAGATAAGTCTTTCCATGTAAGTTTGTATTTTCCCATAAAATAGCTTATTTTATAATTTATACCCTAAAAAGCCCTCTAATATGAACAATTTTAACACTTTAAATCTCTCTGATAATGGTTATGGTTTTGGCCAGTTATAACTAAAAAGAGAGAGGTATAAATGTCAAAACAAGAACAACACTGGGAAAAAACCAGAGGTTTGCTAATAATGACTTTAGCAATTTGGTTTGTTTTCTCAATTGGCATCTTCCTATTCGGGGCTGAAATGAACGAAGTTACGGGACCATTTGGTTATCCGTTAACGTATTGGTTCACTTGTCAGGGTTCTCTTGGAATTTTCGTAATCTTAATTTTCTGGTTTGCGAATAGACAAGAAAAAATTGATGAAGAGTTTGGCTTTAGCGAAAGAGGAGATGACTAATGATTAAAGGTAATTTTATAGACAATTTGCCTAAGGTTTATGGAATCTACACAGGTGGATTTTTAGGTTTCATAATCATTATGTCAATTTGTGAGCAGATGGGTATGACAGCAAAAACAATTGGTATTTGTTTTGTTGCGTTCACAGTAGCCATCTATGCTATAATTGGTTATCTATCACGTACAGCACAAGCTGATGCATATTACGTGGCTGGAAGACAGGTTCCAACTGTATTCAATGGAATGGCGACAGCAGCAGACTGGATGTCTGGTGCATCATTCGTTGCTATGGCAGGTGGAATTTACTTTAAAGGTTACGGTTATATGGCACTACTTGTTGGTTGGACTGGTGGATATGTATTAGTTGCATCTTTATTAGCACCTTACCTAAGAAAATTTGGCTGTTACACAGTTCCAGATTTTATCGGTACAAGATACGGTGGTAATTTAACAAGGTTTCTTGCAGTAGTAGTTTTAACTGTTGCTTCATTTACCTATGTGACTGCACAAATTAACGCTACAGGTACAATTGCATCTGTTGCACTTGATATTCCATTCCAATACGCTGTATACGTTGGGCTAGTAAGTATTTTACTTTGTTCAATGCTTGGTGGTATGAGAGGAGTAACTTGGACACAGGTAGCTCAATATATCGTACTAATCATAGCTTACTTATTACCAGTATTCTGGATCAGTAACAAAATGGGTGCGGGTTTCTTTCCTCACTTTATGTTAGCTGATGAGGTAGCTAGAATTGGTGAACTTGAACAGCAATTTGGTTTTGTTGCAAACTCGAAAGAGAATCTTGCGATGGTGCCAAAAGGCTTAGCTGGAATAACTAAAGCTCACTCAGCAGTTAACGCTACACCTTGGGCATTTATTTCATTAGCACTAGCGATGATGATGGGAACAGCTTCATTGCCTCACGTGATGATGAGATATTTCACTACTCCAAGTGTAAAAGCAGCTAGAAAATCAGTAGGTTGGTCATTATTCTTTATCTTCCTACTTTATTCTTCTGCTCCAATGTTAGCGACGCTATCTAAATTGTCATTGATTGATCCGTCATTACCAACAGGTATTATCGGTAAATCAATTGCAGAAGTTCAATCGATAGATTGGTATCAAAACTGGAACCAAGCAAACTTGATGTTTGTAAGCGACTTTAACGGAAATGGAACTCTTGAATTAAATGAGTTTTTCATGGGTGGTAAAGCCGTTGTGTTAGCAACTCCAGAAATAGCTGGATTACCATACGTAATCTCAGGTCTAGTTGCTGCTGGTGGTATGGCTGCTGCCATGTCTACAGCTGATGGTTTGATTCTAGCAATTGCTAATGCGATCTCACATGATGTTTATTATAAGATCATTGATCCAAAAGCTGAAACTGCAAAAAGACTAGTTGTTGCAAGGGTGCTACTTGTAGTAATTGGTTTTGCTGGAGCAACTATTGCGGCAATGGAGATCCAAGGTATCTTAGGTTCAGTAATCTGGGCTTTTGACTTTGCGATGTCTGGATTGTTCTTCCCACTTGTACTTGGTGTATGGTGGAAGAGAGCTAACAGAGAAGGTGCTATAGCTGGTATGGCTTTAGGTCTAATTTCTGGTGCTGGTTACCTAATTTGGGTAAGAAACGGCGGAAGTGGATTCTTAGGTATTACACAGTTAACATTTGGTATCTTTGGTTCAGCGGTCAGCTTAGTAGCTATGGTTGTCGTAAGTTTAATGACATCAGAGCCTAATGCGGCAACACAAAGAATGGTTGACGAGGTTCGTGTACCGTCAGGTAAATCGATCCTTGGCAGACAACACTAAATAAATTTTTTAAGGGGCGATTAATTTCGCCCCTTTAAATTTTCTCAATTAAAAATATAAATTTTAAATGTCAGCTAATTTTCATCCGTTAATATATATAATTGATTATATTTTGGGAGTGATAATGTGGACATTGATTGGTAGAGTCGCCATGAATATTTTTCAAAAGGAGGACTCACAATTTTTTTTTATGAAAGTATTTGTTAAATTCACAAATCCACTAATTGCTATTTTTAAGCCTATAACGCCAACATTTATAATCCCACCTTTGGTGCCCCTTTATGTGGCTTGGTTTTTTTTTATGATAAGGTTTTATTTAATGCCATGGATTTTAGGATACTCAGTGATGGGTATGTTGTCTTTTCCATTGGAAAGTGAAATTTCTAGACAAATTTATCAATTTTTTAATTCAATTAAATTTTAAAAATTGATACTAGTAGTTTTAGCTATCAATGAAAAAAATTAAAATTTCACCTTCTATTCTATCTGCTGATTTTAGTGAACTTGGCAGTGAGATTAAAAAACTGGAACAAGCAGGAGCTGACATGATTCATGTTGATGTTATGGATGGTCATTTTGTTCCTAACTTAACGATTGGTCCTCCAGTTATTAAGGCTCTAAGAAAGTATTCATCATTAACATTTGATGTACATTTAATGATTTCACCCGTTCATAAATATATCGAAGATTTTGCAAATGCTGGTGCAGACATTATTACAATACATCCAGAAGCAACTGATAATTTAAAATCCTCCATTTTGAAAATCAAAGGACTAAAAAAAAAAGCAGGGGTGTGTTTAAATCCAGAATCTAAAATAGATTTAATCTCAGACCTACTTGACGATATTGATTTGGTTCTAATTATGAGTGTAAATCCAGGATTTGGTGGCCAGAAATTTATGCCTGAAGTTTTAGAAAAAGTCAAAAAATTAAAAATTTTAAAAGATGAAAAAAAATTAAATTTTGATATCGAAATTGATGGTGGCATAAATTTTGAAAATTCAAAATTAGCTATTGACTCAGGAGCGAATATTCTTGTTTCGGGTACAACAATATTCAAAAGTAATAATGGAGATATAAAGAAAAATATTGAATTATTAAAATCTCATTAATGATTTATATAGGTTCTTTTTTTTCTAATATATTAAATAAATTTAGAAAATTTTACCTTAACTCTAAATTTTATGATAGAAAAATTTCAAAAATTTTAGATACAGATTTTATTTATAAGCCAAGTCCCCACTTATTAAGTTCATTGATTAAATATCAGGAAAAAAGATTTAAAATTGAAGATTATTTTTTAGATGAAATTTGGAAAAACAATAAAATAAAAAAAAAAGACTTTAAAAACTTAAATAGTTTTTATTGGTTTTTTAATCTTGACCTAAAATCATCCAGCACAGAAATACATTCGGTAATAGAAAATTGGATTCATTATAATTACAAATTTAATTCTAAAAGTTGGGATTTTGACTTAACAGCTAAACGAATAATAGCTTGGTTATCTTGTCACAATCTTTCATTTGATGGAGGAAGTACCAAATACAAAAATAAGTTTAATATGATGATTAAAAAACAGACAAATCATTTAATTAACGAAATAAACAAATCAAAATCTATTGATGATAAAATAATAGGCTGTGCCTCAATTATTTTAGTTGGCTTAAGTTACAAAGATGAAAAAAATTATCTAGCTTTTGGTTTAGATATTTTGAAAAAAATTTCAAAATCATCTTTAGATAATGAAGGGTTTCCAAAATCAAGGAATATAAAACAACTTACATTCTATCTTAAATATTTTATTTTAATTAGAGAGTGGTTTAAAGAATCTCAAGTTTCAATCCCAGAGTACATTGATGAAAATATTTTTCACCTTGGTCAAGGATATAATTTTACTTGGCAAAATACTAACTATGACCTTTTATTTAATGGAAATAATAACTCAAATAATAAAGATTTTGACAACTATCTAAAAAGGTTGGGGTACAAGTTTAAAAACGAAAATTTAGATTTTGGTGGATATTTTATTCTTAGAAATAAGAAAATATGCTTAATTATGGATGCTGGTAATCCTCCTGTGTCAAAATATACAAAGGATTATCAGGCTGGATCTTTGTCATTTGAGATACTTTCTAATCAAAAAAAATTAATTACTAACTGTGGATACTACAATAAAGACAACATAAAGCTTAATGAAATATCAAAGTCCTCTGCCTCTCAAAACACATTAGTAATTGATGATCATTCCTCATGTAAATTTCATAAGACGAGAAATATCAATCTTTTACAAAGAGGTTTGAAAATTTTAAAAAGACAAGTAATTTTTGAAAAAAATTATTGGAAAATAATTGGATCACATGACGGCTATCTGAAGAAATTTAATTCAATCCATGAAAGAGAGATTGAGTTTTATCCTGATCGTATGATTTTTATTGGTTACGATAAAATAATAAAAAAGAAAAATAATCATAACTTCAAATTTGATATCAGATTTCATTTAGAACCATCTATTAAATTAATGAAAACTCAAGATAATAAATCAATATTAATTGAATTGGATGATCAAGGATGGAAATTTACTTGTGAAAGTTTTGATATTAATATTGATAATGGTCTATATTTCGGTAATAAAAATTTATACACTGAAAACCAAAATATTTTCATTTCTGGTATTTCAAATAATCAGATAGAAGATATTAAGTGGAAGTTAGAAAAAATATAATGAAAAAAATTCGGACAGCACTAATTTCTGTTTATGATAAGAGTAATTTAAAGATTTTATTACAAACTTTAAAAAAAAATAATGTTAAGATAATTAGTTCAGGTGGTACTTATAAAGAGATAAAACGTCTTAATTTTAAGTGTACAGAGGTTTCAGATTTTACTGGTTCAAATGAAATTTTGAATGGAAGAGTCAAAACTTTACATCCTAAAATTCATGCAGGTATTTTGAATAAAAGAAATAATAAATTTCATAATAAAGAAATGAAATTAAATAATTATGAAAATATAGACTTAGTAATTATTAATTTTTATCCATTTGAAGAAATTCTTGAGACAACAAAAAGTCATAAAAAAATTATTGAAAATATAGACGTAGGTGGCCCTACAATGGTTAGATCTGCTGCCAAAAACTATGAAGATGTAACTGTAATTATTTCTAAAACGCAATATCCTGATTTGATAGATGAATTAAAGAAAAATAATGGTTCAACTTCCCTTAAATTTAGAGAAAAAATGTCAAAATTAGCATTTACGGAAACTTCACACTATGACTCCATTATAACAAATTATTTCAACAAAATTACCAAGACAGATTTTCCTCAAAAAAAAATTATTTATGGAAATCTCGTCGAAAAATTAAGATATGGAGAAAACCCCCATCAAATAAGTGCAATTTATTCAAATAGAAAGGAAATTGGAATAGATAAAATTCATGGAAAACCACTAAGTTATAATAATTACAATGATTTATTTGCTGCATTAACTATTTCAAGATCTTTTCAAAAAAATAGTGGTACAGTAATTGTCAAACACGCAAATCCTTGTGGCGTTTCTATTAAGAAAAATAATTTAGAAAGTTATAAATCAGCTTTGGCTTGTGATCCAATTAGTGCTTTTGGTGGTGTTGTTTCTTGTAATTTCAAGGTAAACAAAAAAGTTGCATTTGAAATGAACAAGATTTTTTTAGAGGTAATTTCAGCAAATGGTTTTGAGAAAGAAGCTCTAAAAATATTAAAGAAAAAAAAAAATTTGAGATTAATTGATACTACTAATTATAAATTAAATAAAAATTTAAAATTTAATTCAATCAATGAGTCAATTTTAGTTCAATCTGAGGATGATAAAATATTTACAAAAAAAGACTTTAAGATTGTTTCTAAAATTAAGCCTAATAAAACTCAATTTGATGATTTAATTTTTGCATTTAATGTTTGTCGATATGTTAAATCAAATGCAATCGTGCTAGCAGCTGGCGAAGCGATAGTAGGTATTGGCTCTGGCCAGCCAAGCAGAATTGATAGCTGTGAGATTGCTGTCAAAAAAATGAAAAAATTTAGTAAAATTAAAGAGAATATAGTTGCTGCCTCTGATGCTTTTTTCCCATTTGTAGATGGAATTGAAAAATTAATACAATCTGGTGTCACAGCTGTTGTTCAGCCCGAGGGATCAATCAATGATAAAGAAATTATAAAATTTGCAAATGATACAAAAACTGTATTAATTTTTTCAAATACTAGACATTTTAGACACTAGCACCTTTATCAATTTTTGCTGCTAAAATAAAATCGTTTTCAGATAAACCTGATATTGCATGAGTGGTTATACTGACTTTTGCATAGCCCCATCCGAACATAATATCTGGATGGTGGCCCTCTTCTTCTGAAACTTTTCCGACTAAATTTACAAATTTCTGACTCTCTAAAAAATTTTTAAAATTAAATTTTTTTTCCAAAAAATAGATATCTTTTTCATTTTTAACAACATCCCATCCATCTACTTTTTTTTGATATTTGTGTATTTCAGAAATATCAAATGCTGTTACACCACCTTCACATGGAACACATTTTTTATTTAATAAGTCAGACATAATATTGGAGCGGGCAAAGGGGGTCGAACCCTCGACCTTCTCGTTGGCAACGAGACGCTCTACCACTGAGCTATGCCCGCTTGTTTTATAAGTAACAAAAGTATTAGCTTTTTAAAAATTTAGCAAGTATCAATAAAGAAGTTCTTTTAAATTTTTCATAAAAACCTTATTTAATTGGTTTTGAATTTTTTTATCTAAAATTTTTTTCCAATCATTTTTAGGACCTAAATAAAAAAACGGTATCTTTTTATCTTTTTGTCTAGAAATAATCGCTTCTGAAAAACCTTCAATGGTCTCTTCTTTTTTTAATCTTTCAAATGATGTGGAATTTACTACATTTTCTAATTTTTTTTTATCGACACTTTTTTTATTTTTAAGTATTTTATTAACAAATTCCACTACACCTAAAGCAGTAGTAAAAGTTTCATTTAATAAATTCTCATATTTAATGAATTTTATTGGTATCTCTTTTTGATATTTCCAAGATTGAAAATTTGTTTTCCATGAACCTATGAATTGAAAATCACTATAATCATTTAGTTTGTGTTGATCATAAATATATTTTTTTTCATTAGTAATAAAATCATATGCCTCATCGTAAGATAACTCGTAATGATTTTTTAAAGATGTTATCACATTTCTTGGATCTCTAACAATATAAATGCAGGCAATAGAATTTAATTTATTTGTAAATGGTTGTTTATTAATTTCTCCAAAAATATTATGTGTTTTAAAAAATTTTACTTTTTTGTCTGAGTTAATTTTTTCTTGTGCTTTGATCCAAAATTGTGTTGTACCAGTAATATCTTTAGGATCATAATTAAAATAAGAAAAATGTATTTTTTCAGGAAATTGATCTATGTTTTTTAATATTTCTTTCTTAAAAAATCCTTCTTTTGAAAAATAGTAAGAGCTTATTAGTGCTCTAAGCCATGTGTTCCCACTTTTTGGGTATGATGCTATCCAAAAAATCATTGAATTTATTATAGATGAATAATTAAATTTTTGTTACAAATTAAGTTATGAATAACTTTCCTGATATAATACCAGTATTTCCTCTAAGTAATTTTATTATTTTTCCTAAGACAACTGTTCCATTAAATATTTTTGAACCAAGATATATTGAAATGATCAATGATAGTATGAAGTCAGATAAATACATTGGTATGATTCAACCTAAAACGACAAAAGGCAATGTTCAAATTCCTGAACTCTACAAAATAGGATGTTTAGGAAAAATTACTGCTTTCAAAGAAACTGATGATGGAAGATATGTAATTGAACTCAAAGGTTTAATTAGATTTCAAATAATTGAGGAAATAAAATCAGTTAAAAAATATAGAGAATGTAAAATTGATACAAAAAATTTCTTGAATGATTTAGGTGAAAAAAAAGAAAATATTAAATTTTCTGACCTAGAATTAATTTTTAAAGATTTAAAAAACTTGTTTGAAAAAAGAGGTTTTATAATTAATTGGAAAGCTTTAGAAAAACAAAGTTTGGATGAAACAATAAATGCTTTGGCTATGGCTTCTCCTTTTACACTCGAAGAAAAACAAATTTTACTAGAGGCAGAAAATCTAGATATTAGAAAGTCTAAAATATCTCAAATATTAACTACATACACTTTTGACAATTATAATAATACAACAGTACAATAACTAAAATACTATTCCATTATCAGCTAGTTCTGTGAAAATTTTATTTGTAGATTTTTGCGCACCTAAAAGTTTAATTGTTTTGCTTAAAATATTACTTTTAATTTTTCGCTCAAAGTTAAAAAATTCATATAAAAAGTCTATTGAATTTGAAAAAATATAATTTTTATGTTTTGTATTTTTTTCAAAATCTATACAAACTGAACTGTCTAGACTCAAACCATGGTTAATTTTAAATCTTATTATTTTAACTAATTCTTTAATATCTCTTACTGACATATTAAAACCTTGTCCAGCCAGTGGATGTATTCTATGCAATAAGTCACCAAAAGCTAAAATATTTTGATGGTAGTAATTTCGTAAATTCGATGATCTTAATTCAAAAGTTTTGTATTCATTAAATTTTTTTATAGAGTATTTCTTATTATAAAAATTTACTAATTCGAAAATATTACTTATCTTTTTTCCTTTATAAGAATAAACAATTGATGTTTTTGTATCTGATAAAGGTAAAAATGCCAAAGGACCCCGTTTAGTAAAAATCTGCATTGCTGTATTATTATTTATTAATTTTTTATGTTCTATAATTGTGGTGTAAGCAAAACTATCATAATTTTTCCTTATATTTTTGAAAAAAAACTTTTTAGTTATAAGATTTTTTGGATCACAATTTATAATTAGATTGTATTTCGATAAAATCAATTTTTTTTTGAAATTAAAAATTTTTGATTTAATCAAACTTAAATACAAAAGATTATAGAATTCCTTATTTTTAATTGTTGCAAATAGATATTCTTTACTATTATCAAAATTAATTAATTCATTATTTTTTGAGTTATCATTAAAAATTGCAATTTTTTTAATTTTCCATAATAATTTATCAATATTAACGATATTTTTGTTAAAGAATTCAATATTACTCCGCGATAGACCGAGTGTTCTAGTATTATCTAATTTATCAATTTTTTTATGAGATATAACATCAACATTTATTTCCAAATTTACCAAAGCTTTTGCTAAAGATAAACTAGTCAAGCCGTCACCTAATATACAAACATTCATAATAATTTTAATTTTAACAATAAAAATTAGATGATACAAAGTGGTAAATTTGATTCATTGAAAATGGATATAAAAAAACTAGCAAATACAGTATTATTTTTTATTATAAAAAAATTAATAGAGATTTTTGGTATAATAATCTCTTTGATAGGGATTTTGTTATTTATTGCTTTAATCAGTTATTCTCCTGATGACCCAAATTTTATATTTTCAGAAAATACAAAAATTAAGAATTTACTGGGAATTCAAGGTAGCTATATCTCCGATTTTTTTTTTCAAAGTGTTGGATTTATTGCATATCTAATTCCAATTACTTACTTTTTTTCGGGAATAAATATTTTTAAAAAAAAAGAAATTTTTCTAATTTTAGAAAACACATTTTTTACAGTTATGTATTTAATAATTGGATCACTTTTTTTTAGTTTATTTTATACTAGTACATTCACACTGTATATTAACGGAAGCGGTGGTTTTATTGGAACCTTTTTTAGTAATTTTTTTCCTACCCAAATAAACAATTCATTGAACAATTTTTTTTATTATTCTTTTTTAATAACTTCTATAGTTCTTTTTTTAATTAGTATAAATTTTAATATTAAAAACTTTTTAAATTCATGTAAAAAAATTTATGTTTTTATATTTAAGAAAAAAGAGAAGAATTATACAAACAGAAGTGAGATTATTAACGAATATATTCCCCAAGATGAAATTAAAAATTTAATACAAGAAGATTTGCCATTTATAAAAGCTGAATCTTCACAAAATTTAAATAAGACTAAATTTAATTTACCATCAATTGATCTTTTAAACGTTGCTACTAAGAGTGACAAAGGTTTATTAAATAAAAATGAGAAAATCGATCCAAATTTTTTAGAGAAAATATTATTAGATTTTGGTGTTAGTGGAAAAGTCAAAAAAATAAGCAATGGACCAGTAGTAACCCTAAATGAATTTGAGCCTGCCGCAGGTGTAAAAGTTTCAAAAATAATAAATCTCTCAGATGACATTGCTAGGAATACAAGTTCAGAATCTGCTAGAATCTCTATTATTCCAGGAAGTAATACTATTGGGATTGAATTACCAAATTTATCAAGAGAAAATGTTTATTTAAGTGAAATTTTAAATCATTCAGATTTTAAAAAAAAAGACATCAAATTACCAATAGCCTTGGGAAAAAATATTTCTGGTATGCCCATCATTGGTGATTTAGCTTCGATGCCTCATCTGCTAATTGCTGGGACTACTGGATCTGGAAAATCTGTTTGTATTAACACAATTATTTTATCATTACTTTATAGACATTCACCAGAAAGATGTAAGTTTATTTTAATAGATCCAAAAATGTTAGAACTCTCTACTTATGAAGGTGTTCCTCACTTGCTTTGCCCAGTAATTACAGAAGCTAAAAAAGCTGCATCAGTTTTAGGTTGGGTAGTAAAAGAAATGGAAAGCAGGTACAGGTTAATGACAAAAGAGGGTGTGAGAAATATTGATGGATATAATGCTAAACACAAACTTCCAATGCCTTATATTGTGGTAGTTGTTGATGAAATGTCTGATTTAATGTTAGTCGCAGGTAAAGAAATCGAAAACTATATTCAAAAATTATCTCAAATGGCAAGGGCTGCTGGAATTCATATAATAATGGCGACTCAAAGGCCTAGTGTGGATGTAATAACTGGAACAATAAAAGCAAACTTTCCAACTCGTATTTCATTCCAAGTTACATCGAAGATTGATAGTAGAACAATTTTAGGTGAGCAAGGTGCTGAACAATTATTAGGAAAAGGAGATATGCTTTATATGTCAGCTGCAAATAAAATTGTTAGAATACATGCACCTTTTGTATCTGATAATGAAATTGAAAAAATAAACAATTTTTTAAGATCGCAGGCAGAACCTGATTATGTTGACGAAATACTCAATTATGCTGATGAAAAAGAAATGAGTGAAAATTCTAAAAATCATGGGGATAAAGATGAGTTATATGAGACTGCACTTGAAATAATTAAATCGGAGGGTAAAGCGTCAACTTCTTTTTTACAAAGAAAACTTCAGATTGGGTATAACCGTGCAGCCCGTATTATTGATATGATGGAAGCAGAGGGTATAGTAAGTAAAGCCAATCACGTAGGTAAAAGAGATGTCCTCTAATGAAAAAATTTTTTTTTATAATCTTAGTTTTCTTTTTTAATAACCAAGCATTTTCTTTTAATAAAGAAAATATAATCCAAAATCTTAAAAGTATTGAAAATATAAAATTTGATTTTGAACAAAATATTAATGGAAAAACTGAACAGGGTATGTGTATAATTGAATACCCTCTAAAAATAAATTGCAAATATAATAACGCAAATAAAAAAATTTTAATTTCAAATGGTAAATCTCTTGTAATTAAAAATAATGCTGGAAGTTATTATCTATATCCAATTGAAAAGACTGTTTTAAACTATATTTTAGATAAAAATTTTATTATCTCAGAAATTAAAAAAGCTGAAGAAAGAGTTATTGATAATAAATTTATTAATTATACTTTTTTTAAAGACGAAAATGAAATTAATATTTTTTTTGATAACAAAAACTATAATTTAATCGGTTGGCAAACTTTAGATATTTATCAAAATTTAAACATCACATACTTGTCTTCAGTTATTAAAAATCAAAAATTAAAAAAAAATCTATTTAAAATTCCTTTGCAAGATTAAATTGAGATTGTTTCTGTTTTAAAAATTTTCATTCCTCTTGATAAATAATTCTTAAGAGCATTTTTATGATCCAAGGAACAAGTATGAACCCACACTCTTTTTGGGCTAAACATAAACGATTTTTTTATAGCATTAGTCAGTAAAAATGATCCTAATTTTTTATTATGATATTCCTCAAGTATTCCAAAATAAGCAATTTCAATTTCATTATTTTCTTGATGAATAATTAGTTCGAAATAGCCCACAAGATCGTCAGCTTTTTTAAGAATGTATGTTTTTACGTTTTTATTTGTTGTATATCCTACCCATTGTTTTTCAGTCCAAATTAATCTATCTACCCATCGATGTTTCTTACCGATAGTTTTGTAAAAAAATTTATTTAATTGAAAATCTGGGGGATCAATCAAATTCACTACATATTCTTTTGTAGGGCATTCTGGTTCAACTAACTCATTAAGGGAATAAATTTCTAGGTAGTTTCTATCAATATTTTTTTTCATTCTACCATTTTACCGACTCTCTCACCTCCAAATAAATGAAAATGTAGATGAGGTACTTCCTGACCTCCATATTCATTAATATTAGCTAAAGCTCTATATCCTTTTCCAGTATTTACTGACATGCCGAGTTTCTTTGCAACTATGTGGATTCCTTTAATCAAACCCACAATTTCGTTATTAGAGGCATTTTCGCTGAAATCATCCAAATCGATATATTTCCCCTTTGGTATAACCAATGCATGAATTTTTTTTTGAGGATTTATGTCATGAAATGAAAGAACATATTCGTCTTCATAAATTTTATTACAAGGAATTTCTCCTTTTAATATTTTTGCAAAAATATTATTTTCATCGTAGGCCATTTAAATTTTCTCTAAAACTGACTTAACAGTATCACCCATCACCGACGGATTTTTAGATATAATTACACCACATTCTTTTAAAATTTCAACTTTTTCAATTGCGCTCTCTCCATAAGCTGAGACTATTGCACCAGCGTGACCCATAACTCTACCCTTTGGTGCTGTTAAGCCTGCAATATAGCCAATTACCGGTTTTTTCATATTCTCTTTTGCAAATTCACCAGCTGCAACTTCTTGAGGGCCCCCTATTTCACCTATCATTAGAATTGCATCTGTTTCATCATCTGTTTCAAATTTTTCTATTATATCTCTAAATGAACTTCCGTTGATTGGATCTCCACCGATTCCAACACTTGTTGAAATACCTATATTTAAATTTTTCATCTGTTGCGCTGCTTCATAACCAAGTGTGCCTGACCTACTAATAATTCCAACACGACCCTCTTTATAAATATGTCCAGGCATTATACCTAACATTGATTTTCCAGGACTAATAATTCCCGCACAGTTTGGTCCAACTAAAGTCATTTTTTCTGTTCTTGAATATCTTCTCATATATCTTTTTATCCTAATCATGTCATGAGAAGGAATTCCATCTACAATAGCTACGCAAGTTTTTATTCCTGCGTCAGCTGCTTCCATTGCTGAGTCAGCAGCAAATGCTGGTGGAACAAATAAAATTGATGCTGTAGCTCCAGTTTCTTTTACTGCATCTTTAACTGTATTAAAAACAGGCCGGTCCAAGTGTTTGATACCGCCTTTTCCTGGTGTAACTCCTCCAACTACATTTGAACCATACTTTATCATTTCTTCGGCATGAAATGTTCCCATTTTCCCGGTAAAGCCTTGTATTATAATTTTTGTATCTTTATTAATAATTACTGCCATTTGTTATTTAAGTGCCTTAACAGCTTTGTTTGCGGCATCCTCTAATGTATTTGCTTCGATAAAATTTATTTTGCTTTCTTTTAAAATTTTATTTCCTTTTTCAACATTTGTACCTGCTAGTCGAATTACTAAAGGAACCTTAACGTCAATTTTTTTTAATGCTTGAACAATTCCCTCCGCAACCCAATCACACCTATTAATTCCTGCAAAAATATTTACCAAAATTACTTTTACTTTTTTGTCCATTGTAATTAATCTAAAAGCTTTAACTATTTTCTCCGGAGTTGCTCCACCTCCTACATCTAAAAAATTTGCTGGCTCACCCCCGGCTAGCTTGATCATATCCATTGATGCCATTGCTAGACCAGCTCCATTAATAATATTTCCAATATTACCCTCAAGACTAACATAATTTAAACCTCGATCGGATGCGTACACCTCTTTTTCCTCCTCTTGAGTTTTATCTCTTAACTCAGAAACTTTGCTTCTCCTAAACATTGCATTGTTATCAAAACTCATCTTACAGTCTAATGCTAGTATCTGTTTTTGTTTTGAAATAACCAAGGGATTTACCTCAACCATAGTAGCATCTAGCTCACTAAAAGCTTTTGCACATCCAATAATCGTATCCGATGCTCTTGAAATTAAATCAGACTCAATACCTAATCCAAAAGCTAGTTCTCTTGCTTGAAAATTTTGAATTCCAACAGCAACTTCTATTTTAGATCTAATAATTGTCTCTGGTTTTTCTTTAGCAATTTCCTCAACACTCATGCCTCCTTCCGTGGATGCTACCACCATTATGCTCTCTGAACTTCTGTCGAAAACTAAACCAAGGTATAGCTCTTTTTCAATATCTGTTGCTTCCTCAATGTAAATTCTATTTACAATTTTGCCATCAGGCCCTGTTTGATTTGTTACTAATTTTTTTCCTAATAGTTTGTCTGTTGCTTGAGCAACTTCTAAAGGAGAATTACAAACGATTATTCCACCAGCCTTTCCTCTAGCTCCTGAATGAATCTGTGCTTTAACAACCCATTTTGAGCCACCGATTTCTCTTGCTTTATTCTCAGCATTCTCAGGACTATAAACTATTCCGCCTCTTGGTATTGTTACTCCAAAACTTGATAAGATTTCTTTTGCTTGATATTCGTGTATATCCATAATTATTTTTTATTAATTAATTTGTCTATATTAACTATATTCTCGGCCATTCGTGCTGAAGCTGCATCTATCATTCTTCCATCGAGTTGAGCGGCACCTTTTCCCTCTTTAGCAGCTTTTTCAAGCTCCTCTAAAATTCTTTTTGCTTTATTTACTTCTGATTCGGGTGGTGAGAAAACTTTGTTGGCTAATTCGATTTGTGAAGGATGAATTGCCCACTTTCCTTCGATTCCAATTGCCGCTCCTCTTTTTGCTGCTGCTATATAAGCATCTGGATCATTAAAATCTCCAAATGGTCCGTCAATTGCTCTCAAACCATATGCTCTACAAGTCATTACTAATTCAGATAATCCGTGATGCCATTGATCTCCTGGATAATCAGGATTAAGACCACCTATTACAACTGTTCTTGCTCTTAAACTTGCAGCGTAATCAGCAACTCCAAAATGTAATGCCTCAAGTCTTTCACTAGATTTAGCAATTTCTCTTATATTAGACATACCTAGAGCAGTCTCAATTAAGCACTCAATTCCAATTTTATTTTTTATTTTTTTGTGTGTTTCTATCTGAGTCAATAAACAATCAACCATATATACATCACTTTCTGTACCTGCTTTTGGCACAAGAATTGTGTCAACGTTTTCTCCGGCTTGTTCAATTATTTCAACAATATCGCTGTACATATAATGAGTATCTAAACTATTTATTCTAACAGAAATTGTTTTTCCTTTTTCTCTCCAGTTCATCTCATTAAGCGCTTTAATCACATTTGCTCTAGCTGCAACCTTATCATTAGGAGAAACCGCATCCTCTAAATCTAAAAAAATATAATCCGCAGCAGAATTTAGTGCTTTCTCGAACATTTTTGGAGATGAGCCAGGAACAGCTAATTCACTTCTTTGTAATCTTGATTTTGCTGGCTTGTAAAATTTATGGCTCATTTTTTTTGGGAGTATATATTCTCCCAAGCAATAAGATACTTATTCTTTTTATAAGTATTTATTGAATGCTAATTTTCTTTTAGCCTACCGCCTTTTTAAGACACCATATCTACTATATCTGTACCAAGCTCTTTCATGGAAATAGTAAAGAAACATTTTGGTCAAAACCTCAATCCCAGCAATAGTTCCAGCCCAGTCAAATTTTCCTGTAATTAACCATGCTATTAAGAATGTATCTAAACTAGCTATTATTCTCCAAGTAATCGTTTTTGCTAAATGTCTTTTTTTTTCGACGTGTTTCATAATTGCCTTCCTAATTTATTTTTTAGTCTTTTTAGTTCCGCAATTATTTTTAAATAAAAAGATATTTCAAAATATAGATTTAATTAGATTTATATAATTTTAAAAATTGACACAGCTTTAATCAAAAAAAGAGGACTTTTATCTATTTTCGCCTGTTTTCAAGTTCTTTCATCACATCTTCAACATCTATCTCATTTTTTTCAAGATACATTATTAAGTGATAAAAAACATCCGCTGCTTCATGAATTTTATTTGAATCTTTTTCTACAGCCTCAATTAATTCATTAATCTCTTCTAAGACTTTTTCTTTTGCTAGAGTGCTACTTTCTAAAAGTCTATTAGTATATGAGTCTTTAACTGGATTTTTTTTTCTTTCTTTTGCAAGTAGAATTAGATCCTCTAAAATCTTTAGCATATTAAATCCTAACAGGTATCCCTTTTGAATCCAAATATTCCTTAGCTTCTTTGACTGAATATTTTCCATAATGAAATATAGATGCAGCTAAAACAGCACTAGCTTTACCCAGTTTAATTCCATCAACTAGATGATCTAAATTACCAACACCTCCAGATGCAATCACAGGAATATTTACTTTTGAGGAAATTTTTAACATCAAATCAATATCGTAACCAACTTGAGTTCCATCTCTATCCATTGAAGTTACCAGCAACTCACCAGCACCATTTTCCTCCATTTGTTTTGCGTATTCTAATGCATCAATACCACTATTATTTCTTCCTCCGTGAGTAAATACTTCCCACTTGTCTCCATTTTTTTTTGCATCAATTGCAACTACAATGCATTGAGACCCAAATTTTTTTGAACTCTCAAGAACTACTTTTGAATTTTCAACTGCTGCTGTGTTGATTGAAACTTTATCAGCCCCAAAATTAAGTAATTTATTAATATCCTCAACACTTCTGACACCGCCCCCAACTGTCAAAGGAACAAAACATTTTTTTGAAGTTTTCTCTACAACATCATAAATAGTATCTCTATTTTCATTTGAAGCAGTAATATCTAAAAAACAAATTTCATCTGCTCCGCCTTCACTATAAATCTTAGCTTGCTCAACAGGATCACCTGCATCTTTTAGATCAACAAAGTTTATACCTTTAACAACACGGCCGTTCTTAACATCTAAACAAGGAATTATTCTATTTTTAAGCATCTTCTTTTACCAATTCTTCCAATTTAATATCACCATCATAGATAGCTTTACCGACTATTATACCCTCAATATTTTTAAGATTTTTAGCTTTTCTAACATCATCTATTGATGAAACTCCTCCAGATATAATGACAGGACAATTAGATATTTTAGCAACTTTTAATGTTTCATCAAAATTTGGGCTTTGCTTCATACCATCTCGATCTATATCAGTATAAATCAATCTACTAACACCATAATCATTAACTTCTTTTAAATAATCTAAAGTTAATTGATTTGAATTTTCCCTCCATCCTGATATAGATAAATATCCATTTTTAGCATCTAAACCTAAAGCAATTTTATTTGGAAATTTTTTACACGCCTCTTTTAAAAAGATTTTATCTTTTATTGCAGCACTTCCTAAAATAACTTTATCAGCACCAGCATCATTGTACTTTTGGATACTTTCTAGATTTCTAATACCACCGCCTATTTCGACTTTAAGATCAAATTTACCTACTATAGCTTGAATAATATCAAGATTTATTGTTTCACCAGTCAACGCCCCATCAAGATCAACAATATGTAAATTTTTAAAACCATAATCTCTATATTTTCCCGCTTGATCAATTGGAGACATTTGATACTCAGTTTTGTTTTCAAAATCTCCTTTAATTAATCTTACACACTTTTGATCTTTAATATCAATTGCAGGAAATATTTTCATGATAACTCGAAAACTTCCCAGTTCGTTTTTTTTGATAATTTTGCATATAAAGATTTTGCTGTAATGTTGTCATCTCGTGTAATCCATCTTACTAAATTCCAATTATTTTTTTTTGAAATAAGATTTAATTCTTTAATTATTTTTTCACCAATTCCATTTCTTCTGTACTTTGGATCAACATACAAATCATCCAAAAATCCAATATATTTACCCCTTAATGGACTTGGCATTTTTCTGTAATGGGCTATTCCAATAATTTTATTATCTTGTTCATAAGCTAAACCTGAAACTTCATGATTTTTATCATGTATCCATTCCCATACAGTTTTTAAGATTTTAGCGTTCATTTCAACTTTATAAAAATCTGCATAACCCTTATACAGAACTTCCCACTCTACTTTATCTTTTAATTTTATATCTCTGATCATAAGCTTAAAAAGTTATCAATAATTTTTAACCCAATTTTATCACTTTTTTCTGGATGAAATTGAGTCCCAAAAATATTTTCTTTTTCAACTGAACAAACAATATTTGATGAGTAGTCTGTTGTAGCAGAAATTACATTTTTATCATTTGGTATAAATTCATAACTATGTACGAAATACATATGAAAATTATTTTCTATATCTTGAAAAATTTTGCTGTCTTTAACAATATTTATTTGATTCCAACCAATATGCGGGAGTTTAAATTTTCCATTTTTATTATCTATTTTTGAAACTTTACCTGAAATCCAACCAAACCCTTTTGTTTCTGTTTCTTCATACCCAACATCGGCAAACATTTGCAAACCAACACAAATTCCAAGAAGAGGTTTTTTGTTATTTATTGCAAATTCATTCAAAGTGTCTGTTAAACCATTTATCTTGTTTAAAGCATCTACGCAGCTTTTAAATGAACCTTGCCCTGGCAATACTAGTTTATCACTTGATTTAATTTTATTTAAATCTGAAGTTACCTCAATATTTACTTTTCCCTTAGCAACTTCTTTAAAAGAATTTATTACCGAGCTTATATTGCCCGAATTATAATCAACAATTGTGACATTCATTTAATTTTATAAAGAACCTTTTGTAGATGGAATTGTTTTTTTATTCCTAGGGTCTATCTCTAATGCAGTTCTTAATGATCTTGCCAATCCTTTAAAGCAAGACTCAATAATGTGGTGACTATTATCACCATAAATATTTTCAACGTGCAATGTAATACCTGCTGCTTGAGAGAAAGCTTGAAACCACTCTTTAAAGAGTTCTGTATCCATCTCTCCAAGTTTTTCAACTTTAAGGTTAACTTTCCAAATCAAATATGGTCTATTTGATATATCAATTGCAACACGTGATAAAGTTTCATCCATAGGTATCATCGCGTGAGCGTACCTTCTAATACCAACAGATTTTTTTAAAGCTTTTTTTAGAGCCTCGCCGATAGCAATTCCAGTGTCTTCAGTTGTATGGTGCAAGTCGATATGAGTATCTCCCTTAGCTTTAATGTTTATATCAATTGAAGAATGTTTTGATAGCTGCTCTAGCATATGATTTAAAAAACCAATTCCAGTATCAATTTTATATTTGCCTTTTCCATCAATATTTAAATCAACACTAATGCTAGTTTCTTTCGTTTTTCTACTTATCTTACCTTTACGCTTCATAATTAAAAACAGGTATACATATATTATTCAATTATGGCAATAATACTAAACCTGGGCTTGAACTCTTGAAATTAGTATCCATTTATAAGCTATGACAACAATTGTTTTAGTAAGAAAAAATAAAGAAGTAGTCGTAGCAGGAGATGGCCAGGTTAGCATGGGTAACACTGTTGTTAAAAGTACTGCTTCAAAAGTTAGAAAAATTGAAAAAAGAGGTGTAGTTGCTGGATTCGCTGGATCAACAGCTGATGCACTTACGTTATTCGAGAGACTAGAGGCAAAATTAGAAAAGCACGCTGGTAATTTATCAAGAGCAGCGGTTGAATTAGCAAAAGATTGGAGAACAGACAAATATTTAAGAAGACTTGAAGCTTTAATGGCTGTAGGTGATAAAGATAACAGTTATATCATCTCTGGTACAGGAGATGTTCTTGAGCCTGAAGGTGACGTAATTGGTATTGGCTCAGGTGGCAACTATGCATTAGCTGCGGGCAAAGTATTGATGGGAACAGAAATGAACGCTGAAGAACTTGCAAAAAAAGCTATAGAAGTTGCAGCTGAAATATGTGTATTTACAAATAATAATGTTAAAATTGAAAAAATATAATGGATAAATCTAACGTAACTCAACTACATCCAAAGGATAAAGATAAATCAAAAGAAACTTTTTTAGGAAGTTCTCTTTCACCAAGAGAGATTGTCTCTGAATTAGATAGATTTGTAGTTGGTCAAAACAAAGCAAAAAGGGCTGTTGCTGTAGCTTTAAGAAATAGATGGAGAAGGCAAGCCCTTAAGGGTGAAATGAAAAATGAAGTTTTACCAAAAAATATATTAATGATTGGTCCAACTGGTGTCGGTAAAACTGAAATATCGAGGAGATTGTCGAAATTAGCTGAAGCTCCATTTGTAAAAGTTGAAGCTACAAGATTTACTGAAGTAGGTTACGTTGGAAGAGATGTAGAGCAAATAGTAAGAGATCTAGTCGAAATTGCTATTTCAATGGAAAAAATTAAGAAAAGAAAAGAAGTAAAAGCAAAAGCCCAGAAACTTGCAGAAGAAAAGGTTTTAGATGCTTTAGTTGGAAAAAAAGCAAGTGCAGCTACAAGAGAGAGTTTTAGGCAAAGGCTGAGAAATGGTGACTTAGATGATAATGAAATAGAAATTGCTGTTAGCAATGCAGGAAATAGCGGTACATCATTTGAGATACCTGGAATGCCAGGCGCTAATGTAGGAATGATTAATATTGGTGAAATGCTTGGCAAATCTATGGGTGCTAAAGAAAAAAAGAAAAAAATGACTGTAAAAGAATCTCACGAGATTTTACTAAATGATGAGTCTGATAAATTAATCGAGCAGGATAAAATTATTAAAGCTGCAAAAGTTTCGACTGAAAACAACGGTATAGTATTTTTAGATGAGATAGATAAAATTTCAGGTAGAACAGATAGAGTTGGTGGTGATGTTTCAAGGGAAGGTGTTCAAAGAGATCTGCTTCCTCTGATTGAGGGAACAACAGTTAATACCAAATATGGTCCAATTAAAACTGATCATATTTTATTTATTGCTTCTGGTGCATTTCAATTAGCTAAACCATCAGATTTGTTACCAGAATTACAAGGAAGATTACCGATAAGAGTTGAATTAGAAGCATTAACTAGCGAAGATTTCAAAAGAATTTTAAAAGAACCAGATTACAGTTTAATTAAACAATATATTGCTCTGTTAAAAACTGAGAATGTTGAACTAGAGTTTTCTGAAGATGGTATTGATGCAATTGCTAATATCGCTTCAGAAGTAAATTCAACAGTTGAAAACATTGGAGCAAGAAGGCTTCATACAATAATCGAAAAAATTCTTGATGAAATAAGTTTTACTGCAACAGACAGATCTGGAGAAAAAATAGTTATTAATAAAGATTATATAAGTAAAAATTTAGACAATTTAGTAAAAGATACTGATTTATCGAAATTTATTCTATAATTTTTTCTTTAGATATATGTAGTGAGCTCCGCTTCCACCATCTTCAATTGAGGCGTCCTCAATCCTAAGAATTAGCTTCATTAATTCTTTATTGTTTCTAATATAATTTGGAACTGAATGCTTTAATATTCCTAATTCTTTTGAAACATAAGGATTTTTTTCATTTTTTGAGTGTAGGCCTTTACCAGTAACTAAAATAATTTTATATACGTTTTTTTGGTAACACTTGTTAATAATATCCTCAACTTTGTTATTAGCCTCAGCTAACGAGTATCCGTGTAGATCAAATGAGAAAATTTCTCTTGTATTTTCTTTATCATTTTTTTTATCTTTATCAAAAATATGATCTTTGCTAGATAAAAAGTTTTCCCAATCTTTTTTATCTTTATCTGAAATTTTACTGTTCAATTAATTAATGGTTTCAACTAATTGCCAGTTAGGATTATTTGATTTTATATCTCTCGAAAAGATCCATGTATCATATATTTTTTTTATCTTTTCTGGATTCCCTGAAATAATTTTTTTATCTTTATCTCTTATACAAGTAATCACTTCTCCAACAAAATTTACTGTGACTTGTAAAATACTATTTATTTTTTTATGTTCTTTAATATTCGCTGAATTTACTCCAATAAAAGTTATCTCAGCAAAATGACCTCTTTTTTTTCTATCTTGAAGAGCTTGATTAAACTGATCATAAATTTTTTTACTTAGTAGTGGTTTGCTCGCTATCAATTTATTATCACTATCACTAAAATCAGTTATAATTGTTTCATAGGCAATTTTCGCTCCTTTAATAAAATCTTTTTGGGCATTTTCATCAAAAGTTTCTTTTTGCTTTGGATTCTGCTCATTTTGTACATTTTTCAAAATCTCTTCAAATTGTGGTGCACCTTTACCCTCAAAGCCTGATCTTTTACCCAAAATGCCTCTCAATCTTAAAAAAATGAAGCCAGCAATCATTGCTAAAAGAATAATATCAATATATTCAAAACTATAATTCATGACCTAATTGTAATTACTATGTTGAATAATTTCAACCAACAATTACATTAAAGACAAATGAACACAGTGCTTTTATCAATTATTTTAGTGCCAATTATTGAAATTTATTTATTCATTAAAGTTGGATCTCAAATTGGAGCCTTAAACACAATATTGTTAATATTTATAACTGCAATTTTAGGAGTATTTTATGCTAGATATGAGGGCCTTAATACTTTGCGATCTGGGTTTTCTCAATTAATCAAAAATGAAATACCAGCTTATGAATTAATATCCGGTGCAGCGATTGCATTTGCAGCTTTACTTTTAATAATTCCTGGATTTGCAACTGATGTTTTAGGGTTTCTCTTCATTTTTCCAATAACAAGAAGTTTTATATTAAAAAAATTTTCTAAAAAGTTCGCAAATAAAAAAAATCAACAAGAAAAAAATCAATTTATTGACGGTGAATTTGAAGATATAGAAGATGATCATGACAGAAAAATTTAAGATTTTAGCAAAATATATAAAAGATGTTTCAAGTGAAACACCAGATATTGAAACATTCTTATTCGTAAAAGATAATATTTCAAAATATCAACTTAATATTGATATTACATCAAAAGCTCTTAAGAATAAATTAATAGAAGTAAACACAACCTTAAAATTTGAGGATAAAGAGCCAAATGAAAAAAAATCTTACTACGAAATTGTTTATTCGACAATAATTAGAGTAAATGAAGATATTAAAGAAAAGAAAGACTTGGAGAGGATTATTCTGTGTGATGTACCAACTGCAATTTACCCTGATCTTGAAAAAACTTTTTTAAGCTTAGTACACAACTCTGGACATCCGAATATAAAGCTTGAAAAAAAAGTTGATTTTAACAAATTATATAATGAGAGATTTAATTAAAAAAATTTTTTTTGAGATCTGATTTTAAATAATTCTTATGAGCCTTTAGCTCAGTTTCTGAGATATCAACAATTTTTTTATAATATGCGCTTTTTCCAATGTCTTTACTAATTTCTTCAATATCAAAATTTTGAAAGTTTAATTTAGGTTCTTTTTGGTCAATCAAATTTATGTAAACTTTTGTTAGTAAATCACAATCGATAAGAGCTGTATGTTTAGTTCTTTTTGAATTATCAATTCTGTATCGTTTACACAGAGCATCAAGGCTTATTGATGAGCCAGGAAATTTATCTCTTGCTAAAGCCAACGTATCAACTACATCGTTAGTTATATTTTTTTTTCCTAAAATTTTGAGCTCATTATTTATATGTGAAAGATCAAATTCTGCATTATGAATTATGAGTCTTTTATTCTCAATAAATTTTATAAATTCTTCAACAATGTCTGTAAATTTTTTCTGATTAGATAAAAATTGGTCTGTGTATCCATGGACTTTAAATGCGCTTTCAGAAACTTTTCTTTCAGGGTTAAGATAACAATGAAATTTTTCACCTGTTGGAATTAAATTTTCTAATTCTAAGCAACCAATTTCAACAAGACGATGACCTTCCTTCGTTGAAAGTCCTGTTGTTTCAGTATCTAATACCACTTCTTTCATTGAATTTTATTTAATATACTTTTAGCATATTTTTTCAATTTTCTAGCAGTAAAATCATTTTTAATAATAAAATTTGATTTTTTTTTTTTATAAACAAGTGGCAGTTGAATGTCTCTAAATTTTTTTGTTAATTTTAAGTTAAAATTTTTTCTTTTTTTTAATCTTTTTAAAATATCTTTTTTATGTGCTTGAATAAAAATTAATATATCGCCTTTTTTATTAATCTTATTTTCTAATAAAAGAGGTATATCTAAAATCACAAATTTTTTTCTCTTATTCTTTTTTAAAAAAATATTCATTTTTTTTCTAACTTCCCAATGAATAATTTTTATGATCTTTTTCAAATTATTTTTGTCAGCTAATATAGCCTTTGAGATCTCAATCCTGTCTACAGGAAAAGAGTTTATAAAGTCTGGTAAAATTTTTTTTAATTTATTGAAAACCTTAATGTTTTTTTTGTACAGTTCATGAACTTCATGATCAGCGTTGAAAATAGGATAACCGAATTGCTTAGCTGCAAAGCTTTTTCCAGATCCTATATCTCCCAAGATACCTATTCTTCTCATTGATCTAAAAGATTAATTGTCTCCTTGTTTATTTGAGGCTGAATTCCGTGCCAAACCTTAAAAGATAGGGACGCTTGATAAATAAACATCATTTTACCATTCTCTGTTTTATGTCCTAATTTTTCACCTTCTTTAAGAAAATTGGTTTGTATAGGATTATAAATTACATCATAAAAAAATTTGTCTTTTCCAACCATAGAAAAATCTAAATCTATCCTATCTTTTGGATCTAAACCTAAACTCGTCGCATTTATTATCATATCAAAGTTAGGAATATTTCCCCATTTTAAAACCTCAATATCATTAAATAAATTTTTTAAATCTTCGGCTTTTGTTTGTGTTCTATTGCTAATAATAACATTAGATGCTTTCATTTTTTTTAGAGCATATACCAGTGATGATACTACCCCGCCCGCTCCAAGTATGAAAATTTTTTTACCATCAATATTGAATTTTGAATTTTTAACGCTCATCATAAATCCATCTATATCAGTGTTGTGGCCTACTGTTTTACCGTTATGTAAATAGACTGTATTAACAGATTGGGTTTTCTGTGCTTCATCACTTAAGATATCAATAAATGGTATTATAGTTTTTTTAAATGGCACAGTAACATTTATTCCATTAATTTCTTCATTTTTTACTTTTAAAATTAAATTTTTTAATTCATCATTATTCATTATTTTTTTTTCATAATTTGCATTAATATTATTTTCCTTCATCCAAAAATTATGTAGCTTAGGTGACAATGAATGTTTAATGGGGTTGCCAATTACTAAATATTTTTTCATTGATAATTTTTGAGATATTCTTTTATTTTTTTTATTGGTAATCCCATAATTGTATCCTCATCACCCTCTATTTTGGAAAATAAATTTCTTCCCTCTCCTTCAATTTGATAAACATTATACGCATAAAGAGCGTCATCTGTAATTTTAGACAAATATCTTTTAAGTTCTTGATCAGTCATATTTTTCATTGTTAAAATTGCTTTATCTGTATAATTCCATATCATAGATCCATCTTTTGATATACAAACTGAACTGATCAAATAATGTTTTTTATTATTAAGCTTTTTTAAAATATCAAAAGCATTATCCCTATTTATTGGTTTTGATATTAATTCACCATTAAGATCTATAACACTATCAGCTCCTAATACTAACGAATTCAAGTTTTTAGAACTAATTTTATTAGCTTTAAGTTCAGCCAAATTTTTTGAAATAATTTCTGGAGTTGCATTTTCTTTTAATAAAGATTTTTTTACGATATCTTCATCAACATTAGAAGGTTCAACACTCACCGATATATTATTTTTTTGAAGTATTTCTTTTCTAACCTTACTTTTTGATGCAAGAATTAAATTAACCATTCTGTCTATAAATTTCGTATATTTTGATTACTGAGGCGGCAGTTTCCTCTACTGACTTCCTGGTCACATCGATTATTGGCCATCCATATTTTTTGAAAGTATTTTTAGCTTCATTTACTTCTTTTTTAATTCTTTCTAGATCAACATAAGTCTTATTTTCAGTCTCTTTTAGTGAATTCATTCTATTTTTTCTTATATCCACAAGTCTTTCTGGTTCAGTGTTTAAACCAACTACGCATGTAATTTTAGGATCCTCCTTTAAAATTTTTGGAATTGAATTTTTGTTAATTAATGGAATATTTGATGTTTTAAAACCTTTGTTTGCTAAATAAATTGAGGTTGGTGTTTTGCTCGTTCTGCTTACACCCAACAAAACTATGTCAGATTTTTTAATTTCTTTAATTAAATTTCCATCATCATGATTCATTGTAAATTGAATTGCTTCAATTCTTTTATAATAATCATCATTTAATTTATATTGGCCACTTGGTTCATGTGAAGCCTTTTGATTAAGTAGCTTTGAAAAACTCAAGATTAAATCTCCTAAAACTCCAAAACACGGTATCTTTTTTTCGTTACTGATATGTGCAAGGTATTTTGCCAAATTACTATCAACTATAGAATACAAAATTATTGCGTTGGAATTTTTTTCTGCTTCTGAAAGAATGGTTAGAATTTGATTTTCTGTTCTAGTAAAAGAACAGGTATGAACTTTATAATCTATATTTTTAAATTGAGCTTTAATGGCTATAAAAATTCTATCTAAGGTTTCTCCGGTAGAGTCAGAAATAAGGTATATTTGATAAGTATTAGTCATGTATTAAATGTTAATAACTTTGTATTATTTAAATCATATTGAATAAATTTAATATTTTAAAATTAACACTGTAAAACAAGGCTTTTCTTCACAAAAATAAACATTTGTATAATTTTAATCACATATTTGAATAAATTATCAATCGGCTTCAATTTTTCATATATATTTAAGAGATTTAAAATCTTAAATGTTTATAAAAAGTTAATAAAATGTGCAGAAAATTTAATTATCAATATTCACAAGCTATACTAATATTACAACCTTTTTATATTTAATTATTTATATGACACCTATCAATGAAGTTATTTTAAATAAAAAAACAAACATTCATCCAATTTGGATAATGAGACAAGCTGGAAGATATTTACCTGAATTTAGGGAAATTCGAAAAAAAAATACTGATTTTATTAAATTATGTCTAAATCCAAATTTGTCTTCAGAAATAACTTTACAGCCTCTAAAAAGATTTGAATTAGATGCAGCTATAATATTTTCAGATATTTTAATGGTGCCTTATGGTCTTAATCAAGGTGTAGAATTTAAAAAAAATTTTGGCCCAATCTTAAGTGATTTAAATTTAGAGTTAATTTCTAGCGTTAACGAAAATGATTTTGTAGAAAAAATATATCCAATTTATAACGCGATAAAAATAGTTAGTAACCACGAACTGGTAAAAAAGAAGAGCACAATCGGTTTTGTCGGTGCACCCTGGACATTACTAGTATATATGCTTAATAAACAATCTCCAAAACTAAATTTAAAAGAAAATTTTTTTAGTGATAAAATTTTGATAGAAAAAATTTTAGTTATTTTAAATAAATTTTTAAAAATTCATATTAAGAATCAAATTGAAAGCGGTGCTGAAATCATCCAAATCTTTGACAGCTGGGCAGGATTATTAAAAGAAGATGATCTAAATAAATATGTTTTTAATCCAACCCACGAATTAGTAAATTATGTTAAATCTTTAAATGTTCCAGTTATATGTTTTCCTAGAGGAATAAAAGATTACAAAAAATATTGTAATATTGTTCAACCAGATGTTATTTGTATAGATTACGATACTGATCCACTAAAAATTAGTGATGAAATAAGAATACCAGTTCAGGGAGGCCTGGATCCTAAAATTCTTTTAACTGATAGAGCGACCGTTAAAAAAGAGGCAAAAAGATACCTAGATATATTTAAAGATCACCCATATATTTTTAATTTAGGCCATGGTGTCTTGCCGGAAACAGACCCAAACATGATGGATTATTTGGTTAAAATGGTAAAAGATTATTAGATATGATAAAAAATTATACCCACCCAAAAAGAAAAACAAAAGTTGTATTTGTTCAACTTGGATCACCTTCTGAGCCAACACCAAAAGCGTTAAGAAAATATCTCAGAGCCTTTTTGGGAGATCCAAGGGTTGTTGATATTAACCCCTGGCTTTGGAAAATAATTTTAAATTTTTTTGTGTTACCATTTAGACCCAAAAAGTCTGCAAAACTTTATGCTAGAATTTGGGATGGAGAAAGTTTTCCGTTAATAACAAACACTAGAGATTTTACTAAAAATGTAAGCGAGGAATTAAAAAAGATTGACCCACAAGGTTATGTAGAAGTTAATCATGCTTTTCTTTTATCACCTCCGTATGTTAATGAAGTTTATGACAGCTGGGAGGAAGATTTAAAAAATGGAGTGGGCGCAACAAAGTTACTTGTTATACCAATGTTTCCCCAATATTCTGAAAGCACCATTGCTTCTGGAATAGATGCCCTTGCAAAAGAGTTATCAAAAAGAGTAAAGATCCCAACTTTTGAGGTGATTACTAACTTCCATAGAACCCATGCGTTCATCGACAATTCTGTTAAACAAGTTGATCTAAAATTAGATGAATTAATTAAACAAGGAAAAAAAATTGATAGTTTGGTGATAACTTTTCACGGCATGCAAAAAAGGAGGGTTGTGAGCAAAGGTGATGATTATTATAGACATTGCTATGAAACTTTTTGTCTTATTACAAATAAATTAAAAAATATTAGATCAGATCAGTGTACGATGAGTTTTCAAAGTCGTTTCGGTTCCGAGGAATGGATAACGCCTTACACAGATGATGTTGTAAAAAAACTAATATCAGAGGGAAAAAAAGAGATTGTGATATATTCACCTAGTTTTGTAGCCGATTGTCTTGAAACTACTGACGAACTTGGTCATGAGCTTGTCAATGAAGCAAAAGAATTAGGTGGCAATATTTATCCTGTTGAGTGTCTCAATACTAATAAAAATTGGTGTAAGGACTTTGCAAAATATACTTTTGTACAAGCAGAGGGGTCTGCGCAAGATAAAGAGGACATTGAATATAAACTTGACTCAAAATATTATCAAAAAATGCCCCCACAAATAATGAGTAAATAATATTATATTATAATGTCAGGTTCATTGATAATTTACTCTAGCACTGACGGTCACACTAAGACTATCTGTGAAAGGATAGCAAATTTTCTGGATAATAAAGACGAAATTAAATTAATATCTTTGGATGAAGTCGAAAAATTTAATTTGTCTGATTTTGCAAAAATTATAATTGGTGCAAGTATAAGATATGGCAAACATTCAGATAAACTTTATAGATTTATTAAAATAAACAAAGAAGTTTTAGATAAAAAACAAGGAATTTTTTTCTCTGTTAATGTAGTTGCAAGAAAACTAGAAAAAAATACTCCTAATACAAATCCTTACATTAAAAAATTTTTGAAAATATCTAGCTGGAGACCAAAAAAATTAGCAGTTTTTGCGGGGAGAGTAGATTATCCAAATTATAATTTTTTTGATAAGTATATAATTAAATTCATTATGTTTATAACAAAGGGCCCTACAGACACTTCTCAGTCTTACGAATTTACCGATTGGTCAAAAGTAGATAATTTTGCTAAAGAAATAAGGGAAAATACTTAAAAAAGTCTGTAAAATCGGTCTTTTTTTGTTCTTTCTAAATTTTTAACTAACACTCTTGTAATAGTTGTAAGAGTATATATATTATACCCATCTATTAAGTCCTCAATACAAATCATGAATATTCAAGAATTAAAATTAAAATCTTCAGAACAGCTTATTACACAAGCTGAAGAGTTAGGCATTGAAAATGCAAGCACCCTAAGAAAGCAAGAAATACTTTTTGCTATTTTAAAAAAAGTTGCTGAAAAAGAGGAGATTACAGGAGCTGGGGTCTTGCAACTTTTACAAGATGGTTTCGGGTTTTTAAGAGCAATGGAATCAAACTATCTTCCTGGGCCAGATGACATTTATGTTAGCCCAAGTCAAATAAGAAAATTCGGTCTAAGGACTGGAGATACGGTTGAAGGACCTGTAAGAGCACCCAAAGAGGGTGAAAGATATTTTGCTTTGTTACAAGTTAGCAAGATTAATTTTGAAGAACCAGAAAAATCAAGACACAAAATAGCTTTTGATAACCTAACTCCATTATATCCAGATAAGCAATTGGTGATGGAAGTTGAAGCGTTAAAACCTGACAAGAAACAAGATTTGACACCAAGATTAATAGATTTGGTGAGCCCGATTGGAAAAGGACAAAGATCAATAATTATTTCACCACCAAAGGCAGGAAAAACTATGATCCTGCAAAGCATAGCAAATTCAATAGCAAAAAATTATCCTGAGTGTTACTTGATTGTATTACTGATAGATGAAAGACCTGAAGAAGTAACTGACATGCAGCGAACCGTTAAAGGTGAGGTTATAAGCTCAACTTTTGATGAACCGGCTCAGCGCCACGTAGCAGTTGCTGAAATGGTAATAGAAAAAGCAAAGAGATTAACCGAACATAAAAAAGATGTAGTTATACTTTTAGACTCTATAACAAGATTAGGCCGAGCTTATAACGCAGTTATACCTAGTTCTGGAAAAGTTTTAACAGGGGGTGTGGATGCTAATGCACTTCAAAGACCAAAGAGATTTTTTGGTGCTGCAAGAAATATTGAAGAAGGTGGATCATTAACAATTATATCTACGGCATTAATTGATACTGGAAGCAGAATGGATGAGGTAATTTTTGAAGAGTTTAAAGGAACAGGAAATAGCGAAACTGTTTTAGATAGAAAAATTGCTGATAAAAGAATTTATCCAGCGATCGATATTACAAAATCAGGAACTAGAAGAGAAGAGTTACTGTTTGATAAAAATGATTTACAAAAAATGAATGTTTTAAGAAGAATTATAGCTCCAATGGGCACAATGGATGCAATAGAATTTATTAGCTCTAAGTTAAAAGATACAAAGAACAATGCTGAGTTCTTTAATTCAATGAACAAACCAGCTTAATTAAGTTTTCCAATATTACAGAATAAAAGTTATAATATTTTATGACTATTTACGCTCTATCATCAGGCCCAGGCGTTTCTGGGGTTGCAATAATTAGAGTTTCAGGTCCTGAAGCAGCTAATGTGATTAAATCCCTTACAGGAAAAGAAATTCCAAAGCCAAGATTGGCTACCCTTCGGAAAATAAACAATATCAACACTTCTGAGCTAATAGATGAAGGTATAATTATATGGTTTCCAGCTCCTGAGAGCTACACAGGAGAGGATATGGCAGAAATCCATGTACATGGAGGGAAAGCTGTAATTTTAACTGTCCAAAAAGAAATTTCAAAAATTAAAAATTGCAGATTAGCTGAGCCTGGTGAGTTTACAAAGCTTGCTTTCCAAAATGGAAAAATAAACTTGTTAAAAGCTGAAAGTATAGCTGATTTAATCTCGGCTGAAACCGAAATTCAAAGATTACAAGCTGTTAAAATAATGAAAGGCAAATCTTCAGAGAAATTTAATGAATTGAGAGAGAAATTATTGAAAATTTTATCATTTGTTGAAGCAAAAATAGATTTTCCTGAGGAAGATATCCCGGAAGAAAATTTAAAAAAAATTAAACAAGATTCTTCAGATGCATTAAAAGAAATCAACAAAATTTTAAATGATCAAAAAATTGGAGAGATAATTCGTGAAGGCTTTAAAATTGCGATCGTAGGACCAACCAATGCAGGTAAATCTAGTTTACTAAATAATTTATCAAATAGAGAAGTTGCTATAGTTTCAGAAATCGCTGGCACTACCCGAGATGTTATCGAAACACATTTGAATATAGATGGTTATCCAGTTATTATTTCAGATACGGCAGGAATTCGAGTTTCAAAAGATGAAATTGAAAAGAAAGGGATAAAATTATCACTTAAAAAAGCTGAAAATGCTGATTTAAAATTAGTAGTTGTTGATGCTAAAAGTATTGATTTAAGCGGGTTTTTAAATGATTTACTTAAAAATGATGCTATTTTAGTTATTAACAAATCAGATCTCTTAAAAGAAAAATTAGATCCTGAAATACTTAAACTTAATCACGTTTTAATTTCATTAAAAGATAATCTTAATATTGATTTGCTTATTTCCAAAATTAAAAACAGTTTGAAAAGTCAATTAATATCTGAAGAAGATATTTTAATTACAAGGGAAAGACACAGACAACATTTAGAACAGTGTGCAGATCATTTGAAAAATTTTTTGGACAAAAACGATAAAAAAGATTTTGATAAAGCAGCAGAAGATTTGAGATTAGCCACTAGGCATTTGGGCATGATTGTTGGAAAAGTTGATGTAGAGGAGTTATTAGGCAGTATTTTCAACGATTTTTGTATCGGAAAATAATGATGATTTTGCTGTATTTTTAGACCATTTTTGGCAATTTTCGTTGATAAATAAAGCTTATTTACCAAAAAAAACTCAAATCTTGTAAATATTTCAATCGAATATAAATTCACATCATGAGAAAAGATTTATCATTTGACGTAGTTGTAATTGGCGGAGGACATGCAGGATGTGAGGCGGCTGCAGCATCTGCGCGACTTGGAATTAACACTGCTCTTTTTACTCATAATAAAAATACCATAGGAGAAATGTCGTGCAACCCAGCTATTGGTGGTCTAGGAAAAGGTCATCTTGTTAGAGAAATTGATGCTTTAGATGGAGTTATGGGTGAAGTGGCAGATAAATCTGGAATACAATTTAGATTGTTAAATAGAAGTAGAGGACCAGCAGTGAGAGGACCGAGAACTCAATCTGATAGATCACTATATCGAAAATTTATGCAAGAAAAACTTGTAAACTATTGTAATTTAAGCATTTTTTCAGATCCTGTAATTAAGTTTATTTTTAATAATAATGAAATAAAGGGGTTTTTAACATTTAAAGGTAATAAAGTAAGTTGTAATAAGTTAATACTTACTACCGGCACATTTTTGAATGGTTTGATACATATTGGTGATGAAAGAACCCCTGCCGGTCGATTTAATGAAAAGCCAAGCACTGGTTTAAGTGAACAGTTAGAGAAATATAATTTTAAAATAGGTAGACTTAAAACTGGAACCCCACCAAGATTAGATTCCAGAACTATCAATTTTGAAAAATTGGAAAAACAATTTGCAGATGATGATCCTTATTTTTTTTCTTTCTTAACCAAAAAAAATCTAAACAAACAAGTCTCGTGTTCTATGACTTATACCAATGAAAAGGTTCATAAGATTATTGAAAAGAATTTATCTAAAAGTGCAATGTATTCTGGTAGCATACAAGGTGTAGGTCCAAGATATTGTCCTTCAATAGAGGATAAGGTAGTAAAGTTTGCAGATAAGACTAGACACCAGATATTTTTAGAGCCTGAAGGCCTTAATGATCATACAATTTACCCAAACGGTATATCAACATCTCTACCTGAAGTTGTACAATATGAAATACTCAACAATATCAATGGTTTAGAAAATGTTAAAGTAATACGACCTGGATATGCTATAGAATATGACTATATTGATCCTCGAGAGCTCTTTTTAACATTGGAGTCAAAAAAAATAAAGAATCTATATCTTGCCGGTCAAATTAATGGAACTACAGGATACGAAGAGGCTGCGGCCCAAGGACTAATAGCTGGAATTAATGCTGCCCTTTCTCTTAAAAAAATGGAGCCTTTTATTCTTGATCGATCAGATGCTTATATTGGAGTAATGATAGATGATTTAGTAACTAAGGGTGTTGCGGAGCCGTACAGAATGTTTACATCTAGAGCTGAATATAGATTAAGTCTTAGATCTGATAATGCAGACTTAAGACTTACCCATAAAGGTATTAAAATCGGATTAATTTCAAATATTAGAAAAGAAATTTTTGAGGACAAATTCGAAAAATTAAGCAAAATATCTTTACAGATGTCTAATTTGAATATTTCGCCCACCAAGGCTCAAAAATTTGGGATAAAAATAGCTAAAGATGGTGTATTTCGATCTGCTGAAGAAATTTTAACGCAAAAAGCCGTAAATATGAGTAAAATAAGAGATATATGGCCAGAAATCTTGGATCATGGTGCTGATATCGATGAGCAAATAGAAATTAATTCGCATTACAGAGGATATTTAAAAAAGCAAAAAGCAGATATTCTTGCTTTTAAAAGAGATGAGAATTTAACCATACCAGATAACATTAATTATGACCAATTTTCAGGTCTATCTAATGAAGTAAAAGCTAAATTTAAAGAAATCAGGCCTAAAACTATGGGTCAAGCCCTTAGAATCGATGGAATTACCCCTGCAGCTGTATATATTTTGTTGTCACACGTCAAAAGAAAGTCTATTAAGCATATAGCTTAATGGATAATCAAATATTAAATTTTTACTCTCAGATACCAAACTTGAATGTTTCACGTGAAACTTGTAATGATCTTGAAAGCTTGATTTCTATGATAATGGAAAAAAACAGGAAAATTAACATAATAAGCAGAGAAATATTTGAAAAAGAGCAAATAAGAGAGAGACATATTATAGATTCTGCACAAATTATTGATTTTGTTGATTTAAATTATAATACAACCTGCGATTTAGGTACAGGAGGTGGTATGCCAGGGCTCATAGTAGCAATTGTAATGAAAAGAATAAAAAATGATATGAAAATTAACCTATATGAAAAAAGCCATCATAAGAGTGTTTTTTTGATGGAAGTTTCAAAAAAAATGAATTTGAACACCAATGTAATTCAAAAAGACATTTTTACTGTTAAAAATATTGAAACAGGAACAATAATGTCAAGAGCCTTTAAACCATTGCCAATAATTCTCGATTTAGTGAGTCAAAATTTTAGAAAATATAAAAACATAATTTTGTTTATGGGTAGGACAGGAAATAAAACTTTAAACGATACACTCAAAGTATGGGATTTAGATTATGAGGTAAAAAAAAGTTTAACTAATGATGACTCATTTATATTAAATATAAAAAAAATTAAAAAAAAAATTTCATGAAAATAATATCGATAATAAATCAAAAGGGTGGGGTAGGCAAAACAACAACAGTCATAAACCTGGCTTCTGCATTATCCCAACAAGGAAAAAAAATTTTAGTAATTGATCTAGACCCACAAGGAAATGCAACAACTGGTTTAGGGTTATCTAACACAGAACAATCAGATCAAACTATATATGGAATTCTTAATGGAACAATGTCAATTACAAAGGTAATTAAGAAAACAAAATTTGAAAATTTAGATGTTATAACATCTAATGTAGATTTGTCAGGGCTTGAAGTTGAAACTGCTGGCGATAATGATAGAGCTTTCATCTTAAAGAGTAAATTAACCGCATATTTAAATGATTCTAGAGCATTATATGATTATATTCTTATAGACTGTCCCCCATCATTGAGCTTGCTAACTGTAATGGCATTGGTGTCCTCTAATTCATTGTTGGTGCCACTTCAAACCGAATTTTTTGCTTTAGAGGGATTAACACAATTGATGAAGACAATTGATAGAATAAAAGTAAATCTAAATCCAAACCTGAATATCCAGGGAATATTGCTAACGATGTATGATAGAAGAAACAAGCTCTCCTCACAAGTTGAAGAAGAAGCAAGAAATTATTTTAAGGAAAAGGTTTATCAAACTGTTATCCCTCGCAATGTAAGATTATCAGAAGCTCCATCACATGGCGTACCCGTTTTAGTTTATGACAAAAATTGTCCAGGGAGTAAATCATATTACAGCTTTACCGATGAATTTATTAATCAAGAGAACAATCTGGGGAGTGCAGCTTAATGAATACTATTAAAAAAGGACTAGGTAGAGGATTATCATCATTGATAGGAGAAACAAAAGTTGAGATTAATATTAACAAATTATTATTAAGCGAAATAATTCCAAATAAATACCAACCACGAAAGGATTTTGATGAAGATAATTTGAATGATTTAACAAATTCTATAAGAGAAAGGGGGGTAATACAGCCAATTATTGTAAGAAAGTCAACAGATGATAAATCCAAATATGAAATTATTGCTGGTGAACGTAGGTGGCTAGCAGCAAGTAGAGCTGGTTTACATGAGATACCTGTTGTTTTAACTGAAGTTGACGATTTAAAATCTTTAGAATTTGCCATAGTAGAAAACGTTCAGAGAAATGATTTAAATCCACTCGAAGAAGCACAAGGATACAAAAGACTAATTGATGAATTTTCATACGATCAAGACAAAGTTTCAAAGTTTATTGGTAAAAGTCGAAGCTACATAACTAACTCTCTTAGATTATTAAATTTACCTTTGGAAGTTTTAGAATTAATTGAAAAGAAAAAAATTTCGGCCGGCCATGCGAAAATATTAGTAGGACTTGATAATGCAACCTTTATAGCCAATAAAGTCGTAGAAAAAAAATTATCAGTAAGACAAACCGAAAATTTTGTTAAGTTATTTAAAAGTAATAAAAAAATTCGTGCTACGAGCAAGGATGCTAATATTACTGACTTAGAAAAATCAATAGAAACAAAAGTAGGTCTTAACGTTAAGATAAAAAATTCAAAAAAGAATAAAGGCACTATCACTTTTAGCTATCATGATTTAAACCAATTGAACAAAATCATTGAAATTATTAAGGCTAATTACTAGTTTTTGTACAACTTTGTATAATAAAGTCTAAAACCATTTGTATAGCATTATTCGAATTTTTCTTAATTTTAAGTTCGATGTCATTTATCTGAATGATTAAATCTTCAACTCCTTTTGCTGTCCAGTTTTTGATTTGATTTTTGACTATTTCTTTATCTTTCCAAAAAATGGGAGGTTTAGCATCATTTATAGTTTTTTCTATATTTTTGTTTAATTGATACTGCTTTGCTAAATATAAATTTCTTTTTAATTTGTTAATAAATATTCTCGTAATAAGAATACAGTCATCATTATTAAAGCTATTTTCATTGATTATATTGAAAGTTTTTTTCTGATTTTTAGCCAAGCAATTATCAATTAATTCAGCAATACTAAAGTCTTCATTCAAATTTATTAATTTTACTAAATCTTCATGTTTTATATTTTTTTTATTTTTTGAAAAATGATATATTTTTTCAAGTTCATTATTTAAAAATTCACGGTTACCATTACATTTGTTAATAATAAAATTTACATTTATTTGTGATAATGAAATATTTTTTTCTTTAATAAAATTATTTACCAACTTACTTAATGTTTCGTCATTATCTGGGTAAAAAGCAACACAAACTAAATTTTTATCTCTTTCAAATTTGGATCTAAGTTTAGATCTTTTTTCAAGAATATCTGCATTTAATAAAATAGTTGTATCTTCAATTTTTTTTTCAAGTATTTCATCAATAATTTTTAATATTTTATCAGTTACTCTATTTATTATTATAAATTTTTTATTTTCAAATAAAGATCCTGAATATAAATTGTCAAAAAAATTCTGAGAATTTTCTAATATCTGTTTTTCATCATACTTATATATTTTCCTATTTGTTTTAGAATAAATCTTAAAGATTTCCTCTTTTTTTAAACCCTCGTTGTTCCCATAAAATAAAATTAAATTTTGAGAAATAATATCAATCTTATTAATTTCATAAAATTTTAGGATCATTTTTTTCTTGTTAAGTACATTATGAGTTTATTTGTAAGTATTTGACTTATATTTTCTTTAAATGATCTTTCGTAGTTTGTTTCTTCAAAATCATCACTTAATTTATTCAAAGCTGTTTTTTCGTTAAAACTAATAACTTCTAATTCATCATTTAATTTTATTGTAAAATCTACGCTCGCATTCAGAGAATACTGGGTTATTTTTCCAGATTTATCCTTTGTTTGTACCTCTTTAGTATATTTGGATGAAATTGAAATTTGAAAAGTTTTATCAGAGCTACTATCATTATTAGTGGCTCCGATTAATCTTTGTTTTATAAAATTATTCAGATCATTATCACCTTTAAGATCTATTATTTCTACACTGAAATCATTTTTTAAATTTGATGAATACATAGGTGTATATCCACAGCTACTCGTAAAGAAAATGACAAGTATTAAAACAAAAAAATTTTTACTCATAATATTATACTATGATATTTAAAAGTTTATTTGGAATAAAAATCTTTTTCTTTATTGTTTTATCAACAAAATATTTTTTGAGATCATCTCTCTTTTCAACTAAATTGATTAAATTCTCCTCTGAGATATCCTTTTCTGCTTGGACAAGACCTCTTTTTTTCCCATTTACCTGAATGACATAGTTTAGGATTTGCTCTTCTATTAATTTTTTATTAATTTTCGGCCACTCAATGTTTCCTAAATTTTTATCAATTAATTTTAAACATTCGTTACTAAAATGTGGAATAACAGGGTTCATAGCAATTAAAATCTTTTTATAATTTTCAGTGAGAGTTTTTTTTGAATAATTTTTATCTATTAATTTGAACATATCATTGTAGATCTGATAAAAGTTTGCAATTATTTTGTTATATCTAAAATTTAACAAGTTATTTGAAACGTCATTTAAAAATTGATTTGTATTTTTTTCAAACAAGTTATCTGGATCTTCATTATTTCCTAATTTAATTTTTTCTAGAATTTTTAAATTTAAATTCCAAAGTTTGTTGATGAATTTATTAGAGGCCGAGATACCCTCATCAGACCATTGAATATCTCTTTCAGGGGGGCTATCAGATAAGATAAAAAGTCTTACTGCATCAGCACCATAATTATTAATTATTTTTTCTGGATCAATAGTATTTTTTTTTGATTTAGACATTGACTCTGATGGCCCAACTTTAACTTCATGACCAGTATCATTTTCTAAAACCTTTTTTCCCTCTAACGAAATTACTTCATCTGGACTAATCCAATTACCACTTTTGTCTTTATAGGTTTCGTGGCAAACCATGCCTTGAGTAAATAATCCTTTAAATGGTTCTAAAATATCAAATTTTTTATTCTCAAAAGAAAGAGCGTTCATAAAAAATCTGGAATAAAGAAGATGAAGAATCGCATGTTCTACTCCTCCGATATATTGATCTACAGGCATCCAGTAATTAATTTCATCCTCGCTAAAACCATAATCCGTTTTTTTTGGTGAGCAAAATCTTAAAAAGTACCATGAGGAATCAACAAACGTATCAAGGGTATCAGTTTCTCTTGTGAAAGTTTTTCCTCCAATTTTTATTTTTTTCCAACTGTCATCTAAATCAAGTGGATTTCCAGAAGTTTTAAATTGATCAATTTTTGGTAATTCTACAGGCAGCATGTCATCTGGAACTTTTTGGGGTTTATTTTTTTCGTCATAAATGATTGGAATTGGACAGCCCCAGTATCTTTGTCTTGAAATTCCCCAATCTTTCAAACGAAAATTTGTCTTTTTTTTTCCTAATTTTTTGTCTTCTAAATAATCAATAGTCTTAGATATAGACTCATCAGGGCATTTTAAATTATTCAAAAAGGATGAATTTATTATAAAACCAGGCCCTACATATGCTTCATTGTCTACATTAAAATTTTTTTCATTTAATGATGGTGCCACAACAACTCTAACATTTAAATTATACTTTCTTGCAAAATCCAAATCTCTTTGATCATGAGCCGGACATCCAAAAACGGCTCCTAATCCATAATCCATCAAAACAAAATTTGCGAAATACACAGGAACTTTGATTTTTTCATCTAAAGGATTAATAGCGATCAAATTGGTTTTAAAGCCTATTTTCTCTGCAGCAGCTAAAGATTCCTCTGTTGTTCCAGTTTTAGAACATTCTTTTTTGAATTTCAGAAAATTTTTATCATTTTCATAATGTTTGGAAATAGGATGATCAATTGATAAAGCTAAAAATGACATTCCAAAAAGAGTATCTGGCCGAGTAGTATAACATTCTATCTCTTTTATTTCTGATGAGTTTTCAATTTTGAATTTTACTTCACATCCATAAGATTTTCCTATCCAATTTTTCTGCATTACTTTAACTTTATTTGGCCACTCATTTAATTCCTCTAAATTATTTAATAAAGTCTCTGAAAATTTTGTAATATTAAAAAACCACTGGTTTAATTTTTTTCTCTCAACAGGAGCACCGGATCGCCAACCTTTTCCATCAATAACTTGCTCATTTGCAAGAACTGTTTCGTCGACAGGATCCCAGTTAACATAATTCTCTTTACGATAGACAAGTCCTTTGTCATACATTTCTAAGAAGAATTTTTGTTGATGTTTGTAATAATCAGGAGAACAGGTTGAGATTTCTCTATCCCAATCTATTGATAAACCTAGTTTTTTTAACTGAGTTTTCATCACCTTAATATTTTTTTCAGTCCAAGTTTTGGGATCTAAATTATTTTGTCTTGCAGCATTTTCAGCAGGCATACCAAATGAGTCCCAGCCCATTGGATGCAAGACGTTATAACCTTGTAAATTTTTAAATCGAGCCAGTACATCACCAATCGTATAATTTCGAACATGACCCATATGTATTTTACCAGATGGATAGGGAAACATTTCTAGGCAATAAAATTTCTTTTTATTTTTATCTAAATTTGTTTTAAATGATTTATTATCATCCCAATATGCTTGCCAATATTTTTCAATTGTTTTGAAGTTATATTTTTCCATTAGATGTATATTTATTTAACTAAATATCTTACTCACCACTTTTAATGCTTTCAGGAAGTTTGAAGTCCTTAGGAAGATTTGGATCTTGGGTTTTTAAAATAGTCGCTTCTTTTAAAATTGCAACTTTGATTTCATTTGCCAAAGTAGATTTAACTTTTGATACTGAACATTCATTATTATTTACACATTTTTTTTTATGAATAATAACATCTAATCCATCTGCTCTGATTTCGTTTGATAAAAATTTTATTGTAATTTTTAAAGATTCATCTTTAGTGTTTTCATCAGAAAACCAGTCTGTGATTATTATCCCACCGGAATAATCAACATTACTGAACGGTGCAAAATCCAACAAGTCGATTGAAGCTCTCCACATAGGATTTGAGGATGCAAATTCAAAAACACCTGAGCCGCCCCTTTGTCTAGCTTTATCAAATACCCTAAAACCTCTACCTTCTTGGATATTTTTTTCTACTCTATCATGGACATTAACTGGAACTTTTCTAGCATCTGTTTTTCGATATATTCCACATCCCGTTGTTAGTGAGAATAATAGTAATACAATTAAAAAGTGACTAAATTTAAGATTTTTCACTAGATTTGTTATCATTTCTTGAGTTGGTTAACTAACACAGTATACAAATCTTATAAAACAATAAATTGTGATATTTTTGCAACATATATTAAAAAAAATGCTATTTTTATGGATAATTAGTCAATTTAGCGTCTACGAGTGTTAAAAACGCTCCGTTATTAATTATTAATAATAAATCTATATAACAAGGAGAAAATATGGATAACTTAAAAAAACTAGGACTATCTGCTTTAGCTGGTTCACTTGTTGCTTTTTCAGCAAACGCTGGTGAATTATCTGTAAGTGGTGGTGCTAAAATCTCTTACACTGGTGCACAGGGTAATGAGGATAACAGCGATACAGGTAACAACTTTGGTATGCAAAGATTAGTTACTATGTCTGGTTCAGGTGAACTAGATAATGGTATGAGCGTATCATTAACTCATACTTTCGCTACATCAGCTGGAGATGGATCTACATCAGTAATTACACTTGATATGGGTTCAATGGGAACATTAGGTTATGGACAAGATTCATACCAAGTAGGTATGTCTCAAATCGATGATATCGTTCCAACAGCTGAAGAAGAAGTATCAAACGGTCTATCACTAAACTCAACTGAGTCTGCAACTGGTGCAGTAAACGGTAACACGTACGAAGTTGACTTAGGTGGTAACGGTTTCAACTATACTTTACCAGCTGGAGATATGGCTACTGTAGTAGTTGGTTGGGCACCAAGAGGTGTTGACAACTTAAACGATGACGGTGGTACTGGTGGTACTGATGGTGACGGATCTGATAGTTCTGTACACGTTGTACTTACTCCAATGGACGGCCTAAAAATCGTTGCTGGTACAGGTGAAAGAGTAAACGGAAATGAAATGGACGACATGGAAACTTTCGGTGCTACTTACACTTACGGACCAGTTTCTGCTGGTATCCAAGTATCAGAAATCGATTACGAAGCTGCTAACAGTGGTACAGCAAGAGATGCTGACACTACAATCATGGGTATTGCGTTTAACGTAAACGAAAGCCTATCGATTTCATATGGTGAACAAGAAACAGACCTAGCTGGTGTATCTGTAGATCAAGAGCTAGAAGGTATGTCAATTGCTTACTCAATGGGTGGTATATCACTTAAAGCGCATAATAACGAAGGTAAAGGTATGGGAGGTGTTGCAAATAACGCTTCTGAACATACTGAAATCAGCGTATCATTTGCGTTTTAATTAAAACCAAATATTAAATTTAAAAAGGGCCCTGTTTTTACAGGGCCTTTTTTTTAATCAATATTTTTTAAGAAATCTAAATAGTTAATATATTTATCACTAAGTTTAACAGACGTTTTATAAATTGGTTTTCTCGCCTGAGAAATACTTACAGTTTTAATACCAGTGTCATTTTTAGTATAATCGATACAATTTTCTTCCCATGATAAGTTACAAAAATTGACTAACTTTTTTGTTTCGTTTACTTGATCATTGACTAAATTTTCATACTCACAATCATAAATTTGCTCTGGGAGTTTATCCCTCCAAAAAGCCATTAAATCTTTATACATATTAACGAATTCTACTAAAGTTTTTTGATTGTAACTCCAAGGCAAGGATCCTCCATCAAAAACATTTTTATATATTGATAAAGCGGTATCCTTTAAATTTCGTTTGCAATGAATAATTTTTGCTGATGGAAAAAGAAGTTTAATAAAACCTATCCATCTAAAATTTAAAGGAGCTTTGTCCAATATAATCTTTTCATTAAATTGTTTAAATTTACCATAGAGCTGATTTGATAACTCTTTAAAATCTGAATTATTATTAATTTCTTCATTAAATAATTTTATAAAATCGTTATCAAATATTCTTTTATTAAATAAATCATTTAGAATTGTAAGCTCACCTGCTCCATAAACTTTAGAGTGTGATGAAATAATTTGGTGAGTTAGGGTTGTTCCAGATCTTGGTAAACCTACAATAAAAATTAATTTAGGTTCATGATTTTGTTCTAAGTTCCTGAAAGTAAAATTATTAAAATGATTTTTTATGATTTCAAACAATTTTTTTTCTTTTTCAAAATTGTAATGCTTTAATAAACTAAAATATATATCATTAGCTTTAACAAAATATTTAGCGGATTCTGAATGATTTTTTATGTCTGTGTATGACTTAGCTATTGCAAAATTTAAAAATGCTAAATTTTCTTTTGACAAATCTGAGTTATTAAGTTTTTTAATCATATTTGTTCTATGATCGTCATTTTCTTTATATGTGTGAATACTGCTATACATTTGATCAGCAGATGCATTATTCGGAAACTGATCATTCATTTCAAGAAGTAATTTTTTAGCTTGTTCGAATTTATTTCCAATTTGATATGCACCAGCTAAATTTTTTAAAATAGTCTCATTTCTGTTGTTTATCTTGTATGCTTTTTCATACAATTCAATTGCTTTATCATTTTGATTTATCTCCCTCTTTACGTTTGCAAGGTTGCACAAAGCTATGAAACTTTTTTCATTTTGTTCAAGAGCTCTTTTTAGAAACTCCTCTGCTTCTTTATATCTTCCAAGCACACGGCATAATGCGCCAATATTTGATAAAATAGAAATATTATTTGGAAATTTTTTAAGACCTTTTTTAAAAATGTCTTCTGCCAAATCATTTTTTCCTAATTGTCTGTAAGATAGACCCAATAAGTTATAAAACGGTATCTGTGAATTATCTTTCTTTAAAAGAACTTTGGTTTTTTCGATAACTTTTTCATAATCACCAATATAAAAAAAATTTTGAATTTTTTTAAATTCTTTTTTTATAAATTCTACATCCATGATTTTTACAAATATTTAAGATTTTCATCGTTAAATAAGTTTATACCGGCAATTGTATTAATATTAAGTAGTTTTATTTTCTTTATATTATTCAAATTAATACCTCCTAAACAAACAGTTTTTACAAGTGTTTGTTTTTTAAGTAACAGAAATCTATAAATACCTAAAAAGGAGTTATCCTTTTTTGAGTAGAACAAAGGTGATATAAAAATATATTTTACCCTTTGTTTTTCTTTTTCTCTAATTTCTTTTAAATTATGAGCAGAACCCATTAACATAAAATTCTTTTTTATTGAGTAAGTATTATGTTCTATATTTTTATTAAAAGCAGGTATATATGCTCCATCTAAATTTAATTTCATAGCAAGTTTAATATTATTACTTAAATAGAGTTTAATGCCTTTTTTTTTGCAAAAATTTTTGATTTTTAAAATTAATTTTTCATCAACAGGATTTTGATAATTTCTATATATTATAGATGTGTTTTTTGATAAATTGGATATGAATTTTAAATCAAAAGAATTTATATAACAAAAAAATTTAATATTTTTAAAATGCATAATGTTGTTAATAACTTAAAAGATATTGAAAACCAATTAAACCTTTCTTTGCCTTCAGAAAAATTAACAATACCTAAAATTATTGCAGTAAGCAAAACCTTTCCTATCACCAAAGTTATGCCTTTAATTGATGGTGGGCATGTTCATTTTGGAGAAAATAAAATCCAAGAAGCAGTTGAAAAATGGCCTGGCATTAAAGAAAGATTTCCTAAAATTCAACTTCATATGTTGGGTAAAGTTCAAACAAATAAAGTTAAATTTTTAATTCCGCTCTTTGATTATATTCATTCTCTCGACAATTTGAAATTGGCAGAAAAAATATCAAGTGAACAAATAAAAAAAAATAGAAAGTTAAAGATTTTTATTCAAGTTAATATTGGAAATGAGCAGCAAAAAAATGGAATTAATATTGATCAGCTTGAAAAGTTTTATAATGAGTGTTCAAAAAATATGGGCCTAGATATTGTTGGGCTTATGTGTTTGCCACCGCAACTTGAGAAACCAATAAAATTTTTTGAAAAAATGTTTGAATTAAATCAAAAATTAAATCTCAGTGAATTAAGTATGGGGATGTCAAATGATTATATTGATGCCGCAAAAACTCATTCAACATTTTTACGAATTGGATCTAAAATTTTTGGTTCAAGAAAATAATTAGATTTTGATAAATGTATTTTTTTTTATTAATCTTAACAAAATTTCAAAATTATTCTTATTTATAGCTATACAGCCTGCAGTAGGTCTATAATTTTTTGTTATATGTAAAAATATTGCACTTCCTTTTCCTTTAACAGGTTTTTTTAAATTATAATCTAATACGATTAAATAGTCATATTTACTATCTTTTCTATAGAGTTTTTCATGCTTACACTTTGTTTTGCAGTTGATCAGTTTGTTGTAATACTGACTTTTGATGTCGTCACACCATCCCATAAATTTTGTGATTTTTGTTTTTTTAATTTTAAGTTTATTAATATTTACCCTATCTGGTCTATAAAAAACTTTTTTTAGTTTAAATATTCCTTCTGGAGTTTTGAGATCACCTTCTTTTTTTCTTCTAGTAATCCCATTTTTTCCAATTGAACATCTAAATTGAAATTCATCTACTTCAAGTGTATGTTTATTTTTGAGTTTAATG
>CACNUU010000003.1 GCA_902623735.1 uncultured Pelagibacteraceae bacterium | reverse complement strand
AATTGATTTTTTTGAGTTGTTAAATTTTCTAAATCTTTTTTTATACCTGGATTTTTTAGATTTAAATTCTTTAGTTTTGTAAGAGCTAAATTAAGTTTTTTTTCTTTGTCGAACACAGAATTCATATATATATAAATATATTAAATAGAATCTTCTTAGTCTATACAGGATAATTTTTTGAGCAAACAATATATAGAATTAGCTAATTGTATTAGATTTTTGTCAATTGATGCTGTGCAAAAAGCTAATTCAGGACATCCTGGAATGCCCATGGGAATGGCAGATGTTGCGACTGTTCTTTTTAAAGACTTTCTAAACTTTAATCCAAAAAATCCAAGTTGGATTAATAGAGATAGATTTGTACTTTCTGCTGGACACGGATCGATGTTACTTTACTCACTTTTGTATCTAACAGGTTATAAAAGTGTTTCCTTAAATGATATAAAAAATTTTAGGCAGCTTAACTCTATTTGTGCTGGACATCCTGAGTATCATCCAAATACAGGAATAGAAACAACCACTGGACCTTTGGGACAAGGAATATCGAATGCTGTTGGTTTTGCAATTTCAGAAGAAATTTTAAAAAAACAAGTTGGAAAAAAAATAATTAATCATAAAACGTATGTCTTAGCAGGTGACGGGTGTTTGATGGAAGGTATTAGTCATGAAGCTTTAAGTCTTGCAGGACACCTTAGGTTGAAAAATCTTATTTTACTTTTTGACAATAACTCTATTTCAATTGATGGTCCAACTAGTTTAGCAGTTTCAGATGATTATGAAAAAAGATTCAAAAGCTATGGATGGGACTTTATTAAGATTAACGGGCATAACTTTAAAGAAATATCGAAGGCTCTTAAAAAAGCTCAAAAATCAAAAAAACCTATAGCGATTTCATGTAAAACAACAATTGGATATGGATCTCCAAACAAAAGTGGCAAAGCTTCATCACATGGAAGTCCATTGGGAGATGAGGAAATAAAGTTAGTAAGAAAAAAACTAAGTTGGAGTTATAGCCCTTTTGAAATTCCAAAAAAATTAAATGAGGAATGGAAATCAATTGGTGCTAAAGCATCAAAAAAAGCGGAGAAGCATGAAAATATTTATAATAGGGAAATTAAGAAAAAAAAATTTTTTGAAAAGCGATCAAATTAACTTTCTTTCTATTATTAAAATTTTGAGAAAGAATAAAGTTAAATCAAAAAATATTGGAGGATACTATGCATATAATTATGAGATGAATATTATGTCAATTCTTGAGAAATTTGAGAAATTAGGGTATTCAATTTCTCTCCCAAAAATTAATAAGAATTCAAAGATGAACTTTTTTCATTGGTCAACTAAAGACCCTATGAAAGTAAATCAATATGGTATTCCTGAGCCGGTCTCAATAAAAATAAAGTACCCAGACATTTTATTGGTACCTTTATTAGCCTATGATAATAATTTAAATAGAATTGGTTATGGAGGTGGATTTTATGATAGATACATTGCTAGAATTAGGAGAAAAAAAAATATTACAACAATAGGATTGGCATTCTCATTTCAAAAAGTAAAAAAAATCTCACATAATAAACATGATATGAAATTAGATTTTATTATTACAGAAAAAGATCACTAAATGAAAATATTATTTTTAGGTGACGTCGTAGGTGAGTCAGGATGTTTCAAAATAACAAACGATCTCCTAAAACAAATAAGTAAACATAAAATAGATTTTGTAATCGTTAATGGTGAAAATGCAGATCAATCAGGTGTTGGAATAAACCAGGTAATTTGTGAAAACTTTTTTAAATCTGGTGTCAATGTAATTACAACTGGTAATCATGTATGGGATCAAAAAGAAATAATGAAATACATGGAGAAAGAGAACAGAGTGCTCAGACCAAAGAATCTTTTTGAACCCGCTCCAGGTAATGGCTTTGAAATATTTAAGATTAAAGAGAACTATAAGATTGGTGTTCTAAATCTCATGGGCAATGTTTTTATGAAAAAATGTAATGATGTTTTTGAAATTTCAAAAAAATTTTTAAAAGAATATGAATTAAAAAAGGATTATGATTTTCTAGTAGTTGATTTTCATGGAGAGATAACTAGTGAGAAAAACGCTATAGGACATTTTTTCGATGGAAAAGCAACATTAGTTGTAGGGACTCACACACACATTCCAACAAATGATGCAAGAATTTTAAAGAATGGCACAGCTTATCAAACCGATGCAGGAATGTGTGGTGATTACGATTCAGTTATTGGCATGAATAAACACAACTCATTAAATAGATTTATGAAAGAAGAATCAGTAAAGCACTTTCCGGCAAATGGTGAAGCTACTTTAAGTGGAGTTATTGTTGATTGTAATTTAAAAACTGGACTAGCGAATAAAATAGAAAGCTACATTTTTGGTGGTGAATTTAATAAAGATTAATTTATGGCTGGGCATTCACATTGGGCTGGAATAAAACATAAAAAAGGTAAAGCAGATAAACAAAGATCAAAAATTTTTTCAAAATTATCTAAAGAGATTACAGTTGCGGCAAAATTGGGTGATAAAGATCCAAATATAAATCCTAGATTAAGATCTGCTATACAGGCCGCAAGATCAGCAAATATGCCTAAAGAAAATATTGAGAGAGCTATTGATAAATCATCAGTAAATATGGAATTAAATTTTGAAAGTTTAAGGTATGAAGGCTTTGGACCACAAAGAGTTGCAGTTATAGTTGAAACATTAACAGATAATAAAAATAGAACAGCATCTAATGTTAGAACTATCTTCCAAAAAGCTGGTGGCAGTTTAGGAACCCAAGGTTCAGCCTCACATAATTTTAATCAACTGGGAGTAATTAAAATTGCTAAAAGTGAAATTTCCGAAGAGGAAATTTTAGAATTAGCCATTGAAGCTGGCGCAGATGAGTGTAAAACTCATGATAGTTTTTATGAAATTCATTCCTCAAAAAATGAAGTTTATAATATTAAAAAAGAATTAGAAAAAAAATTGCAAAACTTTATTTCAACAGAAATTGAATGGATACCGATAAATAAAATTATGATATCAAAGAATAATGCAGAAGATTTGATTAATTTTTTTGAATCATTAGATAATGATGATGATATTCAAAATTTTTATTCCAATGCTAAATTTGTAGAATAAATTATGTTAATTATTGGCATAGACCCAGGAATTTCTGGTTCAATTTGTTTTTTTATGGATGGAAGAGTAATCAACGTCATAAATATGCCAACAATGACTGAGGGGAAAAAGAATAAAAAACAAGTAAACGGCGCACAAGTTTATAATGAAATTTCTAATCAAGTAAAAAAATTTGAAAGTAGAGATATACGTGTAATAATTGAGCAAGTGTCAGCAATGCCAGGACAGGGTGTTACAAGTATGTTTAATTTTGGCCAGTCATTTGGAATTTTAAAAGGCATATGTTCTGCTATGCAGTTACCAATGTATTTTGTGAGACCTGCAAAATGGAAGAAATACTTTAATCTTATTAATTCAGAAAAAGATGCAAGTAGAACTAGAGCAATTGAGATATTTCCTTATTTCTCATCACAATTATCAAAAAAAAAGGATGCAAATAAAGCAGATGCAATTTTAATTGCTAATTATTATTACGAAACTTATAAAATAGAGTATTAATTCAAGAATTTTAAGACAAATTCATGACACATTTAAGTGTGAAAAAACACCATGGAAGCTGATATATCGACTCAAGCAGTAGGACTAGCATCAAGTGCTGATTTTTCTTTAATGAATTTATTCATAAGAGCAGACATAATTGTAAAATCAGTAATTATTTTGTTAATTGCATGTTCTATTTATTCGTGGGCAGTAATTATAGAAAAATTTAGATTCTTTAAAAGGATAAACCAGTCAACTGAAGAGTTTGAGACAAAGTTTTGGAATTCTAAATCTGCAGAATCTTTTTATAACAATCTTCCTTCAAATATTGAAGATCCTATGGCTCTTGTTTTTAAAGATGCAATGCAAAGTTTATTAAAAAGAAAATCCCGAACTGATTTAAATAGCAGAATGACAACTATGCTAGAAACTGGCATTGAGAAACAAATAAATAAAATCTCAAAAGGTTTTACATTTTTGGCAACAGTAGGATCTACTGCACCATTTATTGGATTATTTGGAACTGTTTGGGGAATAATGAATTCATTTCAATCAATAGCTATTTCTAGGAACACTAGTCTTGCAATAGTTGCACCAGGTATTGCAGAGGCACTTTTTGCTACTGCATTAGGTTTACTTGCAGCTATTCCTGCTGTAATTGCATATAATAAATTTAACAACGACACTATTAAGTATACTCAAAGACTTGAAAATTTTTCAAAAAGATTTTTAACAATAATTTAAAAAGATGGCATTTAAATTAAATCGTTCATCAAAAGAGCCAATGAGTGAAATTAATGTCACACCATTTGTTGATGTCATGTTGGTTCTTTTGATAATCTTTATGGTTACGGCGCCGTTGCTTACAGTTGGTGTTCAAGTTGATCTACCTGAAAGTTCAGCGGACTCTCTTCCAGAAGAAGCTGAGCCTTTAACTTTATCAATTAATTCAAAAGGGGAAATTTTTATCCAAGAGTCCAAAGTTGAATATGAAAAAATTATTGCAAAAGTTCTTGCTGTTTCAAAAAATAGAACAGATACCAGAATTTATGTAAGAGGTGATAAGACTATAAATTATGGTAGAGTATTAGAGATTATGGGGCTTCTTTCGGGCTCAGGTTTTACTAAAGTTGCCTTAATATCAGAACCTTATAAAGAAAGATAAATTAGGTGAATAGAAGTATAATAATCTCTTCTGTATTTCACTTAGTGATTATTATGATTACAGCTATGAGCTTACCATTTCTAGCAAAAAAACCTATAGATCTTCCCCCTATAGTGTCTGTAGAACTGATACAAATAACAGATAAAACTAATATTCCATTTGCCCCAAAAGCGAAAAAGACTATCGAGAAAATAAAAGAAAAAGAGAAAAAATTAGTTTCAGAGCAGGCACCACCTAAAAAGGTTAAAAAGATAAAGCCCGACTCTGTACCTATGCCAGATGATAAAATAAAAAAAGTTGAAAAACAAAAAGAAGATAAACAAAATCCTGAGAAAATTGATAATGAGGTCAAACAAGTTTCAGAATTTGAAAAAGATGAATTATTCGATCCAAATAATATAGCGGCGTTAATAGATAAATCGAAAATTGAGAGTGCAGAGACAACAAATAAAACAGATAAAGTTACTCAAGATCAACAAAAAAATGTTAGTCAATCAGGCTTATCTCTTAGTGAGGAAGATGCATTAAAAGCACAAATTTTTGGATGTTGGAGTATTCCACTAGGATTGCCATATAATGAGAATTTATTAGTAAGAATTAAACTAAAGCTTAATCCCGATGGAACAGTTTCCCAAACTGAAATAGTTGATCATGCAAGAATGAATAAACCGGGTCAAGGATTTTACAAAGTTTTAGCTGAAAGTGCCTTAAGGGCTGTTAAATTATGTCAGCCACTGCGCGTGCCTACAACTGGTTACGAAAGATGGAAAGAACTGCAATTGAATTTTGATGCAAGAGAGATGTTAGAAGGTTAGAATAGATCATGATTAGAATAATATTTTTATTTTTTTTATTTCTTGTTCCAATTAAATCTCAGGCTTTAATTGAAGTAGATATTACACGAGGTAATTTAAATCCTCTTCCGATAGCTGTTTCACCTCTTTCGATAGATAAAGTTTCAAAACAAACCTTTGAAAAGTTACTTAATAAAAAGAATATAGGATCGGAAATTTCCTCAATAGTAGAAAATAATTTAAAAACATCAGGATTATTTAATCCACTTAATAAAGATGCATTCCTTCAAGAACCAGATATTGCTAATTTAAAACCTAGGTTCGAAGATTGGAGTTTAATAAAAGCGCAAGCTTTAATTACTGGAAATGTAAATTTTGTTGATGAAAAACTAAGAGTAGAATTTAGATTATGGGATGTATTAGCAGGTAAAGAAATGATGGCTTTAGCATTTACGACTGTTCCAACAAACTGGAGACGTGTTGGACACATTATAACTGATAAAGTTTATGAAAGGTTAACTGGTGAAAAAGGCTACTTTGATACAAGAATAATTTATGTTGCTGAAGAAGGGCCAAAAACTAGAAGAATAAAAAAATTAGCAATCATGGATCAAGATGGTGCAAATAACAAATTTTTAACATTAGGAAATGAACTTGTTTTAACTCCAAGATTTAATCCAACAAGCCAAATGGTAACTTATTTATCTTATTTTAGAAATTTGCCGAGAGTATATCTTTTAGATATTGAAACAGGAATGCAAGAGGTGGTTGGCGATTTTCCTGGGATGACTTTTGCGCCCAGATTTTCTCCTGATGGAAAAAAAATAATTATGAGTTTTGCTAAAGATGGTAATTCAGATATTTATACTATGGACCTTGAGAATAGAATTGTTGAAAAAATTACAAATCATCCATCTATCGACACCTCACCTTCTTACTCACCTGACGGAAAATATATTTGTTTTAATTCAGATAGAAGTGGATACCAACAAATATATGTCATGAAAAGTGACGGAAGTAATGTTAAAAGAATATCTTTTGGAAGAGGTTTATATGGAACACCAGTATGGTCGCCAAGAGGAGATTTAATTGCATTTACAAAACTTCATAAAGGAAAATTTTATATTGGTGTGATGAGAACAGACGGTTCTGGAGAAAGATTATTAACAGAAAATTTTTATCAAGAGGCACCCTCGTGGTCTCCAAACGGAAGAGTTTTAATTTTTTATCGAGAAACTGAGACTAATGATAAGGGAGAGGGTTTTTCAGCAAAATTATGGTCTATTGATTTAACAGGCTATAATGAGAGGCTTGTAAACACCCCCTCAGATGCCTCAGACCCATCATGGTCATCTTTATTAAGTAATTAAACACTATTAACTTGATTTTTTAACTTGAAACATCTAATTAGTTGTGAAAAAGTCAATTTAAAGAAATATTGATCAAGGAGCAATAATGAAATTAAACAAAATTCTAAGAAATGGATTTCTAATAATTGTTACATGCTTTGTGCTGTCTGCATGTGCCACATCAAAGAAATCTACAGGCCAAATGCAAGGAGATGTTTACACTGGTACTGATACTGTTGAATACTTAGCATCAGGTGTTCCTGATAGAGTCTTTTTTGCTACAAATGAATCAGTTTTAACTACTGCATCAAGAGAAACTTTAAGAAAACAAGCTGCCTGGTTACGAAAAAATTCTAAAATTACTATCGTATTAGAAGGCCATGCTGATGAAAGAGGAACTAGAGAATATAATTTAGCATTGGGTGAAAGAAGAGCTAACGCTGCTAAAGATTATTTAATGACCTATGGAATTTCCTCAGATAGAATTTCAGTTCTTAGTTACGGTAAAGAGAGACCGGTTGACTCAGGTTCCAACCCATTAGCTTGGTCAAAAAATAGAAGATCAGTTACCGTAAAAGCTAACTAATTTAAAAATTATTAAAGACCCTTAACACTTTGTTTAAGGGTCTTTTTTTTGCCATTATTTTAATCATAACCTAACTAATGAAATCATTATTTGTGAGATATTTAATAAATCTGATTTTAATAAGTTTTTTTTCTTTTACAAATTTATTGGCTGATAATCATAATATTTATGAAGTTTTAGAGAAAATTCAAAATGATATTAAGACTCTCGAAAAAGCAGTTTATTCTGGTTCTGTGGAATTGAATAGTTCAATTTCAAATGAATTAGATACAACATTAAATAATAATTCTGAAGATGTTCTTACCAGGCATCTTTTGAAGTTATCGGAGATAGAAAATCAATTTCAACAATTGACAAACAAGTTTGAGGAAATAAATTTTAAATTAGATAAGTTATCAAATAGATTGTCAAAAGTTCAAGCAGATAATCAATTACGTTTTCAGGAGCTAGAGACAATTTTTTCAAATGAAGAAAGTATAAAAAAAATTTCAAAAAGTCCTAAGAAAGAAAAAATTTTACCAGGAAGTTCGCAACCTCAAGATTTGGGTTCAATTACATATAAAGATACATCAACGAATGAAAACTCACAACAAACACAATCAATTGATACTACCGCAACAATTATTACTGAAAATTTTCAAGCTGAGGAAAAAATACTTCCAGAGGCAAACCCAAATAAACAATATGAGTTTGCTACCAGTTTTTTAAAAGTCGGAGACTATTCAACAGCAGAGCGGGCTTTTAGAGAATTTGTGCAAACTAATCCTGATCATGACTTAGCTGGTAACGCGCAATATTGGTATGCAGAAACTTTTAGAATAAGACAGCTTTATACTGATGCAGCATCAGCTTATTTAGAAGGTTACCAAAAATACCCTAAAGGTGAAAAAGCTCCTATAAATTTACTTAAGCTTGGTGTATCAATGGTTCAGATTGGGGAAAAAGATCAAGGCTGTAAAATGATTAATGGTGTTGAAAAACAATACCCTAATGCAAAACAGTCAGTGATTCAAAAAGCAAAATATGAGTCTCAAAAATTCGAATGTAAAAATTCCTAAAATTTTAGCAAATAAATTAAATAATAAAAAAATAAGTAAAATTTACAATTACTTTGAAAAATCAATAAATATAAATGACAAATTTGCTGTAGCTGTCTCAGGAGGTGCTGATAGTTTGGCTTTGTCATTTTTAGCAAAAATATATTCAATTAGAAAAAAACTAAAAACTAAGTATTTAATTATTGATCACAGACTTAGAAGTAATTCTACACTTGAGGCAAAAAACGTAAAAAAAATTTTAATTAGTTTTGGTATAAAAGCTGAAATTTTAACTTGGAAGGGTAAAAAACCTTCTAAGAATATTCAATCTATTGCAAGAAAAAAAAGGTATGAATTATTATTTTTAAAATGCAGAAAACTTAATATTAACAACATTCTTTTGGCCCACCATCAAGATGATTTGTTTGAAAATTTTTTTATTAGGATTTTAAGAGGAAGTGGCCTCAAAGGTCTTGTCTCATTTAAAAAAGAATTAAAAATTAATAATATGAATATTCTAAGGCCCTTGCTAGAGGTAAAGAAGAAAGATCTAATATTTATTTCAAAATTTGTGTTTAATAATTTTGTAGATGACCCTTCAAATTATGACGAAAAATTTCTTAGAACTAGAGTAAGAAAGATTCTAATTCAGCTAGAGAGGGAAGGCTTGAATGACAAAAAATTTTATAAATCAATCAGAAACTTACAATACTCAGATAAAACTATTCAAACCTACATTGATAAAAATTTAGAGGAAAACTCTTTTTTTTCAATTAAAAAGAATCGTTCAATTTTAAATAAAAATTTTTTTGCTCAACCTCAAGAAGTAGTTTTCAGATCACTTTCAGACTTATTGAGAATTATCGGAAAAAAATATTATCCTTCTAGGGGTAAAAAATTAGAAAAAATAATTCAAGAAATTGAAAAAAATACATCTTTCAGAGCGACCTTAGGCGGTTGTATTATAGAAAAGGTGAAGCATACTGTCATTATATCGAAGGAGAGATAAATTTATGCAATATACTGCTAAATTGCCACTTGTTAAATTAATAATAATTCTTATTTTATACTCATGAATTTAAAAAATTTGGCAATGTGGGCAATTATTGTTTTCCTAACGATAGGCCTTTATAATATGTTTAAAAATCCTCAATCGAACATTCGAGGAAATAATCAAATTATATTTTCAGAATTTTTAACGTCGGTAGATAATGGTGAAATCTTAAAGGTAGAGATTCAAGGAAACAATATAAAAGGAGTTTATTCAAACGGAAAAAGTTTTTCAACTTATGCTCCCAATGATCCAAATTTAATAGAGAAACTTTCAGACAAGGGAGTAAGTATTTCTGCTGCGCCAATAGAAGAAAAAATGCCATCTTTATTCGGAGTTTTATTGTCATGGTTTCCCATGTTACTGTTAATCGCTGTTTGGATTTTCTTTATGAGACAGATGCAAGGTGGAAAAGGTGGTGCAATGGGCTTTGGAAGATCTAAAGCAAAAATGATGAACGAGTTAAAAGGCAAAGTGACTTTTAATGATGTAGCTGGCGTTGAAGAAGCTAAGGAAGAAGTTGAGGAGATTGTTGAATTTTTAAAAGATCCAAAAAAATTTAGCAGATTGGGAGGAAAAATTCCAAGAGGAGCTTTATTAGTTGGACCTCCAGGTACAGGTAAAACATTGTTAGCAAGAGCTATAGCAGGAGAGGCAGGTGTACCATTTTTTACAATTTCTGGATCAGACTTTGTTGAGATGTTTGTAGGTGTTGGTGCATCAAGAGTACGAGATATGTTTGAGCAAGGAAAAAAAAATTCTCCATGTATAATCTTCATTGATGAAATTGATGCTGTTGGAAGAAGTAGAGGTGCAGGATTAGGTGGGGGTAACGACGAAAGAGAACAAACTCTCAATCAGCTTCTGGTAGAAATGGATGGATTTGATACTAATGAGGGTGTAATAATTATTGCTGCAACAAATAGACCCGATGTTCTGGATCCAGCTTTGTTAAGACCTGGAAGATTTGATAGACAAGTGGTAGTTTCAAATCCTGATATAATTGGTAGAGAAAAGATTTTAAAAGTTCATGTTAAAAAAATTAAGATGTCACCAGATGTGAATTTAAGGACCATAGCAAGAGGAACGCCTGGTTTTTCAGGTGCTGATTTAGCAAATCTTGTCAATGAAGCAGCATTGTTAGCTGCAAGAAAAAATAAAAGAATTGTTACTCTTATAGAATTTGAAGAAGCCAAAGATAAAGTTATGATGGGTGCAGAAAGAAGATCAATGGTGATGACTGAAGATGAGAAAAAGTTAACTGCATATCATGAAGGTGGCCATGCTTTAGTATCTTTTAATATGCCTAGCTACGATCCAATTCATAAAGCAACAATTATTCCAAGAGGAAGAGCTTTAGGTATGGTTATGAATTTACCAGAACGAGATAAACACGGATATTCCATTAAATATCTTAAAGCTAGACTGGCCGTATGTTTTGGAGGTAGAGTTGCTGAAGAACTTATTTTTGGAAAAGATGATATTACAACAGGAGCTGGTGGAGGAACAGGATCAGACATCAATCAAGCAACTCAACTTGCAAGAGCTATGGTTACAAAATATGGGATGAGTGAGGAAATGGGACCTGTTGAATATGGAGAAAATCAAGAAGAAGTTTTCTTAGGAAGATCGGTTACTCAAACCCAGTCTGTATCTGAAGCAGTAGCTCAAAAAATTGACAAGGAGATTAGAAAGCTTGTAGATGAGGGTTACAATCAAGCCAAAAAAATTCTTACAGAAAAAATTGATGATCTGCATAAGATTGCAAAAGCTTTGATTACATATGAAACTTTGACTGGTGAAGAAATTGAAAATATAATTAATAAAAATATCTATCCAAAAGATAAAATATTAGAAAAACCAGAAGATACGGATGATCAAAGCTCAGCCTTGGGCGCGATGGGTTTAAAACCAAAAATTGTCCATTAAAATATATGAGTAAATATTACACAAGAGCGTGTAATTTTTACTATGGATCAATATCAAAAGAAAAAGTTAAAAAAAAAATATCAATCCCGTTACATGGAAACAATTTAATTTCATTTGATAATATTGAGTTAATTACAAGAAAAAGTAAGAAAACTTTAAATATAAATAAAATTAATAAATTACAAAAAAATATAAGTAAAAAAATTTTATTTGACATCAATCTTATTTCAAAAAAAAAAAAAATTAGAGGTTTAAAGTTTTCTAATTTACCTATTTTGATGGGTGTCCTGAACCTAACTCCCAATAGCTTTTCCGATGGTGGAAGATATTTAAAGAAAAAATTAGGTGTAAAACATGCTTTAAAGTTAATTAAAGATGGTTGCGGTATTCTTGATATTGGAGGAGAGGCTACTAACCCAGGATCTATGACGGTTAGAGTGAATGAGGAGTGGAAAAGAGTTTTTCCAACTTTAAAAAAAATTAAAAAGTTGAAAAAATTTATTTCTCTAGACACACGAAAAAGCACAATAATGAAAAAAGGAATAAAAAATAAAATAAGTTTAGTAAATGATGTTTCTGGTCTTGAATATGACAATCATACTATTCAAGTTTTAAAAGAAACGAATATTCCTTTTGTTATTCATCACATGCAAGGAAATCCAACTACAATGCAAAACAACCCTAAGTATAAAGATGTATTACTAGATATTTATGATTTTTTTGAGAAAAAGATAAAATATTTAAGAACAGTAGGCATTAAACATAATAATATTATTTTGGATCCTGGAATTGGTTTTGGTAAAAACTTGAAACATAATATTACCTTATTAAGAAACATTTCTATTTTTCACTCACTTGGTTTTCCTATAATGTTAGGAACTTCTAGAAAAAGATTTATAAAAAACTTGTCTGGAAAAAATGATAGTAAAGAAAGACTGGGAGGAACTATATCATCAAGTTTGTTTGCAATAATGCAGGGAGTTCAAATTTTAAGAGTTCATGATGTAAATGAAGTTAATCAAAGCATAAAAGTTTTTAACTCCCTCAAATTTTAAAATGTTAAAAAAATATTTTGGTACTGATGGAATTAGAGGTAGAGTTAATAACTCTAAAATTAATGGAGAAATGTTTTTTAAGTTTGGCTTGGCAGCAGGAACATATTTCAAAAATCAAAAAAAAATAAAGCAAACAGCATTAATTGCCAAAGATACACGATTATCAGGATATACTTTAGAGCCAGCTCTTGTATCTGGTCTAACGTCAGCGGGTATGCACGTTTATACTCTTGGACCATTGCCAACCAATGGATTAGCTATGTTGACAAAAAAGATGAAAGCTAATTTAGGAATAATGATCACTGCTTCTCATAACCCTTTTTATGATAATGGTTTAAAATTATTTGGTCCAGACGGTTTAAAACTTTCAGATAAAATAGAGAAAAAGATAGAAAAATTAATTGACGCCAAAGTTGCAAAAAATCTTTCAAATCCAAATTCATTAGGAAGGGTGAGAAGATTAGAAAATGCAAATGATATTTATATTAAAATATTGAAAAGCAACTTTCCAAAAAATTTCAGTCTAAAAGGTATGAAAATTGCCATAGACTGTGCAAATGGAGCTGGCTATAAATCAGGACCAAAACTTTTTAAGAGTTTAGGAGCTAAAGTTTATAAATTTGGCATATCTCCAAATGGTTTTAATATTAATGATAAATGTGGTTCAACTTTTCCGCAGAAAATAAAATACTTAGTTAAGAAATATAATGCGGATATTGGAATATCACTAGATGGTGACGCTGATCGTATTATTATATCTGATGAGAAGGGTAAAATTATTGATGGTGATCAAATTATAGCAATGTTAGCTAAAAGATGGAAAAAAAAAAGAATATTAAAAGGAGGTGTTATAGGGACATTAATGTCAAATTACGGACTGCAAAATTATTTCAAAGATCAAAAAATAAAATTTATTAGAGCTGCAGTTGGGGATAGGTATGTTAAAGAAAAAATGAAAAAAAATAATTTTAATTTAGGAGGTGAGCAATCTGGACACATAATATTAGGTAAGTTTGCAACAACAGGGGATGGGTTACTTGTTGGATTAGAAATTTTATTTTCAATGCGAAAAGGTAAAAAAGCTAGTAACTTGTTAAATTCATTTAAAGCAACTCCTCAAATCTTGGAAAATATTAGAGTAAAGGATAAGTCTATAATTAACTCAACAAAGTGCAAAACTGCAATAAAAAAGTCAGAGAAATTAATTAAAAATCAGGGAAGAATGCTTATTAGAAAATCAGGCACAGAACCCAAAATAAGAATTATGGGAGAGTCTAATAATATTTTGTTATTAAAAAAATGTATTAACATCGTAAGAAAATCTATTACTTAAATTGAAACCCAAATCAAAAATATTAATTATTGCAGGTTCTGACTCGTCAGGAGGGGCGGGTCTTCAAGCTGATATTAAAACTGTTACAAGCCTGGGATCGTATGCATTAACTGCCATAACTGCTGTGACAATACAAAATACAACTGGGGTAAAATCAGTTATTCCAATCTCCCCAGTTGATCTTAAAAATCAAATAATTTATTCAGCAAAAGATATAAGACCAGATGCAATTAAGATTGGTATGCTCCATTCAAAAAATGTTATTAAAAAAGTTTTAGAGTCTTTGAAGATATTAAATATTAAAAAAGTGATATTAGATCCTGTTATGATTGCTAAGGGTGGCGCTAAACTGATAGATGAGGATGCTATTAGAATTTTGAAAAAAGAACTTATTAAAAAAGTATATTTAATTACCCCCAATATACCAGAGGCTGAGGTTCTAACTGGCATTAAAATAAACAATAAAGAAGACATGATTTTAGCTGCATATGAGTTGCTGAATTGTGGAGCTAAAAATGTTCTAATAAAAGGAGGTCACCTTAAATCAAAAAAAGTTATTGATATCTTTTTAAATAAAACAGATTTTAAGATTTTTGTAAGCCCAAGACACAAAACTAGAAATACTCATGGCACTGGTTGTACTTTATCAAGTGCTATAACAACTTTTTTCTCATGTGGAAAAAACATTAAGAAAGCTTGTGACCTTGGAATTAAATATGTAAATTCTGCAATATTAACGAATCCAAATTATGGAAAAGGTAATGGACCAATCAACCATTTAAACTCAATGAAATTAAATAAAATTTTCAAATAATGAAAAATGTTGTTGTTGTGGGCTCTCAATGGGGAGATGAGGGAAAGGGTAAAATTGTAGATTGGTTATCTGAACAAGCAGATATTGTTGTTAGATTTCAAGGTGGACACAATGCTGGACATACATTAGTTGTAGATGGGGTAACTTATAAATTAAGATTGTTGCCATCTGGGATTGTAAGAGAAAATAAAATTTCTATTATTGGTAACGGAGTAGTTATCGATCCGTGGGCCTTACTAGATGAGATTGAAGAAATTAAGTCCAAGGGTATAAAGATCAGTACTGATAACTTTATAATTTCAGAGTCAGCAAATTTAATTTTACCATTTCATAGGGAAATGGATGAAATTAGAGAAGACTCAGCAGGAAAAGGCAAAATAGGAACCACAAGGAGAGGCATAGGTCCTGCTTACGAGGATAAAGTTGGAAGAAGATCAATAAGAGTTATGGATTTAAGATCAGAGAATAATTTAGATCATAGATTGGAATTAGTTTTGATGCATCATAATGCAATTAGAAAAGGACTTGGCAAAGAAATATTTGAAAAAAATAAATTAAAAATGGATTTAATGAAAATTGCACCCAAAATACTTAAATACTCACAACCTGTTTGGTTAAAAATAGACCAATTCAAAAAACAGAAGAAGAAGATATTATTTGAGGGTGCTCAAGGTATTTTATTAGATGTTGATCATGGAACATATCCATTTGTTACCTCTTCTAATACTGTTGCCTCCAGTGCTGCTACTGGTGTAGGTTGTGGACCGAATTCTATTAACTATGTTTTAGGTATAACAAAAGCATACACAACAAGAGTAGGAGAAGGCCCTTTTCCTACTGAGCTAAAAGATGAAATTGGAGAAATATTAGGCAAAAGAGGAAGAGAGTTTGGTACAGTTACAAGTCGAAAAAGAAGATGTGGCTGGTTTGATGGTGTTTTAGTTAGACAAACAATCAAGATTTCTGGAATAGATGGAATAGCATTAACCAAGCTAGATGTTTTGGATGCTCTTGATGAAATTAAAATGTGTGTTGAATATGAACTTGATGGAAAAAAAATAGATTATCTGCCTGCTGCTGTAGAAGATCAAATTAAAATAAAACCAATATACAAAACCTTTCCTGGCTGGAAAACTCCAACAAATGGGATAAAAAATATTGATGAATTACCAGATAATGCAAAAAATTATATTTATGCTATCGAAGATTTTATTCAGTCTAAAATATCAAGTATCTCATTAAGTCCAGAACGAGAAGATACAATATTAATTGAAAACCCTTTTGATATTTAATTGGCAGTAAGTAAGTTTTTTGATTTTGCTAATAAAAGCATATGCTTTTGTAGTTTTTCAAAAGCCTTATTTTCAATTTGTCTTACTCTCTCCCTACTAATGCTATATTTTTTACTTAACTCTTCTAATGTAGAGGGATTATCATTTAACCTTCTTGAGTACAGGATTTCTTTTTCTCTATCACTTAATACTTTGATAGAATCTTTTAACAAATCTTTTCGCTGTCTCATTTCTTCATGATGAGCAAATTTTAAGTCATGATCTAGTTCCTTATCTACTAACCAGTCTTGCCATTCATCTCCATCTTCTCCAATTGGTGCATTTAGTGAAAATTCTTTTCCAGATAGCCTTCTGTTCATAGAGATTACTTCATCTTCACTAACATCGAGTTTATTTGCAATTTGCTCTACTTGTTCTTTTCTTAGATCACCTTCTGACTGCGGTGCAATTTGATTCTTTAACTTCTTTAAATTGAAAAAAAGTTTTTTCTGAGCTGTTGTAGTGCCAATTTTGACTAAACTCCAAGATCTAAGAATATATTCTTGAATAGAGGCTTTTATCCACCACATAGCATACGTTGCCAGGCGAAAACCTTTTTCAGGCTCAAACTTTTTAACTGCTTGCATAAGCCCAACATTCCCCTCTGAAATCATTTCATTTACGGGTAAACCATAACCTTTATAACCCATTGCTATTTTAGCTACCAATCTAAGATGACTTGTGACCAATTTTTCTGCTGACTTTATATTGCCAGTTGTTTTCCAATTCTTTGCGAGCATATATTCCTCTTCAGCATCTAACATTGGAAATTTTTTAATTTGATCAAGATATGCTGACAAGCCACCCTCATTGCTAAGGATTGGTAAATTATTATTAAAAGTTGTGTTCATTAAGAGTTTATCTAATTAATTTTTGTTTTTTTTCAATATTTTATTTTCACGATTTTCTTAGTATTTCTAATAAATTTTCTAATTCCTTTGGTAAAATTGACTTAAAAATCATTTCTTTATTTTTTTTTGGATGAATGAATCCAAGCGTAGAAGCATGAAGAAATTGTCTATTGAGACAAATTATATTTTTTTCAATTATTGGAGAGATATTTTTCATCTTCTTAAATTTTTTTTTATATTTATCATCACCTACTATACTGTGCCCTAAATAATTCATGTGAACTCTTATTTGGTGAGTTCTTCCAGTATCAAGTTTACATTCTAATAAACTTAAGGTTGGAGTATTTTTATTTTCAAATACTTGTAAAGTTTTATAGTTTGTTATAGCTTTTTTCCCTTTGACACGACTTACCTCCATCAGCTGTCTATTCTTAGAACTTCTGGTAATTAAAGTTTCAATTCTTCCTTTAGAAGGTCTTATTTTACCCCATATTAACAATTGATAAATTCTAGTTATTGTATGATCACTAAATTGATTAGATAAATTTTCATGTGATCGATTATTTTTTGCAACAACAACTAAACCAGATGTATTTTTATCAATTCTATGGACTATCCCTGGTCTGAGCTTATCACCAATATTTGATAGAGAATTCTTATCGTAATTAACTAGTGCATTGACAATTGTGTTATCAAAATTTCCAGCACCAGGATGCATAACTATGCCAGAAGGTTTGTTTATTACAATGATGTCGTTATCCTCATAAATTATATCTAGTTTATATTCAAAAGGTTTAAGAGAAGCTTTTTTTGGTTCAGGTATGATTAAAATGATATTATCTCCAGTAGAAACTTTTTTTGAGGGATCAATAATAATTTTGTTATTAATCTTTAGCTTTTTGTCTAAAATTAAATTTTTAATTCTTGTTCTACTAAGGTCAGTGTCTTTTTTATTGATAAAAATATCAACTCTTATGTTATTGTCAGTATCTTTTACAATCAAAGTTATTTTTTTTTTCATAAAATGATATATTAATATTATATGCGCTTGTAGCTCAACTGGATAGAGCGCCTGACTTCGGATCAGGAGGTTCTGGGTTCGACTCCTAGCAGGCGCGCCATTTTATTCTCCCATATTAATTAAAGTACCTTTTATACGTGCTTTAATGAAGGATATGTAAAATAGGCCAATTCCACAAACTAGGTAAAATAAATTTAGGATGAAAGCAAACTTTAAATTATCATAATTTACCAAATCATTTAATAGAATATTTCTTGCCTCATCAAAAATATAAACTAAAGGCAAGGATTTTGCGATGAATTGAAAAAAGTTTGGAAGTATATCTATTGGATAGTAGATACATCCTAGTGGGGCCAGCAAAAAAAGTGAGGACCATGCAATATTTTCAAATGACGGACCAAATCTTATCAAGCCTGAACAAACAAATAAACCAAGTGTGATACCAAAAATGTATAGACTTAAAAATAGTAGCAATAAAGGAAAACCTAGTTTTAAGATTGAAATTCCAAATAATGGTGAAGTTAAAAGTATAGCTGGTATTAAACCAATTAATGATCTTACTAAGGCAGTAAAAATAAGAGCAACTATTATTTCTTTTAATTTTAGTGGAGCAATAAAAAGATTAGTAAAATTTCTACTCCATATTTCTTCTAAAAAAAGCATATTAAAACTGATACTTGATCTAAAAAGCATATCGTACAATATCGCACAAGTAAGAATTACTCCAAGAGTGTTATTATAATAATCACTATAAATAGAAAAAAACTTTGAAATAAAACCCCAAAGAATAATTTGTATTGTTGGCCAATAGATTAAATCTAAAATTCTAGGAAGTGATCCTTTAATTAAGTAAAAATGTCTTAAAAAAAGACCATACATTTTATCAATATTCATTATTTTCCCTATTAAGTTTCAAAAAAACCTCTTCCATATTTTTACGACCGTGCTTATTAACTAACTCTTTTGGCGGTCCGTTATCAATTATTTTGCCTTTATTCATCATCAGTACTGAAGAGCATAATCTTTCTACTTCAGACATATTATGAGAAGCTAAGATAATAGATGCTTTCATCTCTTTTTGATACTCCTCTAAAAAACTTCTTATATAGTCACCTGTTTCTGGGTCAAGAGATGCAGTAGGCTCATCTAAAAGAAGTATTTCTGGATCATTAATAATTGATTTAGCTAGGCTAACCCTATTTTTTTGACCAGATGAAAGCTCCCCAGTTATTTTGTCTAAAATTTCTCCTAATCTAAGTTTTTCACTTAAGTATTCAATCTTTAAATTTAATTCTTTAACACCATAAAGTTTTCCATATACTTTTAAATTTTGTTTAACTGTTAATTTTTTTGGAAGCTCTACGTAAGGTGAAATAAAATTTAACTTATTTAAAATTTTGACTCTTTTTTTTTCAATTTCTTCTCCAAAAATTAAAATTTTTCCATTTGTGGGTTTGAGCAAGCCCAAAATCATTCCAATGGTTGTGGTTTTTCCACATCCATTTGGCCCAAGAATTCCTAAAATTTCATCTTTATTCAACGTGAAAGATATATCTTTAACAGCTTTCAAATTTTTGTATGTTTTTCCTAGATTTATAATTTGTAATGGATAACTCATTGATATCTTGAAGCACGAATTAATCTATCATTGATAGTTTTGCCTAAGCCGAAATTAGGTATTTTTTCAACAGCGATAGATTTATACTTACTTTTTTTAATTTTTCTAAGAGTAGAATATAAATTTTTAGCAGCTTGATTTAAACTTCCACTTTTAGAAAGATAAAAATAATTTTTTCTTAATTTTTTTGTTTTTTTTAAAAATAAACCTGCCTCATTATCACCGATATTTTTAGCATTCAACCTGATCGGTAAACCTGGGGAATAATGTAATTTCAACTGACCTGGTGCTTGGACTTTTTTTGAATTTAAATCAATTAAAACTTTTTTCTTTAATATTTTTTTCAAAGATGAAATTTCTAAAGCACCCAATCTAAGAATAGTTGGTTTATTCCTTAAATCAATTATTGTAGACTCTAATCCTAATGATGATTTTCCACCTTCTAGAATATATTTAATTTTTTTTCCAAAATCTTCTTTAACATCTGCAGAAGATACTGCGCTTAACCTAGTTGTCAAATTTGCACTTGGTGCAGCTAAAGGATATTCTATTTTTTTAAGCAAGCCTCTTATCACCGGATGTTTAGGAAACCTTATAGCTAAGCTACTTTTATTGTTAGTAACAAACCTTGAGATTCTAGAATCTTTTTTTAGATTTAGTACAAATGTGACTGGCCCAGGGCAAAGCTTTTTATAGAGCTTAAAAAAGTCATGATTTAACTCACAATCTTTTTTCAAGCATCTTATATATCTATAATGAACTATCAAAGGATTGTATTTTGGTCTTTTCTTTAATATGAATATTTTTTTACTGGCGTTATCTGAGTAGGCATTTCCCGCTAATCCATAAACAGTTTCGGTCGGTACAGCTACACAATCACCCTTATCAAGTAATTTTTTTGCTTTTTTAATATTTACAAGATTAATTTTCATGTATTAATTCAGATTAATATATGAAAGATAAAAATTTACCAAATAATTATGACGACTTTTCTCTTGAAGAATTAACTAAAGAGGCAAATAAAATGATAGAAGAATTGGAAAATCAAAAAGATTTAGAAAATTCGTCAGAAAATTATCAAAACTTATTAAAACTTAATTCTATAATTGAAAAAAAATTTCAAAAAAATATTAAAAAAATAAATGAAAAAACTAAAGAAAAAATATTAAAGATAACTAAGAAGAGATATGCAAAATAAACTGCAAAAAATTGCAAAAGACACAAATATTTTTTTAAAAAAATTCATAAAAAAACAAAAAAAGTCCAATCTTATTATTCCAATGAAATATGGTCTCTTTTCTGGTGGAAAAAAAATAAGATCAAAAATACTTATTGATGTTGGATCAATATTTAAAATTAACTATAATTCATTAATAATTATTGGTGCAGCAGTTGAGTGTATTCATGCCTATTCACTTATTCATGATGATTTACCTTGTATGGATAATGATAAATTAAGGAGAGGAAAACCAGCTGCTCATATCAAATTTGGTGAGTCAACAGCTGTTCTTGCGGGTAATTCTCTTTTAACAATGGCATTTGAGATTCTAAGTTTTAATAGTCTAAATCTTAGCGAAAAAATCAAAAATAATTTAATTAATAAAATTTCAAAATGTTCTGGTCACTTAGGCATAGCAGGAGGACAATATTTAGATTTGGATTTTGAAAATAAAAAGATTTCTAAAAAAAGAGTAATAGAGATGGAAATAAAAAAAACTGGAAAATTATTTAGTTTTTGTTGTGTCGCTCCATTAATAATTAAGAATAAAAATCACAAAGAAATTAAAAGATTTGAAAAGATAGGATCTGATATAGGATTACTTTTCCAAGTCGCAGATGACTTAATTGATTATAAAGGTAAATCATCGATAGCAGGAAAAAAAACAGGAAAAGATAAAAAGAAAGGTAAGGCAACTTTAATTAGTTTACTGGGATATAAAAATACTATTAAATATGCTCGGAATTTAATTTTAAAAATAAATAATAATGTTAAAAAATATGGTCCTAGATCAGAAGAGCTTTCAAAAACATTAAGTTTTATTTTGAATAGAGAAAAATGATAAAAAAATTTAAATATCTAAATCAGATAAATTTTCCATCAGATTTAAAAAAAATAAAAGAGTCTCAATTACAAGAAGTCGCAGATGAGGTGAGAGAAGAGATGGTTGATGCGGTGTCTGTTACAGGTGGCCATTTGGGAGCAAGCTTGGGTGTGGTTGAGTTAACTGTAGCCCTCCATTATGTTTTTAATACTCCAAAAGATAAATTGATTTGGGATGTTGGACATCAATGCTACCCGCATAAAATTCTCACAGGAAGAAAAGACAAAATGAGGACTTTAAGACAAGGAGGTGGTTTATCAGGATTCACAAAAAGATCAGAGAGCGAATATGATACTTTTGGTGCAGCGCATAGTTCAACGTCTATTTCTTCTGCACTTGGGATAGCTGAAGCAAACAAACTTTCGAATAAATCTGATAATGTAATTGCTGTAATTGGTGATGGTGCAATAAGTGCTGGCATGGCTTACGAAGCAATGAATAATGCTGGAGCATCTAAAACTAAAATGATCGTAATTTTAAATGACAATGATATGTCAATTGCAAGACCAGTAGGCGCGATGGGAACTTATTTGGCTAAAATTTTTTCAGGTAAAATTTATTTTAGCTTAAGAGAAACAATTAAGTTAATAACTTCTGCTTTTTCAAAAAGATTTAGCGCGAAAGCAGGTAAAGCTGAAGATCTTTTAAGATCTGCAGTTTCTGGTGGTACATTATTCAGTTCTCTTGGATTTTATTACATAGGTCCAATTGATGGACATGACCTTAATTCTCTTGTCCCAATATTAAAGAATGCAAGAGATACAAAACACGAAGGTCCAATCTTAATTCATATAAAGACAAAAAAAGGCAGAGGTTACTCTTTTGCAGAGCAAGCAAAAGACAACTATCATGGGGTATCAAAATTCAATGTCAAAACTGGTCAGCAAATTAAAAGTACCAGCTCTACTCCTTCCTATACAAAAGTTTTCGCAAACACGCTAATAGAGCATGCTAAAAAAGATAGTAAAATAGTTGCAATTACTGCTGCAATGCCTGATGGAACAGGAATTGATTTATTTAAAAAAGAATTTCCAGATAGGGCTTTTGATGTAGGTATAGCTGAACAACACGCTGTAACATTCGCTGCTGGCTTGGCAACAGAAAATTATAAACCTTATGCTGCTATTTATTCTACATTTTTACAAAGAGCATATGATCAAGTTGTTCATGATGTGGCAATACAAAGTTTACCAGTGAGATTTGCAATTGACAGGGCAGGCCTAGTCGGTGCAGATGGACCTACCCATGCAGGAAGTTTTGATACAACCTATTTATCAACATTACCAAACTTTATTGTAATGGCAGCAAGTGACGAATCTGAACTTGTAAGAATGATTAATACTTCTACAGAAATAAATGATAGACCTTGTGCATTTAGGTATCCAAGAGGTACCGGTCTTGGCATTTCCTTACCAAATATAAATGAAAAAATTGAAATTGGAAAATCTAAAATAATTAAAGAAGGTAAAAAATTAGTGGTATTAAATTTTGGAGCAAGATTGCAAGAAACATTGAAAGCAACAGAAAATCTTAAAAAGAAAGGAATTGATATATCATTAGTAGATGCAAGATTTGCAAAACCTCTAGATGAAAATTTAATTTGGCAATTAGCAACAACTCATGAAGCCATTTTAACTATTGAAGAAGGATCAATTGGTGGTTTTGGTTCTCATGTTGCTGATTTTTTATCAAAAAAAGGTCTTTTAGATTCAAATTTGAAATTTAGATCTTTAACATTGCCAGACAGCTTTATTGATCAAGATAAACCTGAAAATATGTATAAAATTGCAAATCTGGATTATATATCAATTGAAAATAAAATTTTGGATCTATTAAATTCGAATATTATTTTACAAAAACAAAAATAATTTTTACGAACATTGAGCTTTATTCAACAAATAATGATCTAATAATACGCATGATAACATAGCCTCACCTACTGGCACAGCCCTAATACCCACACAAGGATCATGCCTACCCTTGACTTTTATTGTTGTGTTTTTTCCTGACTTTGTAATTGTTTCTCTGCTTTTAAGGATTGAAGATGTTGGTTTGACTGCAAATGAAACAATTATTTCTTGTCCTGACGATATACCACCAAGTATTCCACCAGCATTATTTGAATGAAATTTTAATTTATTTTTTTTTCTTGAAATTTCGTCAGAATTTTTTTCACCAGATAATTGAGCAGAATTCATCCCTGATCCAATATTAACCCCTTTCACAGCGTTGATGCTCATCATAGCTGAGGCAATATCAGAATCTAATTTAGAGTAAATTGGGGCACCTAAACCTGCTGGAATTCCATTTGCTCTTAATTCTATTACTGCTCCACAAGAGGAGCCAGCTTTTCTAACACTCAACAAATATTTTTCCCAAATTTTTAGCATTGAGTCATCTGGGCAAAAAAAGGAATTCTTGTAGATTCTTTTGCTATTCCAATTTGTTGTATCACAACCTAATATTCCTAATTGAGTAACTGCACCTGAAATTTCAAATTTTTTTCCAATTTTTTTTTCTAAAACCTTTTTTGCAACTGCTCCTGCAGCAACTCTCGAGGCAGTTTCTCTCGCAGAAGATCTGCCCCCACCTCTATAATCTCTAATCCCATATTTTTTAAAGTACGTAAAGTCAGCGTGACCAGGTCTAAATTTGTTTTTGATGTCATTATAATCTTTAGATCGCATATCCTCATTGTAGATTATTAATGATATCGGAGTTCCAGTTGTTTTACCTTCAAATACACCTGAAAGAATTTGAACTTTGTCATCTTCTTTTCTTTGAGTTGTAAACTTTGACTGACCAGGTTTTCTTTTATCTAATTCTTTTTGAATATCTTGCTCTTTTAATTCAATTAGAGGTGGACAACCATCAATTATACAGCCAATTGCTGGGCCGTGGGACTCCCCCCAAGTTGTGAAGCGAAAAACCTTTCCAAAAGTATTAAATGACATTATTTATATTGTATAGATTATTTTGTTTAAATTATGAATCAAAAAAACTCACTAGGACTAAATAAGTGCTTTTTGGAACTGGATAATCCATTTGAATTATTTCAGCATTGGTTTGATGAGGCTAAAAAGAAAGAAATTAATGATCCAAATGCTCTAGCGCTTGGCACAGCAAATAAAGAAGGTATTCCCTCAGTGAGAATGGTGCTACTCAAAGGTCACAGTGAAAAGGGATTTGTTTTTTACACAAATCTAAATAGCCAGAAAGGAAATGAAATTAAAGAGAACCCAAATGCCACAATGTGCTTTCATTGGAAAAGTCTACTAAGACAAATAAGGATAGTTGGAACATTGAAAAAAGTGGAGGATCAAACTGCTGATGAGTATTATAACTCTAGAGCGTATGAAAGTAGAATAGGTGCCTGGGCCTCAAAACAAAGCAGTGTACTTCAAACTAGAGATGAACTTCTAAATTCTATAGAGAATTATAAAAAAAAATATAATGATAAATATAATGTGCCCAGACCGAGCCATTGGTCTGGCTGGAATTTAACACCTTCCACAATTGAATTTTGGTTAGATGGAGATAATAGAATTCACGAAAGATTAAAATACTCATTAGATAAAGAAGGTAGTTGGACAAAAAGTCTTTTAAGTCCCTAAAAATCTCTAGACAAACTAAATGAAGTTAAATTTTCAAGAATATTTCTTTCGCTACAGTCTTTAAATATTGATAGTGAATTTGATGCTAAATTTATGTAATGATTTGCTTTTTGATAGCATTCTCTAATTATTTCATACTGTTTAATTAAAGACAATGTATAATTTAAATCACTTTCATCTCTACTATCTTTTAAAAAAATATTTTTAAGCCTTTCTTTTTCTTCCAAATTAGCTTTTTGAAATAATAAGATTATTGGTAGAGTAATTTTTCCTTCATAAAAATCTTTTCCAATTTTTTTTCCAAATAATTTTAACTCAGAATTATAATCTAAAGTATCATCAGCTATTTGGAATGTTAATCCTAGATTTCTTCCATAAAATTCCAAAGCTTCCTTTTCCTTTGTTGTCATTTCTGACAGAATTGCACCAACTTTGGTGGCTGCTGCAAATAATTCTGCAGTTTTTGCAGAGATTATTCTTAAATAAGTTTCCTCCAACATATCTACCTCACCTCTATGTTGTAATTGTAGAACTTCACCTTGAGCAATTTTAGAGGAAGTTGAAGATAATAATTTTAATACTTCAATATTTCCATCATCTACCATCATTTCAAAACATCTACTAAGTAAATAATCTCCAACTAAAACAGAAGAATGGTTATCCCAAACTTTGTTTAAAGTTTTCCTACCCCTTCTGATATACCCATTATCTATTACATCATCGTGCATTAAAGTTGCTGAGTGAATTAACTCAACACAAGCAGCTAAATTTATATCTCTAGTTCCTTTTGCATATCCACATAATTTTGCAGAACCTAGAGTTAGTAAGGCCCTTAATCTTTTTCCACCCGTTTCAAGATGATAGTTTGTCATTTTTTGAACCAGGTCTACATTACTCTCTAATTTAGACTTTATTTTTTCTTCAACTAACATCAATTTATCTTCAACTGAATTTTTAAGTTGAAAATATGAGTTATTAATTTTGTTTTTTAATTGTATAACACTTCCCATTTATCGAGCAAATTAGTACAATAGGTTGCTTTTGATACTTATCAATTGACGCACCCAAATCTTCAATTATAAGGTGTCTTTATATTCACATAAAAATTCTATAAATATTAAAGATGCTCTCATTATTTAAAAAGAAAAAAATTATTCCACATATAAAGCTAAGTGGTGTAATTGGAAATGTTGGTAAATTTAAACAAGGTATAGATTTTTCTGGTCAAGAGGAGATTATTTCAAAAGCTTTTTCAGTCAAAAAAGCACCATGTGTAGCTATTACAATAAATTCTCCCGGAGGCTCTCCTGTCCAATCACATTTAATTTACAGCCTAATTAGACAACAGGCTAAAAAAAATAAAAAAAAAGTAATAGTTTTTGCTGAAGATGTAGCAGCCTCGGGTGGATATCTAATAGCATGTGCTGGTGATGAAATTTATGCAAACTCAAGTTCAATAATCGGCTCGATAGGAGTTATTTACTCTTCTTTTGGTTTTACAGAATTGATAAAAAAGATAGGCGTTGAGAGAAGAGTGCATACTGCCGGGAAAAACAAAAGTACATTAGACCCATTTTTAGATGAAAAAAAGGAAGACATTGAAAGATTAAAAAATATTCAATTAGATTTACATCGAGATTTTATAGAAGTGGTGGAAAAAAGTAGGTCATCAAAACTTAAAAAATCTGAGGTAGAATTGTTTTCAGGTGAATTTTGGTCAGGTAGAAAAGCTAAAGATCTTGGTTTGATAGATGAGATTGGAAATGCAAATCAGATATTAAGAGAAAAATTTGGAGAGGATGTTATTATTAAAAAATTTGAAAAATCAAAAAGTTGGCTTAGTAAAAAATTATCATCTTCAAATGACCATGTCGATCAATTAGCTAATATATTAGAGGAAAAATCAGTTTGGCAAAAATATGGCCTCTAAAAAAAATAAAAAAAAACCAAAATTTCAAACTTTTCAAGATACAATAATTAATCTACAAAAGTTTTGGAGTAAAAATGGATGTGTAATTTTACAACCCTATGATATGGAAGTTGGAGCCGGAACATTCCACCCAGCTACTACTTTAAGATCACTTGGGCCCAAGCCATGGAAAGCAGCTTACGTACAACCTTCACGAAGACCTACAGATGGAAGATATGGAGATAATCCAAATAGACTTCAGCATTATTATCAATTCCAAGTTATAATTAAACCTTCTCCGCTTAATATTAAAAAACTTTATTTAAATAGTTTGTCGGTAGTAGGAATTAATCATAAAGACCATGATATTAGATTTATTGAAGATGATTGGGAAAGCCCAACTCTTGGAGCTGCAGGTCTTGGGTGGGAAGTATGGTGCGATGGAATGGAAATATCTCAATTTACATATTTCCAACAAATGGCAGGTTTTGAATGTAAACCTGTTTCAGTGGAAATAACTTATGGTCTTGAAAGAATTTGTATGTTTACTCAACAAAAAAAAAATGTTTATGATTTAGTTTGGAATAATGAAGGCATTGATTATAAAGAAGTTTTTCATCAATCAGAAAAAGAGTTCTCAGCTTATAACTTTGAGCATGCTAATACAGAAAATTTATTTAAGATATTTGATATGCATGAAAGTGAGGCAAAATCATTAGTTGAAAAAAAAATATCTTTACCTGCATACGATCAATGTTTAAAAGCAAGTCATATATTTAATGTATTAGATGCTCGTGGAGCTATTAGTGTTGCTCAAAGAGCTGAATATATCAGTCGAATAAGAGAAATTACAAAACAAGCTGCTACAATTTGGGTAGAGACACAAACATAAAATGTCAGAATTTTTTTTAGAGTTATTTAGTGAGGAAATTCCTGCTGGGCTTCAGAAAAACTTAAGAGAAAAAATTTTTGAAGATTTCAAAAATTTATTCGAGGAAAAATTAATTAAATTCAAAAAAAGTTTTTCTTTTTCAACTCCTAATAGATTGGCCTTAGTTTTTGAAGATCTAGATAAACAAATCAAAATAAAATCTAAAGAGATTAGAGGCCCTAAAACTAGTGCTCCAGAACAAGCGTTGGAGGGATTTTTGAGATCAAATAAAATTGACAAAAAGAATTTATATAAAAAAAAAACTGAAAAGGATGAATTTTATTTTTACAAAACTATGGCAACATCACTTAAAACACATGATTTGCTCACTGAATTCATTCCAAAAATTTTAAGCAATTACCAATGGAAAAAGTCAATGAAATGGGGTGAGTTTGATCTAAATTGGGGAAGACCATTAAAATCAATCTTGTCAATATTTGATAAAAAAATTATAAGTTTTAAATTTCATCATCTAGCTTCCTCTAATCTGACCTTTTTAGATAAAGATTTTGAGGAAAAAAGAAGATCTTTTGAAAATTTTAAAAAGTATGAAAATTTTTTTGAAAATAATGGAGTTATAATTAATCAAAATAAAAGATTAAAAATAATCAATAAATCTTTTTCGAAAATACTAGGAAAAAAAGGATTAAAAATTAATGATAATCCAAAATTAATGGATGAAGTAATAAATTTAGTTGATAGCCCAAATGTTTTATTATGTAAGTTTGATAAGAAATTTTTATCAATTCCTAAAGAGATTTTAACCTTAACTATGGAAACTCATCAGAAATATTTTCCAACATTTAATGATAAAAATGAAATAACGAATGAATTTTTAATTGTATCAAATAAAAAAGACCAAAAAGGACTTATTAAAATTGGCAATGAGAGAGTTGTTGATGCAAGATTAAGCGATGCAGAATTCTTTTGGAATAAGGATAAAACTCAAAATTTAGTTAAAAAAGTATCAGAATTAAAATCAATAAATTTTTTTAAAGGTCTTGGATCTTATTTTGATAAAATCCAGCGAATGAGAAAAATTGGTGGAATGATATCAGATGAATTGTTAATTAGTAAAGAAAAAGTAGAATTATCAGCTTCAATTTGTAAGACTGATCTTACCTCTGAACTTGTTGGTGAATTTCCTGAACTTCAAGGACTTATGGGGGGGTATTTTTCTGAACATCAAGGATTTGACAAGGATATTTCTTTGGCTATTTCTGAACAATATTTACCGATTGGTCTCAATTCGAAGGTCCCAAAAAAACCATTCAGTATTGCGATATCAATTATAGATAAAATTGATACTTTAGTGGGTTTTTTCGGTATAAACGAGAAACCGACAAGCTCAAAAGATCCATTAGCATTAAGAAGAATAGCTCTAGGTATAATAAGAACCAATATAGAAAATAAAAAGAATTTAAAAATTAATGATCTTTTGAATTACTCTTCACGTTTATATGAAGATCAAGGACATAATCTTGATAATAAAAATTTACAAAAAGAATTAAACGATTTTTTAAAAGATAGATTTAAATACTATCTAAAAGAGAAAGAGATACGTTACGATATAATTGAAGCTACTTTATCATCATTTTCGTTAAATAAATTATTTTCATTATTTGAAAAAGCGAAATGTCTTAATAAGGTAATTAATAGTCAAATTGGTATGGACATTAATTCAAGTTATAAGAGAGCTTCTAACATTTTAGATCATGAGATGAAGAATAATGAAGTTGAAATAAATGATACAACTGATCCTGGAATTTTTAAAAGTGAATTTGAAAAAAACTTATATAAAAAGATTAATGATATTAAGAAATATTATTCTACTGTTAACAGTGATGAAAATTTTGAGAAATCGTTATCTATCCTTGCTGAAACTAAAAAAGAAGTTTTTGAATTTTTTGATAATGTAAAAGTTAATGAGGATAACGAAACTTTACGAAAAAACCGTTTGGAACTTATTAATATGTTATGTAAAACGTTTCAAAATTATATAAATTTTCAATTTTTAAAAGCTAATAATGAATAAGTTAATTTTAAACTTCAAGTCTAAAGATTCAAAAAAAATAAAAAATCCAAAAAACTTTTTAGGAGGTAAAGGTGCCAATTTATCTGAAATGGGTAGAATGGGTTTACCTGTACCGCCTGGATTTACTATATCCACAAAAGTTTGTGAGATATTTTACAAAAATAAAAAAAAGTTAAATCCAAAATTAATTAATCAAATAAAGAAAGAACTTAAAGTAATTGAAAAGGATGTTTCTAAAAAGTTTGGAGATTTAAAAAATCCACTCCTTTTGTCTGTAAGGTCTGGAGCAAGAGTTTCAATGCCAGGCATGATGGATACAATTTTGAATCTTGGTTTAAATGATAAAACAGTCGATGCGCTTGCAAAAAAAACATCAAATGGAAGATTTGCTAAAGATAGTTACAGAAGATTTATTCAAATGTATGGAAATGTAGTTATGAATGTTGAGAGTTATCATTTTGAAGAATTGATTGAAAATTATAAATTAACTAAAGGAGTTCTTTTAGACACTGATCTAGATGAAACAGATTGGGATGGCTTAATAAAAGATTTTAAAAAAACAATCAAAGAAAAATCCAAAATAGATTTTCCTCAAAATGTTTATCAACAATTATTTGGTGCTATAAGTTCAGTATTTTTATCCTGGGAAAGCAATAGAGCAAAAATTTATAGAAAATTAAATCAGATTCCCTCTGAGTGGGGTACAGCGGTAAATGTTCAGTCTATGGTTTTTGGAAATATGGGAAATGATTGTGCAACAGGAGTAGTGTTTACTAGAAATCCTTCAGATGGATCAAATGATATTTATGGAGAATATCTTATTAATGCTCAAGGAGAGGATGTTGTTGCAGGAACTAGAACACCCCAACACATTACTATTAAAGCAAAAAAAAATGCAAAAGTTAAAGAGGCATCTATGGAAGAGTCGATGCCTAAAGTTTATAAAGAGCTATATAAGATACTAAAGAAATTAGAAAAACACTATAAAGATATGCAAGATGTAGAGTTTACTATTGAAAATAGTAAACTTTGGATATTGCAAACTCGATCAGGTAAGAGAACTTCTAAATCAGCTGTAAAAATTGCAGTAGACATGGTTAAAGAAAATTTGATTTCGAAAAATGATGCAATTTTAAGAGTTGATCCAAATTCTTTAGATACTTTGTTACACCCAACACTAGATGAAAAAAGTCAAATAGAGGTAATAGCGAATGGGCTTCCAGCATCTCCAGGAGCAGCTAGTGGCAAAGTAGTTTTCACCTCAGAAGAGGCTGAAAGGTTAAATGATATGATGCAAGATACAATCTTAGTAAGAATAGAAACATCACCTGAAGATATTCAAGGTATGCACGCGGCAAAAGGAATTTTAACAGCACGAGGTGGAATGACTAGTCATGCTGCTGTAGTAGCAAGAGGAATGGGAAGACCTTGTGTTTCTGGCTCGAGTGAAATCGATATTAATTACGATCAAAAAACTTTTAAAACTTCATCAGTTGAAATTAAAGAAGGAGACACCATAACTATTGATGGATCTACTGGCAGAGTTATTTTAGGTGAAGTGCCTACTGTAAAACCAGAAATATCAGGTGAATTTTCTAAATTAATGAGTTGGGCAGATAAAATTAGGAAATTAAAAGTTCGAACAAACTCTGAAACTCCATTAGATACAAAAACAGCAAGGGATTTTGGTGCGGAGGGAATTGGTCTTTGTCGAACAGAACACATGTTTTTTGATGAAGAGAGAATTTTATCAGTTAGAGAAATGATTTTATCAAAAACTCAGGAAGATAGAGCAAAAGCACTTAAGAAACTTTTACCACATCAAAAAAAAGATTTTATGGAAATATTTAAGATTATGCATGGTCTACCAGTAACTGTTAGATTACTTGATCCACCTTTACATGAGTTTTTACCAAGATCAGAAAAAGAAATTTTTGAAGTTTCAAAAGTAGTTGAAACAGACTTAAATGATGTAAAAAACAGAATTGATGAACTCCATGAACAAAATCCTATGCTAGGTCATAGAGGATGTAGATTAGGTATTTCGTTTCCTGAAATATATGAAATGCAATGTCGGGCAATTTTTGAAGCACTATCCGAGTTAAAGAAAAATAAACAAAAATCAGCATTTCCAGAAATTATGATACCACTTGTTTCAACGGAAGCAGAAATTAAGATAATGAAAGATTTAGTAATTAGAATAGCTGGACAAGTGGAAAAAGAAAATAAAGTAAAAGTAAATTATTTAGTAGGTACAATGATTGAGTTACCAAGAGCAGCAATTAAAGCTAAAGAAATAGCTAAACATGCTGAATTTTTCAGTTTTGGAACAAACGATCTAACACAAACAACTTTTGGTATTAGTCGTGACGATAGTGGAAAGTTTCTAAATGATTATATAGAGAACAAGATTTTTTCTATTGATCCATTTATATCTATTGATGAGGGAGTTGAAGACTTAATTCGAATTGCAGTTTCCAAGGGAAAAAAACAAAATAAAAAAATTAAATTAGGAATTTGTGGTGAACATGGTGGTGATCCAAGAAGCATTGAATTTTGCTCTAAAGCTGGTTTAGATTATGTATCTTGTTCACCATATAGAGTCCCTATTGCAAGATTATCCGCCGCACAGGCAGAATTAAAAATGAAATAATTTTTTATAGGGGCGTTCTGTTGCCAGGTGCCCCAGACCCCGTTTACTTAATTAACAAAGTTAATTAAGCAGCAAGTGCATAACTTTCGTTAGCAATTATAAATTAGCCCTTTACGGAGGAACAATTCCGAACGAAAGAATAGCCTTTAGTCACCCGTCGAATCTAGTTCACCCCCATAAGTTGTAAATGGTGGAGGTGGTGGGTACTGCCCCCACGTCCGCAATGGTTATTACGAAATTCGTTTATCGTCATAGTTGGAAAACCAACTTTATTAATATAAAAGGAATTATTAGAGATTCAATAACAATCATGAAATTAACTAAAGAACAGCAGGAAGGGATTAAAAACCAACAATCACAAAGCAATAATACTAAAAGAGTTACCGCTCCAGAATTAGAAAAAATTTTATATGAAGCTTTGCCAGCTCTTGACCATGGTTTTGTAAGAGTAGTTGATTATATGGGTGATGATACCTCAATTGTACAATCAGCTAGAGTTTCATATGGCAAAGGCACTAAACAAGTTTCAACAGACTCTGGATTAATTAAATATTTAATGCGTCATTGGCACAGCACGCCTTTCGAGATGTGTGAAATAAAGTATCATATTAAGTTACCAATATTTATTGCACGTCAATGGATAAGACATCGAACAGCGAATGTAAATGAATATTCTGCAAGATATTCAATCTTAGATAAAGAATTTTACTTACCAACGTCTGAAAATCTAGCAGCTCAATCAACAAGTAATAGACAGGGAAGAGGAGATGTATTGGAAGGAAAACAAGCTGAGGAAGTTTTACAACTTTTAAAAAATGATGCAGAAAGAACATATGCAAATTACGAAACAATGCTCAATGAAAGATATGATGGATCAACCATTGATGAAAACAAAAAAGGTTTAGCAAGAGAGCTTGCTAGAATGAATTTAACTTTAAATACATACACACAATGGTATTGGAAAACGGATTTGTTAAATTTAATGAACTTTTTAAGATTAAGAGCTGATCATCACGCTCAATATGAAATAAGAGTTTATGCTGATATAATGTTAGATACTTTAAAAAAATGGGTGCCAATTACTTATGACGCATTTATGGATTATAGAGTCGGTGGGACAGAAGTTTCCGCAAAAGGTAAAATGATTATTCAAAAACTAATAAAGGGTCAAAATGTAAATCTTGATGACTCGGGTTTATCAAAAAGAGAATGGAATGAATTAATGACTGCTTTTGATCTTAAAGATAAGTTGATTTAATTTTATTAGCAAAATTTAAATATATTTTTGAAATTTTGTGATCAGGAATTTTTTCAACAATAGGTGTTCCTTCGTCACTATATTTGCCAATTTCTGGATCAATAGGTATTTCTCCTAAAAATTCTTTCTGAAATTCATCCGCAGTTCTTTTAACACCGCCCTCACCAAAAATATTATATTTTTTGCCATCATCTCCAATAAAACAGCTCATATTGTCTACTAAACCTATTATATTGACTCCAAGTTTATCAAACATCTTTATACCTCTTTTAACATCTAGAATAGCTACTTCTTGAGGAGTTGAAACTATTATAGCTCCATCCATTTTAATTTGTTGAGAAAAAGTTAATTGTGTATCTCCTGTTCCAGGAGGCATATCAACAATTATAAAATCTAAATCTTTCCAAGATACTTTTTGCGTAAAAGTTTTAATTGCACTTGTTACCATAGGTCCTCGCCAAATCATTGGAGTTTGTTGATCTGTTAAAAAGCCAATAGACATACATTGAACATCGTATTTAATTATTGGTTCTAATTTTTGACCATCACTTTTTGGTTTTTCATTAATACCAAACATCTTTGGTATAGAGGGGCCATATATATCAGCATCTAGCAATCCAACTTTACATCCTATCCGCTTAAGTGCGAGAGCAAGGTTAGTTGCAAAAGTAGATTTACCAACACCACCTTTTGCACTAGAGATTGCCAAGGTAAATTTCGTACCAATTATTGGATTTTTTGTGAAAATCTTTGATTGTGGCTTATTTCTCATTGCGGCACTTAGTTCAGGCTTTTTATCTGTCATAAATTGATCTTAACTTGTTTTTAATTAATTAGACACTATATAGATATGATATGTCAGATGATTTTCAACAAAGAGGCGGAAGCCCTTGGGGAACACCCCCAGGAGGTGGAAGTGGAAGTGGAAATGGAAGTGGAAGAGGTCCAACCCCTCCAGATATTGATAAAATCATAAGAGAAATTCAAGAAAAAATCAAAAAATTTTTACCGGGCGGAAGTTCATCAGGAGGAAAACAAGCTATATTAGTTTTAATTATTTTAGGTTTTGTGTGGTTAGCAAGTGGTCTTTATAGAGTTTTACCAGATGAGCAAGGTGTCGTATTAAGATTTGGTAAATTTGTAAAAACTACTCAACCTGGATTAAATTATCACATTCCTTTTCCCATAGAGTCTGTTCTCACGCCAAAAGTTACCAAGGTAAACAGAATTGATATCGGTTTTAGATCTGAAAGAGATAGCGGATTTTCATCATCAGGTGGAGTTGCTGATGTCCCGCAAGAAAGCCTAATGTTAACTGGTGATGAAAATATTGTTAATATAGACTTTTCAGTATTTTGGGTGATTAAGGATGCAGGAAATTTTTTATTTAAAATTCAAGACCCAGAGGGAACAGTTAAAGCAGCTGCAGAGACTGCAATGAGAGAAGTAATTGCAAGATCTGATATTCAGCCAATTTTAACTGAAGGAAGATCAGTGATTGAAAATGATACACAAGAAATCATACAAAAAATATTAGATGAATATACAAGTGGAATTCAGATTACCCAAGTGCAAACACAAAAAGCTGATCCACCAGACCAAGTTATTGATGCGTTCAGAGATGTACAGGCTGCGAGAGCTGACATGGAAAGATCTAAAAATGAGGCTGAAGCATACGCTAATGATGTAATTCCAAGAGCTAGAGGGGAAGCTGCAAAAATTTTACAAGCTGCTGAGGCCTATAAAAAAGAAGTTGTTGCTAAAGCTGAAGGTGAAGCAAGTAGATTTTTGGCTATTTATAATGAGTATAAAAAAGCAAAATCTGTTACTCAAGAAAGAATGTATTTAGAAACAATGGAAAAAGTTTTAGCTGATATTGATAAGGTTATTATTGAGAAAAATGCTGGATCGGGTGTTGTACCTTATTTGCCTTTGCCAGAATTAAAAAAGAAAGTGACTAACTAAAATGAATATGGGAAAGATAACTGCTGGTATTTTGATTGCAATAGCTGTTGTTGCATATTTTTCAATTTTTATTGTTAAAGAGGTAAACCAAGCTATAGTTTTACAATTTGGTGATCCAAAAAGAATAATCTTAAAACCTGGTTTAAATTTTAAAATTCCATTTATTCAAAATGTTGTTTACTTAGATAAAAGAATATTAAATTTAGATACTCCACCAGAAGAAGTGATTGCTTCAGATCAAAAAAGACTTATTGTTGATGCGTTTGCAAGGTTTCAAATTGTCGACCCACTAAAATTTTATATATCTGTTGGAAACGAGAGAGTTGCAAGATCAAGGTTAGCAACAATTATTAATTCAAGAATAAGAAACGTATTAGGTCAGCAAGAGCTTCAAACCCTTCTTTCTGAAGATAGAACAAAACAAATGGCTTTAATTCAAGAAGGAGTTAATACTGAGGCAGAAAACTTTGGTATTAAGATAGTTGATGTAAGAATTAAAAGAGCTGACCTTCCTCAAGCAAACAGTGATGCTATTTTTAGAAGAATGCAAACTGAGAGGGAAAGAGAAGCAAAAGAGTTTAGAGCAAGAGGTGCGGAAATGGCTGTAACGATTACTTCAACAGCTGATAAAGAGGTAACGGTAATTCTAGCTGATGCTCAAAAAAAATCAGAGATAATGAAGGGTGAGGGTGATGGACAAAGAAATAAAATATTTGCTGATGCTTTTGGACAAGACCCTGAGTTCTTTGCATTTTACAGAGCAATGCAGGCATACGAAAAAGCTCTTATTGGAGGAGAAACATCATTAATATTATCTCCAGATAGTGAATTCTTCAAATTTTTTGGAAATATAAAACCAAAAACAGAATAATCTTTCTATGAAAGAATTGATCATTGCTTTTGGTCTTTTTTTGTTCATTGAAGGAATTTTGTATGCCATATTTCCATCAAAAATGAAATTTATGCTTAAAAAGTTAGAATTAGTTTCAACTAGTCAATTAAGAACTGGTGGCTTATTCTTTGCAGTAATTGGTTTCATTATTATTTATTTGATGAAATATTAATATGAAAAAATTTAAACTCATAATAAGTTTTCTATTTTTTACTTTTGGTTTCTCGCAAAATCTAAGCTCTCAAACCATTCCATCATCTTTTGCTGATTTGGCTGAAAAATTAATGCCATCTGTGGTAAATATTTCGACAACACAAACTGTTGTAACAAATAGCAATCCTTTTCCAGGCTTTGAGTTTCCTCCAGGGTCTCCTTTTGGAGATATGTTTAAGGAATTTGGAACTCCTCAAGAAAGACAATCTTCAGCATTGGGTTCAGGTTTTATTATTGATGAAGATGGTATTGTTATTACTAATAATCATGTTATTCAAGGGGCGGATGATATTATAGTTCGTGTTAACGGTGATAAAGAGTTTAAAGCAAAAGTAATTGGAGCAGATCCATTATCAGATATTGCTGTTTTAAAACTAGATACAAAAGAAAAATTTACACCAGTAAAATTTGGAGACTCTGATAAAGCTAGAATAGGGGACTGGGTAATAGCTATTGGAAATCCATTTGGATTAGGAGGAACAGTTACTTCAGGAATAATCTCAGCAAGAAATAGATCAATTGGTTTAACAAGATATGAAGATTATATTCAAACTGATGCATCAATTAATCAAGGAAATTCTGGTGGTCCATTATTTAATATGGATGGAGATGTAATTGGAATTAATACTGCAATTTTAGGAAGAAGCGGATCTATTGGTATTGGATTTTCAATACCATCGAATAGTGCCAAAATTGTAATTAATCAATTGTTAGAGTTTGGAGAAACAAAAAGAGGATGGCTTGGTGTTAGAATTCAAGATGTAACAAAAGAAATAGCAGAAGTTGAGAATTTAGAGAAACCAATGGGTGCATTAGTTGCAAGTGTTGCTGATAATAGTCCATCTGCTAAAGCTGGTGTTAAAGCTGGTGATATTATACTTGAGTTTGATGGTGTTGTTATAAATGAGATGAAAGAATTACCAACTATTGTAGCAAAAACAGCTGTCGGAAAAAAAGTAAAAGTAAAAATTTGGAGAAATAAAAAAGAGATTATTAAAACGATTACACTTGGCAGATTAGAAACTTCAGAGGATTTTAAGGTTGCTGAAAAAGAAGTTCAAATAGAAGAAATTTTAATTAAAGATTTAAAAATTACAGTTAGAAAACTTTCAAAAGAAGACATTAAATCAAGAAATTTACCTAATCAAACTTCTGGGCTAGTAATAACAAATATTGAAAAAGATAGTCCTCTATTCAATTCAATAGAGGTAAATAGTATTATAATAGAGGCACAAAAGAAAAAAATTAAATCATCTGAAGATTTGAACAAAGTTGTCAAAGATGTTTTAAAGACAAATCAAAAAACTATTCTTTTTGTAATATACAATAGTCAAAACCAAAGAAGATATATTGGTGTTAAGTTAGATTAATACATGGATTTAAAATCCAAAATTATTTTAATTTATGGACCAACCGCATCAGGAAAATCAAAGTTTGCGATAAAAATTGCAAAGAAAATTAATGGTGAAATTGTAAATGCTGACAGTATGCAAATTTACAAAGAATTAAAGATATTATCTGCCAGACCCCTCAAGACTGACTATAAAAAAATAAAGCATCACTTGTATGGTTTTCATAGTGTAAAAAAAAATTTCTCAACTGGTAATTGGCTTAGATTAGTAAAAAAAAAAATTAAGGAAATAAAAAAAAGAAAAAAGACACCAATACTCGTTGGTGGAACTGGTTTATATTTTAAAGCTCTAACAGAAGGTTTGGTAAAAATTCCAAATATCCCAATAAAGTTAAGAAAAAATATAAGAGAATTACATAAGAAATTGGGACCTAAAAAATTTTTTTCAAGATTAAAGAATCTTGATCCATTAGCCGCAAAGCGTATCAACCCTCTTGATAGTCAAAGAAGTATTCGAGCATATGAGGTCAAATTGTTCACTAAAAAATCCATGTATGATTGGTTCAAAAATACAAAATCAGATTTTGAAAAAGAGGATTTTTATAAAATTTTGATAGATTATCCGAGAGAAAAATTGATTAATCAAATTAACATTCGTTCTAAGAATATGATTAAAAATAATGCAATTTTAGAGGTCAAAAAATTCATGAAGCTTAATGTACCAAGCTCAAAAACTGCTCAAAAAGCTATAGGGGTCCGAGAAATTGGTGCTTATATTAATCAAAACATTCAAATAAACGAATTAATCGAGAAAATATCAATAAAGACAAGACAATATGCTAAGAGGCAGACCACTTGGGCAAGAGGTAATATGATGGATTGGAACAAAATAGACTCAGCAGGCCTCAACAAATTTTTAAAAAAAATTTAGTTATTACGTAGTTAGCCTTGACCAATTAGCACAACTTCAGCTAGATTGCGTAAATGTCTAAATTATATTCAGGTGCGGAAATTGTTTTTAAGTGTCTTGAGGACCAAAAAGTTGAGTTTATTTTTGGATATCCGGGTGGTGCGGTACTTCCTATTTATGATGAACTAAAAAATCATTCATCAATAAAACATATTTTAGTAAGACATGAACAAGGCGCAGGACATGCTGCAGAAGGTTATGCAAGATCTTCTGGGAAGCCTGGAGTTGTTTTAGTTACTTCAGGGCCAGGTGCAACTAATGTTGTTACCGCTCTAACAGATGCGTATATGGACTCTGTACCTTTAGTATGTATTTCAGGGCAAGTTCCAACACATTTAATTGGCACAGATGCATTTCAAGAATGTGACACAACCGGAATAACAAGACCTTGCACGAAACATAATTGGTTAGTAAAAGATATAAAAGATTTATCGAAAACTCTCCACGAAGCTTTTAAAGTTGCAACAACGGGAAGACCAGGACCAGTTTTAGTAGATATACCAAAAGATATTCAATTCGCTAAAATAAAATATTCAAAACCAACAATCCTTAAAAAATTAAATGGTAAATCATTAAATTATTTTTCTCAAAAAGAAATTGATGAGTTAATAAACTTAATGAATAAATCAAAAAAACCTATTATCTATTCTGGAGGTGGTGTAATAAATTCAGGTCCTGAGGCCAGTGAAGTTTTAAGAGAATTGGTTCAAATGACAGGTTTTCCAATTACCTCGACACTACAAGGCTTAGGCGCTTATCCAGGAGATGATAATCAATTTTTAGGAATGCTTGGTATGCATGGAACCTATGAAGCCAATAATGCGATGCATGATTGTGATTTATTAATAAACATTGGAGCAAGATTTGATGACAGGATTACTGGAAAAATTGATGAATTTTCTCCTAACTCAAAAAAAGTACATATTGATATTGACCCATCCTCAATAAATAAAATTATAAAAGTTGATTTAGCATTAGTTGGTGATGTTAAAGATATTATTAAAGGAATTAATAAAACTTTAAAAAGTAAAAATATTGATCTGAAAAAATCAAATAAACAAAAAATATCAAAATGGTGGGAACAAATTCAAAAATGGAGAGCAAAAAATTCTCTTGATTTTAGAAACAGTGAAGAGACTATAAAACCCCAACATGCAGTTCAAAGACTTTACGAATTAACTAAAGATAAGGATACTTTTATAACGACTGAAGTTGGTCAGCACCAGATGTGGGCAGCTCAACATTATAAGTTTAATAAACCTAATCGCTGGATGACTTCTGGAGGATTGGGAACTATGGGATATGGCTTACCAGCTGCTGTAGGAGTGCAAATTGCTCATCCCAAAAAACTAGTTATCGACATTGCTGGTGAGGCCTCTGTCTTAATGACTATGCAAGAAATGTCTACAGCAGTTCAGTACAACTTACCAATAAAGATATTTATATTAAATAATCAATATATGGGAATGGTAAGACAATGGCAGGAACTTTTACATGAAAAAAATTACTCTGAAAGCTATTCAGAAGCCTTACCTGACTTTATTAAGTTGGCGGAAGCTTACGGATGTAAGGGTATTATGGCAGAAAAACCTAGTGAACTTGACTCTAAGATAGAAGAGATGGTTAATTTTGACGGTCCAGTAATTTTTGATTGTCGAGTTGATCCTAATGAAAATTGTTTTCCAATGATACCATCTGGCAAGCCTCATAATCAGATGATCTTAGGACCTAATGAGAAAGATGATAATAAAATTACTGGTAAAGGAAAAGCTTTAGTTTAGAGATGAAAAATCCAAAATCAGCTTATAGCGTTTCAACAAAAAAAGAAAAATCTGATACACATATAATTGTTGTTTGGGTGGATAATGAGGCAGGTGTGCTAGCTAGAGTTGTTGGTCTTTTTTCTGGTAGAGGATACAATATTGAGTCTTTAGCAGTGGCTGAAATTGACTCAAAGAGAAACATATCTAGGATAACAATTGTTACCACTGGAACACTACAAGTAATTGATCAAATAAAACTCCAATTAAAGAAGCTTGTGCCAGTTCATAAAGTGGCTGATTTTAAAAGAGAGGATAAAAGCGTAATTTTCAAGGAAATGGCTTTATTTAAAATTGTAGGAAATACAAGCAAGATTAAAAAAGCCATTAATGCTTGTAAAAAATATAATGCTATAATATTGGATAAAACAAAAAAATCTAATGTAATTCAAATTACAGCATTTAGAAGAGATATTGATAAAATGACTAAAAATTTAAAAAAATTTGGGTTAGTGAGCGTGTCTAGAACTGGAGCAGTTGCAATGACAAGAGGAGATAAAATTTTTAATTAATCATTAAGGAGAAAAATATGAAAATGTTTTATGAAAAAGATACTGACGTAAATCTTATTAAAGATAAAAAAATAGCTATTTTTGGATATGGAAGTCAAGGCCATGCACATGCATTAAATTTAAAGGATAGTGGAGTTAAAGAAGTTGTGGTCGCGTTAAGAGAGGGGTCTTCAAGTATTCCAAAAGCTGAGTCTAAAGGTTTGAAAGTAATGAATTTATCTGATGCTGCAGAATGGGCTGATGTTGTAATGATATTAACTCCAGACGAATTACAAGCTACAATTTACAAAAATCATATTGAACAGAGAGTTAAGGAAGGTTCGTCAATAGCTTTTGCTCATGGGCTAAATATCCACTATGATTTGATTAAAGCTAGAAAAGATTTAGATGTATTTATGGTAGCACCCAAAGGACCAGGCCATCTTGTAAGAAGTGAATATGAAAAAGGAGGGGGTGTTCCATGCTTGTTCGCTGTTCATCAAAATGGTTCAGGAAAGGCAAGAGATTTAGCTATGTCTTATGCATCAGCAGTTGGAGGTGGAAGATCTGGAATTATTGAAACAACTTTTAAAGATGAAGTTGAAACAGATTTATTTGGTGAACAAACAGTGCTTTGTGGTGGATTAGTTGAACTAATTAAAAATGGATATGAGACCTTAGTTGAAGCTGGTTATGAACCTGAAATGGCATATTTTGAAACTGTTCATGAAGTAAAATTAATAGTTGATTTGATTTATGAAGGTGGAATAGCCAATATGAATTACTCTATTTCGAATACAGCTGAGTATGGTGAATACGAGTCCGGTCCAAGAGTTATTAATAAAGAAGAGACAAAAAAAAGAATGAGAGAAGTATTAGATGATATTCAATCTGGTAAATTTACAAAACAATGGATGGATGAGTGCAAAAATGGACAAAAAAACTTTCTTGAAACAAGAGCTAAATTAGCAGAACATCCAGTAGAAAAAGTTGGTGCTAATTTAAGAGCAATGATGCCCTGGATAGGTAAAAAGAAATTAGTTGATAGCGATAAGAAGTAAAATTCATATTCATATTGGGCCGAAACTGCCATTTTATTTTGCAATCTACACTAGAGGCTGTATATTCAAGAAATTAAATTATGTCTAAAAAAGATAAAGTTTTTATATTTGATACGACTATGAGAGATGGTGAGCAATCACCAGGTGCTTCAATGAGCGTTGAAGAGAAAATTCAAATATCCAGAGTCTTCGATGAAATGGGAATAGATATAATAGAGGCAGGATTCCCAATATCATCTCCTGGAGACTTTGAAGCTGTAAGTGCTATCAGTAAAAGTGTAAAAAACTCAATCCCTTGTGGATTAGCAAGAGCAACAAAAAAAGATATTGATGCGTGTCACGAGTCACTTAAATTTGCAAAAAGATTCAGAATTCATACTTTCATTTCGACAAGCCCCGTTCATATGAAGCATAAACTTAATATGACGGATGAACAAGTTCTTGGAGCTATTAAAGAAAGTGTCACTTATGCAAGAAAATTCACTGATGATGTTGAATGGTCTTGTGAAGATGGTACTAGAACTAATTTAGATTTTATGTACAAAACAATTGAGCTAGCGATAAATTGTGGTGCAAGAACTATAAATATTCCAGATACTGTTGGTTATTCCATACCTGAGGAATTTGCAAAAACTATTACTTCAATAAAGAATAATGTGCCAAATATTGATAAAGCAATTATTTCTGCTCATTGTCATAATGATTTAGGATTAGCAGTTGCAAATGCATTATCAGGTTTATCAGCCGGTGTGAGACAAATAGAATGTACTATTAATGGAATAGGTGAGAGAGCTGGTAATGCAGCCTTAGAGGAAATTGTAATGGCAATTAAAACTAGAGATGACCTTCTTCCTTATGAAACAGGAATTAAGACTGAATTAATAAGCAAAGCATCTAAAATTGTATCGAATGCAACAGGTTTTCCAGTGCAGTTTAACAAAGCTATAGTCGGAAAGAATGCTTTTGCACATGAGTCTGGAATACATCAGGACGGTATGCTTAAAAACAGAGAAACTTATGAAATAATGACACCCGAAAGCGTAGGTGTAAAAAAAACATCTTTAGTAATGGGAAAACACTCTGGAAGACATGCTTTTAAAGACAAATTAAGTGACTTAGGTTATGCAGATGTAACAGATGATGTTGTTCAAGCAGCGTTTGGTAAGTTTAAGATTTTAGCTGATAAGAAAAAACATATTTATGATGAAGATATAGTTGCTCTTGTTGATGATAGTTTAATTATTGATAATAAGATTAATGCAATAAATCTAAAATCGTTAAAAGTTTTTGCCGGCACGGGTGAGCCTCAAAGAGCAGACATGACTCTTGATGTATTTGGAGATGTTAAAAAAACAACTCAGACAGGAGACGGTCCAGTTGATGCAATTTTTAAATGTATTAAAGAACTATATCCACATGATGTAAAATTATCTTTATATCAAGTGCATGCTGTAACGGAGGGAACAGATGCTCAGGCCACTGTAAGTGTCAAAATTGAGGAAAATGACAGAACTACAGTTGGACAGTCTGCTGATACAGATACTTTGGTAGCATCTGCAAACGCATATCTAAATGCTTTAAATAAAATGTTAGTCAAGAGAGAGAAAAAATCTCTTTATAAAAATATTGAACCAAAAAAAGTTAAAGGGGGGATTTAATGGGTTTATTTGATAGAATTAAAAAAGTTTGGAGCCAGGATATGGCTATAGATTTAGGAACAGCTAACACTTTAGTGGTTGTTAAAGGTCAAGGTGTTGTTCTAAATGAACCATCAGTAGTCGCAATAGTAGATCAGGCAGGAAAGAAACAAGTTTTAGCTGTTGGTGATGAAGCAAAGACTATGCTAGGCAGAACTCCAGGAAATATACAAGCCATTAGGCCACTAAGAGATGGTGTTATTGCTGATTTTATTGTTACTGAAGAAATGATTAAACATTTTATCAAAAAAGTACATAAAGGAAGCTCATTTGCAAACCCAAGAATTTTGATTTGTGTTCCAACTGGCTCAACTCCTGTTGAGAGAAAAGCAATTCAAGACAGTGCGTTAGCTGCAGGTGCTAGAAGAGTTCAATTAATTGAAGAACCAATTGCTGCAGCAATTGGTGCAAACTTACCAATATCGGAAGCAACTGGATCAATGGTGGTAGATATTGGTGGTGGTACAAGTGAGATAGCAGTCATGTCTCTTGGTGGATTAGTTTATTCCAAATCACTACGTGTTGCTGGAGATGCAATGGATGGAGCTTTAGTAAATTATATGAGAAAAGAATATAATTTAATGATAGGTGACAGTACAGCAGAAAAAATTAAAAAAGAAATTGGAACAGCAATTCCGAGTAATAATAATACATATGCAGTGAAAGGCAGGGATTTAAGATCTGGAACGCCAAAAGAAGTAAATATAACTGAGGAAGATACTGCAGAGGCATTAAATGACATTTTAAGAGAAATGGTAAATGGAATTAAAGATGCGCTAGAAAGTACACCTCCAGAATTATCAGCTGACCTAGTTGATATGGGTCTTACGTTAACAGGGGGTGGCGCTTTGCTGAAAAATATTGATAAACGTTTTTCAAAGGAAACTGGTTTGCCAGTTCATATTGCCGATGATCCTTTATCATGTGTTGCTGTTGGAACAGGAAAAGCTTTAGATCAAGAGCAAACATTCTCGACTATGTTGACTGAATATTAAAAGTCATGGCCTCTAGCAGAGATGATTTTATTATAGCAATTCGTTCTGCTTTTTTAAAGAAGAGCACTCAGCAAAAATTTTCATTGTTGACACTAGTATCTATTTCAATTGCTATTATAATTTTATCTAGCTTAGAGCTCAAAGCGATAAAGTATTTAAAAATAGGAATTAATGAAATAGTTTATAGGTCATCTTTTGTAGTTTCTATACCAGAAAATTTTCTTAAAGATACGTTTATTGAAATAAGTGACTACACAACATTTTTTAAAGATTATAAAAAAAAAAAAGATGAACTAAGTGATTTGAAATCAAAAAATATTTTTAGTGAAATTACTCAATATGAAAATAAAGAATTAAAAGAATTGATAAATGATTATGTTTCTAGTTCTGACAAGATATTAGCTAAAATCATAGTAGATCATGATAGTCCATTTTTAAAAAGTATAATTATAAATAAAGGAAGCAAGGATAATATAGTAATAGGGACCAATATATATGACCAGTCATATTTAGTTGGAAGAGTAATTGAAGTAAATTATAAAACTTCAAGGGTTTTATTGCTATCAGATTTAAACTCTAATGTTCCAGTAACAATTGCACCACAAAATATTCAAGCCATAATCACTGGAAGTGGAGATACTTCGGCGACGATCAAATATATCAAAGACGGTGTTCTTGATAATTTCACTGACAAAAGTATTGTGTATACATCGGGAACTGGGGCCATTTTCAAAAGTGGGATACCAATAGGGAAAGTTAAAATAGTCGAAAATGATGATTTAAAAAGTTATCTAGTAGACTTTTACAGTGATTTTTCTCAACTTAAATATGTGTTTGCTGAGATAATTACAAAAACAGATATTAAAAAAACAGATCAAGAAATATCTAGTAATCAAAAAACACCAATAGATGCAAAACTTAAAATATTAGAGGACGAATTAGCAATTATTGAACAAAGTAATTTAAAATTTAAGAACGAAAATGAAAGTTTAAAGTCTCAAATTAATGATTTAAACAACAGGTTGATTAGTTTTGAAAATGAAAATGAAATTCAAAAAGAGAAAATCAAACAATTTAATATTGATACTGATGAATTAGAATTTTTAAGATTAAACTTAATTTATAGTCGAAAATGTCAATCAAGAAAGTTATTCAGCACTGGTTTTGAAGTTGGAACGCCAGAATACAAAAAATGTATTTTAAACAAAGGTAAAAAAAATGACTAATCTTAAAACTAGAGGATTTTATTATAAAGTTTATTCATACTTGCCTGTAATTATTCTTTTTATTTCTGTATTAAATGAATTTGATTTTAATTATCTAAATCTTGAATATTTTGCTTTTAATTTTCCATTTATATTAATTTTTTACTTTACAATTAAAGAAATTAAAAATTTTGATTATCTCTTAGTTTTCCTAGCTGGTCTAATTAATGACACAGTAGTTGGTTTACCCCTAGGTATTAGCAGTCTATCATACATGTTAATTTGTATTGCAACTTCATACTTTAGAAATATTACAATTAGACCAAATCAAATAAAAGACTGGTTTTATTTTCTTTTTATTATAAGTTTGATTAATTCGATCACTTATTCAATTTTAACTTTATTTTTTTCATATAATTTAATTTTGATGGATTATCTCGTGAATACTTTCTTTACGTTTTTATTCTATATAATTTTTGTCAATATTTTTAAATATTATATTAAGGGCTTAAATGATTAACTCATCAAGTGATAATGTAAAAAAACTTAATTCTATTAATAGAAGAATGTTTATTACGGGATCTTTAAAGTTCTTCATAATGGTAGGAATTATAAGTCGACTATTTTTTTTACAAGTAAAAGAGAACAAAAAATATCTTACTCTTTCAGATAAAAATAGAATTAGAGAATGGAAACTAGCGCCTGTGAGAGGGGAATTTCATGATTATTTTGGAAATGTAATTGCTGGAAATTTTGAGGCTTATCAATTACATGTTATTCCAGAGCAAGTTGAGGATTTTAGGTATGTAATTTATAGGCTTAAAGATCTATTGGAGCTATCAGATAAAGAATTTAAAAAAGTCTTAAAAAAGAAAAATGAAATAAAGCCTTGGGAAACTTTAATTGTCTCTGATAACTTAAGCTGGCAAAAATTCTCTAAAATCAATAATCATTTGTATGATTTAAATGGAGTAAAACCAGTTATATCAATTTCTAGAAGTTACCCATATAAAGAAAATTTTACTCATTTAGTTGGATATGTAAGTCAAGCAAATGAAAATGATATAGAAAATACTGAGGCAATTAAAAAGAATTTTGTGCCTGGATTGAAAGTGGGAAAAGTCGGTTTGGAAAAATCATTTGAAGAAAAATTGATTGGTAGCAATGATATAGAAAGATATGAAGTCAATGCTTACGGTAGAAGAATAAGTCAATTAGAGTTTCAAAAAGGAGAAAAGGGCAAAACGTTAAGACTAACTATTGATACAGAAGTGCAAATGCTAGCTAACAAATTACTTGAGGATAAAGCCGGATCAATTTGTGTTATGGATATTTATACTGGTGCAATAGTTGCTATGCAATCTTCTCCTTCTTTTGATCCAAATCTATTTGTTTTTGGCATAAGTCAGGATGATTGGCAATTAATTCGAAATGATCCAATGAAACCATTAGTTAATAAAACTTTACAAGGAAATTATTCACCAGGCTCAACTATTAAACCTATCGTTGCCTTATCTGCCTTGGAAAATGGGATAATAAATACTAATTTTACAGTTAAATGTACTGGCAAAACAGAGATGTATGGACAAACCTATCATTGTTGGAAGAAAAAGGGTCATGGATTTGTAAGTCTAAGAAATGCCATGAAGCAATCTTGCGATACATATTTTTACGAAATCGCTCGTAAATTAGGAGTTGATAAATTAAGTGCCACAGCTAAAAAATTTGGTTTAGGAGAAAAAGTTTTTGGTGAATTATTTGGTATTGAGAAAAAAGGATTAATTCCAAATACTGAGTGGAAAAAGAATGCACTCGGTAAGGGCTGGCTATTAGGTGAGACAATGATTACTGGTATTGGACAAGGTTATATTCAAACAACTCCAATTCAATTATGTTTAATGACAGCTCAAATCGCAAACGGAGGCTATAAAATTTACCCTCACATTGTCGTTGATGGAGATAAGAAAAATCAACCAGATGATAAATTTACTCCATTATTTGAAAACCCAAAACATATAGAAATAGTTCAGGATGCAATGTTTGGTTCAACTAATGAAGTTATGGGAACCTCTTATCGTTCAAGAATTGATGATCTCAAATACCAATTTGCTGGTAAAACTGGAACTGCTCAAGTAAAAAAAATAACAGAACAGGAAAGAGAACTTGATCTAAAAACTTTTGAAATACCATACGAGCAAAGAGATCACGCCTTGTACATTGCTTTTGGTCCATATAGAAATCCAAGATATGCGCTTAGTATTTTAATTGAACATGGAGGAAATGGAAGCACCACGGCAGCACCTATGGCAAAAAAACTTTTTAAACTAATTATTGATAGACATAAATTAAGACAATCAATGGATAATAAAAAGTATTTAGAGGTTTAAATGTATCAACATAGAAGATTTACCACAAGTAGTTTTAATTTTTTTCAAAAATTTAAGAATTTTGATTACATTTTATTAGTATGTATTCTATTGCTTGGTTTTATCAGCCTCGCTACCATGTATTCTACAGATGGTGGAAAAATTTTATTTCATACCAAAAGTCATTTTACAAAATTAATTGTGTTTACTGTTATGATGCTTATTTTTTCTTTTATTAATATTAAATACTGGTTCTTAATTGGTTATGTATCTTATTTAATGATAATAGGCCTTTTAGTTTGGACATATTTATTTGGAATTACTTCATCTGGTTCACAAAGATGGATAAATTTATACTTTATCAATTTACAACCCTCTGAATTAATGAAAATTTTCATAATTCTATGTCTAGCTAAGTACTTTCATCGGATGAGATTAGAAAATGTAAATTCTATTTACACAATTTTAACTTCTTTAGTTATAATATTACTACCCATGGGCCTTGTAATAGTCCAGCCAGATTTGGGAACATCTTTGTTAATTGCAGTTAGTGGAATTGCTGTACTCTGGTTTGCAGGCATAAATCACAAATATTTTATTTACACTATGCTTGGTTTTTTAATTTCTTTACCCTTTATTATTGCATTTTTAAAACCATATCAAAAATTAAGAGTGTTAACTTTTTTAAATCCTGACAAAGATCCTTTAGGAGCAGGTTATCAAATTATTCAATCTAAAATAGCCGTAGGATCTGGTGGATTTTTTGGAAAAGGATTTTTAAAAGGAACTCAAAGTTATTTAGAATTTTTACCAGAAAAACATACTGATTTTATTTTCACTCTTTTCTCTGAGGAATTTGGTTTTGTTGGTTCTGCATTACTGTTAATCATATATGCAATCATAATTTACCGAATTGTTGCAATAGGAGCTAGTTCAAGAAGTTATTTTGCTAAAATTTTTTGTTATAGCTTTGGAGCTGCAATTTTTGTTTTTATAACAATTAATATGAGTATGGTGCTCGGTTTACTACCTATAGTTGGTTCTCCTTTACCAATTATGTCTTATGGCGGCTCCTCAATGTTGGCTACTATGACAGGTTTTGGCATAGTGATGAGTGCCAAAGTGCATAATCAGCAGTCGATTGCTTAAGTATAATTTGTCGCTTAAATTATTTTAGATTTTAATTGTATAAAATTTTTATGAGTGAAAAATTAAAAGTGGGAATAGTAGGTGCAGGTATTCAAGGTATTTCCAATGCACTTTTTTTACAAAAAAAAGGTTTTGAGGTTACAATTTTTGATCGAGATGAGCCTGGGAGTCCTGTAGCATCATATGGAAATGCAGGCCATTTTTCTCCATATGCATCATTATCTTTAAATAGAACTGATATTCTTGCCGATGTACCTGCAATGTTAATGAGTTCAACAGGTCCTTTAGCTCTAAAATGGAATTATGTGCCAAAGATGATTCCATGGTTTATAAAATTTATTTTAAACACTACAAAAAATAAAATGATGCACACAGCAAGGAATATGCATCAAATTCTTGATTTAGCTTTACCAGCTTATGATGAACTTTTTGATGAAATAAATTTAGATGGTTTAGTTGAAAATAAAGGAATTTTATACATCTGGAACAATAAAGATTTAAAGAGTAGAGAATTAGAAATTAAAGTTAGAGAAGAGCTTGGAGTAAAACAACAGTTAGTAAATACAAAAGAAATTCATGACCTTGAACCAAATATCAAACCATTTTATCATGGAGGAGTTTATTACCCTTATGCTAGACATGCTAGAAACCCAAAAAAGATATTAATAAAATTTTTTGAACTTTTCTTAAATAAAGGTGGTAAATTTGAAAAAAAGAATATTAAAGATATAAATTTTGACTCTGAAAAGCCAATTTTTGTAACTGAAGAAAAAAAATTTACTTTTGATAAAGTTATTATTGCATGCGGGGCTTTTTCAAAGAAATTAACCGATAACTTAGGTGAAAAAATTCCTCTTGAAACAGAGAGAGGATATCATGTTCATTTCAAAGATTGCGATCATCTTTTGAATAGACCGGTAATTTTTTCGAATAGAGGCTTTGGCATATCACCAATGGAGCAAGGCCTGAGAGTTGTAGGCACTGTTGAATTTGGAGGATTGGATAATCCTCTTTCCAAATCAAGAATTAAAAATTTAATTAATAACGCTAAATACATGTTAGGGGATCTTCCTGAGCACGAAGATGAATGGCTTGGGTTTAGACCAACACTCCCAGACTTTTTACCGGTAATTGGCCCGTCTAAAAATCATAAAAATGTCTTTTATTGTTTCGGTCATCATCATTTAGGATGGACATTGGGTCCAATTTCTGGAAAGATTGTTTCAGGAATGATAGCTAAAGAAAATACGAATTTAAATTTAACTCCATATAGCTCATTAAGATTTAATTAGTTTATGCAAAATACCAAGGCATACATAATGTTGGTATGTGCAACATTATTTTGGGCAGGCAATTTCATGGTAGGAAAATTTGCTTTTTTTTCAAACATTCCTCCTATGTCTTTAGTTTTTTTTAGATGGTCTTTAGTCTGGTTAATACTCCTACCTTTTACTTATAGAGAAATAATAAAGAGCAAAGATATAATTTTAAGTAATTTACCTCTTCTATTTTTTTTAGCTTTGACAAGTGTTGGTTTATTTAATTCATTTACTTATTTGTCATTAGTACACACTCAAGTAATAAACGCTTCTTTATTTAACACCGCAATTCCTGCCATCATAATTTTATTATGTTTTTTATTCAAGATTGAGAAGACTAATAAGTATCAAATTTTAGGATTAATAATTTCTGTATTAGGTATTTTATCAATTATTACAAAACTTAATTTAGAGATTATTCTTTCTCTAAATTTCAACAAAGGCGATTTAATTATGATAGGTGGTGTAATTAGCTGGGGTTTGTATTCTTCTTTTCTTAAAAAAAAGAAATTTACATTACCACTTCTCACTTTAGTTCACATTTTGTGCACTTTAGGTTTAATTTTTATTTTACCTCAGTTTTTGTATGAATTTTCACAAGGACAAAGAATAGATTTGAATTTAAATTTATTATACATTTTAATTTTTTTAGCTTTATTTCCAAGTATAGGATCATATTATTGTTGGGCGGGAGCAGTTTCTATTATAGGAGCAAATAGAGCAGGAATTTTCTTATCATTAATACCTTTATTTAGCACGATAATGGCAATATTTTTTTATAATGAGCAATTTCAATTTTTTCATTTGATTGGTGCAATTTTAATTATATTAGGTCTATTTTTGTCAAATAAGGAAATTAAAAATGCTTAAAGTAGCTATATTAGACGATTATCAAAATGTTTCTCAACAATTTGTTGATTTAGAAAAATTGTCTGGAAAATATGAAATTAAAATTTTTAGTGAGCCATTCGAGGATGAGGCCGATGCATTAGATAAGTTAGCAGAATTTGAAGCTTTATTAATTATGAGAGAAAGAACACCAATAACAAAAAATTTAATAGAAAATTTAACTAAACTAAAATTCATAATCACAAGTGGATTGAGAAATAAGTCAATTGACCTAAATGCTGCAAAAAAAAGAAAAATAATTGTAAGTGGTACCGATAGCAACATAAACCCAACTCCTGAATTGACTTGGGCGTTAATCCTTGGTTTGGCAAGAAATCTAAAAGAAGAGATAGATAATATGTATCAAGGTTACTGGCAAACTTCTGTTGGAGTAGAGTTGAAAGGAAAAATTCTTGGACTTATTGGTTTAGGCAAAGTTGGTTCTCAAGTAGCAAAAATTGGAAAAGCATTTGGAATGCAAGTTATGGCGTGGAGTGAAAATTTGAACTTAGATACTTGCAAAGAATTAGATGTTTTGCCTTGCAGCAAAGAAGATCTAATAAAAAACTCAGATTTTCTTTCTATCCATGTTCAAGGCGGAGATAGATATAAAAATTGTATTACCTTAAAAGAAATGGATAAAATGAAAAAAACTGCTTTTCTTATAAACACATCCAGAGGACCTATAATTAATGAAGATGATTTAATAGTTGCATTATCAACAAATGAAATTGCAGGAGCCGGTCTAGATGTTTATGATAAAGAGCCATTGCCTGAAAATAACAAATTAAGATTTTTACCTAATGCATTATTAACACCACACATCGGATATGTGACTGCCGAAAATTATCATATCTATTATAGTCAAATGATTGAGTCGCTTGAGGCCTGTGTGAATGGCAAACCTATTCGAGTTATTGAATAATAATGGAATTATCAGTCGTAAATCACGAGGATTATTTTGCCAAAATAGGCGATGATCATAAATTTCCAATAAATAAATTTGGTGATCTTGCAAATTATCTAATTAAAAAAAAGATAGTAAGTAAATTCCATAAACCATACCCTTGTTCTGAAGAAACTTTAAAAAGAGCACATTCTGAGAATTACATTAAAAATATTATAAATAAAACCTTAAATGAAAATGAAATTAAAAAAATAGGGTTTCCATTGGTTGATAGTGTGGTTAATAGATCTTTGATTGCAACTGGGGGCACAGTATTGGCCTCAAAGTTGGCGATTAAAAACGGAGTAGCTTGTAATACGGCAGGAGGGAGTCATCATGCAAATTATAATGGTGGGGCAGGCTACTGTGTTTTTAATGACGTAGCTGTAGCCTCTCAATATTTGTTAGACAGAGGATTGGCTGGAAAAATTTTAATTTTAGATTTAGATGTTCATCAAGGAAATGGCAATTCAGATATATTTAGAGATAATAAAAATGTTTTTACTTTCAGCATGCATTCAAAATCAAATTATCCAGCAAAAAAATCAATTAGCGACTGTGATGTAGAGCTTGAAAGTAATATGGAAGACAAAGAATATTTAAAGATACTCAAATTTTATTTAAATCAACTCAATCAAGAAAGTTTTGATTTTGTTTTTTATATTGCAGGAGTAGATATTCATTTTAATGATAGATTAGGAAAACTAAAAATTTCAGATGATGGTGTTAAAGAGAGAGATGAAGTTGTAACTAATAACTTTTTTTCAAAAGGAATTCCACTTTGTGGTGTTTTGGGCGGAGGTTACAATAAAGACTCAAATAAACTCGTTGAATTACACTCTTTTTTGCATCAATCATGTGCTAAATTATTATAATTAATGAGTAAAAAAAATCCAAATCTTACACCTGAACAACAATTAGTTATGTTTGAAGATGGAACAGAGCCACCTGGTACAAGTGAATTAAATAATGAAAAGCGTGAAGGAAGTTACCATTGTGCTAATTGTGGAACAAGATTATTTGATTCTAAAACAAAATATGAAAGTGGATCAGGCTGGCCTTCATTTTTTCAATCATTACCAGATGTTTTTGAAACAAAAACTGATCACCTATTAGGTTATGCGCGAACAGAATATCATTGTAAGAATTGTAATGCACATCATGGACATATATTCGATGATGGACCGCAACCTACAGGAAAAAGATATTGTAATAATGGTATTTGTTTAATTTTTAAACAAAAATAAAGTTATTTAATTAAATCTTGAAGTTTATTTTCTTTTTCTAAAGCTCTTACCTCATCATAACCACCAATGTGTTGATCATTAAAAAATATTTGTGGAATAGTTCTCTTACCGTTAGCTTTTTTTATCATTTCATCCATCGCACCATCCACCTCTGCAATATTAATTTCTTTATAAGGTGCGTTATTTCTTGTCAGCAATCGTTTTGCTGCATCACAATAATTACATAGAGGTCCAGTATATATTGTAATATTTTTCATAGCTTATAAATAATAATCTTTTTTTAATTTACTAGTAATTTGTTTTCTTGAATATTCAAACTTTTTTCTATGTTTAATACTTTTTTCATGAACTCTTTTTCTCCATAATCGAAACGATGAAGGTTTAAGAGATCTTCGCATAATTTTAATGACATCAGACTCTCGATAACCTGTCTTTTTTTCAATTTCCTCAAAAGTGATCCTATCTGCCCAGGCAGCCCAGATGACCCAATCTGGATCTTCAATATTTGGCTCTGGATTTTTGACCCGGGTCATGGGCCTGTGACCTTTTTTTTTCATAAATCCTTTATATTTGAAAAAAATCAATAATGCATTTTTTTTTGGATCTGTTATATTAATCTAGATAGTCCTTCTTAGCCATCTTTAGCTCCCGGTTTTTAAGGACTATCTTTTTTTTTATATGCTCCCCCTTGATTTCATTCTTTTTTTACAAATTATAATTTTTTTATTTATTACTCCTGGAACACCAAGAATAGTTATAGTTTCTTATTCAATGAATTATGGAGTTCAAAAATGTGTGTGGACTGCATTGGGTGATATAACAGCAAATTTTACACAGGCAACATTAGTTATATTTGTTTTAGGTACTTTCTTTTCAGATAATCCGAATGTGCTGAATGTTTTCAAATGGTTTGGAGTGATATATTTGTTTTACTTGTCTTATGATGTATACAAATCTTCACCAAAAAGTCTGGATTCAAAAATTATCACTACAAAAAGTTTTTTTTCTTTTTTTAAAGATGGTTTTTTAGTTGCAGGCACAAGTCCAAAAGCTTGGTTATTTTTTCCTTTGATATTTCCACAATTCATAGATTTTAATTCGAATTATGTTGTTCAATTCTTTATCTTAATTTTAACTTACGTTGTATTAGATTTTATTTCTTTAATTGCTTACGCCTTTTTAGCACAAAAACTTATTACATGGATTCAAGCAAACCCAAAAACGATAAATACAATCTCAGCGAGTGTTTTAGTTATAATTGCTTTAATTATTATTGTTACTCAACAATATTAAAACTTACTGATGCTTTATTTGCCACTTGAAAATTATTAAATTTCTTTATTAAATTAGTTTTTAATTAATTAACGAAGGAAATAAAATGAAAATAAATAAAATAATCTTAAGTTTTATTTCTGCATTAGCAATTTTAATTTCAACTTCAGTTGTATCTTTTGCAAAAGTTGTTGGTGATAAAATTGTTTTAGGAGCAGCAATTTCATTAACTGGAAAATACTCTTCGAATGGTGTTCATACTCAAAATGGATACAATTTAGCTGTTGAGAGAATAAACAGCATGGGTGGAGTAAAAGTTGGTGGAAAAACTTATAAGTTTGACATTATTTATTATGATGATGAATCAAACCCAAAAAGAGCTGCACAACTTGCAGAAAGATTAATTTCACAAGATGGTGTTGAGTTTATGTTAGGACCATACAGTTCAGGTTTAACAAAAGCTATTGCACCAGTTACAGAAAAATATGGTGTGCCGATGGTTGAGGCTAATGGTGCTTCTAGATCTTTGTTTACAAAAGGTTACAAATATCTATTTGCAGTTCTAGCTCCTGCAAACCTTTATCTTGATGTAGCTATTGAGACAGCAGTCGAATTAAATGGTGGAAAACCAGTTAGAATTGCTCAAGCATTCGAGCAAGATGCATTTTCTCAAGATGTAAGATTGGGTATTTTAGATGCAGCTAAAAGAACTGGATCTGAAATTATTATTGACGATAAGCTTCCAAAAGAACTTAACGATATGGCTGCAACATTAGTTAAAGTAAAACAAATGAAGCCTGATGTGCTTGTTGTTTCAGGACACACAAAAGGAGCATTGACAGCAATTAGACAAATAGCTGAAATGAAAGTAGATGTTCCAATGTTAGCAATGACGCACTGCGATGCTGCGAAATTATCAAAACAACATGGTAAAAATTCACAGTATGCACTTTGTGCTTCTCAATGGCACAAATCATTAACTTATAAAGATAAGTTTTTTGGCACAGGTATGAAATATGCTAAAGACTTCGAAAAGAAGTTTAAGTACGATCCACCATATCAGTCAGCAGAGTCATCAGCAGCTTTATTAGTATTTAAAGATGCATTTGAAAGAGCAAATTCTTTTGACAAAAAGAAAGTGAGAGACGCTCTTGCAGCTACTAATATGCAAACATTCTATGGAAATATTAAGTTCGCAGAAGGTGGTCAAAATGTTGACAAGCCAATGGTACTTTTCCAAGTAATGTGTGACGACTCAGGAAAATGTGAGAACAAAGTTGTTGCTCCTCTAAAGTGGGCATCGGCTAAGTTAATACATCCTATTCCTAAGTGGTCTGAAAGATAATAACAAATCTTTGAATACCCCCTAAACTCTAGGGGGTATTTTTTTTTAAGAGGCAATTTATGGATTTCATGGTTTTCCAATATCCGATGATAACAGTCCAAGCCTGTTTGGATGGAATTCTTCTAGGTGTATTGTTTGCTTTGATTGCTTACGGTATGGCATTGCAATGGGGAGTAATGAATATCATAAATATTGCTCAAGGTGATTTAGTTATTCTTGGAGGTTACATTGCTTACTTCATGTATCTTTATGGAATTCATCCTGCTTGGGGAGTGATCGTTTCACCATTCATAATGTATTTTGTTGGTGTTGGAATTTATAAATTAGTGATCAATAAAGTAGTTGATAGAGACTTGTTTATTTCAATTCTCGCAACATTTGGAATTAGTATTCTTTTTATGCAATTAATGAATTTTGCATTTGGTGCTGATGTTGTTTTGGCTAATTCAGGTTATGGCACAACTTTTTTATTTGATGGAAATGTAGTTTTACCGAATTCAAAAATATTTTCTGCAGTAGTAAGTATTGTATTTGCTATTTGTTTAGTAATTTATATGAAAAAATCAAAATTAGGCCGTGCAATAAGAGCAACTGCACAAAATTCAAGAGCAGCAAAAATTTTGGGAGTTGACACTGAGAAAGTTTATGCAGCAACATTTGGTATTAATGCTGCTTTATGTGGTGTCGCAGGAGCACTAATATCTATAACTTTTACAATTCATCCGTACATGGGATTACCTTATACAATTAGATCGTTTATGATTGTAATTGTTGCTGGGCTCGGAAATTTACCTGGTGTAGCAATGTCAGGCATGGGATTAGGAGTTTTCGAGGAATTTGCTGATTATATTTTAGGTACAGAGTTTAGAATTGGATCAGTATTTTTATTATTAGTTTTAATTTTAGTTTATAGAAGATTTAAACTTTCTAGAAAAAGAGAGTACCTAAAGTGAATAAAAATCTTATTTTATACGCGATAATACTAGTATTTGGATTAGCTGCGCCATTTATATTTCCTGCGTTTAAAGTTCAATTATCAATCCTTTGTGTACTTATTATTCTAGCAGTTACTTGGAACATTCAAGGTGGAGAAATGGGCTATAACTCATTTGGAAATATCCTTTTTTATGGGCTTGGAATGTATTTGTGTGCCTCAGTACAAGTTGGGATGTTTTTTCCATTAGCAGAATGGACTGAAAGTGGAGGAGAAAAAACATTTGTACACACCCCTTTACAATTTTTTCAGGGAATGGCAGTTGGTCTTATAGTTGCTGCGGTAGTTCCAACAATTGTTGCAGGTTTAATTGGATATTCAATTTTAGGATTAAGAGGACATTACTTTGCAATATGTACTTTGGGATTAGGAGTAGCGGCAGGAGAAATTTCTGGAGGCATTGAAATTATAGGTGCCGGTCAAGGATTTACAACACCACCCTTTCCAAATGTTGGAGGCTTAGAGGCAAGAGGAGAATTTTTTTATTTCTGCAGTTTTTTTGCACTAGTGCTTGCATTCATAACAATACGAGCAATTTACTCTACTCGTTTTAAATTAATTCTTAATGCCATAAGAGACAACGAAGATAAAGCAGAAGCAATGGGCATTGAAACTATGAAGTATAAGATAATTGGCTGGATGGTGTCTGCATTCTTTTGTGGTTTAGCTGGTGGAATCATGGGGGGTCTTGTTGGATATATAGACTCAACTGATGTTGCTTTTGATGGAAGAGAAATGGGAGTATTTATGGTTCTTATGGCAATCTTAGGTGGAAAAGGAACTTTATGGGGCCCTATTATCGGGGCAACAGTTTTTCATATTTTTAAAGAAGGCTTTTGGACATTCTTTTTAGGCTGGCAGTATGTTGCGTTAGGTGTTCTTATTGTAGTAATTGTAATTTACTTTCCAGAGGGGATTATGGGTTGGTTAAGAGAAAAATACCCTGAGAGATTTGGCGAAGTTATAGATGAAGCAGATCGGAAAGCTCAAGTAGAATTAAAATGAGTATTTTGGAAGTAAACAATGTGAGTAAATCATTTGGTGGTGTAAAAGCTAATGTTGATATTTCTATGACTGTTGAGAAAGGAAAAATCGTAGGCTTAATTGGTCCAAATGGTTCTGGTAAAACTACTTTGTTTAATTCTATAGTTGGAACTTATCCTATAGATAACGGATCTATAAAATTTAATGGAAAGGAAGTATCCGAACTTCCAGTTCCGGTTATAGCAAAATTAGGTTTACTTAGAACTTTTCAACAAACAAGAATATATGGAAAGTTAAACTGTGTAGAAAATATGCTTATCAGCCATAAAGGAAGTGATGCAAGTTTATTGAAGATATTCTCTAAAATTCCAAAAGAGCTTACTGAGAAAGCAGAAAACCTTTTAAACTTTGTTGGTTTGTACCAAAAAAGAAAATTAAGAGCTGGAGACCTATCTTTTGGGCAACAAAAATTACTAGAACTTGCAATGGCTTTGATGAATGAACCTGAGATGCTTTTATTAGATGAACCAACAGCTGGAATAAATCCTACATTAATAAATGGAATTATAGATAGGTTAATAAAAGTAAATCAAGATTTTGGCATTACTTTATTGGTAATTGAACACAATATGAGAGTAATCATGCAGTTGGCAGAAAATATTTTTTGTTTGGCACATGGTAAAATGTTGGCCAATGGAACACCTGATGAAATTAAAAACGATAAGCGTGTAATTGATGCTTATTTAGGAGCACAATAATGTCTAATCAATATGAAGTTTTAGGAAAAGCACCAGTTGCTGAAGACTTAAAAAAACTATCACCATCAAATGTGCATCTTACAATTAAAAACATGAATGCAGGTTATGGAAAAATGGAAATCTTACATAATTTTGATCTTTTTGTAAGTAAAGCTCAGTCATTATGTTTGATAGGTCCAAATGGAGCAGGTAAATCAACAATTCTTCATTCAATTTATGGTTTCACAAATATTTTCTCTGGGCAAATAGAAATTGATGGTAAGGAGATTACAAATTTGAGTCCAGCTGAAAAACTAAAATCAGTTGGTATTGCATATATTCTTCAAGATAATTCAGTATTCCCGGATATGACAGTTGAAGAAAATTTATTAATGGGAGGGTTTATAAAAGAAAAAACTGAAGAGTCTTATCAAGAAGCTGAGAGAATTTTTGAGAAATATGAACGATTAAGAAATAGACGAAATCAACCAGCAAAAGTACTTTCTGGAGGTGAAAGAAGATTGTTAGAAATTTCTAGAGCATTAGTGATGAAGCCTTCGGTATTATTAGTTGATGAACCATCAATAGGTTTGGAACCAAGGTATATCGACATGGTTTTTGAAATATTGAGAGATCTTCAAGAGAATGAAAAAAAAACAATAATCCTTGTTGAGCAAAATGCAAAAAAAGGTCTAGAGTTTGCTGATATAGGGTATGTTCTTGTTTCAGGTCAAACTGCTATTGCAGGTAAAGGAGATGATCTTTTAAACAATCCTGATGTTGGTCGCTTATTTTTAGGTGGCTAATGATAAAAGGAGAGTTATTTCTTAAAGGTTACAAATCAATTTTAAAACCAGATAGTCCAGCCATAGCCCTAGCTTGTTGTTTTGTTGCTATAGGTGCCCTCCTTAAGAATGTAGGTTTTAACATTCAAGAAAGTATTTTTTCAACAATGTTAATTTATGCTTTACCCGGCTCATTAGTTATGGCTGAGTCTATTCTTATTGGAGCGTCATTATTAAGTATTTTTATCGCAGTTTGGTTTGTGAACGCTAGACTTTATCCAATGGCGGTATCGTTGTTTCCTTTAATGATGGATGAAAGCCAACCGAAGTGGAAATATTATTTATCTTGTCACTTTATAGCAGTCTCAGCATGGCTAATTATGAAAAGTAATTACGAAAAAGTTGAAAAAAAGGACAGGGTTGATTTTTGGATTGGAATTGGCACAGCAACTTGGAGTGTATCAATTCTTGCTACAGCCCTTGGTTTTTATTTAGCAGATTACTTAAACAAAGACATGCTAATGGGTCTAGCAATTTTAAACCCAATCTATTTTACTTGCATGATGGTTGGAGCAATGAAAACACTTCAAATTACTTTATCAGTTATTCTAGGTGCAATTCTGGGCCCAGTTTTTTATTTTTTTTCACCTGAGTGGTCTATTTTACTGGGTGGTCTTATAGCAGGAACAATTGCATATTTAATTGGAGAAAAAAATGTCAATTAGTGTTTTGTTATCAATAATTGTTACATCATTAGCTACTTATCTATCAAGATTTTTAGGGGTGATTTCATCTATAAAGATAAAAGAAACATCTAAAATTTTTAGATGGTTTAACTGTTTAGCTTATGCAACACTGGCTGCTCTAATTGCCAGAACAATCATATTTCCAGTGGGCGCTTTATCAGATGCAAGCTATTTGAGTAGGCTTATAGTTGTTTTGTTTAGTCTTGGAATATTTTTTATAACTAAGAAAAATTTCGTATATCCAACAATTTTTTCAGCTATTTCAATGAGTGTTGTAAACAATTTTTTTTAGTCTTTTAAAATATCTAAGTTTTATATAAATTAGTAATTAAATTATGAACAATATATCTGGATTTGAAATATCTCCTAATAAAATATCTTCTAGAATAATTGATATTAAAATAAAAAATGAAACTATAGAGAAATTAATTTTTCCATTTAAGAAATTCGACCTGACCGCTATTGAGTATAAACCTTTCACTAGATTTACAATCGCCAAAAGTTTAGATGATCTAAGTGGAAATAAGCTAAGTATTTTAATGAACGAAATTATTAGAGATAGAAATTCTGGTTGTTTTATAATTGGTCCTGAAAATAAAAATGCAAATATTGATGATACTTTCTTAGTAAAATTATCAACAGCAATATCTCATTTAATTGGAATACCTAATTATGATTCAATGGCTGGAAAATATTATGCAAGATTTCATGTTAAGCATGAAGATAAGAGCGACTCATATTTGAGAAAAGCTTATACAAATATGGACCTTCATACTGATGGAACATATGTAAAAGAAGTTACAGATTGGCTTTTAATGACTAAGATTGAGGAAAAAAATGTTGAAGGTGGAGAAACGGCAATGCTTCATTTAGATGATTGGGAATATTGTGATGAACTTTTTAATGATCCTGTTGGAAAGCAAAATTTTTTATGGGGCTCACCCAAAAGTAAGAATGTAGATTATAAAGTTGAACACCCAGTATTTTCTGAAGATAAAGATGGAAAACCACAAATATCATACATAGATCAGTTTCCTGAGCCTAAAAATATGTCTCAAGGTAATTTTTTACAAAAATTATCTGATTGTTTAGAAGAAAGTGAGAATAAAGTAATAACTAAATTACCCGTAGGATCAGCAGTAGTTGCAAACAATTATTTTTGGCTACACGGTAGAAAACCCTTTAAAGAAAACAAAGATTTAAGCAGAGAACTATTGAGAATTAGGGGTTCATTTTTTAAAAATTAATCTATCATTAAGAATAAATAAAATTTATAAAAATTATGATACTTGGTTTCATAGGTACTGGAAAAATAGCGTCTTCAGTTATTACAGGTATATGTTCTTCAAAAATAAAGTATAAAAAAATAATTATTTCACCAAGAAATAGAAAAATAGCAGGTAATCTTAAAAAAAAATTTAGCAGGATCAGTATTGCAAAAAATAATCAAGAAGTGATTAATAATTCAAATTGGGTCTTTTTGGCAGTTACCCCGGTAGTGGGAGGAAAAATTATCAAAGATTTAAAGTTTAAGAATAATCAAACAATAATTAGTTTTATCTCTACAATCACACTCCCAGAACTAAAAAAGATGATTAAAGTAAAGTCTGAAATTGTCAGAGCAATTCCATTACCTCCAATATCGTTAAAAAAAGGACCAGTTCCAATTTATCCTCCAAACAAAAAAGTAAAAATGTTTTTCGATAAAATTGGATCAACTGTTGAGATTAAGAATGAAAAATTATCAATTAACTTTTGGTCAACCTCAGGAATGATGGCCTCTTATTATGAGATTTTAAATGTTATGAGTGATTGGTTGACTAAAAAAGGAATCAAAAGATTGGATGCTCAAAAATATATAACATCCTTATTTTTAGCCTTATCAGAAGATGCAGTAGTGAATTCAAAGAAGAGCTTAAAATATTTAGTTAAAGAGTCTCAGACACCAAAAGGTTTAAATGAGCAGGGTTTAAAAGAAATGAAAAAAAAAGGTGTTTATAGATCTGTGATTAAAACTTTAAATAGTATTCACAAAAGATTAAATAATTAATTAATGTCTGAAAATATTTTAGAAATTAATAATTTATCAAAATATTTCGGAGGACTGGCTGCAGTTTCAGAATGCTCACTTAAAGTAAAAAAGGGAACTATAACAGGCATTATTGGACCCAATGGGTCTGGCAAAACTACATTGTTTAATCTTATTGCTGGAAATTTAAAATCTTCTGCTGGAAGTGTTATGTTCAACAATGAAAATATTACAGATGTTCCATCCTACGAGTTATTTTCAAAAGGATTGCTTCGAACTTTTCAAATAGCACATGAATTTACAAATTTGTCAGTTTTAGAAAACCTAATGATGGTTCCAGGTAACCAATCTGGAGAAAAATTAATGAACGCTTTATTAAAACCTTCATTAGTTGCAAAAGAAGAGAGTCAGATTAAAGAAAAGGCCATTGAGGTTGTTAATTTTCTTAATCTTGGTCATTTAAAAAATGAATTAGCAGGAAATTTATCTGGTGGACAAAAAAAATTATTAGAATTAGGTCGGACAATGATGGTTGATGCAAAATTAGTTTTGTTAGATGAAGTAGGAGCGGGTGTTAATAGAACTTTACTAAAAGATTTAGGAACAGCTATTCAAAAGCTCAATAAAGAAAAAGGTTACACTTTTTGTATGATAGAACACGACATGGATTTTATAGGAAGATTATGCGATCCAGTAATTGTAATGGCAGAAGGTTCGGTTCTTTTCGAAGGTTCAGTTGAGGATGCAAAAAAAGATGAAAAAGTTATTGAAAGTTATTTAGGAAGAGGTTCAAAATTAAAGGATAATTAACTATGGCATTCTTTGAAGGTAAAAACATGACTGGTGGGTATGGCAATGGACCAAATATAATTAATTCATGTTCTGTAAATGTTGAAAGAGGAGAAATAGTATCTATCCTTGGACCTAATGGAGCTGGAAAATCTACCGCAATGAGAGCGATGCTAGGTTTGTTAAATCTGAAATCTGGCTCAGTAATTATTGATGGTAAAGACATTTCAAAACTTTCTCCACAAGACAGAGTTAAAGAAGGTATTTCATTTGTGCCTCAAACAAAAAATGTTTTTGCAGGTATGACAGTTGAAGAAAATTTGGAAATGGGAGCTTTTTTAATAAATACTGATTTTAATTCAGTTATAGATGAAATTTATGATTTATTTCCAATATTAAAAGAAAAAAGAAGTCAGTTAGTTGGTGAACTGTCAGGAGGACAAAGACAACAAGTGGCTCTTGGAAGAGCGTTAATGATCAAACCATCTGTACTAATGTTAGATGAACCAACAGCGGGTGTTTCACCAATAGTTATGGATGAATTATTTGATCACATAGTAAAAGTTAAAAGAACTAATGTTGCGATTTTGATGGTTGAACAAAATGCAAAACAGGCATTAAATATTTCTGATAGAGGTTATGTTTTAGTAACAGGTGAAAACCGTCATTCTGGGACTGGAAAAGAATTATTAGATGATCCAAGAGTTAGAAGCTCTTTTCTAGGTGGTTGATATGGACTTTGTAAATGCGGTTATACTTTTATTAAATTACATTTTTGTTCCAGCTTTAGCTTATGGATCTCAATTAGCGCTTGGTGCAATTTTTGTAACTTTAATTTACGGAATTTTACGATTTGCAAACTTCGCTACCGGAGACATGATGTCTTTTGGAACAATGTTTGTGATCCTATTCACTTGGTATTTTCAGTCTGTTGGAATTAGTCTTGGAGTTTTTCCCACAGCTCTTTTAGCAATTCCTTTCGCAATTATTTTTATGGTTGGTTACATGTTAATAATAGATAAATTTGTCTTTAAATATTACCGAACAAAAAAAAGTCCGCCTGTGCAATTAGCGATGGTAAGCATTGGAGTAATGTTTGTTACTCAAGCAGTAGTTCGTATAATTATTGGTCCTTCTGATAGAAGGTTTTTTGATGGAGAAAAATTTTTAATTAAAGCTGGCGAATTTAAAGAAATGACAGGATTAAATGAGGGTCTTGCGATTAAATCTACTCAAGTCATTACAATTATTGTTACATTGATTTTAGTTTCAACTCTGTTTTGGTTTCTGAATAGAACTAAGACAGGAAAAAGTATGAGAGCCTATTCTGATAACGAAGATTTGGCATTGTTATCAGGCATTGACCCAAAAAAAATTGTTATGACAACTTGGGTTATAGCAGGTATTCTTGCTACAATTGGTGGTGCTTTATATGGTTTAGATAAAAGTTTCAAACCATTTACCTACTTTAATAATATGTTGCCAATATTTGCAGCAGCTATAGTGGGTGGCATTGGTAATCCATTTGGAGCCTTTCTAGGAGGATATGTAATTGCTTTCTCTGAAATATTGTTAACTTATGCTTATAGAAAATTTTTCATGTATGTTTTACCTGAAAGTATGGAGCCAGATGGTCTAGTGCAATTGCTCTCTACAGATTACAAATTTGCAGTATCCTTTTCAATACTGGTCATTGTATTACTCTATCGTCCATCAGGTATATTTAAAGGGAAGGTGCTGTGAGAAAAAATTTAAACGTTATTGCTGCATACAGTATTATGATGGGATTAATTATTCTAGTGGGCATATTTCAATCTTGGAATATTGCTCTATCAATATTTAATCTATGTCTTATTTCAGCAGTGATGACAATGGGTGCCAATATTCAATGGGGTTATGCTGGTCTTATTAACTTTGGAATAATGGGTTTTACGGCTTTAGGTGGCTTGGCGGCAGTTTTAATTTCAGTAGACCCAGTTCAAGAAGCCTGGAGTGCAGGTGGATCTAATATTTTATTTAGTCTTTTTCTTATAATAGCAATGGTGATGGCTGTTAGATATATATTAAAAAATTATAAGAAATCAAAAAGCAGAACTTACATTATAGCTGCAATTATAATTTTAGGAATTATTATCATAAGATTTATTTCAGAGCCTGGAATTGAGGCTATTGAAGATGTAGAGCCAGCTAAAACTGGTTTTCTAGGTGGATTAGGTCTTCCAATTATTTTTTCTTGGGTTGTTGGAGCTTTGTTTGCAGGTGGATTAGCATTCGTCATTGGAAAAGTAGCTCTTGGATTAAGAGCAGATTATTTAGCTATAGCAACTTTACTTATTTCAGAAATTGTTATCGCAATTATAAAACATGAGGATTGGTTAACAAGAGGTGTAAAAAATGTAATTGGATTAAAAAGACCTGCGCCTTATGAAGTAAATTTACAGCAGACAGATTGGTTTATAAATTTAGTTGAAAAATTCAACTCGAGCAAATTAAATTTAATTTCAGACTTAGCTGAAAGACAAGCAGCCTTAGATCAGTTTGTTATTGAAGGATCTTCAATTTTTGTAAAACTTTGTTACTCAGGATTATTTTTAGTTGTAGTAATTATTCTATTAATCTTAACTCAAAAAGCTCTTTATTCTCCCTGGGGAAGAATGATGCGAGCAATTAGAGACAATGAAGAAGCTGCGAATGCAATGGGCAAAAATGTAGTTAAACAACACTTATTAATTTTTGTCTTAGGATCAGCCATTGTTGGTATTGCAGGAGCAATGTTAGTTACACAAGATGGATTGTTCACTCCAGGAAGTTATAGGCCTTTAAGATATACTTTTTTGATTTGGGTGATGGTTATTATAGGAGGAAGTGGAAATAATTTTGGTGCAATACTTGGAGGCTTTGTAGTCTGGTTCTTATGGATTGAAGCGGCACCGATTGGTCTTTACTTAATCAATTTAACAACTGCTGGATTAGATGACTCACACTTTTTAAAAGTGCATTTAATTGAGAGTGTTCCGTATTTTAGATTTTTAATGATGGGAGTTGGTCTCTTGGTAATAATGAGATATAGACCGAAAGGTATACTTCCTGAAAAAATAGAAATAAAATAAAATTATGAAATATATTATTACAGGTGCTGCAATAGCTTGGGCTTTATATATGGCTGACAAATATTTATTTTTTTAAAAAAAACCCCCAACAAACTAATGTTGGGGGTTTAAATTTTAAGATAAATTATCTTTGTTTTTTAGTTTTGAATTTTCCGCCTTTAACTTCTTGTTCTAAGAAAGAACCTTCAGCTTCACCGACGCTAGTAAAAGTAACTCCAGTTGCACCTTCGTAGTCAACTTTTTTACCTTTAGCTAATAAATCTAAACCTTTTTTAAGTTCACCTGGGTAAATTTTAGTTCCAGGGCTATTAGCAACATCCATTACATTTTTTGCAATTGATGCTCTATCAGCTGATCCACCTGCTTGCATTGCTAAAACAATCAAAGCAGCTGCATCATAAGATTCACCTGTGTAAGGACCTGAGCTGTCGATACCTGCAGCTTTAGCTACATTACCGAATACACCTGCACCTTTACCAGTTGAACCAGGCATTGATCCAAAAGATTTTTTTAAATCTTTTCCAAAAGCATCAACTAAAGATTGACCGATCATACCATCAGATAAAATAAATTTATCAAAAGCACCAGAGTCTAAAGAAGCTTGGATAATTCCTTTTCCACCTTGGTCAAGATATCCTATTACAGCAACTGCATCACCACCTGCTGAAGCAAGAGTTGCCACTTCAGATGAGTAATCTGCTTTTCCATCTTCATGAGCAGTTACAGTAGTTACTTTAATACCATGAGCTTCAACAGCTGCTTTGTAAACATCTGCTAAACCTTTTCCGTAGTCATTATTTGTATAAGTGATTGCAACACTTTTTACTTTTCTGTCTTTAGTAATATCAGCAAGGATCTGTCCACCTCTAGCATCAGATGGAGCAGTTCTAAAGAAATAACCTTTGTCATCTAAAGTAGTTAATCCTGGAGAAGTTGCAGAGGGTGATATCATAACAACACCATTAGGCACTGCAACGTTAGAAGCGATTGCACCAGTTACACCTGAACAATCAGCACCCATAATTGCTGCCACACCTTGTGAAATTACACCTTCAGCTGCCGCTGTTGCTGCTGCTGAGTCAACACAAGTTGAGTCAGCTCTTATTACTGAAATTTTTTCTCCACCTAATAATGAACCAGAGTCTGAAGCTTCTTTAAAAGCAAGCTCAGCTGAAGCAGCCATTGCTGGTGTAAGAGATTCAATAGGTCCAGTAAAACCTAAAATTATACCCATTTTAATTTCTGCAAATGCATTCGTTGTGTAAGTAGAAACGAATATAAAAGCAGCAATAATTAGTTTTTTCATTATTTTCCTTCTTATTGTTAACAATTTATAAAAAATAAATTAAAGCTTATTTAAATAAATTTTCAATAAGCAAATTATTTAATTTTATGAAGGAAAAAGACTGAGGTTATTACAATAATCCCTCCTAATATGAACAATAAAGTTGGTATCTCTCCAAATACTAGAAATGTTAATATTATCCCAAAGATTGGGAATAAAGAATAAAAAGGAAAAATTTTTCCTACTGTATAAAATTTATATAAATAAAACATTAATAAATGAGCTCCCAAAGAAACCACTATAGCTTGATAAGAAATCAGGAACCATGAGTCTAAATTAATAGAAACAATATTTGTTAATGTATTTTTTTCTATCAAAAAGGAAATGATCAATAAAACCAAGAAACCAATTAATCCCACAAAAGCATTTAGTAAGCTTACATCTAAATTTCTTAATTCTCTTGAGTAAACCTGTGATAATCCAAAAGATAGTGCCATTAAACTTGCAAAAAATAATCCCAAAAAATTATTAGCTAATTTAGGATCAAAAAAAATTATTAATATTCCTATGAATGCACTAAATATCAATAACCATTTCTTTGAGCTTATATTTTCCCCTAACATTATAGCACTTGCAAGAATTCCAAAAGGTATAGCAAGTTGAGAACCAAGAATAATCGGGGATATAATTGATGAATAATAAAGTGATAAGTTCATAAAAACATAAACTAAAACACCCATAGATATAGAAAAAGCTATTAAAGATTTAAGGTATTTTTTTTCTGGAATCTTAAATCTCCAAAAGGGTATTAAAATTACAAACACAAGACCCATCCTCAAAGATGCCATTAGTATAGGTGGTACTGAGTTATTAAGAGCTAATTTTGCTACTGGAAAAGCACTTCCATGAGCAATCATTATAAAGATTAAGATTAATAAATGTTTGATCGGCAAAATTTATCCCATTGTGAATGGGTCGGTCATCGGTTTATCAGATGAATTGTACCATGTAGTCTTTATTCTTGTGTATTCTTTTATAGACTCAATTCCTGCTTCTTTTCCATAGCCACTATCTTTAATACCGCCAAAAGGAGCCATTGGAGAAATTAATCTATAAGTGTTAATAAAAACTATTCCAGCACGTATTGCCTTAGATACTCTAAGACCCCTTGCAAAGTTAGAAGTATAAACTCCAGATGAAAGTCCATACTTATTATCATTCATCTTTTCTATCACCTCATCCTCTTTACTAAACTTCATGACAGATAATATTGGACCAAATAATTCATTTTCTGCAACAGGAAGATTATGATTTTCACATTCTATGATAGTTGCTGGAAAGTAATAACCTTTGTTTGAAACAGAGGATCTTTTCCCACCACATCTGATTTTTCCACCTTGATGAAGAGTTGCTTTAATATTTTTTTCTATATTCTCTAATTGTTTAAAACTGTTTAAAGGCCCCATTTGGGTGTCTTTTTCCATTGGACCACCTAATTTTATATTTTCAGCTTTAGAAATTAATTTTTTTAAAAACTCATCATAAATATTAGAATGTAAATAAAGTCTTGATCCTGCAATACAACTTTGTCCACTTGCTCCAAATATACCTGCAGTTATACCATTTAAAGCATTTTCTTGATCAGCATCATCAAAAACTACAACTGGACTTTTGCCACCCAACTCTAAACTTACTTGAGATAAATTTTCAGCAGAATTTTTAATAATATGTTTTGCAGTTTCGGGTCCGCCGGTAAAAGCAATTCTTTCCACAAGATGATGCGTTGTTAAAGCTTTACCACATGGTTCACCTAATCCTGTGATAATATTAATTACTCCTTTTGGTATTCCAGTTTTTTCAACCAATTTTGCAAATTCTAAAAGGGTAACAGGAGCAAGTTCAGAAGCTTTAATAACAACAGTGTTGCCCATAGCAAGGGCTGGAGCAAGCTTAACAGCTGTTAAAAGCATTTGAGAATTCCAAGGAATAATTGCAGCCACAACACCAATAGGTATTCTAGTAGTTGTTACCTGCATATCAGGTTTATCTATTGGAACGACAGTTCCTTCCACTTTGTCTGCTAAACCAGCAAAATAGTCATAATATTCTGCAATATAGTTTGCTTGAGTTTTTGTTTCTCTAAAAAGTTTTCCAGTATCAATAGTCTCTATTTTACCAAGATGTTCTGCGTTAGCTCTAAGTTGATCAGCAATTAATCTTAAATATTTTGCTCTATCTCTTGGATGTAATTTTGACCAACTGTTATCAAAAGCCTTTTGAGCCGATTGGACAGCTTTATCTACGTCTTTTTCACTAGCTTCAGGAACCGTTGCCCAAACTTCATTATTTTCTGGATTTAATGTTTCAATTTTTTTTCCCGAGGAAGAATTAACCCACTCACCGTCAATATACATTTTAAAATTTTGAACTTTTGACATTTAATTATTTATAAAATTTTTAATGCTCATATTAACATCATCTGCACACTCTATACTACAAAGATGTTTTCCATTTCTAATTTCTATATAAGTGGAATTAACAAGATCTTTGACCAATTCTTTAGACATTGCTGGAGTTGAACCGATATCATCTGAACCAGTCATTACTAATGTTTTTCTATCTATTTTTTTAATAGCCTCAAAATCATCATAGTGATTAGCAAATAACTCATAAGCCTTGAGAAAATTTTTATGATCATCTGGTTTTTTATTTAGAATATTCATAAATAAATCGTAAGTTTTAGGATTATCCTCAAGATATTTATCACTAAACCATCTTTTTAAGGCTTGTTTAGAAATTGGCATATTTAATTTAGCTTGATTATATCTATCTAATACAAGAGATCTTTCTTGATCAGATCTTTTATAAGTAGTTCCGATTAATATTAATTTTTCAACTTTATTTTGAAAAAGAGATGAAAAATTCAAAGCAATCAAAGACCCTAAAGAAAATCCTACAAGATTTATTTTATCTATCTTAAGATAATCTAAAATCTCTAAAAGCTGTCCTGAAAAATCTTTAAGAGATAATTTTTCTTTATTACACGGAGTTTTCCCGTGACCCAGCAGATCATAAGTTAAGGTTGAATACTCATTAAAATAATTTACTTGATGGCCCCACATTTGATGATCAATGCCAACTCCGTGGATAAAAACAATAGGAATTGAATCTTTTTTATTAAAGAAATAATAATTTTGATTTGAATCAAAATTTTTAGACATTTAATTATTTGGGATCTAATCCCATTTCTTTCATGTCTTGATAACGATCTCCAGTTCTTGCGTGGGCTCTACCACTTGAAGCGCCACCAATCGCAATTACAATTTCATCATCAAAAGGAGCATCATGAATAGTAAACTCATGAGTAAGATAATATGGTCTTAAACCAGAGTCTGTTTTGTGCATCATAGGAATAGAAATTTTAGATCCTGCGGGCCCTCTAGTATTGGTAAAACTTAAGTAAGATGTACCACCAACAGCATCTCTAAATTTATTTCCAAATCTTAAAGTATGAATAAAAGCTGACGCGTGCTCTATTTCACCTTTTAAACCTACAGTCCCTGCTTTACCATAAGCAAGAATTTTTTCAGGTGATCCAATTTCTTTAATTAATTCTGGTACCAATAAGTCACCAAGTTTTGGAGCTAAATCTAAAATGACTGGTTTTAAATCTTCAACAAATCCCTGTCCAGCCCAAGGGTTTTTGAAAACAGCTGCTACTGAAACCATTAAAACAGGTTCCTTGGCATCTTTTCCTCCCTCAATAAAAGTTTTATCTACAAATTTTGTAAACTTCCTTAATTCGAGTTTCACTAACTAGCTCTCTCTATATCGTCGTTATCAAAATTAATTTTAGGGATCACTTCATCATTGAAAAGTTTTATACTCCTCATACAAGCCTTGTGATCAATTCCAGGAAAGTTTGACCAAACTTGCAAGTTTTGTAAATTTAACTCTGATTTTAATTCATTAATTTTATTAACCACATACTCTGGAGTGCCAAATAACAGATTTCTTTTATGTAAGAAATCATAATTAAGAAGATCTAATTTATGCTTTGTCTCTGGTAATTCTTCACCTGGATCCATATGATTTCCTAAACCTCTCCAATGACAAACCCATCTCATATAATTTATAATGTGTTCTCCAGCTAATTTTTCTGCTTCCTCCATTGTTTCTGCAACAAACATATCTCTCACGAGCGAAATACCTTCGCCTAATGGAACATCTCTATTTTCAGCTTTTGATTTAGCATCTCTGTATATCTCAAACCTTTTCTTTAACGCTTTTACGGTAGGTATCCACATTATAGTATTAAGACCATTTTGTGCTGCCCATTCAATTGATCTTGCACCATCTACCACCTGCCAAATTGGAGGATGAGGAGTCTGTTTTGGTTTTGGAACAATACTTATTTTTTTTATTTCATTTGTTTTTGTATCTAAAAATTTTTCACTTGGCGGACTCATATCATGTTGCCATACAAAATTTGGTGATGGATAAGTATAAAATTCACCCTTATGACTAAAAAATTCTTCAGTCCAAGCTTTTTTCATTATAGTTAAAGTTTCCTCAAATAATCTGAAGTTTTTAGCCTGATCTTTAAGATCAGCTTCTTTATTCATATTAATTGCTTCCCTTCCATAAATACCTCTACCAATTCCAACCTCAACTCTTCCATTGGATAATTGATCCAATAAGGCAATATCTTCTGCTAATCTTATTGGGTTATGAAAAGTAATAACATTACAAGCTTGCCCTATTCTAATTTGTTTAGTTCTCGCAGCTGCATCAACACCCATCATTAAAGGGTTTGTGCAAGACTCCATTCCTTCATGATTAAAGTGATGCTCTGTGTACCAAATAGAGTCCCAATTATTTTCATCACAATAAGTAGTGATCTCCTTAGTTTCATCTAATAATTGTTTATACGGTTTATGATCCCAGTTTGTGGTATTGCAAAAATAACCAAATTTCATTCTAACCTCCTTAAATAATTAAATCTAAGACGATTGATCCCACTTTCGTATTTTGTAAATATCGACGAGTTATGTATCGCTCTAGAAAGACTGTAATTTAACTAGACTATTTAATCAATATATATCTTAGCCTTTTTGAGAAACTGTAAACTTAACTTTTTTGTCATTATAGTCTCTGCCCACACCTTTGACACTTTTATCAGGTATCCATTTGAGTGTTCCTGCTGCCCCCATTTTGTTAGAGCATGAAAGTTGCCATGTTCCTGTTCCGTTTTTTTGTAAAATATAATTTCCTTCACATTCACCATCATTATTTGGTAATGATAAACTAAAATTACCCTTATAATCTTTTTCATTAAAATTTATTTTTCCAGCTATAAGTTCATCATAACCCTCCCAACTTAGAGCAATAGATCTTTCACCTTTAGTTTCATATTTTTTGGTAATTTTTTTTGTAGAAGATTCTTTTGATTCTTTTGTACTTGAGTTTTTTGGAACCCCATAAAAACCCCATTCCTTTAGAGCATCCCTTATTTCCTGATCAGACCATTTCATTCTAACAATTGACTTTTTTGGTTTTATTCCATTTTTCCAAATGACAGAATAGCGTCTTGCAAACAATCCACATTCTACACCAGTTGCTTCCTGACATTCTCTTATGGTAGGCATAAAATTTGCAGATCGACATGATCCTGCAGGACAATACCAGTAAGTGGACCACTGGCCATTACTTGAAAGTATAAAAGCCATTGGCTTCATACTTTTTTTCCCTCTAATATACTGAATAAACCAATCAACAGACTTTTCACTCATTATAACTTCTCCTTTTCCAATTTTAGTACCAGCAAAGGAGTTAGAATTAACAAAAATAAATAAAAATAAAACTACAAGAATTTTTATTGGTATAAAAATAAAATCTTTCATTATTAAAGTTAATAAATTATCCTAACATATAAATCTGATTTTATGAAGACAAAAAAAATAACACCCCAATTTATAAATAAACATAACCCTAGAGTTGGTTTAATTGCTTTAGCAACTGACTTCATGATTGAGAGAGACTTTATAAAAATTATAAAAGATAAAGAGATTGATTTTTTTGTTAATAGAATTGAGTGTTATAATCCTCTTACTAAAGAAAATTTAATTAGGATGTCAGAAAAAGTAACTGATGTAACAAATAATATACTACCAAATGAGGATATAGATTGTGTAGTTTATGGCTGCACTTCAGGAACAATTGCTGCTGGCTATGATTCAATTGAAAAAAAAGTTAAGGCTGCAAAACCTAAAGCAAAACTTACTACTCCCAGTTCTGCCGCAATAAAAGCTTTAAAAAAACTTAATATAAAAAAATTAGCAATTTTCACTCCTTATTCTAAAAAGCTGAATGATGAAGTTGTAAATTTTTTTTTAGGTGAAAAATTTGATATCGTTTCTAATACTTATTTGGATATTGCTGCAGATTATGACATTGGCAAAGTTGATGAAGATTTTTTATTTAAAACTTTGTCTAATATGGATTTAGGTGATGCTGATGCTTTATTTATTTCATGTACGGCATTACCAGTCCTAAATATAATTGATAAGCTAGAAAAAAAATTAAATAAGCCTGTTCTATCGAGCAACCAAGCTTTAATTTGGAATACATTAGAAGAGATTGATCAAAATAATAATATAAGAGGTTTTGGGGAGTTGTTTTATAATTAGTTTATGAATTTTTCTAATGATGAATACAAATCTAGATTAAAAAAAGTTCAAGCCTCCATGCAAGAAAAAGGAATTGATCTTTTAATTTCTCAAGATCCATCTAACATGAATTATTTGACTGGTTACGATGCATGGTCATTTTATTACGCTCAATGTGTAATTGTACATATTAATGCTGATGAACCAATTTGTTTTGTAAGAGACCAAGATGCTGGTGGAGCTTATATTAAAACTTATCTTAAAGATGAAAATATTATCAAGTATCAAGAGAAATATATTCATACTTGGCCACTTCACCCTTATGATGCACTTGTAGATCTTATTAAAGAAAAAAAGTGGGATAAGCTTTCGGTTGGACTTGAAATGGATAGTCATTATTTTACAGCCTATTGTTATGAAAAAATTATACAGGGATTACCTAATGCAAAAATTTTAGATTGTGAAAGATTAGTTAATTGGGTGAGAGTTGTAAAATCAGAGATGGAAATAAAATTTATGAAAGCAGCAGCTCAAATAACTGAGCTAGGAATGAAAAAAGCATTTGAGGTTATTAATCCTGGTGTAAGACAATGTGATGCTGTATCAGAAATTTATAGTACATTAATCAAAGGAACACCAGAATTTGGAGGAGATTATTCATCTATAGTCCCAATGATTCCAACTGGAAAAGGAACATCAGCTTCACATTTAACATGGACCGAGGATAAATTTGTAGACGAGGAAGCTACAATAATTGAATTATCAGGAGTTAATAAGAAATATCATTGCCCTATGGCTCGAACAGTTTTACTTGGAAAACCAGATCAAAAGAAAATTGATACCATGAAAAAAACAAACGAAGCATTACAAGCCGGTATTGATAAAGTAAAATCAGGAAATACAGCGGATGATGTTGCCCAGGCATTTTGGAAGATTTTAGATAAATATGGAATAGAGAAAACTTCAAGAACAGGATATTCCATCGGCATTGGTTATCCACCAGATTGGGGTGAACATACTTTAAATATTTCAAAAGGTGATACAACAGTATTAAAACCAAATGTTACTTTCCATATGATTGCAGTGATGCAATTTGGAAATTGGGGTGTTGAAGCTTCAGAGGCAATAAGAGTTACAGATAAAGGACATGAATTATTTTGTAATTTTTCTAAAGAACTTCACGTTAAAAGCTAATTATTAAAGGTTGAAATTTATTCATACAAATGTTTTAAAGACATTTATTTTATGTCAAAACAAAAAGATTTCGTAAAGTTTGAGAATGTAGACAAAAGCTATGACGGTAAAGTTTTAGTTGTCAAAGATCTTCAATTAGATATTGAAGAGGGTGAATTTGTTACAATGTTAGGACCCTCAGGTTCTGGAAAAACAACATGTTTAATGATGTTGGCAGGATTTGAAACCCCAACAAATGGAGAAATTTATTTAGGTGGCAAAGCCATCTCAAGTATTCCTCCTCATAAACGAGGTATTGGAATGGTATTTCAAAATTATGCCTTGTTTCCGCATATGACAGTTTATGAAAATTTAGCATTCCCATTAAGAGTTAGAAAAATTCCAAAGGATGAAGCTGATAAAAAAATTGATAAAGCATTATCAATGGTATCTCTTCAAGGCTTTGCATCAAGAATGCCAGGACAACTATCTGGTGGACAACAACAAAGAGTAGCTGTGGCTAGATCATTAGTATTTGATCCACAATTAGTCTTAATGGATGAACCCTTGGGAGCTTTAGATAAAAATTTAAGAGAAAGTATGCAATATGAAATTAAACATATTCATGAAAGCATTGGAGTGACTGTAGTTTATGTAACTCATGATCAAAGTGAGGCTTTAACAATGTCAAATCGTATTGCGGTATTTAATGATGGAAAAGTTCAACAACTTTCAAGTCCAGATGAATTATATGAAAAACCAGTTAATTCTTTTGTGGCAGAATTTATAGGTGAGAACAACACATTTAATGGTGAAGTCTCCGATATTTCAGGTGGAAAATGTAAAGTTAAATTATCTAATGCAGAAATAATTGCAAATCCAATATCAGTTAAGTCTAAAGGAGAGAAAACTAAAGTATCATTAAGACCTGAGAGAGCTCTAATTAATCCAAAAGACAAAATGGACAATATTCACAATGGTAAAATTGAAGAGGTCATTTATCATGGTGACCATACAAGAGTTAGAATAAATCTATTGGGCAATCCTGAATTTATATTAAAGGTTCCAAACAGTTCAGCAAATCTTGATATTAAACTTGGAAATGAAATAAAGATTGGCTGGAATAGTGAAGATGCTAGAGCGCTAGATCCAAAATAAGCGTCTTAAAATTATCATATAATAGGTAAAAAAGGGCTGTTGACTCTCACTCCCGAAGTTGTTTTAATTTGGTTTATAAAAACGTTTAAACGGAGGAAAAATGAAAAAACTAAGTAAAATATTACTAGCTATTTCTTTTGTACTTTCACTAACTACTTCAGCATTTGCAACAACAGTAACTGCAGTGTCTTGGGGTGGGGCTTATACTGAGTCTCAAAAGTTAGGATATGGTGATCCAACTGCTAAGAAACTGGGCATTAACATTGCTTGGGTTGATTATTCAGGTGGTTTATCAGAAATCAAAGCACAAAAAGAAGCTGGTAAAATCACGTGGGATATAATCGACGTGTTTGCAATGGATACTATCACTGGATGTGATGAAGGATTATTTGTTGAATTTGATTTTGACAAAGACTTCCCACCAGCTCCAGATGGAACTCCAGCAAGTAAAGATTTCTTTACTGCAATGCCAAGTAAATGTGCTGTAGGAAATATTTTATATTCTTGGAACTATGCTTATAACACTAATAATGTTAAAGGTACTCCAAAGACTATCAAAGATTTCTTTAACACAAAGAAATTCCCTGGAAAAAGAGCTATCTACAAAAGCGCTTTAACTAATTTAGAGATCGCTTTAGCAGCAGATGGTATTAAGCCAGGAAAAGGCGGAGCAAAAATCTATAAAGCTTTAGAAACAGAAAAAGGTGTTGAAAGAGCAATGAACAAGATCAAAAAACTTTGCACAGACCCTAACGGTGGATGTGTATTTTGGTCTGCAGGTGCTCAACCACCAGAACTGTTAGTATCAGGTGAAGTAGTAATGGCTACTGGTTGGAATGGTAGATTCTTCAATGCTGAAATTGGAGAAGGTGCACCAATCAAACAAGTTTGGGATGGCCAAGGTCTTGACTACGAATATTTCGTACAAGTTAAAGGTGGACCAAACGATGCTAATGGTATGGCTAAAAAAGCTTTAGCTATGATGACTAGTTCAGAGATGTTAGCAGGAAGTGCGAAATACATCGCATATGCTCCTTGGAGAAAATCTTCTATAGGAATTATGGAAGCAGGGGAGCCTTGGTATAAAGATGGTAAGACTAATATGGTACCACAAATGCCAACTGCACCACAAAACACTAAAAACTATTTCTTAGTTGACCCAATCTTCTGGGCTGATAATGGAACAGAGCTTGGTGAAAAGTGGGAAGCTATGAAAGCTGGTCTATAATTTAAGTTTTATTAAACTTAATTATATATTATAATTTAGGGCGGTTATTTATAACCGCCCTTTTTATTTATGAGCTCAGAAACAAAACAGATTTTAACGACCGATGGAATACCTTTAGAGGTAAGTCTTAAAAAAGCAGAGAGAAAAAATAAAATTAAAGCCTTTTTGCTTGTAGCTCCCTTATTATTTTTCTTAATAATTACTTATGTCTTTCCAATAGGCGATATGCTGTTCAGAAGTGTTGATGATAAAATGGTAACACAAATGCTTCCAAAAACTTTCAAAGCAATGGAAAACTGGGATGGTCAAGAGTTACCAGAGGAAGAAGTTTTTGCTGCTTTTCATGAAGATTTTATAAAATTAGTTGAAGATAAACGTGAGGGTAAATTATCTACCCAGTTAAATTACACTAAAAATGGATTTAAAAGTATTATTAAAAAATTAAGAAGAAAATCTAAAACATTTGAAGAAGGAAATTATAAAGAACAGATAATGTCAGTGCACAAAAGATGGGCTGATGTTGAGTACTGGAGAGCAATTAAACGAAGAGCTCCTGAATTTACAAGTCAAAAATATCTAAAAGGAATGGATATGTATGTAAATGAAGAAGGGAAAATAGTAAGCGTTGAAGAGGATAGAAGAATTCATAGAGTGTTGTGGTTAAGAACTTTAGAGATTGCATTCTTTGTTACAGTATTTTGTTTTTTAATGGCTTACCCAATAGCACATTTATTAGCTACTTTACCTATGAAGTATAGCAACTTACTAATGATCTGTGTGCTGTTACCTTTTTGGACTTCACTACTTGTAAGAACAGCTAGCTGGATGATTTTGTTACAACAACAAGGAATAGTAAATGATTTCTTTGTTGGAATAGGATTAGTAGCAGATGATAATAGACCAGAGATGATGTACAACAAGACAGGAAGCTATGTTGCGATGACACAAATATTGCTACCATTTATGGTTTTACCTCTTTATAGTGTAATGAAAACTATCTCACCAAGCTTGATGAGAGCTGGAAAATCACTAGGTGGGACACCATTTGTTGCATTTTGGAAAGTTTATTTTCCATTAACAATACCCGGAATAGGTGCAGGCTGTTTATTAGTATTTATTTTAGCGATCGGCTATTATATTACGCCGGCTTTGGTTGGTGGAGCATCAGGAACTTTAATCAGTAATCAGATTGCCTTTCATATGAAGAGTACTCTTGATTGGAGTTTTGCATCTGCAATGGGACTAATGTTGTTGAGTGGTGTGTTAGTGATTTATTGGCTCTATAACAAGATAGTAGGAATAGATAATATTAAATTAGGATAATTATTATGGCTTTACCAAAATATACTGAACCACATTATAGAATTTGGCATTATATTTATTTAACGATTTGTGGTGCCGTTTTCTTTTTTCTTATTGCACCTTTATTTGTGATCTTTCCATTATCCTTTAACGCAGAAGAATTTCTTAGTTTCTCTGAAGGAATGAAAAGTCTTGATCCAGATGCCTTTTCCTTAAGATGGTATAAAGATATGATCTATGGGACTAAAAATCCTTGGGGACTAGCTGCTAAGAATAGTTTTATAATTGCAATTTTTGCCACTATTGGTTCAGTTATCCTTGGAACAGTTGCCGCTTTAGGATTGAGCAGCAGACATATGCCTTACAAGGGTTTGATCATGGCTGTTTTAATTTCTCCAATGATTGTGCCTTTGATTATTTCAGGAGTTGCAATATTTTTCTTTATGGCAAAGGCTGGTTTGGCAGCAACCCATACCGGTATTGTTCTAGCTCATATCATTTTAGGAACTCCATTTGTTGTAATAACTGTTACAGCTACATTATCAGGATTTGACCATAGCGTTACAAGAGCTGCCGCAAGTTTAGGAAGTGATCCAGTTAATACTTTTATGAAAATAACTCTGCCATTAATCTTACCAGGAGTTATTTCCGGAGGTTTATTCGCGTTTGTAACTTCTTTTGATGAAGTAGTTGTGGTTTTATTTTTAGCTGGACTAGAAAATACAACCATTCCAATTCAAATGTGGACGGGTTTAAGAGAACAACTTAGTCCGACAATTTTAGCTGTTGCAACCTGTCTGATCATTTTATCGACATTAATTTTAGTTACCGCTGAGTTATTAAGAAGAAGATCTGAGAGACTCAGAGGAATAAATCAATAATAAATTAATTCATGAAAATTAAGAACGTAGTAGTGATTGGCTCAGGTACAATGGGAAGTGGTATAGCTGCACATCTTTGTAATGCTAATATCCCTGTTACACTTTTAGACTTAAAAACTGAGATAAGTAAAAACGCTAGAGAACGAATTTATAAATCTAGACCACCTTTATTAATTGATAAAACAAAAATTGATAATATTAAAGTTGGAAATATATCTGATGATTTTGATGTGGTTAAAGATGCCGATTGGATTGTCGAGGCAGTGGTTGAGAGAATTGATATAAAACATCAAATTTATGATAAAATTTTTAAAAGCAGAAAAGATGGTGCAATAGTTTCATCAAATACTTCTTCAATCCCAATTAAAGTTTTATCTCAAAATTTAAATAAAGAACAAAAAAAAGATTTTTGTATTACCCATTTTTTTAATCCAGTTCGATATATGGGTCTTCTTGAAATAGTTAAGAATGAAGACAATGATTTAAATAAGATAAATCAATTAAAAGAATTTTGTGAAGTTGAGTTAGGTAAAGGAGCAATTGTTTGTAATGATACTCCTGGTTTTTTAGGAAATAGAGTCGGTGTTTATGCAATGCAAATTGCAATGACTGAAGCATTTAAAATGAAACTTTCTGTTGAAGAAGCCGATGCAATCTTTGGAAGACCTATGGGTATACCTAAAACAGGAGTTTTTGGACTATATGATTTGATTGGAATAGATTTAATGGCAGATGTTTTAAAAAGTTTTATCAAAGAACTTCCACAATCTGATGAGTTCCATGAAGTTGCTAAAGAAATCCCTTTAGTAAAAAAATTGATTGAAACTGGATATACGGGGAGAAAAGGCAAAGGTGGCTTCTACAGAATGAAGAAGACCGAAAGTGGTAAAATTATGGAAGCTATTAATCTTGAAACTGGAGAGTATTCTACAAGTCGAAAAATAGATATTAAGTCTGACAAAGTAGATTTAAAAGCTCTAATTAATAGAAAAGATAAGTACGGAGATTATGCTTGGTCAGTACTATCTAAAATAATAAAATATGCTTCATCACTAGTTCCTGGGATTACCAAAGAATTTAATGACATTGATGAGGCAATGAGACTTGGATTTAACTGGGCAAAAGGACCTTTTGAAATGTTAGAAGAAATTGGTGTTAAAAATTTTTTCAATAAAGTTGATGAATATAAAGGTAATAATTTTTTAGAAAATTTATCTAATTCTAATGATGAAAATTTTTATGGTGAGAGGCAAAAATATACATCAATTGAAACTTTAGGTAAGATTAAGAAAACTGCCTCAAGTATTGATGGCAATAGTTCAGCTGCAATTTATAGATTTAATGATTTTAATATTGTTGAGTTTACGACTAAAGCTAATGCACTCGATTATGATTCAATGGATGCACTTAAGAAAGCAACTGATAAACCTTTAATAATAATCAATGAGAGCATGCAATTTTCTGCTGGTGTTAACCTGACCTATACAATGGAATTTGCGAATAAAAATGATTTTAAATCTATAGAAAAATTTATTAAATATTTTCAAGAAACTTGTAAAAATCTAAAGTATTCTAAATACCCAGTTATATCTGCTCCATCAGGTTTAACTTTGGGTGGAGGTTTTGAAGTTTTAGTACAAAGTAACTTTGTAGCCTCACATACAAATATTGTAATCGGATTAGTAGAAACTATTGTTGGATTAATTCCAGCTGGTGGTGGATGTAAAGAAATGCTGGCTAGATGGTTAAACACTGATGAGGCTAAGAAGGATCCAAAATATGCACCTTTGAAAGTATTTGATATAATTGGATATGGTAGAACAGCCACGTCTCCAGTTGAGGCAGAACCTTTGAAATACTTATTACCTGAAAATAAAAGGATTATGAATAGAAATAGTCTACTTGAAGTATCGAAAAAAATCTTAAATGAAAACAAGGACTTTAAAGCACCAAGTGAGCTTACATTTAATTTACCTGGAAAAGCAGTTATCGATGATATGAACAAAATTTTAGAAAAACTTTATAATGATAAAGTTATATTGGATCATGGTTTGACAGTTGCTAAAGAATTAGCTCATGTATTAAGTGGTGGCGAGACTACAAGTGATAAAACTCTTACAGAGGAAGATTTGTTTCAATTAGAGCTTGATGCTTTTATGAGATTAATTGAAACAAAACAAACTCAAGACAGAATTAAACATACCCTTGCTACCGGAAAACCTTTGGTTAATTAATTAATCTAAGAGTATTTATAAAGTCAGGCCTTAAAACGTATTCAGATTTATTTAAGTGTTTAATTTTTTCTAAAGCCTCTAAGCCAAATATCACCTTTCCAATGGGCGTATACTCACCTTCATACAAAGGTTCATCCTGAAGAATTATAAAAAATTGACTATCCTCTGTATCATATTTTAAAGATCGTGCTAATCCGACACTTCCTTTAGTGTAATTAAAATCTTTATCAACTTCAGATTTGATAGTTCCAAGACCAGATTTTCCAGTTCCAATTTTACCATAATCAATGTTTCCTTTTTTTCCAAATTCTAAATCTCCAGCTTGTACAAGTTTATCTTTTATAACTCTATGAAATGCTACATCATCATAAGAATTTGATTTAACTAATGTCTTAAATCGTTCTACTCCATTTGGAGATATATCTGGATATAATTCAATGATCACATTTCCACACTCAACGTTTAGAATTGCTATATTGTTTGGATTCTTAAAATTAATCTTATTAGGATCATAATTTTTAACAAATAAACATTTATCTTTTAGTAAAACAAAAGAAGTAATTGAAAATAAACCTAAAATTATTACAAATATAAATATTATTTTTTCAGATCTTGATGCTTTTATTTTTTCAATCATAAAACAAAATTTTCATCAATTTTTAAGAGTCCTTCTTTGATGAATTCAATTTTCTTTTTAAGAATAGGATCAACTGTATCAGGTAAATTTCCATACATTAAATGGGAAAAGACCTCAGCCATATCTTCAGATGCTGTTGATCGTGAATATTCTGTTATAAAACCATTTGGTTTTAGATATGTATCTAAGCCTATTTTTTTTGTGCATGTAGAACACTCTGCATAATTAAACTCAGCAGGATTAAAAGATGACCAGATGTTTTCATCAAATATTTCTTTATAACCGTCATTTATTATGTGAAATACCTCATGATGCAATACTCTCTCAAAATATTTCTCATTAAATTTGATATCTACAATCAAGGTTTTCATCAAATTATCAGGAATACCTGCAGTTCCTATTCCTGATATCGATAAATCTTCACATAAAACAATATATTTTAAATTTACTTTTTTAAGAAAACTTTCTGGATATCTATTTAAATTTTTTTCTATAATCTCGTATTTTTGTTTTAAATCTTGTTTTGTTGAATTGAAGCAATTTATGTTATTATCTATTCCAATTGTAAAAGGTTGTTTAGCGTATAAATATCTCAACTTATTTTTAGTTTTGATGTTATAAATTTCAAGATTAGGTATTTTTATTAATTCATAAATTGTGTTTGCGTAAGCGTTAGAAAATAAAAATAAACACACTAAAATGAACTTAAATAATTTCATAATTGGTATTATTGAAGATATTCCAAATTGTTAGAATGTGATAGACTTTTTATAATGAAAAAAAAAAGTAGTAAAGAACCTATTCAGCCAGTAAGTGGAACTAAAGTTCCTAGGTTCGCTGGACCATCTACTTTTGCTCGATTACCAGAGTTGAGAGATGTTGATTACTGCGATGTAGCAATTGTGGGAATACCCTTTGATGCAGGTACAAGTTACAGACCTGGGGCAAGATTTGGTCCTCAAAGTATTAGACAAGCATCGAGGCATTTAAGAACAAATTATCATCCAAATTATGATGTAGAGCCCTTTAAAGTTCAGCAGGTGGCGGATGCTGGCGATATAACATGCAATCCTTTTAATATTGATGAAGCAATTAAGCAAATTGAGGAGGGGGCAACTGATTTATTAAAAAAAACAGGAGGTATTATCAGCTTAGGTGGGGATCATACAATTGCATTTCCTTTGTTAAAAGCAGTTAATAAAATAAATAAAGGTCCAGTTGCTTTAGTTCATTTTGATGCTCATCTTGATACATGGGATACTTATTTTGGCGCACCGTACACTCATGGAACTCCTTTTAGACGAGCTAGAGAAGAAAATTTGTTTTTAGACGACTCATCTATGCATGTTGGTATAAGAGGCCCTTTATATAGTAGAGATGATCTAAAAAATGATGAAAGTTTTGGATTTAAAATAATCCATTGTGATGAGTTTCAAACTGAAGGAACTGATAAAATTGCCGAGAGGATAAAAAAAAGAGTTGGAAATAATCCTTTATATTTATCAATTGATATTGATGTTTTGGATCCCGCTTTTGCTCCTGGAACGGGTACACCAGAAATAGCCGGAATGACCTCAAGAGAGATGGTCAATGTAATTCGAGGTTTATCAGGAATGAATTTAATATCTGCTGATGTTGTTGAGGTTTCACCAGCTTACGATCATGCAGAAGTAACTTCTTTAGCTGCAGCAACAATTGTTTATGAATTAACTAATTTGTTTGCAAAAAAATAAAGAAAGGTTAGGAGTCTGATATGGAAGATAAAAAAAATTTTTATATTGATGGAAAATGGATAATTCCAAAAAGCAATCAAGAAATAAAAGTAATTAATCCTGCAACAGAAGAAAACTGCGCAGTTATTTCTTTAGGTAATAAAGAAGATGTTGATAATGCAGTAAGTTCAGCAAAAAGAGCATATAGCTCATGGGCATATTCTAAAAAAGAGGAAAGAATTAGATTATTAGAAAAACTTTATGAAAATTATAAAAAAAGATGGGCAGATATCGCCGAAGCAATTACAACTGAAATGGGAGCACCAAAAGATTTTGCTACAAAATTACAAGCAGGAACTGGCGCGGCTCACTTAAAATCATTCATTAGATATTTAAAAAATTTTGAATTTGAAAAACCACTAGGTGACCATGCACCTAATCAAAGACTTATTTATGAACCAAAAGGAATTTGTGCTTTGATAACTCCTTGGAATTGGCCGATGAACCAAGTTTGTTTAAAAGTTATGCCAGCAATAGCATCTGGATGTACAATGGTTTTAAAGCCATCTGAGCTTGCTCCTTTATCGTCAATGATTTTAGCAGAGTTAATTGATGAAACAGGTTTTCCACCAGGGGTATTTAACTTAATTAACGGAGATGGTGCTACCACTGGTAACGCATTGACCTCTCACCCAGATATTAATATGATTTCATTTACTGGCTCAACTCGTGCTGGAGCTCTTATTTCACAAAATGCTGCTAAAGATTTTAAAAGAGTAAGTTTAGAGTTAGGTGGCAAAGGTGCTAATATTATATTTAAAGATGCTGACCCTGAAGCTATTGAGCGAGGTGCCTTGAGATGTTTTAGAAATTCTGGTCAATCATGTAATGCACCAACAAGAATGTTGGTTGAGAAATCAATGTATAAAGAAGCTGTAGAAAGATTAAAAAAGTATACAGAGAATTTTGAGGTTGGTGATCCTAAGAAAGAGGGAGAACATATTGGTCCTGTGATTTCTGAAACTCAGTATAATAAAATTCAAACTTTAATTAAAAAAGGTATTGATGAAGGCGCTAAATTAATTGCAGGGGGTCCAGGTAAACCTGAAGGCTTGCAAAAAGGTTATTTTGTAAAACCAACTGTTTTTGCTGATGTAAATAACAGTATGGAAATTGCTAGAACAGAAATTTTTGGACCAGTTTTATCTGTAATGCCTTTTGAAGATGAAAAAGAAGCAATAGAAATTGCAAATGATACTCCATATGGCTTAACAAACTATATTCAAACTCAAGATAAAGAGAAGGTTAAAAGAGTTGCAAGAAAATTACGATCAGGAATGGTGGACGTAAATGGTGCTGGGATTGCAGTTGATGCACCCTTTGGTGGTTTTAAGCACTCAGGTATCGGTCGAGAAGCAGGAGAACATGGACTTGAAGAGTTCTTAGAAGTAAAAGCTGTTGGTGGTTGGAATAATTAATTGTCTACAATACCGAAGTGTCCATTTTAGGCTTACACTAATTAATCATTGATATACAATACTAAGAAACAGCCATTAAAAAATCAATAGTTTGAAATTAATATAAAAATCAATAGGGTTTGTGCATTAACGTTGCGTAAATTTAACTAGTTATAACTCGCAATACACAGAGGAGAAAAATATGAGTAGATCAAAATCGCTCTACAATGCTGATTTGGCACCAACTCCGTCAAATAAAAAGAATTGGGGATGGTTCGAAATTTTCAACGTATGGGCAAATGATGTTCAAAGCTTATTTGGATATACTTTAGCAGCATCACTATTTATAGCCTCAGGGTTAAATGGTTGGGCAGTATTTTTAGCTTTAATACTTGCTGGCTTTTTTATCATGTGGTTAGTAAACCTATCAGGTAAACCAAGTGTCAAACATGGTATTCCTTATCCAGTATTCGCCCGAGTAAGTATGGGTGTATTTGGTGCAAACTTTCCTGCAATGGCAAGAGGGCTTGTGGCAATGTTCTGGTATGGAGCACAAACATATGCAGCATCGACTGCTGTGGCACTACTAATTACAGCTATTACTGGCAATCCTGGGACTGAAATGTTTCTAGGAATGACAGGAGTAATGTGGGTATCATTTATATTTGTGTCAGGATTCCAAGTTTACTTATTCTGGCAAGGAATAGATCTAGTAAAAAGATTCTTGAACTTTGCAGGACCAGCAGTTTATGTTGTGATGGTTCTATTGATGATAGTAATTTGGTTTAAAGCTGGAGGAAGCCTTCTATCAGAAGTTGGAGAAATATTTTCTGGTGGAGAACGTTCAGGTGGATTTGAAGGTTTAGGTTCATTTGGTGCATTCTTGGCAGTATTTTCAATTATGGTTGGATATTTTGCTGCTGTGGTAATTAACTTCGGTGACTTTGCTAGATTTGTTAAAGATGAAGATGAAATGAAAAAAGGTAACCTATGGGGATTAGTAGGTAACGTAGTTTTCTTTTCATTCATTACTTTAATGATTACTGGTGGAACAATTGCTATCTTTGGAGAATATGTAGCAAGTCCAACTGATATGGTAGCTAAAGTAGATAACATTGTGTTAACAATTGTTGCAGCATTTGCATTTTTTGCAGCGACAGTTGGTATTAATATGGTTGCAAACTTTATACCTCCTGCGTATGACCTTGCTAACTTAATCCCAAGCAAAATTAATTTTAGAATTGGTGGTTTAATAACTGCTGGTTTTGGTTTTGTAATTGGTGGTTTATGGGTTGCGGTAATCACTCAAATGGGAATGTTTCCATTTGTAAACACTTTAGGTGCAATTTTAGCTCCTGTATTTGGTATCATGATTACTGATTACTATATAATTAAAAAACAAAGATTAGATGTTGATGATCTATTTAGTGACTCACCTAGTGGTAAGTATCACTACAATGGTGGTTTCAATGGAAAAGGAATGTTAGCCTGGGCACTATCAGGATATATAGCTGTTGGTACAGTATGGCCTAACATTTTATTCATGGGACTAGATGATTTCTTTGCTAACTTAGGTGGTGGCGGAGGATACGCTTGGATAATTGGAGCAGCATTAGGTGCTTTAATTCACTTGGCAATATCATCTTCAAAAAGATAATTAAATTTAAAATTAAAGCCCATCAATTTTCATTGATGGGCTTTTTTTATGATTTGAATTCTAAAGTAATATTTTCTTTATTTAGATCATAGAGAACAAGGTTTTCTCCATCACCCAATCTATCTACAACTAAAAAGTTCATGTCCTCTGTAGATATTAAAGGGAAATGCCAAATACCTGGATTATAATTAATTCCTATTCCTCTTGGAATTATAAAAGATTCAATTTTATCTAAGTCTGGTCTGTCGCCTTCAGGAGCTACGAAAGCTAAAAAAGTTGTTTCTTTCATCGGAATAAAAGCTTGGCTTCCAAGTGGATGTTTTTCCATCATATCTACTTTCATGGGAAAAGATCTTTTAAGAGCTGAAAAAATACTAATAGTCGACTCACCATTATTTTTTTTAGTATTTAAATTTGCAATACCATCATATCGTTTTGCATAACCATTATTAATCTCAATAGGCTTAATATCTGCAGTTGTTATCATGTCGCCAAATTTTCTAAAATTTTCTTTCGTGATTGGTTTTGGTTTTACAACTAATTCAGTCATATTTTTTTACCAAAAATTTTAAATCTTGAGATACCTCCATCAGGAAATATGTTAATTTTAATATGATTAATTTTTTCTCTTTTCATAAGAGAATTTTTAAATTTATGAGTTTTATTAGCTGATAATTTTGTATTTTTTAATAAATATTTCCATTTATTTGAGGAGCTTACAATTTTTTTAGAATTTTTAGATGGCAAATAAGCAGCTTGTAAAGAACAGTAACTTGGATAATTTCCTTTAAAATGATGTGTTGAAATTTCGATTTTATCAATAGATCTACCATCAATTGAATTTAGAATTAACCAGTCATTTCCCTTACCCCTTCTTCTTCTGGTCTCCCAACCGTCACCCATATTTTTTGCTTTTCCAGGAGCTAAAATATTTTCAGCTTTCCCAAAGTGTTCATTATTACAAGCGATAACTGATGCCCCATCAAGTAATGAAGCTAGGTTTATTTTTTTATTCTTAAATTTTTTTGATTTTGCAATTGAACCATATAATCTTAATCTAGCAACACCGCCATCAGGAAAAATGTTAAATTTTATATGTGTAAATATATTATTGTTTTTGACTGAAAAAAAATGATGTGAATTAGCTTTAACCTTTTTTTTCGAAAGAATTGAGGTCCATTTAAATTGTGTGATTTTGTTTGAATTGGAATTGGCTCCTTCAATTGAGACCATTGAGGGTTGATTACCATTAAAATGAGATGTATCTACATCAATCTTAGAAATTCTTCCTGGCTTACCCAATTTCAAAACAATGTAATCGTGTCCTAAAGTTCTTTTTCTTCTAGATTCCCATCCATCCATCCATTTTCCGTGTTTATCAAACACTCCCTCTTTGAACACTGGTGATGTTGGACTAATAATTCTATTTGCAGAAGCAAAAAAATCATCAGTTTTATAAATCACTTTTGTACCCAACCTTGGTTGAGCTAAATCTATCAATCCATTAGTAAATATTATCTTTTCCTTCATTTTATGAGTAATTTTTAATCCAATAGTTAGCTATATCAATTCTTTTACAAATCCATATATCCTCGAATTTTAGAACATAATCTAAAAATTTTTTTAATGATTGAATTCTTCCGGGTCTTCCTATTAGCCTACAATGTAATCCAACTGACATCATTTTAGGACTAGCTTTTCCTTCTTCATATAAAGTATCAAAGCTATCTTTTAAATAATTATAAAAATGGTCCCCAGTATTGAATCCTTGGTTTGTTGCAAATCGCATATCATTATTGTCTAAAGTGTAAGGAATGATAAGTTGTTTCTTTTTTCCTCTATATTCCCAATAAGGTAGATCGTCACTATAGCTATCACTATCATATAAAAATCCTCCCTCATCAAAAACTAAATCTCTAGTGTTTGGACTGCATCGACCTGTATACCAACCTAACGGCCTTGAACCAAAGATATTTTTTATTGTTTTAATAGCCATTTGCATATGTTTTTTTTCTACTGTTTTTTTTACATTTTGATAGTCAATCCATCTATAACCATGAGCTGCAATTTCATAGTCACCGTTTTTTATTGCGTTACATACATCTATGTTTTGTTTTAATGCTAATCCTACTCCAAAAATAGTTACAGGAATTTTCTTTTCTCTGAATAATCTGTCTAATCTCCAAAACCCTGATCTAGACCCGTATTCATAAATGCTTTCCATACTTATATGTCTACCTTTTATCGCCTTAGCACCAATGATTTCTGATAAAAAATTTTCTGAGTATTTATCTCCATTTAATACACAATTTTCTCCACCTTCCTCATAATTTAAAACTATTTGAAGAGCTAATTTAGCGTTATTGGGCCATGAAACTTTTTTTCCTTTTCTTCCATACCCTATGAGGTCTCGTGAATTTTTTTTGATCATGTACAATTATAGATTAATTTAGATTTCTTAACAATTTATTAATTCAAAGCCGATTTATTTTTTATACCGTCTAGAAATTTTAAACACTTTTTAATTTCACTAAGTTCAATATACTCATCTACCTTGTGAGCTTGTTCAATAGAACCAGGTCCACATACAACAGTGCTGATACCAACCTCTTGAAACAAACCTGCCTCTGTTCCAAAAGATACTACCTCTCTACTATTATCCCCAGTTAAACTTGAAACTAATTCACAGGCTTCTGAATTTTTTACACGATCGAAACCTGCGACTTCACCAATTATTTTTTTTGTTATTTTTGCATCAGGAAATATTTTTTTCATTTCTTTTAAAAGAACATTGTTAGCATATTCATCAATTTTTTGATTTAAAAAAACTCCATCTTCTTTAACAACAGGTCTTGTTTCCCAATCTACATGACACTTATCTGCAATTACATTGTGTGCTATTCCTCCAAAAATTCCACCAACTTGTAGTGTTGAAAATGGTGGATCAAAGATTGAGTTCTTGGGAGCTCTTTTTTTTAACTCCTCTCTAAGTTCAATCAATTTATTTGCATATCTTGATGCAAACTCAACTGCACTTACCCCTTTATGTGGCATCGAGCTGTGACCTGCTAATCCTTCAAAATAAGTGGTGTATTCATAACATCCTTTATGAGCATCAATGATTTTCATCTTGGTAGGTTCTCCCACTATACAAATTCCATCTTTAATTTTTCTTCTTTTAAGCTCTTCAATCAATATTGGGGCTCCTAAACAAGCGGTTTCTTCGTCAAATGTAAATGAAAAATGTATATCTCTGTTCAATTTTATTTTAGAAAAAATTGGTGCGAAAGCTAAAGTGCATGCAATAAAACCTTTCATATCACATGATCCTCGCCCATAAAGTTTATCTCCCTTAATTGTCGCTTTAAACGGATCTGTGCTCCAACTTTTTGAGACAGGTACTGTATCTGTGTGACCTGAAAGAATAATAGGTTTTATACCATTAGCCTTCTTAGCCTTGATTGTTGCAAATAAATTTACTCTTTTTTTATTTTCATCAAAAGTTTTGAAAGATGATGCACCTAATTTGCCAAGATAGTCTTCACAATAATTTATTAACTCATTATTATCATCTCCTGAAATTGTTTTAAAACCTATTAAATCAGACAAAATAGTAATCGAATTATTATATAATTCTTCTAAATTAATTTCTGTACTCATGCTTAATAATTAATATATTTACCCAATTTATGAAAGAACAAATAACATTTGATATATTTGATAAAGTTGACATTAGAGTAGGAACTGTAATTTCAGTTAGAAAAAATGAGAAAGCGAGAAAGCCTTCACTAGTTATAGAGGTAGATTTTGGAAAAGAAATTGGAATTAAAAAATCCTCTGCTCAAATTACTCACTATTACAATGAAGAAAATTTAAAAGGTAAACAGGTCGTGGGAGTATGTAATTTTCCAGAAAAAAATATTGCTGGTATTGTCTCACAGGTGCTTATCCTAGGATCAATCGATAAGGAAGGTAAAGTAGTTTTACTTCATCCGTCACAAAAGTCTGAAAATGGTTTACCAGTAGCTTAACATGCATCCAGAATTTTTATCGATGGCTTTATTCTGGATTGTTGCAGCCTATACTCCAGGTCCTAATAATGTAATTGCATCTTATTCGGGATTTAATTTTGGGATTAGAAAAACTATACCACATATATTAGGAGTTACATTTGGGTTTACTTCACTTGTATTATCTTTAACAATTGGTTTAGTAAATATATTTAAACTTTTTCCAATAATTCAAATAATTTTAACCTATTTAGGAAGTTTATTTTTAGTTTATTTGGCTTATAAAATTTGCTTTTCAAAATCTTCTCTTGAAAATAAAAATGAAAATCCAGTAACTTTTTTTGATACTTTTATTTTTCAATTTTTAAATCCTAAAGGTGTATTAATAGGTATAATAATTGTCTCTACCTATGTGGAGTATGGTGAAAATTATGCAAGTTATGCGACTCAAGTTGTGTTTTTTGCCTTCTTTGTGTCTCTATCTAGTATTACATTCTGGACATTAGTAGGTAAATATTTAAGGAAATTCGCGACAAATGATAAATTTATTAAGTACTTTAATTATGTTATGTCAGGACTTCTTTTATTAAGCATAATAACATTTTATATATAACATATGAAGCCAGGGACAAAAAATTCTTATAAATCATTAACAGAACTTAAGGTCGATAATAAAAATTATAAATACTATTCATTAAAAATTGCAGAAGACAATGGTTTAAATGGCATTTCCAAATTACCAAAATCTCTTAAAGTGCTTCTTGAAAATTTATTGAGATATGAGGACGATTTATCAGTTACTAAAAATCAAATAGAGGCAATTAAAGATTGGTTAAAAGAAAAAAAATCAAATACTGAAATTGCATATAGACCCGCTAGAGTTTTGCTACAAGATTATACAGGTATTCCAGCTGTAGCTGATTTAGCAGCAATGCGTGAAGCAGTTAAAGAAAAAAATAAAGATCCAAAAACTATAAATCCCCTATCATCTGTTGATTTAGTTATTGATCATTCTGTGCAAGTGGATCAGTCAGCAAAACAAGACTCTTTCGATAAAAATGTTGAAATTGAATTTAAAAGGAATGGTGAGAGGTATTCGTTTCTTAAGTGGGGACAACAAGCATTTGATAATTTTAGAATTGTTCCGCCTGGCACAGGAATTTGTCATCAAGTAAATTTAGAATATTTATCTAAAGTTGTATGGAATGAGAAATTTGAGGGAAATGAATACCTATTCCCTGATACCTTAGTGGGAACAGATAGTCATACTACAATGGTTAATGGATTATCAGTACTAGGCTGGGGGGTTGGTGGCATTGAAGCAGAGGCTGGTATGTTAGGACAACCAATATCCATGCTAATTCCTGAAGTAATAGGTTTTGAAATGAAAAATAAGATGCCTGAAGGCACTACTGCAACTGATTTAGTTTTAACAGTAGTAAAAATGTTAAGAGATAAAGGAGTTGTTGGAAAATTTGTTGAATTTTATGGAGAAGGTTTGAAGAATTTATCATTAGCTGATCGTGCAACTATTGCAAATATGGCACCTGAATATGGAGCAACCTGTGGTTTTTTTCCTATAGATGATGAAACATTAAGATATTTAAAATTTTCTGGTAGAGATCAATTAACTGTAAAAATTGTTGAAGAATATGCAAAAGCCCAAGGTCTATGGGCTAGCGACGATATAGTGTTTACAGATACATTGACGCTAGATATGACCACAGTAGTTCCAACGATATCTGGACCAAAAAGACCGCAGGATAAAGTTTTATTGACAGATGCATCGAGTAATTTTAAAAAAATTTTTAAAGATATTACAAAAAAAGAAAATTATTCTTCATCAAAAGTTCAAAGCACAGATTTTGATATAAAAGATGGCTCTATATTAATTGCAGCAATTACTTCTTGCACAAATACTTCTAATCCAAATGTATTAATTGGTGCTGGATTACTTGCAAAAAAAGCTATTGAATTTGGTCTAGAGGTAAAACCATGGGTAAAAACCTCACTTGCTCCAGGTTCACAAGTTGTAACAGATTATTTAAATAAAGCAGGATTAAACAAATATTTAGATAAACTAGGTTTTAATCTTGTGGGTTACGGATGCACCACATGTATAGGGAATTCTGGACCATTAGCAGAAAATATTGTCGAAGCTATCCAGAAAAAAAATATTTTTGCAGTTTCGGTGTTGTCAGGCAATAGAAATTTTGAGGGAAGAATTTCACCCCATATCAAAGCAAATTATTTGGCATCACCTCCATTAGTAGTTGCTTACGCCTTAGCAGGACATATGGAATTTGATTTATATAAAGATTCTTTCGGAAAAGATAAAAGTGGAAAGGATATTTATTTAAAAGATATTTGGCCTTCAAATAAAGAAATAGAGGAAACTTTGAAAAAATCTCTAAATGCCGAAATGTTTGTTAAGAGATATTCAAATGTTTCAGAAGGTCCAAAACAATGGCAACAAATTAATACAGTCAAAAGTGATATATATAATTGGGACGAGGGATCAACTTATGTGAAAAGACCACCATTTTTTGATAACTTACCAGAGGAACCAGAGGGGTTTCAGCCCATAAAAGATGCTAGACCATTATTAATTTTAGGAGATATGGTTACAACTGATCATATTTCTCCTGCTGGAAATATCCAAAAAAATAGTCCAACTGGCGATTATTTTATGAAGCATCAAATTCAACAAAAAGATTTTAATTCCTATGGATCAAGAAGGGGAAATCACGAAGTAATGATGAGAGGAACGTTTGCAAATATAAGAATTAAAAATGAAATGGCTCCAGGTACGGAGGGTGGATTTACAAAACTGTACCCAGAGGAGAAAGTAATGCCAATTTATGAGGCCGTAGTTGAATACAAAAAAAGAGGTACTGATTTAGTAGTTTTTGGAGGCAAGGAATATGGAACCGGTTCCTCAAGAGACTGGGCAGCTAAAGGTACTAAGTTGCTTGGAATAAAAGCAGTCATAGCTGAAAGTTTTGAGAGAATACATAGATCAAATTTAATAGGTATGGGGGTTTTACCTCTTCAATTTATTAATGGTACTAACAGAAAAAATTTAAATTTAAATGGCTCAGAATTAATAAGCATAATTGACCTTGAAAAAGGACTAAACCCTTTAGAAAAAGTTAGACTAGAGATAAAATATTCATCAGGTGACATTAAAAAAATAGAAACATTATGTAGGATAGATACTAAAAATGAATTGGAGTACTATAAGAATGGTGGAATTTTACAGTATGTTCTACGAAATATGATTTAGGTTATGGACGAAGAAATTTCTATTATCAATACAAACACAAGAAATGAAAGAATAAAAAATTTTTTTTTCAAAAATAAAAAATTATTAATTTCTTCACTTACGATAATCATTTTAACTATAGTGATATTCTTTATTATTCAAGAGTTTCAAAAAAGAAAAAAGATTGAAATATCAAATAATTACAACAATGCAGTTATTGAGTTTTCAGTTGAAAATAAATCAAAAGCTAAAGAATCTTTTGTAGACTTAGTAAAAGAAGAGGATCCAACTTATTCTCCTTTATCTTTATATTTTATTATCGATAACGAAATTATAACAGACAAAAATGAAGTAAATAAACTTTTTGACATTCTTATTAAAAAAACACCATTAGAAAAAGAAATCAAAAATCTTATAATTTATAAAAAAGGTTTATATAATGCTGAAAATGTAAACGAAAGTGAATTATTAGATATTTTAAATCCTTTAATCAATTCTGAAAGTGTCTGGAAATCTCACGCTCTATATTTGATTGCAGAGTTTTTTTACTCCAAAAATGAAAAACTAAAATCTAAAGAATTTTATAACCAAATAATTACTTTAGATAATGCAAATGATAATTTATTGAGATTATCTCAAAAGAGATTAAACAGAGATTTCAGTGAATAAGTTATTTTACTTAATATTAATTTTTTTTTCGCTATCTAGCTGTTCTTTCAATCCTAACTCAAAAATTTGGAATGAGGATAGGAATAAATTTGAGAGTAATAAAAATTTAAAAAAAATTATTGTAAATGAAAAAAATAAAATTGCGGAATTAAATCCATCAATTAAGATTGATTTGTCAAACATAAAAACTAATATTGATTTTAAAAAAAGTACAAACAACTTTGGTTCATTAATATATAAAGGATCATTTGACAAAATTGGAAGTTTTAAATTTCTAAAATTTAAAGATTTAAATGAAATAAATTTTGAACCATTATTTTTTGAAAATAGTATTATATTTTTTGACAGAAAAGGTTCTATAATTCGTTATGACGAGAATCATAAAGTAATTTGGAAAAAAAATCATTATTCTAAATCTGAAAAAAAATTAAGCCCAAAAATAAGTTTTTTTAAAGAAGGAAAAAATATAATTATAGTAGATAATATAGGAAAAATTTTCTATTTAAATGGTCTTGACGGTGAATTAATCTGGATGAAAAACAATACTTATCCATTTAATTCTAAAATTAGAAGTTCTCAAGGAAAACTATTTGCGGTTGATTATAATAATATACTTAGATGTTTTTATATAAAAGATGGATCTCCATGTTGGAAATATCAAACTGACACTTCATTAACTTTATCAAACTCAAAATATTCAATAATTTTGGTTAAAGATAATGTAGTTTTTACAAACTCTTTAGGTGATATTACTTCTATAGATATTGCTGATGGATCTGTAAACTGGCAACTACCAACCCAGAGTAATCTAGTGCTTAATGAAACATATAATTTTAAGAATTCAGAATTAATTAGTGATAATAAATCAATTTATTTTTCTAATAATAAAAACCAGTTTTATTCTATAGATATAAAGACAGGGGTTATTAATTGGCAAAATCAAATAAACTCTGATCTTACTCCAATAGTAGTTGGAAAATTTATATTTACTATTTCTGAG
>CACNUU010000002.1 GCA_902623735.1 uncultured Pelagibacteraceae bacterium | reverse complement strand
CTTTTCAGCATTAAGCATAAGTGAGGTTTTTGAGGATTATATTACAAATGATAAAATAAAAAATGTCGCAAATAGGCTTTTATACATCTCTGCAGTGGTAATTCCAGTAATTACAATTATATTAATATCTTACTTATGAGTTCATATAAAATAATAAATCATGAATACGACGTTGTAGTCCTTGGTGCTGGGGGATCTGGTTTAAGAGCTGCAGTTGGTTTAAGTGAGGCTGGATTAAAAACTGCATGTATTTCAAAAGTTTTCCCTACGAGAAGTCATACTTCAGCAGCTCAAGGAGGTATATCAGCAGCCCTAGGAAATATGGGTGAAGATGATTGGCGTTGGCATATGTATGACACAGTTAAAGGAGCTGACTGGCTAGGCGATCAAGATTGTATAGAGTACCTTTGTAAAGAAGCACCAAAAGCAGTAATAGAATTAGAAAAATATGGTGTGCCTTTTAGCAGGACAGACGATGGTAAAATTTATCAAAGACCATTTGGAGGTATGACAAAGAATTATGGAAATGGTATTGTGCAAAGAACATGTGCAGCTGCTGATAGAACTGGTCATGCAATTTTACACACCCTGTATGGCCAAGCTTTAAAACACAAAACAGAATTTTTTATTGAATACTTTGCTTTAGATTTACTTATGAAAGATGGTGAATGTAAAGGTTTGATTGCTTGGAATCTTAATGATGGCACAATCCATAGATTTAGAGCCCATACTGTAATTATAGCCACAGGTGGTTATGGAAAAGTTTATTATTCTGCAACTTCTGCACATACTTGTACCGGGGATGGTAACGCAATGGTTTTAAGAGCAGGTTTACCATTACAAGATATGGAGTTTGTTCAATTTCATCCAACAGGGATTTATGGTCATGGTACATTAATTACAGAAGGCGCAAGAGGAGAAGGTGGATATCTTACAAATTCTAAAGGTGAAAGATTTATGGAAAGGTATGCTCCAAAAGCAAAAGATCTAGCATCAAGAGATGTTGTTAGTAGATCAATGTCAATTGAAATTAATGAAGGAAGAGGCGTTGGTAAGGATCAAGATCATGTTCATTTGAATTTGAGCCATTTAGATAAAGAAATTATAGAAAGCAGACTTCCAGGTATCACTGATGCTGCTAGATTATTTGCAAATGTTGATGTAACAAAAGAACCAATACCTGTAGTACCAACAGTTCATTATAATATGGGTGGCATCCCTACAAACTACAAAGGTGAAGTTCTTACTGTAAACGGTAGCGAAAAAACTGTACCTGGTTTGATGGCTATTGGTGAAGCAGCGTGTGTTTCAGTTCATGGCGCTAATAGACTTGGATCTAACTCTCTAATAGATCTAGTCGTTTTTGGAAGGGCTGCAGCAAAAAGAGCTTCTGAATTAATAAAACCTGGAACACCTCATGAAGAGTTAGGTGAAGCAGAAACACAGAAGTGTATCGAAAGATTTGATAAAATAAGAAATGCCGAAGGTAATATAGGTACTGCAGAATTGAGACTATCAATGCAAAAAACAATGCAATCAAAATGTGCAGTTTTTAGAACTGAAAAAACACTTAAAGAAGGTGTCGAGGAGATAAGAAAAACTTATGACGGTCTAAATTCTTTATCAGTAAAAGACAAATCACTTATTTTTAATACTGACTTAGTTGAAACTCTAGAATTTGATAATTTAATCAGGCAAGCAGTCGCAACAGTTGATTCTGCATATCATAGAAAGGAAAGTAGAGGTGCACATGCAAGAGAGGATTATCCAAAAAGAGACGATAAAAATTTTATGCAGCATACTCTAGCTTGGTGTGATGGAAAAAACACAAAAATTACTTATAGAGATGTTCACAAATCAACTCTTACGAATGATGTTCAATATTTTCCACCACAAGAAAGAGTTTATTAATGGTTCAAATAAGTTTACCTCAAAATTCTGAAGTAAAAAAAGGTAAATATTTTAAAGACAAAACTGGTTCAAAAAATTTAAGAAAAATAAATGTTTATAGATGGGATCCATCGACAAATGAAAACCCTAGAATCGACACATATGAAGTTGATATGGATAATTGTCCATCCAAAGTTTTAGATATACTAAATAAGATTAAAAATGAAATAGATCCTACCTTAGCTTATAGAAGATCATGCGCTCATGGTGTTTGTGGTTCATGTGCAATGAATATGGGAGGAAAAAATGGTTTGGCTTGTACCAAACCGCATGCAGAAATTGATGGAGATATTGATATCTATCCTTTACCACATTTAAAAGTAAAAAAAGATCTTATAGGTGATTTAGATGGTTTATACAGACAATACCAATCTATTGAGCCTTGGTTAAAATCAAATGCAAAATCTGATAATACGGAAATTAGACAATCAAAAAAAGAGAGAGAAAAACTTGATGGTGCTTATGAATGTATAATGTGCGCTTGTTGTTCAACTTCATGCCCAAGTTATTGGTGGAATGGAGATAAATACTTAGGACCTGCAGTTTTATTACAAGCTTATAGATGGATTATTGATAGTAGAGATGACGAAAGACAAGCGAGATTAAAAAAAGTTGCTGATGAATTAAAGTTATATCGTTGCCATACAATTTTGAACTGCACTAGTGCTTGTCCAAAGGGTTTAAACCCAGCTAAGGCTATTGCTGAAATAAAAAAAATGTTAGCAACCGCTAATATTTAAACAATAGACTAATAAGTATTTTTAATCTAAAAGATTTTATTCATGGAATTAATAGAACATTTTGTTGGTGGAAATATAATCTCTGGGAAGTCTAATAAAAAGGGTAAAGTTTTTAATCCGGCTACAGGAGAACAGGAAAAAGAAGTAAGATTAGCCTCTAAATCAGATTTAGACGAAGCAGTCTCGGTGGCTAAGAATGCATTTGATGAATGGTGTTTAAAACCACCATTGCATAGAGCAAGAGTAATTTTTAAATTCAAGGAATTAATTGAAAAGAATTCGGATGAGCTTACTAAATTGATAGTCAATGAACATGGAAAAGTTTATGAAGATGCCAAAGGATCTTTAACCAGAGGGCTTGAAGTAGTAGAATTCGCTTGTGGTATTCCACATTTATTAAAAGGTGAATTTTCAGAGAATGTTGGAACAAATGTTGATAGTTGGTCGATGCGACAACCATTAGGAGTTGTTGCGGGCATTACACCATTTAATTTTCCTGCAATGGTTCCAATGTGGATGTTCCCTATAGCAATAGCATGCGGTAATACTTTTATATTAAAACCGTCAGAAAAAGATCCCTCTTGTTCAATAAAATTAGCAGAATTATTAAAAGAAGCTGGTCTCCCAGATGGTGTCTTCAACGTTGTTAATGGAGATAAGGAAGCAGTTGATGCAATATTGGAAAATAAAGATATTAAAGCTGTAAGTTTTGTTGGATCAACTCCTATTGCAAAATATATTTATGAGAATTCTGCAAAGAATGAAAAAAGAGTCCAAGCACTCGGAGGTGCAAAAAATCATTTGGTTGTAATGCCTGACTGTGATTTAGACGGAGCTGTAAACGGTTTAATGGGTGCAGCTTATGGGTCTGCGGGTGAAAGATGTATGGCTCAATCAGTTGCTGTTGCTGTTGGAGACATCGGAGATGAATTGGTATCAAGATTATCAAAAAAAGCTGAAGCTCTAAAGGTTGGACCTGGAATGGATAAAAATTCTGAAATGGGACCTTTAGTAACTAAAGATCATTTAGAAAAAGTAAAAGGTTATGTTGATTTGGGAGTTAAAGAGGGAGCAAAATTACTTGTGGATGGTAGAAATTTAAAGTTACAAGGATATGAAAATGGTTTTTATATAGGTGGCTGCTTGTTTGATCATGTGACAAAAGAAATGAGAATTTATAAAGAGGAAATATTCGGACCAGTTTTATCTGTTGTTAGGGTAAAGACTTTTGAAGAAGCAGCAAAACTTATCAATGATCATGAATATGGAAATGGTGTCAGTATTTACACAAGAGATGGTGATGTCGGAAGAACATTTGCGAGTAAAATTCAAGTCGGAATGGTTGGAATAAATGTTCCGATACCAGTTCCAATGGCATTTCATAGTTTTGGAGGTTGGAAAAGATCATTATTCGGAGATAGTGCTATGCATGGAATGGAAGGAATAAAATTTTACACTAAATTAAAGACTATAACCTCAAGATGGCCCTCTGGCATAAGGTCTAACGCCGAATTTGTAATGCCAACAATGAAATAAAAATATGAAAAAAATATCATTGATAGGAGCAGGACAGATAGGTGGAACTTTAGCTCACTTAATTGGAGTAAAAGAATTAGTTGATAAAGTTGTTTTATTTGATGTTGCAAGTGGCATCGCTAAAGGAAAAGCTTTAGATATTGCTCAATCATCTTCAGTAGATGGTTTCAATGTAAAATTTTTAGGAACAGACGACTATAAAGATATTAAAGGTTCAGATGTAATTATTATAACAGCCGGGGTTCCAAGAAAACCTGGCATGAGTAGAGATGATCTACTTGGTATTAACTTAAAAATAATCAAACAAGTTGCAGAAGGTATAAAAAAAAATGCTCCAGAAGCATTTGTAATTTGTATCACTAATCCATTAGATGTCATGGTAATGGCATTTCAAAAATTCTCAGGGCTACCAGCGAATAAGGTTGTTGGAATGGCCGGCATTTTAGATAGCTCAAGATTTAAATTATTTTTATCTGAGGAATTCAATATTCCGGTACGAGAAATAGAGGCAATGGTAATGGGAGGACATGGTGATACAATGGTCCCTATGCCCAGACTCACGAAAGTTTCTGGAAAACCATTAATAAATCTTGTTAATGATGGTAAAATTTCAAAAGAAAGATTAGAGGAGATTAATCAGAGAACAAGAGATGGTGGTGCAGAGATTGTGAAATATCTTGAAAAAGGATCTGCATTTTATGCGCCAGCAGCATCTGGTGTTCAAATGGCAGAGGCATATTTGAATGATCAAAAAAAATTATTACCATGTGCTGCACAACTTAATGGAGAATATGGTGTGAAAGATGTCTATGCTGGTGTACCTGTAATTATAGGTAAAAAGGGTGTTGAAAAAATAAATGAGATTGATTTAGATGATAAAGAAAAAAAAGATTTTATGCATTCAATTGATGCTGTTAAGAAGCTTTGGACAGTAGCATCTAAAATCGATACCGATCTCTTAAAATAATAATGAATATTCACGAACACCAAGCTAAAGAAATTTTGAAAAAATATGGTGCACTTGTTCCCAAGGGTGTATTTGCATTTTCAGTTGAAGAATTATTAGAGAAAGCGAAATTATTTAAAACAGAAAAATTTGTCCTAAAAGCACAAATTCACGCTGGTGGTAGAGGCAAAGCAGGTGGGGTAAAAATTTTAAACAGTATAGATGAGTTGAGTACTGCTGCAAAAGAATTATTAGGTAAAGTATTAATAACAAATCAAACAGGACCAGAGGGAAGAAAAGTAAAAAGACTTTATGTGGAAGAATTATCTAATATTAAAAAGGAATTTTATCTATCGTGTTTAATAGACAGAGCAAGCTCAAAAATTGCTTTTATATCAAGTGATGAGGGGGGAATAGATATTGAAGAAGTTGCAAAAAATTTTCCTGAAAAAATTATTACTACAAAGGTTGATATAAGTGAGGAAATTTCTGAAGAAAATTGTGAAAAAATTATTGAAATTTTTAATTTAGATCATGAAGTGAAAAATCAAGCTATTTCTTTAATACAATCAATATTCAAAATGTTTACTTGTACAGACTCTAGTATGGTTGAAATAAATCCTTTAATCTTAACAGAAGAAAAAAAACTAGTATGTCTTGATGCAAAAGTAAATTTTGATTCAAATGCTTTATTCAGACATCCTGAAATTTTAAAACTCAGAGATTTGAATGAGGAAAATGCAACTGAAATAGAAGCAAGCAAACATGACCTTGCATATATTAAACTAGATGGAAGTATTGGCTGCATGGTTAATGGTGCAGGTCTGGCAATGGCAACAATGGATATAATCAAACAATACGGAAAAGAACCGGCAAATTTTTTGGATGTTGGTGGTGGTGCATCTAAAGAAAAAGTTTCTGCAGCATTAAAAATAATTCTTTCAGATAAAAATGTTAAAGGTATTTTGATTAATATTTTTGGTGGAATCATGAGATGTGATATTCTGGCACAAGGTGTAGTTGATGCAGCAAAAGAAATGAAAATTAATGTCCCATTAGTCGTAAGACTTGCAGGAACAAATTTTTTTGAAGGAAGAAAAATTTTGAACGAGTCAGGTTTAAAATTAATTTCAGCAGAAAACTTAGATGATGCCGCTCAAAAAATAGTTAAGGCTGTAGAATAATGTCTGTTTTAGTGAATAAAAATACTAAAGTTATTTGCCAAGGCTTTACTGGAGGACATGGTACATTTCATTCAGAACAAGCAATAAAATATGGAACTAATTTAGTAGGCGGAGTAACACCAAAAAAGGGAGGCCAAATTCATCTGGATAAACCTGTTTTTAACACTGTTGAGGAGGCTAAAGCAAAAGTTGGAGCAGACGCAACCATGATCTATGTGCCTGCTAAGTTTGCTGCGGAGGCTATTATTGAGGCAATAGATGCCAACGTAGAACTTATAGTTTGTATTACTGAAGGAATCCCTATTCAAGACATGCTAAGAGTTAAAAAAAAATTAAACGGATCAAAAAGTAGATTGATAGGCCCTAATTGTCCTGGAATAATTACTCCTGATGAATGTAAAATTGGAATTATGCCTGGAAATATTCATAAAAAAGGTTCAGTTGGAATCGTATCTAGATCAGGCACTCTTACTTATGAAGCGGTTGCACAAACTACAGAGAATGGTTTAGGGCAATCTACATGCATAGGCATAGGAGGAGATCCAGTAAACGGAACAAATTTTATTGATTGTTTAGAATTATTTTTAAACGATGAAGAAACTCAATCAATTTTAATGATTGGTGAAATCGGTGGTACTGCCGAAGAAGAGGCTGCAGAATTTGTTAAAAATCATAAAATTAAGAAACCAATTGTTGGATTTATAGCTGGAATAACAGCTCCAAAGGGACGAAGAATGGGCCATGCTGGTGCAATTATTTCTGGAGGCAAAGGCGGGGCAGAAGATAAAATCAAAAAAATGGAAGAATGTGGAATAATAATTGCTAACTCACCATCAAATATTGGAAAAACACTATTAAATAAATTGTCTAATTGAAAAATTTTATAGTGGGTCTATATTAATATTAAATAATGTCATCTCCTAAAAATTTAGAATACGCCAAAACAGCCTTTTTAAATAAATCTAATAATACATTCATTGAAGATATGTATATGAAGTTTATAAACAACGATCCAACTTTACCCGATAGTTGGAGAGAATATTTTAATGAGATTGGTGATGAAGTTAATGATGTTGTAAAAGAAATCAATGGACCTTCATGGAGCCCATCTAGGAAAGTTTCAATAAATAAAACTATTAATCGAAATATTAAAAATAGATTTTCTAATGAAAAAGATATGATCAAATCAAATGCTAATTCGATTAAAGCTGTGGCAATGATAAGATCTTATAGACAAAGAGGTCATTTAATAGCAAAATTAGACCCTTTGGGATTACTAAAAGCCGAATATCTTGATGAACTTCATCCAGAGTCTTACGGTTTTAAAAAAGAGGACTATGAAAATAAAATATTTCTTGATGGAGTAATTAATAAAGAACACTCAAATATTAAAGAGATATTGAATTTTTTAAGAGAAAAATATTGTAGCACAATAGGATATGAATATATGCATATCTCAAATCCTACGGAGAGAAAATGGTTTAGAGATAGAGTAGAAAAAGCTGATGATTTTAAATTTACCCAAAATGGAAAAGAGGCAATTTTAAATAAATTGATTCAAGCCGAAGGTTTTGAAAAGTTCTTACACACTAAATATGTTGGTACTAAAAGATTTGGTCTTGATGGAGGCGAGAGCCTAATTCCTGCTTTAGAGCAAATAATTAAGATTGGTGGTCAATCTCAAGTTAAAGAGGTTAAAATTGGAATGTCACACAGAGGTAGATTAAATGTCTTAGCAAACGTTTTACAGAAATCTTACAAAAGAATTTTTAATGAGTTCACAGGAGAAATAAGCTCAACTTCAAAAGATGACACTGGTGATGTTAAATATCATTTAGGAGCCTCATCGAATAGAGAATTTGATGGGAATTCAGTTCACGTAAGCTTAACTGACAATCCATCTCATTTAGAAGCAGTAAATCCTGTTGTGTTAGGACAAACAAGGGCTAAACAATTTTTTCATCAAGACAAAGAAAGAAAAAAAGTTATACCAATTTTGATACATGGAGATGCCGCGTTTGCTGGCCAAGGAGTAGTTGCAGAGTGTTTTGCAATGTCTGGTCTGCCAGGACATAATACAGGAGGCACAATCCATATAATAGTCAATAACCAAATAGGATTTACAACCAGCCCAAGATTTGCAAGGTCATCTCCATATCCATCTGATGTTGCAAAAATGGTTGAGGCACCAATCATACATGTAAATGGTGACGACCCTGAAGCAGTGGTTTACGCAGCAAGAATAGCCACAGATTTTAGATTAAAATTCAATAGGGATGTATTAATTGATTTAATTTGTTATAGAAGGTTTGGTCATAATGAAGGCGATGAGCCCTCATTTACTCAACCACTAATGTATAAAAAGATAAGATCTCACCCTTCACCGGTAATAGTATATGGTAAAAAATTAGTTGAAGAAAGGTCTATTTCCAAAGATTATTTAGAGAGTTCTGTAAATAAATTCAAAGATCTCTTAAATGAACAGTTCAAGAATGCAAAAAATTATAAGCCAAAAATTGAATGGTTTGAAGGCACTTGGTCAAGATATAAACCTGAGAGAGGAAAGGATAGACGAGGTGTTACTGGATATGACAAAAAAAAATTAATTGAAATATCGGAAAAAATTAATTCACTTCCACAAGATTTGAATGTTCATAAAACTATTTCAAAAATTTTTAATATTAGGAAGCTGTCTGTCTTATCAGAGAAAGGAATTGATTGGTCTACAGCTGAGTCACTGGCATTTGGATCATTACTTGAGGAAGGTTATCCAGTAAGACTTGTTGGTCAAGATTCAGGAAGGGGAACATTTAGTCAACGACACTCAGTTTTGAGAAATCAACAAGACAATTCAAGATATATTCCATTAAATAATATTTCAAAAAAACAAAAAAATTTTGAAGTGGTAGATAGTTTTTTATCTGAGTTAGCTGTTTTGGGGTTTGAGTATGGTTATAGTTTAGTTGAGCCCAATACTCTTACTATATGGGAGGCACAATTTGGAGATTTTGCAAATGGTGCTCAAGTAGTAATAGATCAATTTGTTGCATCTGGAGAAAGAAAATGGTCTAGAGCATCAGGTTTGGTGATGCTTTTGCCTCATGGTTATGAGGGACAAGGTCCGGAGCACTCTTCAGCAAGATTGGAAAGATTCTTACAACTATGCTCAAATGATAATATGCAAGTTATGAATTGCACAACACCCGCAAATTACTTTCACGCGCTAAGAAGACAAATGCATAGAGACTTTAGAAAACCTCTGATTATGATGACACCAAAATCATTACTTAGACATAAACATTGTGTGTCTAATTTAGAGGATTTTAGTAAAAAAAATTCTTTTCACAGAGTACTATGGGACCATGCAATTGATCCTGAAAGTAAAGGTTTTATAAAATTAAAAAAAGCTGATAAAATTAGGAAAGTAATTCTTTGTTCCGGGAAAATATATTTTGATTTAATTGAGGCTAGAGAAAAGTTAAATATTAATGATATAATTATATATAGAATAGAACAACTTTACCCATTTCCTGCAAAAAGTTTAGTAAGAGAAATCAAACCTTACGCTAAAAATGCTAAATTTTACTGGTGTCAAGAGGAACCTAAAAATATGGGTGCATGGTTTTCAGTTAGAGATTATATCCAATGGACATTAGATAGTATTAAGGCTAATAATAATAAGATTTCTTATATAGGAAGAAGCCCTGATGCATCTCCAGCAACAGGATATGTAAAACGGCACATTTCTCAACAACAAGAAATTATTAAAAAAGTTTTTAGTTAAAAAATAATGAGTGAAAAAATTGTAGTTCCTATTTTAGGCGAAAGTATAACAGAAGCAACAGTTTCTAAATGGTTAAAAAATGAGGGAGATACTGTTGAAGCTGATGAACCTATTGTTGAATTGGAGACGGATAAAGTTAATTTAGAAGTCCCTTCCCCAATTTCTGGAACATTAAAAGAAATAAATTCAAAAGATGGGTCAGTTGTAGAGGTAGGTGCACTTTTGGGATCAGTTACTGAGAGTGGATCAATTTCCAAAAAAGAAGAAAAAATTGAAAAAATTAAGCCGATTAAAAATGAAGACAATGTTGTCAATTTAGAAACTCAAAAAAAGGAGCCACAAATTTTTGAGACGGAAGCAGAGGACGAACTTGATAAAGAAGATCAACCATTGATCTTAACTAATGAGATTAAAAAGAAACCCAAATCAGCAAAAACCAAGAAAATAGATCAAACTTTATCTCCTGCAGTCAGGAAAATCGTATCAGAGAATAAAATTAATTTAGAGTCTGTAAAAGGAACTGGAAAAGATGGAAGAGTTTTGAAAGGTGATTTAATCAATCTAATGGGTCTTAACCCAGCACCCTCTGAGAGAAAAATCCAATATGGTGAAGAAGAGAGAATTAAAATGACTAGACTGAGACAAACTATTGCAAAAAGATTAAAGCAAGCTCAAGAAAACGCGGCATTACTGACTACATTCAATGAAGTGGATATGACAAATATTATGGAAATGAAAAATGAAAATCAGGAAGATTTTCAAAATCGATATGGAGTAAAGCTTGGTTTGATGTCATTTTTTGTGAAAGCTTGCGTACTAGGATTGAAAAATTTTCCTGCTGTTAACGCTGAAATTGAAGGCGACCAGATTGTTTATAAAAATTATTATAATATAAGTTTTGCCGTCGGCACAGATAAAGGGCTTGTGGTTCCTGTTTTAAAAAATGCGGATGAATTGTCATTTGCTGATATTGAAAAAAATATTAAACAGATTTCTGATAAAGCAAAAGAGGGAAAACTCACAATCGAGGATCTTCAAGGTGGAACATTTACAATAAGTAATGGTGGTGTTTATGGTTCCATGCTTTCAACACCAATTTTAAACTTACCTCAATCAGGTGTATTGGGAATGCATAATATTGTAGATAGACCAACTGCTATAAATGGTGAAATAAAAATCAGGCCAATAATGTTTTTAGCTCTTTCATATGATCATAGAATAATTGACGGAAAAGAGTCGGTCTCTTTTTTGAAAATGATAAAAGAAAATTTAGAAGATCCAAGAAGGTTATTTTTAAACATTTAGATGACAGAAAAATTTCAAGCAATAGTAATTGGTGGTGGTCCGGGGGGCTATGTGTGTGCAATTCGACTTGCACAGCTTGGTTTAAAAACAGCTTGTATAGAGTCAAGGGGCTCATTAGGTGGAACTTGTTTGAATATTGGCTGTATTCCATCAAAGAGTCTATTAAACTTATCAGAAGAGTTTCATAAAATTAAAAATTTATCAAATAAAGGTATTGAAGTCGAAAATGTAAAACTAAATCTGGGTAAGATGATGAAAAGTAAAGATAAGGCTGTGACAGTTCTTACAAAAGGTGTTGAATTTTTATTAAAGAAAAACAAAGTCACTTATTTTAAGGGGACTGGAAGTTTTAAATCTAAAAATGAAATCTTAATAAAGGATGAAAATAATAAAGAAATATTAATTCAATCAGAAAAAATTATAATTGCAACTGGATCAGTACCTGTACCTTTGCCAGGAATTGAATTTGATGAAAAAACAATCGTTTCTTCAACAGGAGCTTTAAAATTAAATGAAGTACCAAAAAAAATGGTAGTTGTTGGTGGTGGATATATTGGTTTAGAAATGGGCTCCGTATGGTCTAGACTAGGAGCAGATGTGCATGTTGTTGAATTCTTAGATCATATCACCCCAGGTATGGATAAAGAAATTTCAAATGAATTTATGAAAATTTTGAAGAAGCAAGGAATTAATTTTCATATGCAGCATAAAGTGGAAAATATTAAAAAAAATTCTTCAGGAGCGATTGTTTTAACTACAGATAAAGATGGAAATAAAAAAGAATTTGATTGTGATGTAGTTTTAATTTCAGTAGGAAGAAAGCCCAACACTAAAGGATTAAATCTGGAAAATGTAGGAGTTGAACTTGATAAAAAAAGTAGAATTAAGACAAATAAAAATTTTCAAACAAACATAAATAATATTTATGCCCTTGGAGATGTGATTGCTGGGCCAATGCTAGCCCATAAAGCTGAGGATGAAGGTGTAGCTGTCGCTGAAAATATTGCTGGTCAATCTGGGCATGTTAATTATGATACGATTCCAGGAGTTATTTATACAACACCGGAAGTTGCATCTATCGGTAAAACTGAGGAACAATTAAATAATCAGAATATAAAATATAAGATTGGTAAATTTTCTTTTATGGCAAATTCCAGAGCAAAAGCGATTGATGATGTAGAGGGATTTGTAAAAATTCTAGCAGATGAAAAGTCAGATAAAGTTTTGGGAGCACATTTGATCGGACCTCATGCAGGTGAATTAATTGCAGAAATAGGTATTGCCATGGAATTTGGAGCCAGTTCTGAGGATATTGCTAGAACATGTCATGCCCACCCAACTTTCTCAGAGGCAGTAAAAGAGGCTGCTTTATCTGTAGATAAAAGAGCAATACACTCTTAAGAATTTTTCATATTATCTAAATATGAAGTTTCCGATTCTTTTACCCAACATATTTAATCATCCATTTACTTACGAAAGCGATTTAAAATTAAATATTGGTGATTTTGTTGAGGTTCCATTTGGAAAAGCCAAAATAATTGGAGTTGTATGGAATGAATTTGAGAGAGAAAAATTTAAGAAATTTAAAGTAAAAAAAATTTTAAATAAAATAGAAATTCCAAGCTTAAAAAAAAGTACAATAAACTTTTTAAACTGGTTTTCAGAGTATAATATTGTTCCAAAAGGGATGGCTCTTAAATTAGTTTTAACTAGTGGTAATCCTGAAAAAAAAATTGACAAAAAATATTACGATAATTTTAATTCTAAAATAAAAGAAAATTTAATTAAACTAAACTTAGAACAAAAAAAAACTCTTAACGAAATAAATAATTTTAATAAAAAATTTAATGTTCATGTTTTACAAGGTACAACTGGATCTGGAAAAACTATAGTTTATTTTGAGGCACTAAAAAATATTTTAACTAAAGGATATCAAGGCTTGATAATGTTACCCGAAATCGGTCTTACTAACCAATTTGAGAAGACATTTTTTGAATTTTTTGGTTTCACCCCAGCTGTATGGCATTCAAGTATTACAAAAAAGAATAAAGAAATTATTTGGAGTGGCGTAATTACAGGTGAAATAAAAGTTGTTATCGGAGCGCGATCCTCATTATTTTTACCGTTTTCAAAATTAGGATTGATCATAGTTGATGAGGAACATGATCAATCTTACAAGCAAGATGAAGGAGTTATATATAATGCTAGAGACATGGCAATTTCGAGAGCATCATTCGAAAATATTCCTATCAATTTAATTACCGCTGTACCATCAATTGAGACTTTTGAAAATATTAGAAAAAAAAAATATAGTATGTCAAAGCTTGAACAAAGATATAAAAATGCATCTTTACCCGATTATGAAATAATAAATCTCAACAATGTTAAACTTGAACGACAATCATGGATTTCTAAAGAAGTAATAAATAAAGTCTATTTTCATTTAAAAAAAAATGATCAAATTTTATTTTTTTTAAATAGAAGAGGATTTGCACCTAATGCTTTGTGTAGAAAATGTTTCAAAAGCTTTTCATGTCCGAATTGTTCAATCAACTTAGTTTTTCATAAAAATAAAGATTATCTTTTATGTCATTATTGTGGATTTAAAACTTCATTAAAAAGAAATTGTCATGATAAAGAGAAATGTGATTTTATATTTAGTGGCCCAGGCGTGGAAAGAGTTTCAGAGGAAGTTAAAAAAATTTTTTCATCAAAAAAAGTTGAAATTTTTTCAAGTGATACAATGAATAAAAAAAGTTCAAAATTCAAATTAGACAAAATAATAAATAATGAAATTGATATTTTAATTGGAACACAATTGATTTCTAAAGGTTTTCATTTTCCAAATTTAAATTGTATTGTTGTAGTTGATATCGACTTATCTTCACAAGGACATGATTTAAGATCTGCAGAAAAAAATTTACAACTTTACCATCAATTGTCTGGAAGAGCTGGACGTACTGGTCAATCTTCAAAAGTATATTTTCAAACGTATAACCCTAATTTAAAAATGATCTCAGATATTACAAATAAGAATCCAGAAATTTTTTTAGATAAAGAGATCGAAATCAGAAAAAAAAATAATCTTCCTCCCTTTCAAAGATTTATCTCTTTAATTTTAACGGGAAAAAATGAAAAAAAATTAGAAAAAGAGGCAATCAAATTCAAGTTATCTATTCAAAATAAAATTTATGGAAAAATTTTAGGTCCAGTGAGTGCACCTATTTTCAAATTAAAAGGGAAATACCGTGTCAGACTTCTAATTAGAGGCCCAAAAACTTTACGATTACAGAACTCTTTGGCACAAATAATTCCCAAGTATAAGTTTTTATCGGGAATAAAACTTTCAGTTGATGTTGATCCAATAAGCTTCAATTAAGGGTGAAAAAAAATGATTTTTTGCAAATGTGTTACTTGAAGACTATATAGGCATATGTTAATTAAATCGTGATTTTAAAAAATTAATCATAAACATTTAAAAGGTTTAAAATTGAGTCAAAATAAAGAATTTTCTGATACTTCAGCAAATAGATATTCTTTAGCTTTGTTTGAGCTAGCCGAGGAGTCAAACTTACTCACTCAGATTGAAGAAAATTCCACTTCGTTTTTAAATTTGATTTTAAATAACAAACAATTTAGTGAACTAATAAAAGATCCAACAATAAACCGTGATGTTTTAATCAATGTAACCAAAGAAATATCAGATAAATTTAATTTAGAAAATTTGTTCAAGAATTTTTTGAGTTTTTTAATATCAAAAAGAAGATTTTTTTACGTAGAGCAAATACTTAAAAATTTTAATGAAATTTGTTCCGAAAAAAGAGGAGAATTAAAAGCAGAAATAAAATCAGCAAAAGAATTATCTCCAGAAGAAATAAGCAAGATCACAGAAGAATTATCAAATAGTTTTAAGTCAAAAATAAAATTAAAATACATTTTTGATAAAAGTTTAATAGGAGGCTTAGTAGTGCAAGTAGGAAGTACGATGATTAATAATTCTATAAAAAATAAATTGCAACAAATTGAAAATAGAATGATAAAGGCATAATATGGAAATAAATCCTTCAGAAGTTACAAAAATTTTAAAAGAACAAATTAAAAACTTTGGAGAAAAAGCTGAAGTCTCTGAGGTAGGACAAGTATTGTCCGTGGGAGATGGAATCGCTAGAATTTACGGTTTAGACAACGTTCAAGCAGGAGAAATGGTTGAATTTTCAGATGGTTCTAAAGGTATGGCATTGAATTTAGAAAGTGAAAATGTAGGTGTTGTAATTTTTGGTGATGATCGAAATATTAAAGAAGGAGATGTTGTTAAAAGAACAGGAAGCATTGTTGATACACCTGTAGGAAAAGAATTATTAGGAAGAGTAGTAGATGGTTTAGGAAATCCAATTGATGGAAAAGGTCCATTAGATAAAGGAATTAAAAAAAGTAGAGTTGAAGTTAAGGCCCCAGGAATTATACCAAGACAATCAGTTAGTGAGCCAATGCAAACAGGATTAAAATCAATTGATAGTCTTGTTCCAATTGGAAGGGGTCAACGTGAATTAATTATCGGTGATAGACAAACAGGGAAAACAGCTGTAGCAATTGACGCTATTATAAATCAAAAAAAAATCAATGAGTCAGGTGATGAGAAACAAAAACTGTATTGTATCTATGTCGCTGTTGGACAAAAAAGATCAACCGTAAGACAAATCCAGAAAACTTTAGAGGAGGCTGGTGCGATGGAATATACTACAATCGTCGCTGCAACAGCATCAGACTCAGCTCCTTTACAATTTTTGGCACCATATACAGGATGTACTATGGGAGAATTTTTCAGAGATAATGGAATGCATGCATTGATTATTTATGATGATCTTTCAAAACAAGCTGTAGCATATAGACAAATGTCTTTAATATTAAGAAGACCTCCAGGTAGAGAGGCTTATCCGGGAGATGTATTTTACTTACATAGCAGACTACTTGAGAGAGCAGCAAAATTAAGTGATGAGCATGGTGGTGGATCTTTAACAGCCTTACCAATAATTGAAACACAAGGTGGCGATGTATCTGCTTATATTCCAACAAACGTAATTTCAATAACAGATGGTCAAATTTTTTTAGAAACAGAATTATTCAATCAAGGTATTAGGCCAGCAATAAATGTTGGATTATCTGTTTCTCGTGTGGGATCTGCAGCGCAAACAAAAGCTATGAAAAAAGTGTCTGGTTCAATGAAACTGGAATTAGCTCAATATAGAGAAATGGCGGCTTTTGCTCAATTTGGATCAGATTTAGATGCATCAACCCAACAGCTTTTGAACAGAGGGTCCAAATTAACTGAACTCCTTAAACAGAAACAGTACACCCCAATGACAGTTGCAGAACAGGTGATATCTGTTTTCTGTGGCGTAAAAGGATATTTGGATGATATTGATCTAAAAGATATTTCTGAATTTGAAAATAAAATTATTGAAAGATGTAAGTCTGATAAACCTCAAATTATAGAAGCAATCTTAAGTTCAGGTAAACTTGAAGAAGACTCAGAAAAAAATTTAATTGAAGTAATTAACAATCTTAAAAAAAACTTTAAATCTTAATTATTTTATGGCTAGTTTAGATGATCTTAAAAAAAGAATAACGAGTGTGAAATCTACTCAGAAAATTACTAAAGCCATGAAAATGGTTGCTGCAGCTAAATTAAAAAGGGCTCAAGAAAGTGCAGAAAGAGGTAGGCCATATTCTGAAAAAATGAATAATATAATCCTAAACTTATCTTTTGGAATATCTGATAAAGAAAATGCTCCCAAATTGTTATCAGGTACTGGAAAAGATCAAATTCATCTTTGTGTAATATTGACCTCCGACAGAGGCTTATGTGGTGGATTTAATGCTAACATAATTAAAAAAGCTAAAAGCTATTTCAGTAAATTAATTGAAGAAGGAAAAGAACTTAAGATTATCACTGTGGGCTCTAAAGGCAATGATCAATTAAAAAGAGTTTATGGTAATAAAATAATTGAAAATATTTCTTTTAAAAACTCAAAAAATGTAAACTATTTTGATGCTGAGAAAGTAAGTAAAATTATTATTAACAGGTTTGAGAATGGTGATTTTGATATTTGTACTATTTTTTATAACCAATTTAAAAATGTAATCACCCAGATTCCTCAAGCTCAACAAATTATTCCATTAAATACAACTAACAATGATCAAGAAAATCATGAAAATAGTTATGAATTTGAACCAGATGAAGATGAAATATTAAATAATTTATTGCCTAAAAATATTTCAACACAAATATTTAAGGCAATGTTAGAGAATTCAGCTAGCGAACAGGGTGCAAGAATGAGCGCAATGGACAATGCAACTCGAAACGCAGGTGAAATGGTTGATAAACTTACTATTGAATATAATAGAAGTCGTCAAGCAGCGATTACAAAAGAACTAATAGAAATTATATCAGGAGCAGAGAGTTTATAATTATGAGCAAAGGAATAATTACACAGGTTATTGGTGCAGTGGTAGATGTTAAGTTTGAAGGTGATCTTCCAGAAATTTTAACAGCATTAGAATGTAAAAATGGTGGAAATAGACTAGTTTTGGAAGTTGCACAGCACTTAGGAGAGTCAACTGCAAGAACTATTGCTATGGATGCTACAGAAGGTTTAAAAAGAGGTGATGAAGTTGTTAATACTAATGCACCAATTAAAGTTCCAGTCGGACCGGAAACTTTAGGAAGAATAATAAATGTAGTCGGTGAACCGATTGATGAAAGAGGTGATGTTAAAACTAAAGAAAGTTGGCCGATACACAGACCAGCACCTGAATTTAACGATCAATCTACTGAAACAGAAATTTTAGTAACAGGTATTAAAGTAATTGATTTATTGGCACCCTATGCAAAAGGTGGAAAAATTGGTTTATTCGGTGGAGCAGGAGTAGGTAAAACAGTTCTAATTATGGAATTGATTAATAACGTAGCAAAAGCTCATGGTGGGTTTTCTGTTTTTGCTGGTGTTGGAGAAAGAACTAGAGAAGGAAATGACCTTTACCATGAAATGATTGAGTCTGGAGTAATTAAGAAGGAGGGTGCCGGATCTAAAGCTGCCCTAGTTTATGGACAAATGAATGAACCTCCAGGAGCAAGAGCTAGGGTTGCACTTACTGGATTAACAGTGGCTGAATATTTTAGAGACCAAGAAGGACAAGATGTACTTTTTTTCGTAGATAATATTTTTAGATTTACCCAAGCTGGATCAGAAGTGTCTGCTTTATTAGGAAGAATTCCTTCTGCAGTTGGTTATCAACCAACATTGGCAACGGATATGGGTAATTTACAGGAAAGAATTACAACAACTAACAAAGGGTCAATTACCTCAGTTCAAGCTATTTATGTTCCTGCAGATGACTTAACCGACCCAGCTCCAGCTACATCCTTTGCACATTTGGATGCAACAACAGTGCTTTCTAGACAAATAGCTGAAATTGGTATTTATCCGGCTGTAGACCCCTTAGACTCAACTTCAAGAATTCTTGATCCAAGAATAGTTGGTGACGAGCATTACAGAGTTGCCAGAGAAGTTCAAAAAATTTTGCAAACATATAAATCTCTACAAGATATCATCGCAATATTAGGTATGGATGAATTGTCTGAGGAAGATAAATTAGTAGTTGCTAGAGCTAGAAAAATTCAAAGATTTTTATCTCAACCGTTCTTTGTTGCAGAGGTATTTACAGGTTCACCTGGTAAACTTGTAGATCTTGAATCAACTATCAAAGGTTTTGATGCAATTTGTAAAGGTGAGTATGACCACTTACCAGAGGCTGCATTTTATATGGTTGGTACTATTGAAGAGGCTATAGAAAAAGCTGAAAAAATGAAAAAAGATGCCGCATAATGAATGAGGAATTTAGTATAGAAATTATTAATCCAGACAAATCTTTTTTACAAAGAAAAGATGTTACGGAGGTAGTAATTCCAGCTTTTGAGGGAGAAATGGGAATACTTAAGGAACATATCTCTATTATTTCATTTTTAAAACCTGGAATTTTAAAAATTTTGTCTAATTCTAATACTGAGGAATATTATGTTGAGGATGGAATTGTAGAGTTTAAGGATAATACTCTCTCAATTCTTACAAGTTCTATAATTAGTCTTCAAAATAAAGATAAAAATAAAATTCTGGAACTTCTCAAGAATGCAGAAGAAGAGTCAACTAAAAAAGATTTAAGTGATCAGTCTCAATATTTAATTGATCAAAAATTAGAAGTTTTAAAATCAATCAATTAGTATTTGATTTATCTTTTGTTTTAATTGTCTGTATACATTTAATTTAAAATCCACTACCACCTCTGTTATCATATCAATATCAATCCATTTCCATTCTAAAAATTCTGGGTTATTTGTTTTTAAATTTATTTCTTTCTCATTGCCCAAATATCTCATTAAGAACCACCTTTGTTTTTGACCTCTATATTTTCCTTTCCAAATTATACCCAATAAGTTTTCTGGCAGTTCGTAGGTTAATGTTTCGTCAATTTCTTTAATTAATTCAACCTCTTTTATGCTCGTCTCTTCGTAAAGTTCTCTTAATGCGGCAGCTAAATAATCTTCTCCATCATCAACTCCCCCCTGTGGCATTTGCCAAAAATCTTTAGGATTATCTATTCTTTTTGCTACAAAAACTTTATTACTTTTATTTAAAAGAATTACACCTACACCAATCCTCAGTGGTAAACTTTTAAATTTTTCTTCCATTTTAACCGTTGAGTAATTTGATAGCGTAATTTAATTGGTTATCAGTTTCAGTTTTAATTCTAAATTCATCAGAATCCTCTTCAATTTCAATATCTGGTAATACACCTACTTCAGAAATTGATTTACCAGAGGGTAAATAATATTTTGCAACTGTTAATCTGATTGCACCTTTATTTTTGAGTGGAATTATAGATTGCACTGATCCTTTACCAAAACTATTTTCACCAACTATAATTGCCCTTTTATGATCTTTTAATGCTCCAGCGACTATTTCAGAAGCTGATGCTGATCCATAATTTATCATGACAATTAAAGTCTTTCCATTTGTAATATCACCTTTGCTCGCAAACCATTTTTGATTCTCTGAATTTTTTCTACTTTTTGTTGATACTATTTCTCCATTATCTAAAAAAAAATCTGAAATTTTTATTGCTTGTGAGAGAAGCCCACCAGGATTATTTCTCAAATCTAAGATGTAAGATTTAACATTGTTATTTTTTTCTAATTTTTTGATCTCTTTTTTTATTTGTTTACTACTATTTTCATTGAATGAAGTTAACCTAATGTATCCTATATTTTTTTCTAAAAGATCTGCTTTAACAGATCTAATTTGAATTATTTCTCTGATTATATTAAAAGTGAGAGCTTTTTTTTCTCCTCTTCTTCTAATAGTTAATTCTATTGGTGAACCTACTTCCCCCCTCATTAAATCCACAGCCTCACTTAAACTTTTTCCTTGAACTTGAGTATTATCAATTTTGATAATGTAGTCACCTGCCTTAATACCAGCTTTTGATGCAGGTGTGTCGTCAATGGGAGAGATAACTTTAACCACTCCTGACTCCATACTGACCTCTATTCCTAAACCACCAAACTTTCCACTTGTTTCAGTTTGCATTTCATCAAAATTTTCTGGAGACATATATGCAGAATATGGATCAAGAGATTGTAATAAACCGTTGATAGCAGAGTCCATACTTTCAGATGGATTTACCTCATCTACATATTCACTATTAATTTTTTCAAGAACTTCACCAAATAGATCAATTTTTTTATATATTTCTGTCTCAGAAGATAATGATCCAAATAAAGTAAAATAATAAATTATAACTGAAAGAAAAAATACTTTTTTCATATAATTAATTTTTCCTTTGGAATTAATTCAGACCACATTTTTTCTAATTCATAAAACTTCCTTTTTTCTGGATGAAAAATATGAATAATTAGATCTATGCCATCAACTAATTTCCATTCACCACTATCCTTACCTTCAATTTTTGAGTTTTTAATACCATTATTTTTCAATTCTTCTAAGACCTGTTCAGATAAAGACTGAATATGTCTCGAAGAAGTTCCACTTGCTATAATCATATAATCTGCCATTGAACTTTTATCCCTAAGGTCAATACTTACTATGTTCAAGGCTTTGTTATTGTTTAATGTTGTTATAACGATTTGCTTTAGGTCTAAGATTTTATCCATTAATTGAGTAAACCTTATCAAATTTTTCTCAATTGAGAAGAAGAAATATTGACTTTATTAAATTTAATAAAGTTAAAATTTTTACCATTTAATCTTTTAAATGACACAGAATTTAGGGATTTTTTTTTATACCCATGCCGATCAAAAACTAAAATTTTACATTTTTGAGAAATCAATTTCCACTTATGCCATTTATGAAAATTAATTAAATTATCAGCACCCATTAAAAAAAAAATCTGAGACTTTGTATTTTTTTTAAGATGATTTATTAAATCTATAGTTTTGTTTGATTTAATAGTTCTTTCGTAAAATTTAACTTTTATTAAATTATAAGATCTAATAATTTTTTTACATCCCATAATTCTATCAGAAATACTTGTTTGACTTTTTTTCTTAAAAGGGTTTTTAGCTGTTATAGCCCATATTACTTTTTTTAATTTAAACTTTTTAATAGCTTTTTTAGAAATTACTAAATGACCTTTATGAGCTGGATCAAAAGTTCCACCAAGTATTCCAATTCTACTTTTTTTGTTTAAATTACTTTCTAATCTTTCCATTGCTTGTAATTATATATTTATATGAGACTAACTGATTTAAACCAACAGGACCTCTTGGAGGAAGTGTATTAGTTGAAATTCCAACTTCTCCACCAAAACCAAACTCACCACCATCCGCGAATTGAGTTGACGTGTTGTGCATAGCTATGGAACTTTTAACACCAGACAAAAATTTTTTTGCAGTTATTTTATTTTTTGTAATAATAGAATCTGTATGCATCGTACCATATATATTTATGTGTTTAATAGCCTCATTTAAATCATTCACCGTTTTTACAGATACAGTAGGCGATAAATATTCTTTAGACCAGTCTTTATTAGTAGCTTTAGATATTTTTCCTTTATAAAATTTTCTAATATTATTATCTCCAATTATTTTACAACCATTTTTTTCTAAATCTTCTAATACGTAGTTACATGATTTATTTAAAATTTTTTGGTGAATTAAGACTGTTTCCGTTGCACCACAAATTGCAGTATTCCTTAATTTTGCATTATAGATAATTTTCTTAGCAATCTTAAGATTCGCATCTTTATCAACAAATGTATGACAAATCCCCTCTAAGTGACCAATTATTGGTAAATTAGATAAAGCTTGAACCTTTTTAACTAGTTGTTTTCCTCCCCGCGGAATTATCACATCAATATATTTACTCATTTTTGTTAATAAAAAATCAACAACTTTTCTATTTTTGTTATCAATAAATTGAACAAAGTTTTCATCAATATTATTTTTTTTTAGGGAATTTCTAAATAATTTTGACAAAATTTTATTTGTATAAAAAGCTTCCTTTCCACCTTTTAGAATTACTGCATTTCCAGATTTAAAGCATAGAGATGCAACATCAGAGGTAACATTGGGTCTACTTTCGTAAATAACACCGATAACTCCTATCGGAATTGAAATTTTTGAAATATTTAAACCATTAGGTCTCTTCCATTTTTCCATAATAATGTTTGTTGGGTCTTTAAGTTTTATTATGGATTTTATTGAATTAGTAATATCTAAAATTTTTTGCTCATCTAAAATAAGACGATCAATTAGATTTAATTGGAGTCTTTTTTTTTGTGCTTGAAAAATATCTTTTTTATTTTGATTAATAATTAATTTTTTATTCTTGTTAATTAAATCACAGTAATCTTTTAAAACCTTATTCTTCTTTTTATAATTTAACTGGGAAGAAATAGCTTTTTTAGATTGATTTCCAATTTTAATTAATTCATTTATCATCAAATTTTCACCATATCATCCTTGTGTACAATTTCAGATTTTGTTACATAGCCAAGTATTTTTTTTATCTCATTAGAATGGCATCCCAAAATTTTATTTATTTCATTTGAGGAAAACGAACTTAGACCTCTGGCAAATTCTTTTCGCTTGTTATCTAAAATTTTGATATGATCTCCTTTCTTAAAATTACCTGATACCTTTTTAATACCAGCAGCTAACAGACTTTTTCCATTAATAAGAGCTTTTTTAGCTCCATCATCAATGATTAATTCCCCTTTTGGTGAAACAGAACTAATAATCCATTTTTTTCTGGCATCTAATTTTTGTATTGAAGAAATAAACCAGGTACAATTATTCTTTTTTTCAATTTGTTCTATTGGATTTAGATATAATCCATTAGCAATTATCATATTACATCCTGCTAAATTACAGATTTTTGCTGCCTCAATTTTTGTATCCATCCCTCCACTTCCAAATTCAGTAATACCTCTTATGTCAATATTCCTAATATCTTCTTCTAAATTAGAAATTTTTTTTATTAATTTTGCATCTTTAAATTTTTTTGGATTTTTTGTAAAAAGACCATCTACATCAGATAATAAAATCAATGTATCTGCACTTGTAATTTGAGCTACACGAGAGGCAAGCCTGTCATTATCCCCATATTTTATTTCTGAAGTTGCAATAGTATCATTTTCATTAACCACGGGAACATAATCTAGCTGAAAAAGGTTTTCAAAAGTTCTTTTTGCATTTATTGACCTTCTTCTTTCCTCAGTATCATCTAATGTTAAAAGAATTTGTGATATATTTATTTTGTATTTAGAGAATGTTTGTGAAAATAAATTCATTAGTTCAATTTGACCAATAGATGCTATGGCTTGGCTTTTATCTAGTTTTAGGTTTGTTTTATTATAATTCATTTTTTTACATCCAAGAGCGATAGCTCCAGAGCTTACTATCACTACTTTTTTGTTTTTTGATCTTAATTTTTTAATATCCTTTGCAAAACTTGATAACCATTTACTCCTAATCTTTTTATTTTTATCTATAATTAGAGATGATCCAATTTTTATGACAATAATTTTTGAATTCTTAAGATGCATATGAAATTAATTTAGATTTAATTTTAGATACTGAATTTTTCTTAAAGGTTGATAATGTTAATACTTCACATTTTTTATTTTTTGAAAAATTTTCTATTTTCTTTTTCACTACATCCTCATCTATTAAATCTATTTTATTTAAAACAACTAATTCTTTTTTTTTGATTAGTTCAGAACTATAATTTTGTAATTCTTTTTTAACTTGGTTGTAGGATTCAATTAAATCTTCATTAGTAATATCTATTAGATGTAAAAGTGATTTACATCTCTCTATATGTTTTAAAAATTTTGTTCCTAGCCCCATTCCTTCATGAGCTCCTTCAATCAAGCCAGGAATATCTGCTAAAGTGATCTCTTTATTATCATAAGTTGCAACTCCTAAATTTGGGTTTAAAGTTGTAAATTGATAATTTGCAATCTTTGGGTTTGCATTTGTTACGGCTGCTAACAAGCTAGATTTTCCAGCATTAGGTAATCCAATTATTCCAATATCAGCAATAGTCTTTAACTGAAGCCAAATTACAAACTCTTCACCAGCCGTCCCTTTTGTATATTTTCTTGGAGCTCTATTGGTTGAACTTTTAAATCTCGTATTTCCTAATCCACCTTTACCACCATTAGCCACTACAAACTCCTCACTAATTTTGGTAAAATCATATATCAAAGTTTTATTATCTTCTTCGAAAACTTGTGTTCCTAAAGGAACCTTAAGAATTAAATCTTCACCGCCTTTTCCTGTGCAGTTTTGACCTGAACCATTTTCTCCTCGTTGTGCTTTGTGATGTTGTTGATATCTATAATCAATTAAAGTATTTAAGTTTTGCTCAGCTCTTAAAATTACTGAACCACCTTTTCCGCCATCTCCTCCATCGGGTCCACCAAACTCAATAAATTTCTCTCTTCTAAAGCTTGGAGATCCATCTCCACCATTTCCAGCTTTAACAAAAATTTTTACTTGATCTAAGAATTTCATAATACAACCCTATTTTTTGTTGTACTATTAATTGGGTTTTACTGAAACAAAAGTTCTATCTGATTTAGTTTTTTTAAAAACTACTTTGCCTTTTATAACTGAAAATATTGAATGATCCTTACCCATTCCAACATTTTCACCAGGAAATATCTTTGTTCCTCTTTGTCTAACAATTATATTTCCAGGAATTACAGTTTCACCACCATACTTTTTAACCCCGAGTCTTCTTCCGGCACTATCTCGTCCGTTTCTTGATGATCCACCTGCTTTTTTTGTTGCCATAACTTTCCCTAGTTACTTACTTGTTTTTTTTTCTGCAACTTCTTTATTCGAAGTTTTTGAAACTTTCTCAGCTTCTGATAAAATCTTACCATCTTTTGAAAAAATTTTGTTTATTTTAATCATTGAATATTCTTGTCTGTGTCCATTCTTTCGCCTTGAATTTTGTCTTCTTCTTTTCTTAAAAATTAAAATAGTTCTATTTTTACTGTTCTTAATTAAATTTGCTTCAACTTTAGCACCTTGTATGGTAGGAGCACCAATCTCTATAGCTTTTTCATCACCATAAGCAATAACTTCCTTAAATTCTATTTTAGTATCAGGCTTAGAATTTGGAAGTTTTTCAATTTTCAAGATCTCACCTGACTTAACTTTGTATTGTTTTCCACCTGTTTGTATTACTGCGTAAGACATATAGAATATTTAATTTTTAATTAACGCAATATAATCTTAGCTAAACCATAGTCAAGCTCTATAAACTAAAAATTATCCTTCAAATCTCTCAGTTTTGAAAAAGTTTTTAAATCTTTTGCTTTTAGAAATATATTACATTCAAGTTCATCTTCTAAAATAGTCGGAATAGTAGGTAAATTTTTTTTAAGATGGTCTTTGATTCTTACAATTTTTTCTTTAAGTTTTAAATTCTCAGGATCATTAGCCTGACAAAAATTAGAATTTTGCAAAGTATACTCATGACCACAGTAGATTTCTGTATCTTTAGGAAGTTGTTTAATTTTTTTTAAAGAGTTAAACATTTGTTCATAGGTGCCTTCAAATAATCTACCACAACCAAGAGAAAATAAAGTGTCACCAGTAAAAATTTTTTTTTCTTTAAAAAAATGGAAAGCAATATGACCTGTTGTATGACCAGGAATATGATAAATTTTCGCTTCAAAGTTATCTTTTTTCCATATTTGATTATCCTCTAATAGAATATCAATTTCTGGAATACGATCTTTATCTCCTTTAAAGCCTATGACGCTACAATCATATTTTTTTTTTAATTCAATATTTCCACCAACATGATCGTGATGATGATGAGTATTAAGTATATACTTAAGATTTATTTTTTTATTTTGTAAAAATTTAATAATAGGTGCTGCCTCACTAGGATCAACAACACATGCAATTTGAGTTTTTTTATCAATAATCAAATAAGTGAAATTATCTTGCAGACATTTTATGATTTCAATTTTCATTTATTTTTCTATTAAGAATATTCCAAGTTCACCAAATAAATTTTTGAAAAATAAATTTGAGCGATTTATATTAGATATATTTTTATTTTCTAAGGCTAAAGATTTAAAAATTTTGAAACCAATTATTTTAGAGAATTTTACAAAATCTTTTATCGTGCACATATGAATATTAGGTGTGTTGTACCAATCATTTGGTAATGAATTTGTAATTGGCATTGTTCCTTTAATTAACAAATTAAGTCTAACCTTCCAATGTCCAAAATTAGGAATAGTTACAACAGCTTTTTTACCAACTCTTAAAAGCTCTCTAATAACCAACTCTGGATTAACAAAAGCTTGTAAAGTTTGTCCTAAAACGACATAATCAAATGAGTCATTAGGAAATTGTTTTAGATCAAATTCTGCATTTCCTTCAATAACAGTTAATCCTTTAGCGATACAAATTTGAACTTTCTCTTTAGAAATTTCAATTCCTCTTATATTAGTATTTTTATTAGTTTTTAAAAATTCCATCAAAGTTCCATCATCACATCCCACATCTAATACACTCGAATTATTTTCAATAATATCAGCAATAATTTTATACTCAGTTTTCATCATGATTTTCTATAAAAGATTTATCTAAAAAATTTTTAAGTGCTTTTAAAAAATCCGGCACATCTAGTAAAAAAGAGTCATGACCTTTATCAGATTCTATTTCTACAAAACCTACATTTGCATTTACTGCATTTAGAGCAATTACAATCTCTTTATTTTCTTGGGTTGGGTAAAGCCAGTCAGAAGTAAAAGATATTATAAAAAATTTAGTTTTTGTATTTTTAAAGGCATTAGACAAATTACCATTAAATTGTTTTACCAAATCAAAATAATCCATTGCTCTAGTTATATAAAGATAACTATTTGCATCGAATCTATCTACGAAAACTGAGCCTTGATATCGTAAATAACTTTCTATTTGAAAGTCAGCATCAAAACCAAATTTAAGATCATCTCTTTCTTGTAATTTTCTCCCAAACTTTTCCTGAAGTCCCTTTTTTGACAAATAGGTTATATGTGCAGCCATTCGAGCAACAGACAATCCTTTATTCGGGACAGTATTTTTTGAAGCATAATTTCCATCTAGCCAATTGTGATCAGCTGCAATAGCTTGTCTACCCAGTTCATTGAAAGCAATATTCTGAGCAGAATGATTGGATGTACAGGCGATTGGTATTGCTGTTCTGGCCTTGTCAGGAAAATTACTAACAAATTGTAAAACCTGCATACCACCCATTGAACCTCCTATAACTGAAAAAAGTTTTTCAATACCAAAGAAATCTAATAAATTTACTTGGGCGTTGACCATGTCATTAATTGTAATAATTGGAAAGTCTGTTCCATAAATTTTTTTTGTTTTAGGATTTTCATGGCTAGGTCCAAAAGATCCCATACATCCACCAATTACATTTGCACAAATAACAAAATATTTATTTGTATCAATAGACTTATTTGGGCCAACGGCATATGCCCACCACCCATCTTTATTGGTAATTGGATTTATACCAGTGACAAATTGATCCCCAGTTAAGGCATGACAAACTAAAATTGCATTGTCTTTATTTTTGTTAAGAGTTCCATAAGTTTCATAGGCTAAAGGAAAATTACTGATAGTTTGACCGCAGTCTAATTTTAGCGGTTTTTCAATAATCAATGTTTTTATATTCTTTTTTATATTCATAACAGAGCCGATTAGTGAATTTTGCGAGAAAAAACTTTTTTAGCGGTTTTTTTAGAGCGCTCGCAATTCAGGTAAATCAGCGCATAAATTTTGTACAAGAAGTTATTTAGTATGTCAATTTTAAAAATATTTATACTTATAACTATATGAAAAATTCTTATTTTAATTATAAAGGTCATAAATATTAAAAAGATGAGTGTCATTACATTTAAAAAACTGAATATTGAAGCCTATAAACCAGGAAAATCAAATTTAAAGAGATTTAGAAAAATTATTAAACTTTCTGCAAACGAATCTGCTTTAGGTATGAGTTTGAGAGTTAAGAAAGTTATGTCTAATAAAAAATTAAATTTTTCTAAATACCCAGATGGAAAATCAAAATTACTTAGAAATCAAATTGCAAAAAAATTTAATTGTAATATGGATAGGATTATTTGTGGAGCAGGCTCCGATGAAGTAATTCAAATGTTGTGCCAATTATTTTTAAAACCAAAAGATGAAGTGATTGTTCCACAATTTAGTTTTTTGATGTATAGAATTTATGCTAGCATAGTTGGTGCTAATGTTATTTTTGCCAAAGAAATAAAATTTAAAGTATCTGTACCAGAAATAATTAAAAAGGTTACAAAAAAAACTAAGATCGTTTTTATAGCTAATCCAAACAATCCAACAGGCACATACCTTACTAAGCTTGAATTAATTGAGTTGAGAAAAAAATTAAGAAAAAATATTCTGTTGGTTGTGGACGATGCTTATGCAGAATATATGAAAAATAATGATTACAAATCAGGGTTAGATTTATTTAAAAATAAATATAATGTTTTTATATTGAGAACATTTTCAAAAATTTATGGTTTATCGTCCTTACGAATTGGATGGGGCCACGGATCAAAGAAAATTATTGATGCACTCAATATTATTAAACCACCATTTAATGTTAATGAGGTTGCACAAAAAGCTGCGATTGAGTCTCTCAAAGATAATAAATTTATTTCTCGATCAATAAAACACAATATTAGATATGCAACCAAATTAAAAAATTTTTTAAATAAGTATAACATTAGCTCAAATAAAGTTTCTGCTAATTTTTTATTATTAAACTTTACGAAATGTAAATTAAAGGCAAGATACTTTTACGAAAAATTGAAATTAAAAGGTATTATTTTAAGATCTACTGAAGATGGTTATAAAATCAAAAATATGTTGCGATTAACAATTGGATCTAAAAAAGAAAATATTAAATTTATGAGAGAAGCAAAAAGTATTTTAAATAAATGAAAAATGTATTAATTATTGGATGTGGATTATTAGGATCATCTTTGGTAAGGAGAATTTCCAAAAAAAAAATAGCAAAAAAAATATTTATTTATGAAAAATCAAAATTAAATATTTCTAAGATTAAAAAATTAAAATTACCTGGAAAAATAGTTAATTCGTTAGAAGATGCTGTGATCAATTCAGATCTAATTATTTTTTGTACACCTATGAGTGAATATAAAAATCTTATTATTAAAATTAATAAATTCATTTCATCAAATACAATTATTACGGATATTGGTTCTTCAAAAAATGAGTCTTCGAAAATTATTAAAAAATTTTTGAAGAAAGGTATTCATTGGATTCAAAGCCATCCTATAACAGGATCAGAAGTAAGTGGACCAGAATATGGTAAAGAAAATATGTTTAAAGATAAGTGGTGTATATTAATCAAAGAAAAAAAAACTAATTTAAAAAATTTGAAATTTCTAAATTCTTTTTGGAAAAAAGTTGGTTCTAAAACAGTTATTATGAATGTTGAAAAACATGATAAAATTTTTTCGATCACAAGTCACCTACCTCACCTAGTCGCCTACAATTTGGTAAAATCTGCTCAAGATTTTGAAAAAAAACAAAAATATGATTTAATTAAATATAGTGCAGGAGGTTTACGAGATTTTTCACGTATAGCAGCATCTAACGAAATAATGTGGAGAGATATTTTTTTTGATAATAAAATAAACGTCTCAAAAGCTATTGATATGTTTATTAAAAATCTTAATTCCTTTAAAAAAGATATCAACTCAAAAAATAGTATGTCAATTTTAAAGAAACTGATCCAAACAAAAAAAGTGAGATCTAGAATCATAAAATTAAAACAGGATACAAACAAACCTGATTTTGGAAGAAATTAATATTTTTTCATATTACTTACTTTTTTAATTTTAAGATTTGCTGTTTTTTTAATTAGTTTGATCGTTGCTTTTGTAGGCATAATTATCACTTTTTTTCTTGGGCCATAAGCGTGAATAAATTTTGATTTATTTAAACATATACCAACATGACCTTTCCAAAAAATTATATCACCTTTACAAAAGCTCTTTTTTTTTGTTCTCTTACAATATTTGATTTGATCTTTAGAGTCCCTTGGAAAAAAAATTCTGTTATAATAAAAATAGATTTGAATTAAAGCGGAACAATCAATACCATTTTTTGTTTTGCCACCCCATAGATATTTACTATCTAAAAACAACTTGAATATTTTTGAATAATTCTTTTCATAATGATCAATTACTTTTGTGTCTTTTTTTTTAATCCATTTATTTTTCTCAAATTCTATGTAATCTTTATTTTTATTTAATACTGATATTCCTGATGCAAAATAAAGAAAGTTTTTGGAAGGAGAAATTTTATTTTTTTTTTTTATAAAAATTCTCGATTTCGGTTTAAAAATTTTAAATAGCGGTTTGAACTGGTTTAAAAATTTTTGTTTTTTTATGAATCCTGTATAATTATCAAAATCAGTTTTAATTTTTAACCAATTTTTTTTTTCACTCAGTATCTTAAATTTTTCTCCATATAAAATTTGTGTACCTACTTCTGATCTAATGTTAGGTTTAGTATAAATGTTATTTACAGCAATATTAAAAAAATTATTTTTCATCTAATTTTTAACCGGTGCTACTTTGCTGATCCAAAATATTAAGAAAAGCACTGGTAAACCTAAAAAAGCAGTTAAAGAGAAAAAATAATAATATCCCATAAAATCCACCCAGCCTCCAGCATACCCTGCAATCAGTTTTGGTATAAAAAGCATGATTGAACTGAACAATGCATATTGTGTTGCTGTAAATTTAATTGAAGTTAATCCAGATAAATAAATTACAAATGCAGCACCTGCAAATCCGCTAGATATGTTATCTGCAGTTATTACAGTAACTAGAAAATTTACACTAATAGGTGAAATAGCTAACCAAGCAAATAATAAGTTACTTGAGGCTGCAATCAAAGCACCAAAAAACAAAGATTTCATTGTTCCAAATTTGTAAGAGCAATAACCACCAATAAACCCACCAAGTATTGTCGCAAAAACACCAAAAAATTTGGAATAAGTTGCAATTTCTGAAATTTTATATCCTTTTTCTAAATAGAATATATTTGCCATAACGCCCATTACGATATCAGCAATTCTGTAGAGAGAAATTAAAAGGAGTATTAAAAAAGCAAATTTTCCATATCTTTTAATAAAATTTAAAATTGGACCCATGTAACTTTTTGAAATTTTATTTTTTGGAGCAAATTTAATTAATATTAATAAGGAAATCATTAAATAAGAAAAAATAAAACAAATTATTAATCTCATCGTTGAAAAAAGAAAACTAGATAAAATTTCGTCTTTCTTAAAAGGATTATCAATTATAGAATATAAAAAGATAAAGCTAATAACTGCAATTAGTATAGTGATCAAAAATTTTATATGATTATTAGTATTAAAATTTCTTTTAAACTTTGGCTCATCTGAGATGATTGTTGCAAAAACACCAATCAACATAAATAAGGACATTATTAAATATACTTTTTTCCATACATTTTGATCATAAATCTCTGTTCCAAAAAAAGATGCAAGCCATAGACTTCCTGCACCAGCAACAAGCATCGCAATTCTGTATCCAGCAATATACATTGATGATAAAGGTCCTTGTAAAGATTGTGGAGCCGATTCTATTCTGAAGGCATCAATTAAAATATCTTGAGTTGCACTAAAGAAAGCTAGGATTGTAATAAATAAAGCAGTTAAGAATAAACTTTCTTTCGGATCCGTAAATGCAGTAAAAATTAATGCTATTATAATCAAGAGCTGAGATAGTAAAAGCCAACTTCTCCTATGACCAAATTTTTTAAGTATTGGCAATCTATAATTATCAACAAGTGGTGACCATAAATATTTAAATGCATAGGCAAATCCTGCCCAACTAAATAATGTCACTGTACTTCGACTAATTCCTGCTTTTACAAGCCAAACAGATAGTGTTGAAAAAACTAATAAAATCGGAAGACCCGATGAAAATCCCAAACAAATCATCTTTAAAGGTTTTTTTTCAAAAAAAATATCAATTTTTTTCATTAATTAGTTTCTCCAAAAAGAGGGTAAAAATAAAACGAGAATTGCAAATAGTTCTAATCTACCCAAAATCATACCTATAGTTAATATCCATTTTGAAATATCAGGCAATGTAGAAAAGTTTCCATTAGGACCAATTATAGAGCCTAATCCAGGTCCAACATTTGATATTGATGTTGCTGCTCCAGATATAGAGGTAATAAAATCTAAGCCAGTCAATGATAGAAGCGCGGCTAAGATAAAAAATATTATCAAATACATGAAAATGAAAGAAATAATTGATGAAATAAATTTATTATCAATTGGGTTTTGATCATATTTCATTAAAAAAATTCCCCTAGGGTAAATTATTTTTTTTAATTGAGTAGAAATGAATAAAAATAAAATTTGAACTCTGAATATCTTAATCCCACAGGTTGTAGATCCTGCACAACCTCCTATAAACATTAAGATCAAAAATATCGCTAAAGAAAAACTTCCCCAATTATCAAATTGAGCATTCACATAACCAGTTCCTGTTAATATCGAAATTACATTAAAAAAAATAGATCTTAAATTAAATTGAATGTCATTATTACTAATTAGATATAACGAAAGTATGATCACACTAATAATAATAATTTTAAAAAAAGTTCTTATTTGAATATCTGAGGTAAAGATAGACTTGTCCCCATTTAAAAATTTGATATATGCTATAAAAGGTAAACTACCTGATATAATAAATATTATTGATGAAATTTCTATTGAAATATCATTAAAATATCCAATTGATTCATTATAGTTTGAAAAACCACCTGTTGCGATTGTTGTCATCGAATGAGTTAAGCTATCAAAAAAATTCATACCAAAAATATAATATGATGTGGCGCATAAAATAGTTAAGAATAAATAAATACAAATTAGTCTAAGCGCAATTTCTTTTGATTTTGGAAGAATTTTTTCTGATGAATCATTGCTTGAAATTTTAAATAATTGCATTCCTCCAACGTTCATTATTGGCATCAAGGTTATTGCCATTACTATTATACCGATTCCACCCAACCATTGGAGTATTGCTCTCCAAAATAAAATACCCTTGGGCATTACCTCTAAATTAGATATAATAGTAGAGCCCGTAGTTGTTATACCTGACATACTTTCAAAAAAAGCGTTAGTAAAAGAAAAATTAGTGCTCGAAAAAACAAAAGGAAGAGAACCAAAAATTGCAATACTAATCCAAGATAAAGCTGTTAATAAAAAGGCTTGTTGTAAATTTAATTTCTTTTGATGATCTAAATTTGATAAAAAAAATAGAGTTCCAAATATAATTGTAATTATTGAAGCTCCAAAAAAAGATGAGTCAGTTTCGTTATAAATAAATTGTACAATTATTGGAATCAACATAAAAATCCCTAGAATTATTTGAAGTATTCCCAAGGTAAAAAAAACAGTTTTGTAATTAGGCATTTTGAAAGAACATTATTTTATGGTAAATAAATTTCAACTCTATAAGAATTAGTTTAGTCTTAAAATTAAGATTAAATTTGAGAAAATAATGGTTAAAAAGGAAAATTTAGACAAAACAAATGCTTGGCCTTTTGTAGAAGCAAAAAAAATGCTTCGAGAACGAAAATCAATTATTGAAAAAAAAGGAAAAATTATACTTCAAACAGGTTATGGTCCTAGTGGATTACCTCACATTGGAACATTCGGTGAAGTCGCTAGAACAAGTATGATTGTAAATGCATTAAAGCATTTAACAGATCTTCCTTCAGAAATTATAACTTTTTCTGATGACATGGATGGTTTGAGAAAAGTTCCAGATAATGTGCCTAAAAAAGAATTGCTTGAAAAGAATTTACATAAACCGCTCACCCAAGTTCCTGATCCGTTTAACAAATTTAGCAGTTTTGGTGAACATAATAATCAAATGTTAAAAAATTTTTTAGATAAATTTAGTTTTAAATATAGTTTTAAAAGTTCAACTGAACTTTATAAATCTGGTTTTTTTAATCCAACTCTTCAAGTTATTTTAGATAATTATGATGGAATCATGAATATAATTTTACCTACCTTAGGAAAGGATCGTCAAAAAACGTATAGTCCTTTTTTGCCTATTTGTCCTGAGACAGGCCATGTTTTAGAAATTCCTATTAAAGAGATAAATAAAAAAGACTTAAAAATTGTTTTTGATAATAATGGTAAAGATTTAGAAAAAAGTATTTTAGACGGAGATTGCAAACTTCAATGGAAAGTTGATTGGGCGATGAGGTGGTATGCTCTAGATGTAGATTTTGAAATGTATGGAAAAGATTTAATTGAAAGTGCTATTCTATCAACAAAAATAATTAAATTAATTGGTAAAACTAATCCATCAGGATTTGCATATGAATTATTTTTGGATGAGAAAGGTGAAAAAATTTCCAAATCAAAAGGAAATGGAATTACGATAGATCAATGGCTTGAATATGCATCACCAGAAAGCTTATCTTTATATATGTATCAAAATCCTAAAAGAGCAAAAAAATTATATAAAGAAATAGTTTCAAAAACTGTAGATGAGTATTTAGAATTATTAGAAAAAACAAATAACCAAGATGAATTTCAGCTTTTAATGAACCCTGTTTGGCATGTTCATAATAGTAAAACACCAAAAGAGCAAACTATAATGTCATTTTCTATGCTTCTTAATTTAGTTGAATCAAGCAATGCTGAAAACAAAGATCTTCTTTGGAAATTTGTTAAAAAATATAAAAAAGATATTTCAGAAAAAGATTATCCAATTTTTGATAAATTAGTTGGATATGCTATTAGATATTTTAATGATGTTATTAAAAAAAATAAAAAATACAAAAAACCAAGTAGTGAAGAAAAAATAGCTTTAGAGGCTCTTATTAAAAAACTTGATGATTGTAATGATCAGATGACACCCGAGGATATTCAAACATTAATTTACTCAACTGGAAAGGAAAATGGTTACTCAAAAAATTTGAGAGATTGGTTCAGGCTAATTTATGAAGTTGTATTTGGTGATGAAAATGGACCAAGGATGGGATTTTTTATAAGTTTTTTTGGTGTTAAAGAAACAAAAGAACTTATAAAAAATAAAATTAAATAATGTTTTCAAATATAAGATCATTAATATTTAAACTTGATCCAGAGACTGCACACAATTTAGCCATCAAGTCTTTGAAATTTAATTTTATTCCGAACATGCCAGATGAAAACAAAGATGATCCTTTGTTTAAAACAGAATTATTTGGTAAAAAAATAGAAAACCCTATCGGTATGGCTGCTGGATTTGATAAAAATGCCGAGGTATATAATTCTTTATTTAAATTAGGCTTTGGCTTTGTTGAAGTTGGAACTATCACGCCATTAAAACAATACGGAAATCCAAAACCTAGAGTATTTAGACTAGTCGAGGATGAAGCATTGATTAATAGACTTGGTTTTAATAATCTTGGTGCTGAAAATGTGATTAATAGGATTAATTCAAATAGAAAAATTGGAATCCTAGGAATTAATATTGGACCTAATAAAGATACAGAAAACAGAACTGAAGATTATTTGAAGTGTCTAAATATTTTTTATCAAGTAGCAGATTACATAACAATCAATATTTCATCTCCAAATACTGAAAATTTAAGAAAATTCCACGATCAAAAACAATTAGACGATCTTTTAAAGAATATAGAAAAAGAAAAAAAAAATCTCGACTCAAAAATTCCTATTGTTGTCAAAGTCTCTCCGGATATCAAAAACAGTGAAATAGATGAAATATCAAATGTTCTTTTAAGTAATAACGTTAAAGGAGTGATAGTATCCAATACATCAGATTCTACACGAGAAAGTTTAAACAATATTCAGAAACATCAAAAAGGTGGATTATCTGGAAAACCTATCAAAAGTAAATCAACTATTTTGATAAATAAATTCTTTAAATCTCTTCAAGGCAAAATAAAGATTATAGGAGTGGGTGGAGTAGACTCTGGCGCAAGTGCTTACGAAAAATTTCTTGCTGGAGCAAACTATATACAGTTATATACCGGTATGGTTTACAGAGGCCCTAATATTGTGAGTATGATCAAAAAAGAACTAAGAGAATTGTTATTAAAAGATGATGTCAAAAATTTTAGTGAAATAATTGGAAAAAAAACAAATACTTAATTGTATTAAACTTGACGTCATCAATATCTCCTTTTATATAGACCCTGTTTTATGTCAAAAAAATGTGAATTAACTGGAAAAATACCACTGAAGGGTCATAATGTTAGTCATGCTAACAACAAGACAAAGAGAAGATTTTTGCCAAATTTAAAAAAAGTGAAATTTACAAGTGAGCTACTTAAAAGAAGTCTAAAACTCACTGTAAGTAATGCCGGTGTAAGATCTGTTGATAAAAAAGGAAGTTTTGATGGTTTTTTAAAAAGTGTAAAAAATAAAAATTTATCTCCAAGATTAAAAAAATTAAAAAAAAGTTTATTATTAAAATCACCATATCAAAAAAAACTAGTTCAATCTAAACAAGCCTAATGAAAAAATCCTTTATTCTCCTATCATTTTTGATGGGAGCAGTTGTTTTATCTTCAAACTATCTTGTTCAATTTCCCGTAAATTTTTATGGATTAAACGAATTATTAACTTATGGAGCCTTTAGTTATCCAATAGCATTTTTAATTACAGATCTTGCAAATAGATCATATGGAAAATTCGTAGCAAGAAAAATAGTTTATCTAGGTTTCTTAATAGGAATTGGATTTACTATTTTATTTTCTACAGATTTTGCAGATTATATATCGATCAGAATTGCAATTGGATCTGGAACTGCTTTTTTGATGGCTCAACTTATAGATGTTCAAATATTTGATAACTTGAGAAAAAAAAAATGGTTTATAGCTCCATTAACTTCCTCAATAATAGGCTCAACAGTTGATACTTACTTATTTTTTTCCATTTCTTTTTATGGAACGAGCATACCATGGTTTACATTGGCTTTTGGAGATCTTGTAGTAAAGATATTTGTGGCATTAATGATGTTAATTCCATTTAGGCTATTGTTAAAAACATTCAAACCTATTTAGATTTTATAAAGATATTTGTAAGACAAAATCTTATAAGCTAATTTAGCAACCAAGAAATTATATGAGTTAAAACCTTTTATTGGAGATAGCTCATTAATATCTGCACCTACTATGTTTGAATTTTTGGCAGCTATTCTTATTATATTTAAAGTTTCATCCCAAAGTAATCCGCCAGGCTCAGGAGTTCCAGTTGCTGGCATAATGCTAGAATCTAATCCATCTACATCAAAAGTTAAGTATACAGTTTTATTTTTTATCAATTGTTTAAAACTTTTCATACTCCATTTAGCTTTATCTTTAGCCCAAAAAATATTTATTCTTGATTTATTTTTCTTTAAAAAAGGTATTTCACTTTTTGAAATATTTCTTATTCCAAATGAAATTATAGATACATTTTTATGATCTAAACATCTTCTGATGGCAGATGCATGAGAATATTTTTCACCATTATAACTATTTCTTAAATCTGCATGAGCATCAAAGTGTAACAAACAAATTTTTTTAAATCTCTTGACAAAAGGTTTTATACATCCTGGAGTTATTGAATGTTCACCCCCAAATGTCATTGGAAAAAGTTTTTTATCTAAAATTTTCTTATTAATGCTTGCTATTTTTTTTAGAGATGAATCTAAATTTTTATTAATTTTGAAAGGTTTTAAAGTTTTGATACCTATTTTTTTGTAGGGTTCACACTTCATTTCTTCATCATAAAGTTCAACTTGGTGAGACGCTCTAATTATCTCTTTTGGTCCATTTCTAGTTCCACTGCCATAACTAACAGTTTTTTCCAAGCCAAATGGAATTATTATAACCTTTTCTTTAAAATTGAATTTATTATCAATTCCAAGAAATCCTTTTTTATTTGAAAGATATTCCAATTTATTTATCCAAAAATTTTAGAAAAATTTTTTCTATCCCTATTTTTCCATTTTCCTTTATGGTAAGCATCACTTGCTATTAGTGGCAGTACACTTGTTGCCTCCGCGAAAACCATTTGTTCTTTTGTTACATCTACCTTACCCCACGAGCTTGCCTCTTTCAAAGTTGAACTACTGCAAGCACCATCCCTTGAGTCGGCAACCGTGATTTGAATAGCATATTTATGCATATCAACTTCTTTTCCTAATAATTCTGCACATATAATTGTATCTTGTATAAAATTTTTCGGTACCCCACCCCCAATCATAAAAAGACCTGATCCTTTTGATTGAATTTTAATCTCGGTCAATTCACGGAATTCTCTGATTGAGTCTATCGTCATATGTTGTTTTGGATTTTTTTCTTGATGTATAACTAATCCAAAACCAGCGCTGGAGTCGGTAAAAGCTGGGCAGAATATTGGAACATTATTGTCAAAAGCGGTTTCTATTAATGAGTCTTTTTTAACTGAATTTTTTTTCAAATATTTACCCATTTCATTGATAAACTCTCTAGAAGTATAACTTCTAGGTTCTAAATTATCTGCAATTTCGCAAATTTTTTTGTCACATATTTGAAGCTCATCTTCATCAATATACGTATCATAAATTCTATCTATATAATTTTTTCTCAATTCCTTATCATCTTGGAATTGGGAGCCTTGATAGTGTTTAAATCCAAGTGCTTCAAAAAAATCCATATCAATAATTGAAGCTCCAGTGGCTATGATTGCATCAACCATATTGTATTTTACTAAATCTCTGTAAATATTCATACATCCAGCCGCAGATGTTGATCCAGCCAATGTTAAAAATATTGTGCAATCTTTATCTGCAAGCATTTCATTATAAATATTTGCAGCGTTTGCAGTTTCTCTTGATACAAATGACATTTTTTCCATTGAAGAAATTATTTTTCTTGAGTCAAATGAAGTTATATCTATATGTTCAACTGGATTTTTAAGAAAATCTTTTTTGCTATTATGGCCTAAATTTTTTTTTTGAGACATTAAGCAACTAATGTGGCTTTACCGATATCTTTGTTGTAAAGGCTCATTATCGGACTGTCCTCTACTTCATATATTTCGTCAGAATAAAAACCATTAAACTGTGTTCTAAATGTTAATCCGTATGCACCTAATTGACCAAGCTCTATATAATCATTTTCTTTTATATTATTTGGTAACAGAAAAGGACCTTTCATATAATCCATACTATCACAAGTAGGACCATAAAAATCAAAGGCTGTTAATTTTTTTGAAATAATTTTATTTGAAGTATCTTTAATCATTTTCGATGGAAAAACAATGTTTGGAGTACCTCCATCAAAGAGTGTACCATAAGTACCATCATTAATATAAAGTTTTTGTTTTTTTCTTAAATTTACCCTCACAATAGTTGACCCGCTTTCAGCAACTAAAGCTCTACCTGGTTCACAAATAATTTCAGTCAAATTTGATAATTTTAGACTTTCTAAACTTTTATTAATTTCATTAAAATAATTATCTAATGATTGTGGAATAAGATCAGGGTATATGGTTGGAAAACCACCACCAACATTAATGTAATTTGGAATGATTTTTGTTTTTTTTATCAAATTACCTATTTCAGTTATTCCTTTGCTGTAGGAAATTGGGTGCATACATTGAGAACCCACATGAAAACTTAATCCAATTTTTTTTGCATATTGTTTAACTAATCTCAGTAATCCTGCAGCTTCAGAATTGAGTGCCCCAAATTTTTTTGATAAATCAATTTCAGCATGTTCATTTGAAACAGAAACTCTTACAAAAAGTTCAAGATCTTTTGCACCACTTGTGCTTTCTATAATTTTTATTAATTCATCTTTTGTATCAAGTGCATAAGTTTTAATATCATATTTGAAATATGCATCTTTAATACTTTCTCTACTTTTGACAGTGTGCATAAAAGAACACTTTGCAGATTGACTGAATTTTCTTACAGATTTAATTTCTTCAATTGAAGCGACATCAAATTGGTTTATACCACTTTTAACTAGAGTTTTAATTACCTCAGAATTTGGATTGGTTTTCACCGCATATAAAATTTTGCCGGGAAACTTTTTTTGAAAAAAGCTTGATGCAGAAAGAATTGATTTCTTTCTGATACAATAAACAGGTTTATCTGGTCTCAGTTGATTAACTAAGTCTTCAACTGACTTAAATTTTTGCATCTAATATGCCCCCCAAAAAAAATTTAACAAAAAAAAAGCTTTTTATTTAAGAAAAAACTTTAATATTTCGAGCAATTAATTCAATAGTTATTCAATGTAAAGAAAATAATAACCTATTGAATTGTGGAAAAAAATGACCATATATTTATTGATGAAAAACGAAGCAACACTACAAAATTTGAGTGATTTTGATAACAAATCCCTTCTAATCGTTGATGATGATAATCCATTTAGGGAGAGATTAGCAAGAGCAATGGAAAAAAAGGGATTTGAAGTTATTCAAGCTGAGGGTGTACGAAAAGGTATCGAATCAGTCAAAGCCAAAAAACCAGGTTTTGCTGTAGTAGATTTGAGATTAAATGATGGCAATGGATTAGAGGTAGTAAAAGAAATTCAGTCTAGTAATTCATCAAGTAGAATAATTATGCTCACAGGATATGGAAATATCCCTACCGCTGTAGCAGCTATTAAAGAGGGCGCAATTGATTATTTAGCTAAGCCAGCTGACGCCGATGATGTGGAAAAAGCATTATTAGCAGATCCATCAAAAAAAGCTGCACCACCAGAAAATCCAATGTCAGCAGACAGAGTAAAATGGGAACATATACATCGAGTTTTTGAATTATGTAACAGAAATGTGTCTGAAACTGCTAGACGATTGAAAATGCATAGAAGAACTTTACAAAGAATTTTGTCTAAAAGATCTCCTAAATAAATTTTCTAAATTTTAAAATTTGTTTTGATAATACTGTAAGTATTAATATTTTATAGATTTCTATTAATAAAAACGGTTTAGCCCCTAATGAAAAAACTTCAGTAAAATTTTTATCAAATCCCATATAATTCCATAGACCTAATAATCCAAGTATGTAAATTATACTTACAGAAAATAATAAATAGATAAATATTACTAATGGATCTTTCTTATCATTAATATGGCCAGCAAAAAATGCGGTAAAAATAAAACCAATTAAGTATCCTCCAGTAGGACCTAGCAAATATCCTACTCCACTGCCTTTTGCAAAGACAGGTAAGCCAAATGATCCTTCTATTAAATACAAAAGAACAGTCAATGTCGCTAATTTATGTCCTAAAGTTATTCCAATAAACATAACTACAAAAGTTTGCATTGTTGCAGGCACTAGAGTAAATGGAGTTTGTATTTTAGAGGAAATAGCTAGCAAAGCCGTTCCAATTAACACAAATAGAGCTGATTTTATTAGTTTTGAATTGTTGATAATATTTTTTGTTAGTTCCATGAAATAATAATACTCTTATTTTTTTAATAATCTAGATATTATTTAATAACATATATTTTTTTATGTACAGATTTTATTGGCATTGTAATATTTAATTTCAATGAATAAAATTCAAAAAACAGATCACTATTATCTAATTGATGGATCAGGATATATATTTAGAGCATACTATGCTTTACCCCCGTTAACACGAAAAATTGATGGTTTGCCTACAGGAGCTGTGAGTGGTTTTTGTAGCATGCTATTTAAACTTCTTGAGGATTCTAAATCTGATAGAAATCTTCAGAAGCCCACTCACTTTGCTGTAATTTTTGACTCTGCTAGAAAAACTTTTAGAAATGATATTTACAGTGAATACAAGGCGAATAGAGCTGAGGCTCCTGATGATTTGGCTCCTCAATTTGAATATATAAGGAAATCTGTTTTAGCATTTAATTTACCATCAGTTGAGCTTGTCAATTATGAAGCAGATGATTTAATTGCTACTTACGTAGATAAAATTTTGAAAGGAGGAGGGAAAGTTACAATAGTATCATCAGACAAGGATTTAATGCAACTTTTTAAGAAAAATGTTCGCATTTATGATCCGATGAAAAATAAATTTATTACAGAGGAAGATATTCAGAAAAAGTTTGGAGTAGATTCTGGTAAAGTTATTGATGTGCAGGCTTTAGCAGGAGATAGTAGTGATAACGTCCCCGGTGTTCCAGGTATTGGAGTAAAGACAGCAGCAGAATTAATAAATAAATATGGAACATTAGAAAAACTTCTTAATTCTGCAACTGAGATAAAACAAAATAAAAGAAGAGAAACCTTAATAGAAAATAAAGACAAAGCTATAATTAGTAAACAATTGGTAACTCTGAAAAACGATGCGCCAATAGATAGGAATCTGAGTGAATTTGAGCTTAAAAAAATTGATAAAGATAAACTGTACAAATTTTTGAGAGAAATGGAGTTCAATAGACTCTTAAGCTCAGCAATTTCAGCTTATGGTGAACCTGATTTTACAGATAATGAGGAGAAAAAAGATTATAAAGAAAAACAGAGTCCAATTAATAAAAATCGTTATTATTTAATAACAAAAGTTGAAGAGTTAGATATTTGGATTAAAGAAGCTGAGGAGGTTGGTGAAGTTGCTGTAGACACAGAAACAAATTCTCTAGACCCACATCAAGCTGAGCTAATTGGAATTTCATTAAGTTCAAAAATTGGAAAAGCTTGTTATATTCCAATTGGACATAAATCAAAAAAATGCATCAATAAAAATCTTGTTTTGCAAAAGATAAAACCTTTATTAGAAGATCCAAGTATAAAAAAAATAGGTCAAAATATAAAATTTGATTTTATAGTTTTTTTTAAAAATGGAATTGAATTAAAATCAATGGAGGATACCATGTTAATGTCCTATGTCTTAGATGCGGGAAAAAATAGACACAATATGGATACGCTTTCAGAAATTCATTTGGAACATAAAACTATTGCTTTTAAAGATTTAGTTGGATCAGGTAAAAAAGAAATAAATTTTAGTCAAGTAGATGTAGAAAAAGCAAAAGATTATGCAGCTGAAGACGCAGATATTACCTTAAGATTATATAAAATGTTTAAAAAAAGATTAAAGACAGAAAAAATCTATAAAATTTATGAAATTTTTGAAAAACCAATGCTGAAAATTTTAGCATTTATGGAAATAGAGGGAATTAAGATTGATAGTAAATTTCTTAAAGTTTTGTCAGCAAAATTTGAAAAAAAAATTGAGAAAATTCAAAATGAAGTTTTTAAATTATCAAAAAAAGAGTTTAATATTGCATCACCAAAACAATTAGGAGAAGTAATCTACAATGATTTAAAAATTGCAAATCTTAAAAAAACTAAAAAAGGCAGTTTTGCTACTAGTGCATCTGTCTTGGAGGATTTAGCCTTTAAGGGTCACAGATTCCCTCAATTAGTTCTAGATTGGAGACAGCTTTCGAAATTAAAAAATACTTATTCTGACACCTTGCCCGAGCATATTAACCCTAATACAAAAAGAGTTCATACATCTTTTTTACTTGCAGCAACGACTACTGGAAGATTAGCATCAAGCGACCCCAATCTACAAAATATTCCAATTAAATCTGAAGATGGTAAAGATATTAGAAAATCTTTTATTGCAGAGAATAATTTTACCTTAATCTCAGCAGATTATAATCAGATTGAAATGAGAATTTTAGCAGATCTAGCAGATGTAAAGGAGCTTAAAAAAGCTTTCAAAAACAACGAAGATATTCACTCGCTTACAGCTAGTCAAATTTTTAATATTGATATTAAAAAAGTAAGTGAGGACCAAAGAAGAAAAGCAAAAGCAATAAATTTTGGAATAATTTATGGAATATCCCAATATGGTTTGGCAAAACAAATTAATGTAAGCAATCATGATGCCGAAGAGTTTTTAAATTCGTATTTTGCTAAGTTTCCAGAAATAAAAGTTTACATGGATAAAACAATTAAGTTTTGTAGAAAAAGTGGTTATGTAAATAACATTTTTGGAAGAAGATCACATTTTTTCAATATAAATGATAAGAATTATAATGTGAGAAACTTTCAAGAACGAGCAGCAATTAATGCTCCTATCCAAGGTTCTGCATCTGAAATTATGAGATTGGCAATGATTAGATTGTCGAGAAGACTAAATGAACAAAAATTTAATAAAACTAAAATGTTATTACAAATCCATGATGAGCTTATATTTGAGAGTCCAACAGAGGAGTCAAAAAAAATCAAAAAACTTATTATCGAAGAAATGACAGGTGTTGCTAATAGTGAACACCACGCCTTTTCAATACCTTTAACAGTAGATGTAAATATAGGTAATAACTGGGGAGCACTTCACTAATTTTTATTTCGTTGCCCAAATTAGAACAATTTAGTATTTTTATAGTTGCATATGCACAAACAAACCATTGCATTAATTGATGATGATAGAAATATTCTTACAAGTTTAAGTATTGCTCTTGAGAAGGAAGGATTCAAAGTTCAAACTTATATAGATGGTGAGAGCGCATTGATTGGTCTCACAAGAACACCCCCTGATCTTGCAATAATTGATATAAAGATGCCAAAAATGGACGGTGAGGAGTTATTGAAAAAATTGAGAAAAAAAACCTCTTTGCCAGTTATATTCTTAACTTCAAAAGATGATGAGATAGATGAATTGTTGGGACTAAAGTTAGGAGCAGATGACTTTGTTAAAAAATCTGGTGGATTTTCAATAAAAGTTTTAATCGAGAGAATTAGAGTTCAGCTTAGAAAAAAAGATTCAAAAGATGCAATTGAAGATAACAAAAGCATCATATCTCACGGAAAATTAAAGCTAGATCCTTCTCAACTTGAATGTGAGTGGGATGGAAAACAATTACCAGATAAATTAACAACTACAGAGTTTTTGCTAGTTAAAGAATTAGCTAAAAGACCCGGAATTATTAAAGAAAGAGCTCAGTTAATGGATATAGCTTATAGAGAAGATACAGACATTGAAGATCGGACAATTGACAGCCATGTTAAAAGAATTAGGAAAAAATTTAAAAAAGTTGATCCAAATTTTTCAGCTATAGAAACAAGATATGGAAGTGGATATAGATGGAATGTTAGTTAATGTTTAGCAATTTTCTTAAAAATTTATCTATTTTAAAAAAGTTTTTATTTATTAATATGATTTTTTTTACGATTATTGGTCTATTTACTTTTGTTTATTTAAAAAATATTCAACCGAATTTAATTAAAAAAAAATCATCAAATCACATTGAAATAATAAATAATACAATTGATAATCTAAATAGACTAGAGGTAAAATTTGTTGAGGAAGATATTAGAAAATTTTTATTTTCAACAAGATTTCTTTTTCAAAATTTAGATAGAGTAATTTTTTTTGATAATGAATTAAATTTAGTTGGTGATACCGATACATTAGATCTTGATCCAAGATCTTTTTCATCAAGATTGGATTTAGTAGAATTGGAAATATTAGACGAGAAAAAAACAAAAGAAATTACTGAAACAAAAAATATAGATTTTGGAAATAATAATACTGTTTCTCTTAAGGATATTTTGTTTAATTATGTTGGTTCCAAAAATTATGGTATTCCTTTTACTTTCACTCAGGATGAGTTCAATAATTTCAAATTAACAACTATTAAAAATGTAATGAAGAAAGATAAAAATATTGGATATTTAGCTATAAGTGAAAATGCAAATGATGTTAAAGCGGCAATAAATGAGAGAAAAACATTTATTATAAGAACAGCTATCGCTGTAGGAATTGTAATATTAATTTTTTCGTTTGTATTAAATAGGTATTTTTTAAAGCCAATAAAAAATTTAGTTAGTTACACAAAAACTATAAAAGAAAAAAATATAAAGGGAACTAATATTGAAACTTTGAAGTTAAGAAATGATGAGCTTGGATTACTATCGAATTCACTAGATGATATGACCTTAGAATTACAAAAAAGAATTTCACATGCTGAAAATTTTTCTACTGATCTTGTTCATGAAATAAGAAATCCATTAGCCTCTCTAAAGAGTGCATCTGAGATTTTACATGACACTACTGATTTTAATCAAAGAATTAAATTAATTGATATTTTAAGTCACGATGTACAAAGAATTGAAAGATTAATCACAGATTATTCTCAAATGTTAAAAGACGAAGTGGCATTAAGCAAAGAAAAAACTAAAAGAATTGATATCGAACCAATAATTAAATCTGTTGTAGAGGATTATAATAGTATTCACAAGGTAAAGAGTGGAATTAATATCTCATACAGAAATGACGGAAAAAATAGATATTTTATAAATGGTATAGAAAATAGAATTGAACAAATAATTGCAAATCTTCTAGATAATGCAATTTCATTCAGTGAAAAAAATAAAGATATAATTGTCAAAGTTTCAAAAATAGATAAAAAAAAAATTATTATCGATATTTTGGATGAAGGACATGGTTTTAAAGAAAAAGATACAAATAAAATTTTTAGAAGATTTTACAGTAATAGACCTGATAAATTCGGTCAGCACTCTGGTTTAGGTCTCAATATTGTTAAAAATTTAGTTGAATTACATAATGGCTCAATTACAGCATCAAATAGGACTGATAAAAAAGGCGCAAGAATGGAAGTCATTTTCCCTATGGTATAAAGTTCTATTGATTAATTGATTTTTTTTGTTAGAAGTTCCAAGTTATGAAAGATTTCAAAGTTAAAGATATTACTCAATCAGAATTTGGACGAAAAGAAATTTCAATTGCTGAAAGTGAAATGCCAGGATTAATGGCTTTAAGAGAAGAATACAAAGGCAAACAACCTCTAAAAGGTGCCAAAATAATAGGATGTTTGCACATGACAATCCAAACAGCGGTTCTAATTGAAACTTTGGTTAATTTAGGAGCAGATGTAAGATGGTCTTCATGCAATATTTTTTCAACACAGGATCATGCGGCTGCTGCAATTGCTAAAGCTGGAATACCTGTTTATGCCTGGAAAGGAGAAACAGAAGAAGAATATCTTTGGTGTATTAAACAAACAATAATTGGAAAAAAAGACTGGAAACCTAATATGTTATTGGATGATGGTGGAGATCTAACAGCCATAATGCATAATGAGTATAAAGATTTATTGAAAGATGTAAGAGGAGTATCAGAAGAAACTACTACCGGGATCAAGGCTCTCAACAAGATGGAAAAAAATAATTCACTAATGATACCTGCAATCAATGTTAATGACTCGGTCACAAAATCTAAATTTGATAATCTCTATGGATGCAGAGAAAGTTTGGTTGATGGTATAAGAAGAGCAACTGATGTTATGATGTCAGGAAAAGTTGCTGTGGTAGCTGGCTTTGGTGATGTGGGAAAAGGAAGCGCAGCATCTTTAAGACAAAGTGGAGCAAGAGTTCTAGTGACAGAGGCAGACCCAATTTGTGCTTTACAAGCCGCGATGGAAGGTTACGAAGTTGTTCTCATGGATGAGGTGATTGGTAAAGCTGATATTGTAGTAACAGCTACAGGTAATAAAGATATAGTGACAGCAGATCATATGAGAAATATGAAGGATAGAGCCATACTATGTAATATTGGTCATTTCGATAATGAAATTCAAGTCGAGGCTTTAAAAAATTACAAATGGACTGAAGTTAAACCTCAAGTACATGAGATTGAGCTACCAAGTGGAAAAAGAATAATTCTATTAGCTGAAGGAAGGCTGGTAAATTTGGGCTGTGCCACTGGACATCCTAGTTTTGTTATGAGCGCTTCATTTACAAACCAAGTTATTGCTCAAATAGAACTTTGGAATAATTATAAAAACTACGATAAAAAAGTTTATGTTTTGCCTAAACATTTAGATGAAAAAGTTGCAACTCTTCATTTAAAAAAAGTTGGGGCAAAATTAACAAAACTATCAAAAGATCAAGCTGACTACATAAGTGTAAAAGTTGAGGGTCCATATAAGCCTAATGCGTATCGCTACTAGTAGTGACTATACAGATATATCTTCAGAAAAAAAAACAGAAGAATTAGCGAAAAAGTTTCAAGAAAAAATTAAACTTGGAGATGTAATTTTTTTACATGGCGAAATTGGAGTTGGTAAGACAACTTTTGTAAGATACTTAATAAATCACTATCAAAAAATAAATAATCTTGAATTAACAGAGGTAACTAGTCCAACATTTAACATTTTGAATGAATATAAGATTAATGACATCAGGATAAATCATTATGATCTTTATAGACTTAAAGATTTAAGGGAATTAGCAGATTTAAATTTATTTGGTAATAACCAAAATTTAATTACAGTAATAGAATGGCCAGAAATTATAAAAGCGAAACCAAAAAATTTAATTGAAATTTTTTTTAAATACAACGACGATTACTCAAAGAGATTTTTACAAATTCAAAGCTAAGCTTTAAGACGATTAATGAAAACATATAATTTAAAAGAAATAAAAGGTGATGCTTCATTTAGAAAATTTTTTAGAAAAAAAAAAAATAACTTTTCATCTATTATTATTTTTGCTGAAAAAGAAAAAGAGAAAAATCTTCTTCAATATGATGCAATAAACAAGATTTTAATAAAAAATAGAATTCTTGCCCCTAAGTTATTTAATGAGAAATATAGTGAGGGTTTTATCGAAGTTGAGGATTTTGGTAACAACACAATCTATAAAATTCTAAAAAATAAAAATATAAATAGACTCAAATATTTTAAGAAAATAATTAAATTATTAAATCAAATTCAATTAATAAAAGACGTAAATATAAAAAATTTTAAAAATAAGAATTACAAAGTCCCGACCTATAATAAAAAAATCTTATTTGATGAGGCTAATTTATTTTGTAATTGGTACATTAAAAGCAAACTATTAAAAAAAAATGAAATTAAATTTAGAAAACAATTTGAAAAAATAATAAAAAAGTTAATTTCAAATCTTAGATTAAAGAATAACACTTTTGTTCATAGAGATTTTCATGTCTCAAATCTAATGTTAAAAAAAAATAAAATAGGGGTTATTGATAGTCAAGATGCTTTGATAGGTAATAAAGCATACGATCTAGCATCACTGATTGATGATGTAAGATTGAAAACATCTAATTTATTTAAAGTAAAAATATTTAAATATTATATTAAAACACAAGTTAAAATGGATATAAAAAAATTTCAGAATGATTTTCAAATACTTTCAGTTTTAAGAAATTTAAAAATAATTGGAATTTTTACTCGACTATCAATAAGGGATAAAAAAAATAATTATCTAAAATTAATTCCTTACACTTGGGTTTTATTGAATAAAAGAATCAAAGAAAACAAAATTTTTGATGATCTTAAAATTTTACTAAATAAACATTTGGCTGAACAAATAAAATGAAAATAAATACAGCATTAATTTTATGTGCAGGTTTTGGTAAAAGATTAAATCCTTTAACGTTAAAAACACCAAAACCCCTGCTTAAATTTAATAATTTATCAATGCTAGAGCATTGTGTAAATTTAATCATCAAGTTAGGAATTAAAAATATCATATTAAACACTTTTCATTTAGAAAATGAAATTGTTAAATTTATAAAAAAAAAAAAATTTCCGATTAAAGTAAAAATTATTAGTGATGGAAAAAAAATTTTGAATACTGGTGGAGGAATTTTAAAAATGATTAATTCATCTTCAGATGATAATTTTTTGATTTTTAATCCAGATACGTATTGGAACAATTCATATATTAGCGATATTAAAAAGATGGAACAGTTTTATTTTTCAAAAAGTTTAAACAATATTCTTTTACTTACAAAAAAAATTAGAAGTTACGATAAAGACTTAAGTGGGGACTTTGAATTAAAAAATCATTTAATTACAAATGAAAAAAAAAATTTTATTTTCATTGGCTGTCAGATTTTAAATAAGAGTTTATTTACAGATTACAAAGTTGATAATTTTTCAATTTCTAAAATATGGGAAAATCTCATTTTGAATAAGAAACTTTATGGTTTTGAAACTGACAATCAATTTTATCATTTAACCAATTTAGAAATTTTTAAAAAACTAAGAGATTTTTAGCTCTTTCTTGATCAAGGTATTTACAACTTTTTACATTAAATTTTTCATCTATTTCTAAAATTAGAGGATTTCCGGTTGGTATCTCTAAGCTTGAGATTTGATTATTATCAAGATTAAGCAAATATTTACACATAGCTCTTATTGAATTACCATGGGCAGAAATAAGAATATTTTTATCTGTTAAAAAATTTTTAATCTCATTTTCATAAAATTTGATAACTCTTTCATATGTATCCTTTAAAGATTCTGTATCTGGAATAATTTCTCTAGGTAAATCATTATATATGTCAATATTTGCAGGATGTAACGGACTTTCCTTGCTGAGTGGTTCAGGTCTAATATCCCAAGATCTTCGAAACTCATGAACTTTTTGCTCACCAAGTTTTTTTGCAGTTTCAACTTTATTTAGACCAGTTAGTGCCCCATAGTGTCTTTCATTAAGTTGCCAAGCTCTTACAAAATTTTTTTGATCATTTAAAATTTTTTGAATTATCTTTAAAGTATTGTTTGCTCTTAACTGTAAGGAAGAATAATAAATATCAATGTTTATATTGGCAGTTTTGATCAAATTCCCTGCTTTTTCAGCCTCTAATTTACCATTTTCAGTTAAATCAACGTCTACCCATCCTGTGAATCTATTGTCCAGATTCCAAATACTTTGTCCATGTCTTACTAGAATTAAAAAACTCATGTTGTTATTTCTAAATTAAATTTATAAATAAAACTATTAAATTTAATGATAAATTTTTTTTCAAAATATAAAATCATATTTTATTTAATTAATTTATCTTTAATTGTACTATGTTCGTTCCCTGGAAGCTTATTAGGATGTTTTATTTACGATGATTGTAGAATTCAACCTCAAATTACATCTAATTTTTTAATTTCCTCAAATCATCTTTATGCTTTTGGATTTGTAACAATTATTGGTTTATTGACTTATCTTAATTCAAGCAAATTAAATTTAACTTTGATTTATTTGGTTTTTTTATCAATTTTTCTTGAGATGATACATTTATTGATTCCAAACAGAAGTTTTCAATGGTCAGATCTTTTTGGAAATTTAATTGGAGTTATAATTGTAATTTTAATTTATGTTATTATAAAAAATTATGGAATTATTAAAAAATAAATTTTTAATTTTATTTTTTTTGCTTTTTTGCGCATGTTCATCTATTCCCTCAAATACTTCCAACAGTTGTTTGATTTTTGATGAAAGATACTTATGGTATAAACATGCTAAGAAAGCTGAACAAAAATGGGGAACACCTATTTATATTCAATTAGCTATAATAAAAATGGAGTCAGATTTTGATTGGTTAGCAAAACCTGCTAGAGGGAAAATTTTTAAAGTAATACCCTATAAACGTCCTTCAAGCTCCTTTGGATATTCTCAGGCAATTAATAGTACTTGGGAGCAATATAAAAAAGAAACAGGAAATAATTTAGCAACAAGAATGAGATTCAAAGACAGTGTTGATTTTATTGGTTGGTATACAAATAAAACTGAAACAATTCTAAAAATTTCAAAAAAAGATGCATTTAGGCAATACTTGGCATATCATGAAGGTTGGGGAAATTATAAAAATTATAAAAAAAATAAAAAAGTAATCAAATTAGCCAAAAAAGTAGATAAGCAATCTAAAATATATAAAAAACAATTATCTAATTGTATTAATTCACTTAATAAGAATAGATATATTATTTTTTAATTAGTTCTTTTTTTAACTCTAAATCAACAACATCTATTCTCTTTGTATTTTTAGCAAGTGCTAAATACATTGATGGTGTTATGTAAAGAGTGAAAAAAGTAGAAATAATCATTCCACCCAATATTGTTGATCCTACCGCCAATCTTGAACCTTCTCCAGCTCCGGGTCCAATATTTCCAATTACGAGAGGCAACATTGCAATCATCGTGCTTAATGATGTCATAATTATTGGTCTAAATCTTACACTACATGCCTCTGTAACTGCTTTTTCAATTGTTTTGCCCGCCCTTCTAATTTGATTGGCATAATCCACGATTAGGATACTATTTTTAGTGGAAATTCCGATAAGAATGATCAGTGCAATTTGTGAGAAGATATTTATTGAACTATTCAAAAATAAAATAAAAACTAGTCCCCCAAAAATTGCCAAAGGTACTGTTAATATTATTATAAATGGATGAATAAAAGAATTAAAAGTTGCTGCCATCACTAAGTATGCTGTCAATAAAGCTAAAACAAAAATAATGAATATTTCATTACTAGTTTCTTTAATCTCCTCAGATTTTCCTTTCCATGTTATTTGATTTTTTGGAGCTAAATCTGACATTACTTCTTCAAAAAATTTTATTGCCTCAAAGAGAGTATAATTATCATTGATATTAGCAGAAATAGTAACAGCTCGTTGTCTGTTATATCTGGCTAGCTTTTTAGCAGAACCTTCCTCTTTAAAACTAACTAAATTTGCTAAAGAAATTAATTTTCCATTCGTTTCAGATCTTACAAATATTTTAGAAATTCCCTCTTTATTTCTTCTGTCAGACAAATATTGTTGAACAATAATAGGGTATTCTTTACCAAGTTTATTGAAAGTGGTGATCTTCTTCCCTCCATAAAGAGTCTCAAGAGTTTCACCTATAGATTTAGTCGAAACACCTAAATCCTTAGACTTATTTTGATTTATAACTAGTTTTACTTCAGGCTTGTTCCTATTGTAATCAGACTCAATTCTCGAAAGGTTGTTGTTTAATCTAAGTTTTTTTATCACTTTTTTTTGAATTTCCTCAAGCTCCTCATAAGTATTTCCGTAAATTACCATTTGTACAGGCTTGTTGTAATTGGACACTCTTATAGATTGGGGAGAGATTGGAAAAGCTAAAGCCTGGGGTAGAGAAACAATTTTTCCAATTGCCTCTCTTAAAATCACTTGTTGTCCTTTCTTCCTATTTTTCCAATCATCAAGTAAGGCAATTATTATAAAACTATTATAAGAATTAGCAGAACTACCAAAACCTGGCACTCTCATAATAAATCTAGAGTAGGGACTATTTTCGGATTGCAGAAGAGGAATTAATCTATCCTCAACTTTTTGAGCTTGTTCTTGAGTATACTCAAAAGAACTACCTTCATCAGTTGCACCAATTATTAAATATGCACCTCTATCTTCCATTGGTAAAAGTTCTTTCTTTGAAAAACTAAATAACAATATTGAGGCAATTATTATAAAGACTATAAAAGATCCAACAAATTTTTTTTTGTGAATAATACTTTCTAATGTCTCTTTGTAGAGGTTTGCAAAACTTAAAAAAACTTTTTCAAATTTTTGTAAGAAATTTTTTTTTGATATTTTTTTTTGTAAAAATTTACTCGCTAGCATTGGAGATAAGGTCAATGCAACAAAAGATGATACCACTATAGAAAAAGATAATGCTATTGCAGTTTCTCTAAATAATGTTCCAGAAATTCCTTCAATAAAAATTAATGGTAAAAAAACTGCAACTAAAATTAATGTGGTTGCTACTATCGCGAATGAGATTTGTTTTGAACCTTTATAAGCTGCAACTAATGGTGTTTCTCCGTTTTCTATTCTTCTGTAAATTGCATCAGTCATAATAACCGAGTCATCAGTGATTATTCCGATTGCTAAAATAAAACTTAATAGGACAAAAATATTTATTGAAAGTCCGAATAAATAGAGACCCAAAAATGAAGCTATTAAACTTACAGGTAGAGCTATAGCCGGCACAATAACGGCCTTTAAATTTCCTAAGAATAGATAGATGATTAATACAACTAAAATGAATGCTATTATTAATGTTTTATAGACTTCTTCTATAGCTGCTTCGACATAGTTTGCTCTATCAAAAGAAACCCTTAAACTTAATTCTTGTGGTAAAGACTTTTTGACTATCTTTAATTTTTTCTTTATGTCGTTTGAGAGCTCAACTGTTGAAGCTCCACTTCTCGCATAAATTCCTATTCCAACAGTTTTTAAATTAATTTGATCTTTTGTTTGAGCTTTAAATAATGTTTTTTCTGAAACAGGTCCAAATTCGACGTTGGCAACATCAGATAATAAGATTACCTTATTTCCTGTTTTTTTTATTGGTAACTGTTTTATTGAATTAATATCATTATATGATTTCTCCAAATTAAGAGTTAGATCAATATTATTTGCTTCTAAAGTACCAGCAGGAAGACTTATATTTTCTCCTCGCATAGCAGTTTCAACTTCCTTTATAGTTAAATCATTTGCAGCGAGTCTAATTGGATCAACCCAAACTCTAATACTTAATTCTCTTAATCCTCCTACTCTTATTCTTCCAACATTTTTTATACTTGAAAATTGATCAACCAAGTATCTTTCGGCATAATCTCCTAATTCAAGATCACTCCATGATGATGACGATAATGATAACCACATTGTCGTTGTAAAACCTGCTGCTCTTTTTAAAATTTGTGGAGCGTCAGCCTCAGATGGTAAATTATCAACTACTCTTGCTACTCTTTCTCTAATATCGTTCGCAGCGTTATCTAAGTCTATACTTGTATCAAATTCAATATTAATTGTACTTCTGCCATTTTCAGACTTTGAGTCGATATTCTTTATGCCCTCTGCACCCCCAATTACATCTTCAACAACCTGAGTTATTTCTTGATCTACTATTGAAGCAGACGCAGATTTGTAGTCGACTTGAACTTGGACTACAGGAGGCTGAATACCATTTGGTAACTCCCTTACTGGTAGTTTCCAAAAAACAAATAGACCAAAAATAATTAAAATGAGAGACATTACCCAAGATACAGTTGGTCTTTTTATGCTTAATTCGGTTATGAACATTTATTTAAAAATTGGTTGAATTTTTCCTTGAGGTTTCACTTTTTTTAGGCCTTCGGCAGCTATAATATCTCCTTCAATAAGTCCTGCAATTATTTCAATATTTTTTTCACTTCTTAAACCTGTCTCTACCTCAGTTTTAATGGCAATATTTTCATTATCAATTTTGTAAACATAGGATTTATCACCTTCAACCATAACACTTGTGTTTGGAGCACTAATTGACTCCCTCAAATTGAATTTTAAACTCACTTCTAAAAGGGATCCCGAAATTAATTCTAAATTTTTATTTTGTATTTTAATTCTTGATAGTAAACTCCTTGTATCAGCACTAATTCTACTAGATACAAAATCAACTTCTCCATAGAAAATTTTATTCTTATAACTTGATAATTTTACTTCTACTGGCAATCCTTTTTTTACAAAAGCTGAAAAATTTTCTGGAATTTTAATATCAGAATAAATAGTTGAATTGTCATCAAGTGTTACGATAAATATATTGTTTGATACAAGTATATCCTCTGTTAGACCAGTGTATCCTAAAACTCCGTTAAAAGGTGCAATTATATTTTCTGTTTTTAATTTAAGAAGTATTTCACCTTTTTTAACAAAATTTTTTAATTTTAGATCTTCAGTAAGGTCATCTTTTTTAATTTTAAAAGTTTTAGATTTTTTTGAAACAGCTGTGCCAAAAGTTTCAATTTCATCCGAAAATTCTTTTTTAAAAACTTTAGTGACAATTATTCCAGGAGGAGGAACTTTACTAAATTTTTTCTTGAAATGGTTTCCAATTAAAGCTCTTCCGATAATTACAATTGTTATTATTAGAAAAAAAACTAATATTGTGTATATAATTTTTTTAGATCTTTTCATTAAATTTAAATTATGCCGTATTCTGCCCAGGAACCATCATAAATACAAGGTTGATAATTGTCATTAATTAATGAATATGCCAAGGCTAAAACACAGGCTGTAACTCCAGAACCACAAGAAAAGACTATATTTTTTTCTTTTATATTACCTAAGCAATTTTCAAAAATATTTTTTAATTCATTAATATTTTTAAAAGTTTTATCCTCATTTATACAAAAATTAAAAGGTATACATAAAGAATTTTTAATATTTCCACTTCTCAAACCTTTTCTTGGTTCAGGAATTTTTCCTTCGAATCTTTCTTTGCTTCTAGCATCAATCACTTTGAATAATTTTTTTTCTATGTTTTGATCAATTGTTTCTTTAGATTTAACTAATTCCTCTAGTTCAGAACTTTTATAATCTGATATCTCTAAAGATGTAAAATCTTTGGAAACTTTTCTATTTTCTTTTGTCCACTTATTAAATCCACCATTCAATACATGAACTAATTCAGGATTATGGCCAAAGTAAATAAAATTAAACCAACATCGGCAGGAGCTAATTACATCTGAATTGTCATAAATGATAATTTTATCGTCGTTTTTAATCCCCATTTTTGAAACTATTTTATTCCAGGCGGTTGAATCAACCAACATATGTGGAAGGCTGATATTTTTCTTTGAGTTGTTATCTAAATCAAAAAAAATAGCATTCGGAATGTGTTGATTTTTATATTCCTCATAACCGTTTCTTTTAGTCTGAGGCATGTGCCACGAACAATCAATTATTTTTACTTTTTGTAAATTTTTTTCCAGCCAATCTGTTTCCACTAAAGACATTATCTTTTTTCTAGATATTTTTGGTGGTATTCCTCAGCTGGACAATAATTTTTAAGTAATGATATTTTAGTAACTACTTTTCTCGTTAATCTATCATCTACATCTTGTAATACCTTTTCAGCTATCAATTTCTGTTTATTATTTAGATAAAAAATTTCACTTCTATATTGTGTTCCAAAATCTGGTCCTTGAGAATTTAAAGTGGTTGGATCATGAATTTGAAAAAAAATCTTTAAAATTTTTTCATAAGAAATTATTTTTTCATCGAAATCTAATTTTACCACCTCAGCATGATTAGTGTTCCCAGTACATACTTCTTTGTATGTTGTTTTTGGACTGTTACCACCACAATAACCAACCTCCGTTTTAATAATACCATCAATTTTACTAAATTTGATTTCCGGTCCCCAAAAACATCCAAGTGCTAAAACTGCAATTTCCATTGATAAAGATTTAAATTAATTTACAAATTATTCTTATGCTAAGTAAAAATCAATTAGGTTTTTTGTACATGTTTATGTCCATTTGTGCATTTTCTTTAATGGATGTTATTGTCAAATGGTCTGTTGATTATCCTATAGGACAAGTTTTATTTTTTAGGGGTTTTTTTGGTATAATTTTTTATTTTTTTGTTATACCAAAAGACCGTTTGCATAATTTTTATCAAACAAAAAGACCTGGTTTACATTCATTAAGATGTATTTCAGGATTAATTGCTTTAGTTGCAATTTTTATTGCCTTAAGAGAATTGCCGTTAGCTACAGTTGTGAGCATATCTTTTGCCGCACCAATATTTACAACAATTTTTTCAATATTTTTATTAAATGAAAAAGTTGGAATTTTTAGATGGTTAGCTGTGCTTATTGGTTTCTTGGGTATACTTATAATAACTGAGCCTGGCATAAGCGAATTAAATATATATTACATCTTTCCAATAATTTTTTGTTTAGGCCTTTCTTACGTTGCAATTTCTATAAGACAGCTTTCAACAACTGAACCAGTATGGTTGATTTCTTTTTATTTCTCACTTTCGATTACTATCTTAAGTTTTTTTACAATTCCTCAAGGTTGGGTTATGCCAAGTTTAAATCATTTAATATTATTATCTTTTGTAGGAATTTTTGGTGGAGTTGCAAATTTATGGTTAAGTCAGTCATATAAGTATTCAGAGGTCTCTTTAGTAACTCCGTTAAAGTATTTAGCTTTGATTTTCGCAATAATTTTTGGATATTTTATTTGGGATGAAGTACCAACAATCAAAACACTTTTTGGTGCTATTTTAGTGATTATTTCCACATTAATTATCTTTAGAAGAGAAATTTATAATAAAAAGACAATTACAGCCAAAACTCTTAATGACTAAAGCCCCTGCGTATTGGTCCAAAGCAAAAAGATATTTATCTAAAAGAGATAAAGTAATTTCTAGACTGATTCAAAACTACAAGAGTCCTTCAGAAACTATTTTGACATCAAGAAAAGATATTTTTTTTTCTTTATGTAAAAGTATTATTGGTCAACAAATAAGTGTTTCAGCAGCAAATTCTGTTTTTTTAAGATTTAAAAAAAAATGTGACAATAGAATTAGCGTAAAGAGAGTTTCAAAATTATCATTTTCACAATTAAAAAGTTGCGGTTTAAGTCGTCAAAAAGTTTTGGGAATTCAAAGTTTAGCTAAGCAAATACTTAACAAAACTTTCAAGCCAAAATTAATTAATACAATGAATGATGAGGAGGCTATACAATATCTTTCTAGTTTAAAGCAGATAGGAAGATGGTCAGCAGAGATGATATTATTATTTACATATAACAGATCTGATATTTGGCCTATACAAGATATTGGGCTTTTAAGAGCAATTTCTAAAAATTATAAAAAGAAATATCTCCCGCCTGACAAATTTGTTTATTTATTAAAAAAAAGATTTTCTCCTTATTGTTCAGTTGCAACTTGGTATTTATGGAGAAGCATTGATCCTGAGCCTATTCAATACTAAGTTCCCTCTACAATTTGATGATGTCTTACAACCTGGCCTTCAAGAATATTATGTGCTTCTTGATATTCCTGTGAGTCATAGCATTTAATAGCTGTGTCATAGTTAGGGAATTCAACTACGACAACCCTAGGTGAGTCTATCCCCTCATTAGTTCTACTCTTTCCACCTCTAGCAAGAAACCTACCAGAAAATTTTTCCACAGCAGGTTTAGCTTTACCTGCATACTCCTTTAATTTTTCACTATTATTAATTTTTTCGAATATACATACCCAATAAGCTTTCATCATTTCTCCTTTTTAAATAATTTTAATTATGATAATAAATTTCATGGCAGAGAAATTAATCATCAATTTTAACGAATATACAAAAATTGTTGAAAAATTGGCAATACAAATTCATGAAAGTTATAAACCAACAGTTTTGGTAGGCATCATGAGAGGCGCTGCTCCAATTATTGATATTTTATCAAGAATTTTAAAACTTCCAATCGCTTACATAGTTATTCAAAGTTACTCAGGAAAGGGTATGGAGGATAAACAAGGACAATTAATGTTTGCAAGAGAGATAAGCTCTTTAGCAACCAATGAGGACTTCAGTAAAGTACTTTTAATTGATGACCTTTCTGATACTGGCTTAACGCTTAATAAAAGTATCGAATGGTTAAAAAATTATGGTCCAACAAAAGATTATATTAAAGAGGTAAAAACAGCATGTTTGTGGAAAAAAAAATCATCAAAATTTGAGCCAGATTTTTGTTCAGTAAAGTTAAGTTCAGATCCGTGGATCGTTCAACCTACAGAGCATTACGAAGAATTGTCGATAGAGGAAATTATAAAGAAAAGTAAATAGGGCTAGTAATGTAACTAGCCCTATATAAAAAGTTATTTATGCAACTGCAAAACTGACAACACTCAATATTGCAACAACCCAAATTGCTGGTGAAGTAGTAGAAAATTTACCAGTAAATATCTTTATCAAAGCATAAGACACAAATGCTAAAGCAATTCCGTTGCTAATACTATATGTCAAAGGCATTGAAATCATTGCAAGTATTGCTGGAGCAGACTCTGAGATATCATTCCATTCAATGTCAGTAATGTTTCTTATGAAAAGAACTGACACAAATAGTAAAGCTGCACCATCAATTTGTTTTGGAAGACTAGTTGCAAGAGGTGCAAAAAATATACATGCTAAAAACAACAATCCTATTACTAGCGATGTCATTCCAGTTTTTCCACCAGCTTTCACACCAGCCCCAGACTCAACATAACTTGTGACTGTGGTAGTTCCCATCATTGCACCTGCAACAGTACTTACACTATCGGACAACATAGCTTTATTTATGTCTTGAACTTTTCCATCCTTTCCAACTTTGCCAGCAACGTTTGCTACTGAAGTTAAAGTTCCTGCGGTATCAAAGAAATCAATAAATAATAAAGTAAAAATTACCGTAGACATTCCAGCTGTCATTGCTGCAGATAGATCAAATTCAAAAAGGTATGTCATAGGTGGTGGTGAACTTGCAATACCATTGAACTTAGCAAGACCAGTGGCCCATGCTATAATACTAAATACCAGTATTCCTATAATGATATTTCCTTTTACATTCATTTTCTCTAAAACAATTATGGCAATAAATGTTGCACATCCAAGTAGCACCAAAGGATCACTTAAGTTACCTAATTGAACTAATGTTACTGGATTATCGACAACAACTTCCATTATTTGTAAACCAATAATTGCTAAAAATAATCCTATTCCAGCTCCAATACCCAATTTTAAACTTTTTGGAATTGAATTTATTAACCATGCTCTTATTGGAGTTAGAGAAATTATTAAAAACAATACTCCAGCCACTAAAACAGCACCTAATGCTTCTTGAGGAGTGTAACCCATGCCAGCGCAAACACCAAAAGCCACAAATGCATTTATTCCCATTCCAGGCGCAAGTCCTATTGGCCAAGTTTTTCCATAAAATGCCATAATAAAACATGCAAGTGCGGTAGCCAAAATTGTTGCAGTGTAAACTGCTCCAAAATCAAAAAAACCTTTATCAGGACCCGCAAATTCTCCGGATAAAATAAAAGGATTTAAAAACATTATATAAGCCATAGTTAAAAACGTTGTCGTTCCAGCTATTACTTCAGTTTTAAAATCTGTATTGTGTTTTTTATAATTAAAATATTTATCAAACATTTTTCCTCCTAATAGAACTTAAGTATTTGATTCTTGGAAAAATTACTTTGATAATTCTAATTTTATTCACATAATACAACTAGTAAGTTTATATTTATGCCACAATTATGGTGTTAATCTAAGAATGTGCAAAAGATTAAATCAAAATTAATTATTATTCCAATCATCTTTTTTTTATTTAGTTGTCAAACTGTAAAAGAAAAAACTGATGCAATTGTAGAAAAAGAAAATAAAAGATTAAGTAAATATATTGGAAAAAAATCTACTAAGCTTAAAATTGACTTAGGAAACCCAGATGAAGATTATAAAAATGAAAAAGGAAATTTAGAGATTATTTACAGGACAAAAAAGTATGGAATTTCTTGTGAGAGAAGATTTGAGATAGATTCCAACTCTATTGTAATAGGTTTTGTTTCAAATGGATGTTTTTAAAAATACTTGCGGAGAAAAATCTCCGCAAGTAAGGTAAAACTTATTTTATTTCTATAAGTCTTTTCTTTTTATGGTCAGGTAAAATTCTTTCACATGCTATTGTTAAAAGGCCATCTTTGAGCTCTGCACCATTTACTTTTACATCGTCTGCTATTGTAAATGATCTGGCAAACTGCCTCTGTGAAATACCTTTATGTAAAATTTCACCATCCTCATTTTTTTCGTCAGATTTATTAACTTGTTTAGTTCTTACTGTTAATAAATTATCTTCAAATTCAACCTCAACATCTTTCTTGTTAAAGCCAGCAAGAGCAACTTCTATCGAGTAGTTATCTTTGCCTGTCTTCCTTATATTATAAGGTGGATAATTTGATTGCATAGTCAAATTTCCATTTCCCAACATATTTTCAAATTGATCAAACATATCGTCAAAACCAATTGAAAAAGGTCTGAGAGAGTTGAATATAGATAAGTCCTTACTTGTCATTTTAATCCTCCTTGTTAAGCAAGTTTATTATATGTAAGCCCCATTAGGCGACCTACTGAATATATGTGGTAATTAAATTTAAATTTTCAAGTGTAAATTTATTTAAATTTTTTTGGAAATTTTTAAAATAAATGCATAATCGAATGCAATTTCCTCTATTGCACCATCTCTTCCCGATTTTCCACCATGACCGGCATTCATTTCAGTCTTAAGTAAAAGAAGATTATTATCAGTTTTATAATCTCGAAGTTTAGCTGTAAATTTTGCAGGTTCGTCAAATAAAACCCTATTGTCACTTAAGCTTGTAGTAATCAATATGTTTGGATAATCCATTTTTTTAATATTATTATATGGAGCATATGAAAATATATAATTAAAATGTTCTTTATTATCTTTAGCATTGCCAAATTCATCAAATTCTCCAATCGTTAAAGGAAGTGAATGATCTAAATTAGTTGTTAAAGAGTCAACAAACGGTACTGCCATTATAATTCCAAGAAATAATTCGGGTGATTGATTTACAACTGCACCCATCAATAATCCACCAGCTGATCCACCCATACCTATTATTCTTTTTTCAGAAGTGTATTTTTTTTCAATTAAAAATTTTGCTACAGCAATGTAATCCTCAAACGTATTCTTTTTTTTCAAAAGTTTTCCCTCTTTCCACCACTTCATACCTCTCTCCATACCTCCTCTGATGTGAGCAGTGACCCAAATTATATCTCTATTAATTAAACTAAGTCTTGTTGAGGAAAAATCTGGAGACATTGAAGCTCCGTAAGACCCATATCCGTAAAGCAATAAATTTGCGGACCCATCAACTTTAGTTTTTTTGTGTCTAGTTATTGTTATTGGCACGCTTCTACCATCGTGAGAAGGGCAATCTAATCTTTCAACTATATAATCATCCGAGTTATGGCCTGAGGGAATTTCTTGTTCTTTAACCAATTTTCTTTCTTTAGTTTTTAAATTATATAAATAGGTTTTACCCGGAGTCTTTGGTGATGAGTAGGATAAATATACAAGATCGGTATTTTTATCTCTTTGAGTTAAAGAAATACCAGGCACTATTATCTTTTCATCAGAAAATAATAACTCTTCTTCTACTTCAGTTTTGATATTTTTAACAAATAATTTTTCTAAAGCATTAGATTTTTCAGCTCTAATAATCCAATTTTCTAAAAAAATTAAACCACCTATAAGTACCTCGTCCTTTGGAGCAATGTAAACTTCCCAATTTTGTTTATCCAAATTTGAGCATTTATCAATTTTGAAATCTTCAGCATTTTCATTTGTATGGCAGTAAAAATTATCGTGCCAGGATGATACTGAATAAATTATTCCTTTTTTTCGTTTCTTTATTAGTTTTGGCACTTGATTTTTCTCTTTAGAGGAAAAATAATATTGTTCAGAGGTATTGTGATCAGATGTTGTAATAAAAAAAAATTTTTCATCTGCACTTAAATTTATCCCTACTGTAAATGCTTCACTTTTTTCCTCAAAAATTAATTCATCATTTTTACTTGGTGTTCCAATTTTATGTCTATAAATTTTTCTTGGTCTGTGAAATTCATCAAGTTTTGAGTAAAATATGTACTCATCATCCAAACTAAATGTTATACTTCCGCTTGTTTCTTCAATTTTTTCTGTAATCAATTCTCCGTTTGAAATATCTCTTATATATATAGTGTAATATTCTGAACCTTTTAAATCTAAAGAATAACCTAAGTATTTATCATTATAACTTACTTCTAAATCTCCAACTCCGAAATATTCAGTTTTTAATTTTTTTTTTTCTTTGTCCCCATTCCATATTTCTTCTATTTTTTTAGATCCGATTTTTTTCCTCAATTTAATAGAGTAATTTCCTTTAGTGGTCGTTTTAGTCCAATATTCAAATTTTCTATCTTTGTATGGAAGAGACTCGTCGTCTAATTTGATTCTACCTTTAATTTCATCAAATAATTTTTTTTGATATTCTTTAGTGTTCTTTAAATTATATTCAGTATAATTATTTTCTTCCTCTAGATATTTTCTTACCTCTGGTAGTAATTTTGAGCTGTCTTTTAAAACTTCAAGAATATTTTCTTGATGTATCCAACTATAATTATCTTCCCATGTTACATTGTGACAAGATTTTATTTCTGGTTTTTTTCTAAGTTGTGGTATTTTCATTATTAAAACAATTATATGAATATAATTATTTATACAGTATTAATATTTGCATTTTTATACCTGTTCTTGAAATTTATTAGTAATATTTCATCAAAAAAGATAACTAAAGGTGTAAGAGCTTTAATCTTTTTTGGATTAATCATATTAGCAGTTTTATTCGCAATCGGTGGTAAATTTTTATTAACTTTACCCTTAACTTTAGCTAGTTTGGCTTTGTTGAAATTAAAAGGATTGTCACTATTTCAATTAATATCACTTTTTAGATTAATTCAAACCTTAAGAAAATCTGGGAGATTTTCTTTTAATCAACCTCAAAACAGTAATACAACTTCAATGTCAGTAAGTGAGGCTTTTAAAATTCTGAATTTAGACCAGAAAAAAAAAGTAACTAAAGATGACATTAATAAAGCATATACAAAAATTCAAAAAAAAATTCATCCCGATATATCACCTGAAACCACAAGACTTTCATCATTGGTAAACGAAGCAAGAGATATTTTATTAAAAGAAATTATATAAATTTTTTTATCTTTTCTATAATCATATCAACAGTAATTGTATCTGGATTTAAATTTGACCCATGGGAAATATTTTTTATATCAACATTAGGTGGTATTATTCTAAATTGATTTTTACTATAGTCTGAATAAGCTTTTGGAGAATCTAATAGTATTATAAAGCTTGGTTTTTTCATCTGTGCAGAAATATGGTGTCCGAATGAGTCGTTTCCTACGAAAATCTCACTCAAATGAATAAAATACATTACCTCATAAACATCTTTAGAACTTAGAGACTCACAGTTTTTTTTTTCCACTTGATTAATAATTTTTTGAGCACCACTTTCTTCATCTGAACCACAAAGCAAATAAAAGTAATAGTCACCAATTTCATTTAGCTTTTTTATTAATGAAGCATAATTATCATAACCCCATTTTGTGGTTGGACCAGAGGATCCGATGCCAAGTATAATTTTTTTTAAATCATTTGATTTATATTGTTTTACATTATTATTATTTATATAAATTTCTGTTTCTGTAGGGCAATTTTCAATTTTTAAAGATCTTTCAGTAAAACTTTTTGCTACATCTACCAAATGTAAATTTTTTTTCCTAAATAGCGGATAATGATAAATATTTTTGATACCTGCAATTTTACTAGCTAAGTAATGTCTTAAACTTGGATAATAGATAAAAATAGTATCAAAATTTAAGTCCTTTAAAAATTTTGATAATTTGAATACATCAAAAAACTTTCTGTGAAATTTACTGAGATGTACCACATCACTGATAAATGGATCATCTTTTAATACTTTATTTAAATTAGGGCACAAGGTAATTAAAGTTACAGGTCCAAATTTTTTTGCTATTTGATGACAGTAGCTTAGATGTAATAAATTAGCACCCAAACCTTTATAACTTAAAAAAATTCCTGTTTTCATAAATGTAAATTATCTATTATAATTATTTACAAAAATATATGTCTAAAATAAGCGGAATATATGCAGCTGGAATGTCTATCTTCAATGAAGATTTAAGTCTTAATGTAGAAAAAACAATCCTACATGCTGAAAATATAATTGATCAAGGATGTCATGGGGTTGCAATTTTTGGAAGTACTGGGCAGGCTCAATTAATTCCTATTGCTGAAAAGATTAAATTTTTAAATAAGCTTTCTGAAAGCAAGTATAAAAAAAAATACATTATTGGGACTGGTTTGAATTCTTTAGGAGAGGTAATCAATTATATGAAGATAGGTTTGTCTTTAGGCTTTAAAGATTACTTAATTATGCCACCAGCATATTATAATTATGGAGATGATCAAGTTTTTGAGTTTTATTCAAGAATTGTCGACTCAGTCCCAGAGGGAAAAATTATTCTCTATAATTTTGAAAAATTATGTGGTTATAAGTTTAGTTTAGATATTGTTAGAAAACTTGTCAAAAAATTTCCTGAACAAATAATCGGTGTAAAAGATAGCTCATACAATCTATATGACAATCTTAAATTAGAAAATTTTTCAATTTTACCTGGATCAGAAACTAAATTACTCAAAGGGTTGGAGCTAGGTTGTTCAGGTATCATTACAGCAACATGTAATGTTACTGCAGAATTATCTAGAAGAGTTTATGATGATTTTGTCTCAAAAAAAACTCAAACAGAAAATCAAAAACTAATTGATGTGAGAGCTGTTTTTGATAAATTTAATCTAATTTCTGGTCTTCATTCATATTGTGCTCAAGAAAATAATATTTATAGAAATATCTTACCACCACTTAGTCTTCTCAATGAAATTGATGAAAAAGATTTAATGAAAAAATTAAAAGATTTAAAATTTAAATTCAAACCATCATTGGCGGCTTAAATGCAACTTGCTAGATTTCTAAACAAGATCATAAAAAAAGGAGGTTTTGTCTTAATTGATGCCGACTTAAAGGAATATATTATTGGTCAGCCAAAGGATAATCCAATAAAACTAAAGATTCTTAATAAAAAACTTCACTATAAATTATTGTTTCATCCTGATCTTTATTTTGGAGAGGCGTATACTGATGGTGATATAGTTATCGAAAACGGTTCATTATCAGATTTTCTAGATTTAGCGCTAATGAACATTGGAAGAAATGAATTAAATATTTTTAGTTATTTTCTTAATCGAATAAGGGGATCTTATAGATATTTAACAAATTTTAATTTCATTAAAAAATCTAAAATGAACGTTTCACACCATTATGATATCAAAGACGATCTCTATGATTTATTTCTAGATCCAAAAAGACAATATTCTTGTGCTTATTTTAAAAATGAGGATGATAGTCTTGAGACTGCACAAAATAATAAGATTCAACATATAATAAAGAAATTAAATATAAAACCTGATCAAAAAGTATTAGACATAGGATGTGGCTGGGGATCATTAGCAATTGATATTGCTAAAAGTTCCAAATGTGAGGTAACGGGAATAACTTTATCAGAAAACCAATTAAACTATTGTAATCAAAAAGCTAAAGAGTTGAATTTACAGAATCAAGTTAAATTTAGATTAATGGATTACAGAGAGTTAGATGAAAAATTTGATAGAATAGTAAGTGTTGGAATGTTTGAGCATGTAGGTAGAAAATTTTACAAAAAATTTTTTACCAAAATTGAAAAAATGTTAAAAGATGATGGTATCTCATTAATTCATACAATTGGATCTGTTAATCCACCTAGAGACCCTCATCCTTGGATAACGAAATATATTTTTCCTGGTGGTTATACCCCAAGTTTAAGCGAAGTAACTAACCCCATAGAAAAAGCTGGTTTAATTGTGACTGACATAGAGGTTTTAAGACTTCATTACGCACACACACTAAGACATTGGAAAGAAAACTGCTTAAAGAATAAAGACAAAATAATCCAAATGTTTGACGATAAATTTTTTAGAATGTGGGAGTTTTATCTTGCTGGTTGTGAAATGGCATTTAAGTGGGGGGATCAAGTTGTTTATCAATTTCAACTTACCAAAAATTATAGATCAACTCCTGTGACTAGAGACTATATTTATCAATAAATTATTGATAGAATCATTTCTTCTCAGAAATGAAAAAAAAACAAAAAAAATCAAAGAAAAAAAGAAAATTCAAAAGAAAAACAAAATCTTATAAAGCCCTAAATAAAAGAGTAAAAATTATTAAACGATTTAAAAAAGCAAAAAAAAGAAGAGTTATTAAAAAAAGAAAAGCTAGAGTAAAAAAATTAAAAAGAGCCAATTATTCAAACCGCATAAAAAATACGCAAAAAGAAAGTATAGTTTTAAAACTAGTAAAATTTCAATTATCTATAAGGCCTCGATTTGATTTTAAATTCAATTTTAGTTTAGAAAAACATATTCAAGGTTTTTTTGATAAAATTTCAGAAACAATTTCGAGTTATAAAAATTTGAAACTTGATGAAAAAAGAAGAATAAAGATAGAGAAAATTGAGAGAGAAAGAGAGGAAAAAATTAAGCTAGCCAAGCAGAAAGAAGAGGAGCAAGCACTTAGAGTAAAAATAAAAGAACAATCACTGAAGGAAGAAGCCAGACTAGAAAAACAACGAATTAAAGATATTAAATTATTTTTAAGAAAAGAACAGGCAATTTTAAGAATTGAACAAGCGGAAAAACAAAAACAATTTTTAAAACAGTTAAGACTAGATAAACAAATAGAAAAATTCAGAATTAGAGAAGTTAAGGAACTAGAAAAGCTTGAGAAAATTTCTTTAAAAGAAAAAAGAGAAGATTATGTTGGATTGCAAGAAAGAATTGATAAACTTAAAGAAAAATATCGATTACTCCGAGATCAAAAAATTAAAGAAAGAGTTGAAGCATTAGGAGTAAACCTTCAAGGGGATGAAGATAGAGAAACTTTATTAGAAAAAGAAAAAGAGTATACTCTAGCAAGACAAAAAATTGAATTTGCCTTAGAAAGTTTTTATAGAAGTGCTAGTAGTTTAGTATTTCAATTAAATAAAAGACATATCACTCGAGATATGTCCATTTTCCGTTGTATAGATAGACGATTTGAAACAGGAGAAGTTTTCATTAAATGGGATGAGTCACAAGATGATGATTGGTTGTTATTAATTTATATTAAAAATAATTCTCCAGATGAAGGAATTGTAATAGAAGATAAAACAAATCCAGAAAAAAATCTTTCTCATGAGTTCAGAAACGTTGACATCTTCAAAGCTTCAGACACAATGGTAGACTCTTTAACACAACTTATTGCAAGAAAGAGAGCCAAAAATAAATATTAAATATTTATCTTTAATTGGGTATTATCTTATATGATTTTAGGATCTGCCTTTTTAATAATCTTATATTTAATTTTTAGATATATTATTGCGTGGATCACATATTATAACAATATAGACCCAAGACTTGGAAATAGCACATGGAGATTTTCTTATGATTATCCAGTAGTTGGTGAAAGAGATATTTCAGACTTGGACGATAAAGATTTTGTTAGACTCCGAAGAAAAAAAAATAAGATCGTATTATTAATGTACTCTATAGTTTTAATAATGTTTATATCTTCTATGTCTTTATTAAGTAAATTTTTATTATTTTTTTTTAGTTAGGTTTTCTCAATTGTTTTCTATTTTTAAGATATAAGAAAAAAGCTACAATTTCGTATACGAAAGAAAATATATTAAAGATGATTGGCAATTTAAAAAAATTATAAAGAAATTTATATTTTGGCATTTTTTTCCATAATATTAAAAAGGCTTCAGCTCCCCCTATAACTTTTTCTCCATCTTTAATATGAAGTCTTCTCAAAAGTTGCTTGCTGTCTTTGGATGTCTCCTTTTCAGCCAATTCATTATCGGTGATATCAACCCAATCAATTTCATCTATTTTTTGTTTCTTATATAGATCAATTTCTGCCTTACAAATTTTACAAGAATTATTAAAATAAACTTTCATAATAAGTTTATTTAATACTAATTTGTCTCATTAATGTACATGCGTAAAATACACTAGTTGAAAAATCTGTGAAACAATCTATGTAATGAATCTCATGAGCAATTTCTTTGAAAAATCAGACCTATCTAGAAATGAAGCTGAAAAGATTATTTCGGATACTTTACAAAAATGTGATGATGGTGAATTGTACTTGGAAAATTCTAAATCTGAGTCAATTTTATTAGATGATAATAAGATAAAAAATTCCAGCTATAATTCTGATTTAGGGTTTGGATTTAGGGCTATCTCTGGTGAAGTAGTTGCTTATTCTCACTCTAATGAAATTTCAAAAAATTCTTTAAAGCAATCTTCAGAAAATTTGAAATCAACGTTAAAATCCGTCAAAGGTACTTATAATCACGAAATTCCTAAATCTAATAAAAAATATTATGAAAATATTAATCCTATTGAACAAAAATCACTCAATGAAAAAATTAAAATCCTTAATGATGTAAATAATTATTTACGTTCAAAAGATGATAACGTTAAACAAGTTACTGCTAATTTTTTAGGTGAACAAAAGGCTATAGAAATAATTAGATCTGGTGGTGAGACATTATCAGACGTTCGTCCTTTAATAAGATTTAATGTATCGGTTATGCTCGAAAAAAATGGAAGAAAAGAGACAGGCGTATATGGTGTTGGTGGCCGTCAATCTTATGACGCATATTTGAGAGATGATAATTGGAAAAATGTTTGTGATGAGGCGTTGAGAATAGCATCAGTAAATTTAAAGAGCAAACCTGCACCGGCTGGTGAAATGAAGGTTGTGCTAGGCCCAGGTTGGCCTGCAATATTGATTCATGAGGCTATTGGCCATGGTTTAGAGGGAGATTTTAATAGAAAGAAAACTTCAGCTTTTCATAATTTAATGGGCCAAAAAGTTGCAAGTGATGGAGTTACGATTGTTGACGATGGTACCATCGACAATAGGAGAGGTAGCTTAACTATAGATGATGAGGGAACTCCAACAGAAAAAACTGTTTTAATTGAAAATGGAGTCTTAAAAAATTTTATGCAAGATCGACTTAATGCTCGTTTAATGAAAACTCGATCAACTGGTAGTGGGAGAAGAGAAAATTACAGACATATCGTTCTTCCAAGAATGAGAAATACGATGATGCTAAGTGGCAAACACACACAAGACGAGATGATAAAAGCTGTTGATAAAGGTATTTTTGCAGTCAGTTTTGGTGGTGGACAAGTAGATATTACATCAGGAAAATTTGTGTTTAATTGTACTGAAGCTTATGAAATTGTGAATGGCAAAATTGGATCACCAATTAAAGGTGCAACTTTAATAGGAGATGGTCCTTCAATTCTTAAAGAAGTTTCTATGGTAGGAAATGATATGATGATGGACCCCGGTATCGGGACATGTGGTAAAGCTGGTCAAGGTGTTCCAGTAGGAGTTGCGCAGCCATCAATATTAATAAACAAAATGACTGTTGGCGGTACAAAACTTTAAATGGTTAAAGATCAAGAATTTTTAGAGAAAAAAGCATCATATTGTTTAGCTCTAGCAAAAAAATTAGGTGCAACTGAAACTAGTGTGATTGTAAACAATTCTGTCTCTGAAACTGTGAATTTTAGAAATAATAAGTTAGATGAGTCTAATAGATCAGATGACTTGGGCATAAGTATTACTACTTATATTGGTAACAAAAAATCATCTATATCTTCCTCCAATTTAATTAATGACAATCTAAACATTTTGATTGAAAAATGTGTTGAGACTACAAAAAATACACCAGAGGATGAATTTAATTCATTACCAGATAAAGATTTACTAGCAAAAGAAATTAAAGATTTAGATCTGTACGATGATACTCATATAGAAAATGATCAAAAAATAGACTATTTAAAAAAGTTGGAAGTTGCCGCCTCTAGCAATGAAAAAATTATTAATACTGAGTCTAGTTTTACTCAAAATAAATCAAATTTTATTTTAGTTAATAGTGATGGTTTTTGTAATGGTTATAAAACATCCTCATTTACATCATCGAGTGTAACTGTTGCTGCAGATGAAAAAAGCATGGAGAGAGATTATGAATATTCTAGTAAATGTTTCTTGAAAGACTTAGTTGATGCAGAAGAGTTAGGTAAATTAGCTGCAGATCAAACTATTAGAAAGTTAAGCCCAAAAAAAATAGGGAGCGAAAAAATTGCTATAATATTTGATAAAAGAATAGCCAAGGGGTTATTAAGTACTTTTGCAAGTGCCATTTCATCATCAGCAATATCAAGAGGAACTTCATTTTTAAAAGGTAAAATTAATCACAAAATATTTTCAGATAAAATAAATGTAATTGATAAACCAGACATGCTCAAAGGTTTAGGATCAAGAAATTTTGATAGTGAGGGTGTAAAAACCGATACTCTGAAACTAGTAGATCAAGGAATTTTAAAACATTATCTTATTGATACTTATAATGGAAAAAAATTGAACCTTAAATCTAATGGAAGATGTGGAGGAACAAGTAATCTTTATTTTGATAATGGAAATATAAGTTTTAAAGATTTATTAAATTCAAGTCCGAAAAGTCTCTATATTACAGAAACCATTGGCCATGGTAGTAATATCGTGACTGGCGATTATTCAGTAGGCGCAACTGGGTTTTTAGTTGAGAATGGAGAGTTTAAGTATCCAATAAATGAAGTTACTATTGCGGGTAATTTTAAGGATATGTTTCAAAATATTTATTTAGCAAATGATTTAGAGTTTAAATATGCAACTAATTCACCAACTATGATGATCGAGGGAATGGTTGTTGCAGGTAAATGAGTGAATTTTGCATAATTGGTTCAGGTATTTCTGGAGCAACTATTGCAAATCTTTTAGATAAAAAACATTCAGTAACTTTATTTGACAAAGCAAGAGGGCCAGGGGGGCGTGCGTCTTTTAAAAGAATAAAAGGTAAAATAGGTTTTGATCATGGCACACAATATATTTCCCCAAAAACAAAAGAATTTAAAAGATTTACTAAAGACTTGATTAAAAAAAGAATTTTAAAGGTTTGGAAAGGCAAGCACATTTTCCTAAATTCAAAAAAAAAAGAGGATAAAAAGCATTTAAAAGTAATAGGTAAAAACGGGAATAACGATATTAGCAAATACTTGCTAAAGAAAATTCATTGTAACTACCAAAGTAAATTAAAAAAAATTTATTATAAAAATAAACTGTGGCATTTGTTATTTGATGATGGAAAACAAAGATCTTTTGAGAATCTAATTTTGACATGTCCTTTCCCACAATTAAAAAAACTTTCCAAAAAATTTATAAGTAATTCTTTTTTAAATAGATCAATAAAAATGGATGCAAATATAACCACTATGATTGCTATAAAAAAAAATAAGAAGTCAAAAAGTAGTTATCTTTTCGATGATTTAATCCTTGGTTGGGCTGGAAATGAAAATTCAAAAAAAAGGTTTAAATCAAAATATGATTTATGGACCCTTCAAAGCACTTTTACGTGGGCTAATAAAAAAATTAATCAAAACAAGAACAATAAAATAGAAAATTCAAAGATTATGATTGATAAATTTTTTCAACTCACAAAAATAAAAAAAACAAAAATTAATTATTCTCTTAATCATGGTTGGAAATATTCTTCAAATTCAAAACCATTTAAAATAAAAAGTTATTGGGATTCAAAGAAAAAATTAGGTGTTTGTGCTGATTGGTTTGTTGGACCAAGGTTAGAATCTGGTTGGATTAGCGCACATGACTTATTTAGAAAAATTTTAAAATAAATTAATCAATTTTTTTAAGTCTATATTCCCAATCACCCATTCTCGAATAAGATACCTTTATAATCCTTAAATTCTTTCGATCATACCAAATATTAAAATCTAATCTTTTATTTTTCGGTATACTCATATCTTTAGATTTTAGTGTAAAATGTTCTACTTCATAAATTTTTCCATATTGATTAATTTTTTCTTTACCTACAAATGTGACTACTTGTTCTTTAATACTTCCTGAGATTGGGCTTATTTGAGTATCAGTTTGTAAAATTTTATGGTTCCACCAATTACCGATTACGTTATTGATTGAAGCTTCACCATTATATGAAGACCCTTCAATATTAAATTTTTTACTTTCCTTATTAAATATAAGATTTACAAATTTCTTTTTTTTATTTTGTAGAGTTTTTGACTTATATGAAATCAGCTGATCTTTTATATATTTTTCTTCACCATAAGATTCAACTCTAAAAATTGTAGCTCCTAAAAGATCAACAGAAAATTTAAATTGATTTGTGATAATTGTTTCATCTCCATTTCTTTCAAAAAAATAATAATTATATCCAATTAATTCACCATTTCGAAATATCTCCATTTCAATTTTGTTATATTTATTGTAGTGACCTATATGTGCCATCGATATAGCTGGAGAAATCATAACAAACAAAATAACTATAAATTTTTTCATATTACAATTACATTAGTGGACTTTAGCTATAATAGAAATATCTTATTAAAATGTTTTTAAAAATAAAGAAAATACCAAAAGTAAATTGGAGTTCTGAAAAGCCATATAATTTTAAACCAAAATTTTCCACTTTCTTTTTTTTATGTTTTGGTTTGATGTTATTTGGTCTTGGTGAAGGATTATTAATTGTTTCATTTACTGGTGCCTCTCCATGGAGTGTTTTAGCTCAAGGTATTTCTTTAAATGTAAACCTTAGTATTGGAACAATCACTCTTTTAATAAGTATAGCCGTCTTGATTTTATGGATACCTTTAGGTCAAAAACCTGGAATGGGAACAATATTTAATGCACTGATAATTGCCATAATGATTGATCTTTGTATTAAGTATGTACCAACTCCATCAAATTACATTCATCAACTAATTCTAGCAATTATCTCTGTAATTACTGTTGGAGTAGGAGGGGGTATTTATTTGGTTTCAAACCTTGGAGCTGGACCAAGAGATGGATTAATGATCGGTTTGCAAAAAATAACTAACTTACCAGTAGCAACTGTAAGAGCATTTTTAGAAATTTCAGTTGTTAGTATTGGTTGGTATTTAGGTGGAACAGTAGGTATTGGAACTTTATTATTCGCTTTCGGTATTGGTCCATGTGTTGCTTTAGGATTGTTCTTAGTCGATAAATTTTTTGATTAGGCTGCGGCGCCTGATTTTTCACTTCTTTTTCTTTCATGAGGGTCTAGTATTGCTTTTCTTAATCGGCAGGAATCTGGAGTAATTTCTAAAGCTTCATCAGTGTTTAGCATACTTAATTGTTCAGCAATCGACATTTTTCTTACTGGTGTTAATACAACGTTTTCATCGGTGCCTTGTGTTCTCATATTAGTTAATTTTTTTCCTTTCATAACATTAATAATCATATCACCTGGTTTAGGAGATAAACCAACAATCATACCTGGATAAACGGGATCATTATGAGTTACAAACATTTCACCTCTAGCCTGCAGGTTAAATATAGCAAAAGCAACTGCTTTTCCCTGCTCCATTGAAATTAAAGCACCATTTCTTCTACCTTCCATTTCTCCTTCAAATGGACCATATTCATGAAAAATTCTATTGATAACACCATTTCCTTTTGTAAGTGTTAAAAATCTACTTGTGTATCCCATCAAACCTCTTGTTGGTGCATGAAATATGAGTCTCTTTTTATTTTTACCAGTATCTTTTAACTCTATTAATTTACCTTTTCTTCTATTCATTGAGTCAATTATCTTTGATGAGTGTTCTTCATCAAGATCCATAGTAATTTCTTCTATTGGTTCAAGTTTTTTTCCATTTACATCTTTTTGATAAAGAACTTTTGGAGGACTGACAGTCATTTCAAAACCCTCTCTTCTCATTTGAGTAAGTAAAATTTCTAACATTAATTCACCTCGGCCACTTACTACAAATGAGTCATTTCCCTCATTTTCAGTAAAAGTTATCCCAACATTATTTTGTGCCTCTTGAATTAATCTATCTCTTATTTGTGTACTTGTAAGTTTTTTCCCCTCTGTACCAGCTAAAGGGGATGTATTAACAGTTATAGTTATTGACATTGTTGGTGGATCTATAGGTGTAGCCTCTATTGGTTCATTAACTTCAAGATCACAAATAGTATCTGCAACATTAGCTTTTTCTAAACCCGCAACCACCACAATATCTCCAGCTTCACCAAGTTCAATTGGAACTTTTTTTGTTCCTTCGTATCTAAAAATTTTAGTTAATCTACCTTCATCAACTTTTTCACCCTTTAAGTTGATAGCCTTTATCGCTTGATTAGCTTTTGCAGTTCCTTGAGAAATTCTGCCCACCAAACTTCTTCCTAAGAAACTATCAGCATAAAGTAGAGTGGAAAGCATAGCAAAAGGTTTCGATTTATCTAATTCTGCTGGTTTTACATGATCAATAATTTTATCTAAAAGTGGATTAAGATTTTCTCTTGAACCGTCAACTTCTAGATCAGCCCAACCAGATCTTCCACTAGCATATAAAACTGGGAAATCTAGTTGATCCTCATTAGCATCTAAACTTACGAATAAATCAAATGTTTCATCTAAAACTTCATTAGCTCTTTGGTCTGCTTTATCAAGTTTGTTTATTACAACAATTGGCTTTAAACCCTGTTTTAGCGCTTTCGCCAAAACAAATTTTGTTTGAGGCATTACACCTTCAGCAGAGTCTATCAATAGCAAAGCTCCATCAGCCATACTTAATACTCTTTCAACTTCAGCAGCAAAATCTCTATGGCCAGGGGTATCAATTATATTTATTCTTGAGTCTTTCCAATTAATTGAGGCAGGTTTTGCTAATATTGTTATTCCTCTCTCTTTCTCTAATTCTCCAGAGTCCATTAATCTTTCATCTACAACCTCATTTTCTCTAAATGAGCCACTTTGCTTCATCAAGTTATCAATTAAAGTTGTTTTACCATGATCAACATGGGCGATAATGGTGATGTTTCTAATAGTATTAGTCATAAATCTGGGTTCTTATACATATTTAATTAGTTTTGAAAACTTAAAAAAACCCATATTAAGCTTAGATTTATTAAGATTTTTTTTTTTAATTCGTATTTTTTCGCTTTTCTCGCCTAAGTTTTCTTTTTTCTTTAAAACTTAATTTAGGTTTTTTTTTAAAACTAGAGTCTTTAAATGATTTTCCGCTATAACGCTTAGACATTTGCAAAGAATAATTTATATAGAATTGAACTCATTTTAAAATATAATATTTTTTATAGAATTATTAAATATAATTGATGTTATGACAAAAGACAAAATTATTAACATTAATATTGGTTGTGGAAATAGAGTAACAAAAGGATATATAAATTTTGATAATTCTTTTTCTGTAAGATTAAAAATATTTCCGCTTTTTTTTATACGATTTTTATATTTGTTAAAAATTATTGCAAAACAACATTATGATTACATAAAATTCTTAAAAGAACATAGTGTAAAATATTGTGATGCAAGAATTAAGATACCTTTTGAGGATGGAATGATAGATAATATTTACTCTAGTCATACTCTTGAGCATTTACGATACGAAGATGGTGATAAATTTTTAAATGAATGTATTAGAGTTTTAAAAATAGGTGGAGGCATTAGGTTGGTTGTTCCAAATTTAAGACTTCATATTGAAGATTATATTACTCAAAAAGATGCTGATGATTTTTTTGTAAGACTTGGTATATTTTATGATTCTCATATAAAATTTAATAAATTTAAGAGGTTTATAAGGAATATCATAAGTGATGGTGGTCACAAACATATGTACGATGAGGAATCAATTAAAAAAAAATTAATCAAAAATGGTTTTAAAGGTCCGATAATTGTTCAATCTGGTCAAACAATTTTAAAAAATCTTGGTGAATTAGACTTAAATGAGAGAAATGATAAAAAAAGTAAATCTCTCTACGTTGAAGCCTATAAATAAAAAACACTAAACTTTGTTTTAAAAGTAATAATTAAGTTTATTCTTAAACAGTCAAAAAAAAAGGCGAGTTTTCACTCGCCTTTTTGAATTTTGTATGTACGAAAATGGTATTACATTCCCATTCCACCCATTCCTCCCATGCCACCCATTCCGCCCATTCCTCCAGGCATTGCAGGTGCGCCAGTATCTTTTTCTTCAGGCTTATCGGCTATCATAGCTTCAGTAGTTACTAGTAATCCAGAGATAGAAGCAGCATCTTGGAGTGCAGTTCTTACAACTTTCACTGGATCAATTATACCTTTAGCAAACATATCACAATATTCTTCATTCTGTGCGTCATAGCCGTGAGTTTTTTTATTCTGTTCTAACAGCTTACCAACTACCACTGAACCATCTACTCCAGCGTTTTTAGTAATTTGTCTTATCGGGGCTTCTAATGCTCTTCTTACTAAATCAACACCAGCTTTTTGATCTTCACCTTTCGCTTTTACTTTATCTAGATCTTGAGCAGCATACAATAAAGCACATCCACCGCCAGTCACAATACCCTCTTCAACAGCAGCTCTTGTTGCATTTAAAGCATCTTCGACTCTGTCTTTTCTCTCTTTTACTTCAACTTCAGTTGCACCACCGACTTTTATCACAGCAACTCCACCAGCTAACTTAGCTAATCTTTCTTGAAGTTTTTCTCTGTCATAATCTGAAGTTGTTTCATCAATTTGTTGTTTTATCGAAGAACATCTCGCTTCAATGTCAGATTTCTTTCCACTACCATTAACAATAGTACTATTATCTTTATCAACTTTAATTTTTTTACATGACCCAAGGTCATCAAGTTTTACATTTTCTAATTTAATTCCTAAATCTTCAGAAATTACCTGACCACCTGTAAGTATAGCAATATCTTCGAGCATGGCTTTTCTTCTATCACCAAAGCCTGGAGCCTTAACAGCAACAACTTTTAAACCACCTCTTAGTTTATTTACTACTAAAGTTGCTAAAGCTTCACCTTCAACATCTTCAGAGATAATCATTAAAGGTCTACCAGCTTGAACAACAGCCTCAAGAAGCGGCACCATAGGTTGTAAGTTTGTTAATTTTTTTTCATGTAAAAGAATAAATGGATTTTCTAGTTCCGTTGTCATTTTATCACTATTCGTAATAAAGTAAGGAGATAAATATCCTCTATCGAATTGCATACCCTCAACAACGTCCAACTCTGTTTCAATTCCTTTATTTTCTTCAACAGTAATAACGCCTTCATTACCAACTTTTTGCATGGCTTTAGAGATCATAGTACCGATTTCCTTGTCTCCATTTGCAGAAATTGTTCCAACTTGAGCAATCTCATCACTATCTTTAACTTTTTTTGCTGATGATACTAGGTTTTGTTTAACAACATCTACCGCAGCATCTATTCCTCTTTTTACATCCATAGGATTCATGCCAGCAGTAACGTATTTCACACCTTCTCTGACAATCGCTTGAGCTAATATAGTTGCAGTTGTAGTTCCATCACCAGCCTCATCATTAGTTTTACTAGCAACTTCTTTAACCATCTGTGCGCCCATATTTTCAAATTTATCTTCAAGATCTATTTCTTTTGCAACTGAGACACCATCTTTTGTAATTCGAGGGGCACCATAAGATTTATCCATCACAACATTTCTACCTTTTGGTCCTAAAGTTACTTTGACTGTATCAGCCAAAATATTCACACCTCTTATCATTGCTGCTCTTGCTTCAGCATCAAATTTAACAACTTTTGCCATTTTATCTCTCCTTTAATTTAAACTATTTACTCGAAATACCCATAATGTCAGATTCTTTCATTATGCTGTATTCTTTACCATCAATTTTGACTTCAGTTCCTGACCATTTGCCAAACAAAACTTTGTCACCAACTTTTACGTCCATTGGAATTGTTTTTCCATCTTCAGTTCTTGCACCACCACCTACTGCTACCACTTTACCTTCTTGAGGTTTCTCTTGAGCTGTATCTGGTATAATTATTCCACCAGCAGTTTTTTCGCTGCTGTCTAAAACTTCTATTAGAACACGATCGTGTAACGGTCTAAATTTCATAGATTCTCCTTTATAAATATCTGTTTCATATAGAGACTGGACCTACTATTTCAAGATGTAGATACAAATTAGTTTATTAAAAAATGTAGGAATTTGTGGTTTTTTTGGTTTATAGATATTTTTTATGACTAAAAATTTAGATAAAGATGGTCTAAGCTCAATAGTAGATAATTATCAGTTATTTTACATTGATCTGTGGGGTGTAATACATAATGGTGTAAAATTACATGATGAGGCTATCAATGTTCTAAAGCAAATATCTAAAAAAAACAAAGACTATGTTCTCCTTACTAATGCACCAAGACCCAAAAGTTCTGTAAAAGTTTTTTTAGAAAAATTGGGAATGGATAAAGAAATTTCAGATCATGTCTTTACTTCTGGAGAAGCAGCATTGAACTATTTAAAAAAAAATTTTTTTGAGAAAACTTTCTTTCATATTGGCCCACCAAGGGATTTTGATTTGTTTAAAGATTTTAAGGAAAATAAGTTAATTAATATCGAAAAAAGTGAGTATCTTTTATGCACTGGATTATTTGATGATCAAGTTAAAGACTTGGTATTTTACAAAAATTTACTCGAAAAACATTTAGAAAAAAAAATGATTTGTACAAATCCTGATCTAATAGTGGATAGAGGAACAACTAGAGAATTTTGTGCAGGGTCAGTAGCCATGGTTTTTGAAAAAATGGGGGGAGAAGTTGTATACTTTGGTAAACCATATCCTGAAGTTTACAATCAATCAATTAACAACAAGGATAAAAAAATATTATGCATTGGTGACAATCTAAATACTGATATAAAGGGAGCTAATTTGCTAAACTATGACTCATTAATTATTTCAAATGGTATTCATAAACTTGAAATTAAAGAAAAGGGAATCGAAAAAATTGTTAGATCGTATGAAGCGATTTGTAATTATATTCAATCAGAGCTTAAATGGTAAAATCAATTAAAATATACAATAATTTTAATATAAACTTAAGTCATCAAAGATCTATAATTTTAATTGGAAATTTTGATGGATTGCATTTAGGTCATCAAAAATTATTTGAATTAGCAAAACAGTACAAAAAAAAATATTCTTTAAAAGTTGGTGTTTTAACTTTTGAGCCAATGCCAAAAATGTTTTTCAATAATAATTTAAAAAACTTTAGAATTTCTAATCAAAAACAAAAGATAAACTTGCTAAAAAAGTTTGATGTTGATTTTGTAATTTTAAAAAAATTTGATAAGAAATTTTCAAACACTAAATCGATTAGTTTCATAAAGAGTATCCTAAGTAAAAAAATAAAAGCAAAGTTTATTTTTGTAAGTAATAATTTTAGATTTGGCAACAAAAGGGAAGGCAATGTTAAACAGTTAATTAAATATGAGTCATTGTGCAAATATAAAATAGTTAAACCTAAACCTCTATTAAAAAACAAAAAAGTAATTTCATCTTCATTAATTCGTACATTAATTCAAAATGGAAAAATTAAACAAGTAAATAGTTTTTTAAATAGGGAGTGGTCTATTCAAGGAAAAGTGCAAAAAGGGAGACAGCTTGGAAAAAAAATTGGCTTTCCGACTGCAAATATTGATATTGAAAATTATGTCTTAGCAAAGCCAGGAGTTTATGCCGTTAAGGCAAAAAAACATAACTCATCAAAATTTATAAAAGGTATAGCTAATTTAGGATATAGACCCACTTTTAATCAAAAAAAATTGTTATTAGAAGTTCATTTATTTAATTTTTCTGAAAATTTATATAATAAGTATTTAACTATTTATTTTAAAAAATTTATAAGAAATGAAAAAAAATTTAAAAATATAGGTCAATTACAAAGACAAATTAAAATAGACTTATTAAAAGCAAAAAAAATATAATGAATAAATTTCAAATAAATTTACCTAAAACAGCTTTTTCAATGAAAGCTAATTTGCCTATTAAAGAACCAGAATTTTTAAAATTTTGGGAAAAGATAAATCTTTACAAAGAGCTTAGAAAATCGAGAAAAGGCCAAGAAAAATTTGTTCTTCATGATGGCCCTCCATATGCTAATGGAAATATTCATATGGGCACTGCACTTAACAAAATTTTAAAAGATATAATTGTAAAATTCCATCAAATGGATGGAAAAGACTCGGTTTATGTTCCTGGGTGGGATTGCCATGGTTTGCCAATAGAGTGGAAAATTGAAGAGCAATATAAAAAAAATAAAAAAAATAAAAATGAAGTACCCATTGTTGAATTTAGAAAAGAATGCAGGGCCTTTGCAGAAAAATGGATTGAGGTTCATAAAGATCAATTTAAAAGATTAGGAGTCGTTGGTGACTGGGATAATTACTATTCTACAATGAGCTTTGATGCTGAGGCTCAAATAGTTAGAGAACTTGGAAAATTTTTAAAAGAAGGAAGTTTATATAGAGGATTTAAACCAGTTTTATGGTCAACTGTTGAAAAAACAGCACTTGCAGATGCTGAAGTTGAATATCAAGATCATAAATCAGATACTATTTATACTACATTTCAGGTTATAAAATCTAAAGTTAAGGAACTTAAAGATAGTGAAATAGCTATTTGGACCACTACACCATGGACGATACCTGCAAATAAAGCTTTAGCTTTTAACGAAAGTTTAGATTATTTATTAATTAAAATTTCAGATAACGGTGATTTTAAAGATAGAAAAATTGTAGTAGCAGAATCTTTGTTAAAATCAGTTTTGACAGAATGTAATATTGAAAAATATGAGACTTTAAAGAGATTCAAAGGAATTGAATTAAAAGGAACTATCTGTAAACATCCTTTTTTTAATTTGGGCTATGAACATGATATTCCTCTTTTAGATGCTCGTTTTGTAACCATTGAACAAGGAACTGGTATCGTACATTGTGCACCAAGTCATGGACCTGACGACTTCAATTTATGTTTGAATAATGGAATCAAAGCAATTGAAACGGTAGATGGAGACGGAAAATATACTAATAATGTTGCATTATTTAAAGGAATTCATATTTTTAAAGCTAATCCTTTAGTAATTGAAAAATTAAAACAACAAAAAAAACTTTTATCTAGTGGTGAACTTGTTCATTCTTACCCTCACTCATGGAGATCGAAAGCTCCTTTGGTGCACAGAGCAACACCACAATGGTTTATTTCAATGGAGAGTCATAAGCTCAGAGATAAAGCTTTAAAAGCAATCGATGCAACAAATTTTTATCCAAATAAGGGAAAAGAGAGATTAAAATCGATGATAGAGACTAGACCCGATTGGTGTGTATCAAGACAAAGAGTATGGGGAGTTCCTTTACCAATTTTTATTAATAAAAATAATAATGAGATATTGGTTGATGATGAAGTTTTTGAAAACATCGCAAAAATTTACGAAAAAGAAGGCTCTGACTGCTGGTTTTCAGATGATAATCAAAAATTTCTTGGAAAAAAATATAAATCTGAAGATTTTGAAAAATTAAGTGATATTGTAGAAGTATGGTTTGATAGTGGATCTACACATTCTTTTGTTTTAGAAAAAAGAGATGACTTAAAATGGCCTGCATCAATGTATCTTGAAGGATCTGATCAACACAGAGGATGGTTCCATTCATCCTTATTAGAATCCTGTGGAACAAGAGGAAGAGCACCATTTGAATCAATACTTTCTCATGGTTTTGTTGTTGATGGAAAAGGTTTAAAAATGTCAAAATCTTTAGGAAATGTGATTGCTCCTGAGGATATTCTAAAAAAATATGGAGCTGATATACTTAGAATTTGGGTAGCTTCATCTAATTACGCAGAGGACCTTAGGATCGATTATAATATTTTGGATCAGCACTCAGAGTCTTACAGAAAAATTAGAAATACTTTTAGATATTTGCTTGGTAATTTAAATGATAATTTTGAGGATATTGATTTAGAAAAAATTGATCCTAAAAAATTTCCTGAGTTGGAACAATTTATGCTTCATAAAATTTATTGTCTAAATTTGGAATTTAATAAATATTTTAAAAATTATGACTTTCACAACCTTTACAAAGAGTTATTAAATTTTTGTACTGTTGATCTATCAGCGTTTTATTTTGATATAAGAAAAGACTGTTTATACTGTGATCCTAAAAACTCAGAGAAAAGAAAATCTACACTAATCTTGTTAAATATAATCTTAAACTCTTTATTAAAATGGTTTGCTCCCATTTTGTCGTTCACAACAGAAGAGATTTTTCAGCTTATTTCAAAAGGAAAAAAAAGTATCCATTTAGAAAATTTTTTATCAATTCCTAAAAAATTTTCTAACATAAAATTAAATGAAAAATGGTCTCAACTAATCAAAATAAGAGATATCTGTAATTTTAGTATTGAGGAAAAAAGGTCGAAAAAAGAAATTGGATCAAGTTTAGAAGCTGAGCTAGAGATAAAATTAGGCAAAGAGTTTATCAAAGTTTCTGAAAATATTGATTTTGCTGAATTGTGCATCACCTCTAAATCGATTGTTGAGTTTACCAATGGTGATGAAATTAGTGTAAAAACCAAAAAAGCAGTTGGTGAAAAATGTCCGGTATGCTGGAAGATTTCACCAGAACCTTGCTCTCGACACACATGAAACTATTAAATAATTTTTTTTTTGACTTTGTCTTAGTAGTATCAATTTTTTTTTTAGACCGAATATCAAAAATTTATGTGATTAATTTTTCACAAAATAATCTTAATAACAATATTTTAAACTCTAAATATCTTGATCTAACATTAATTTGGAATGAAGGAATAGCTTTTGGATTGATGTCATTCGATAATAATCATTACTATAATATCCTCACAGGTATCATTATTATTATTACTTTAATTGTCTTAATCATTGGATTACAAAATAAAGGTCTTAAAAGATACTCACTTTTATCAATATTTGCTGGTTCATTAGGTAATCTTTATGATCGATTATTCTACAACGCTGTCCCTGATTTTATTGATTTTCACGTAAATAATTTTCATTGGTTTATTTTCAATGTTGCAGATATATTTATATCTTTTGGAGTGATAATCATGATTATGACAGAATTTTTTGTTAAAAAAGGTGAGCTAGATGCATGAAATAAAAAAAATATTTTTGATCTTAAGTTTGTTAATTCTTTTGAACTCATGTGGTGTTGGTAAAGCATTAGCTCCACAAAAAAAATCAGGTTCAGATGAATTTTTAGTTAAAAAAAAATCGCCCTTAACAATGCCACCAAGTTATGGAGAACTTCCAACTCCCTCTGAAAAGGAACAAAGACCGGAGGAAGAAAAAACTGATATTAAAAAAATTCTTACAGGGAAAAAATCTAAAACTTTAGAAACAAATAGTAGTAATAAAATCGAAAATTTAATTTTAAAAGAAATTAATAAAAATTAATGCTAAGTAAAACTATTTCTTTTAAAAATTTTAATAAAAGCAAAGTCTCTCAAAAAGTAAAACTAGCTCTAAAAAAACTGTTATTTGAAAATAGCAACTTAATCCAATCTTTATCAAAGAATTATAAAGATAATTATAAAATAAGAAATGTTAAAAAGTTAAGTAATAATTTAGATGTAAGAGTGATTGGGATGGGTGGATCGGCCCTTGGAACAAGAGCAATTTATGATTTATTTGGGGAATCAATTTCTAAAAATTTTTACTTTATTGATAATTTACAAAATAAATTCGATTTTGATTCAAAAAAAAATTTCCTAAATTTAGTAGTGTCAAAATCTGGTGAAACTTTGGAAACTATCTCTAATATAAATATATTTGTAAAAAAAAAGGATAAAAATATCTTTCTCACAGAAAATAAGAACAGTTATATTTATTCTCTTGCACAAAAACTAAAATCAGAGATTATTCATCATAACAATTTTATAGGTGGTAGGTATTCTGTTCTGTCTGAAGTAGGAATGTTACCGGCTGAACTGATGGGGCTTAAACCATCGAAATTCAGACAACTTAACAATTTAATAAAAAATAAAAAATTTCTTAATTCTCTTATTGCAAATGTTAACGCAATAATTTCAATGTCAAATAATGGTAAATCAAATTCAATTTTTTTAAATTATGATCCAAAATTAAGAAGCTTTTTAGAGTGGTATAAACAGCTAATTGGTGAAAGTTTAGGAAAGAAAAGAAAGGGTATTTTGCCAGTAATCTCAGAAATGCCAAAAGATAATCACAGCGTAATGCAATTGTACTTGGATGGCATAAAAAATAATTTTTACTCTTTTTTCTCTTTGAGGGAAAATAAATCACCAAAAATTAACTCTTCGACTTTATTAAATACTCATCGCTTCTTAAAAAATAAATCTGTAAATCAAATAAAATTATATCAAAAAAAAGCTTCTGAAAATATTTTTCGAAAAAAAAATATACCCTGTAGGAGTTTTGAAATATTAAAACTTGATGAAAAAACTATTGGAGAATTATTTATTTTTTTTATTTTAGAAACAATTTTAATTGGAAAAATTTTAAAAATTAATCCTTATAATCAGCCTGCTGTTGAGATAATTAAAAGTGAAACAAAAAAATTTTTTAATTATAAATAATTTCCAAACATAATTTTAGAGAGGCCGTATTTTTTTTCTTCAATTATATTAAATTTAGGAATTAATTTATCATTAGTATTTATTTTTCGATGAATTATTAATATTCCATTTTTTTTTAAAATTTTAGAATCATAAATTTTAAGTAAAATTTTGTTTATATTTTTTTCATTAAAGGGTGGGTCTAGAAAAATTAGTTCAAATTTTTTATTTAACTTTTTAAAATTTAACATATTTATTATATCCTCTGAGATTATTTCGCATTTATTATCAAGATTTAATTTTTGAATATTCTTTCTAAGAATTTGAAGTACTTCGGTATAATTCTCAATAAATGTAACATATTTTGAACCTCTTGATAAAGCTTCTATCCCAAAGGAACCAACTCCAGAAAAGAGATCAAGTATATTTGAATTTTTAAGATCTATAGAAATCTTATTTGAATGCATGACGATATTAAATATAGATTCTTTTACAAGATCTTTTAATGGTCTAGTCGTTCTATCTGGAGGTTCAAAAATTTTTCTGCCTTTAAGTTCACCGGATATTATTCTCATTTATTAATAACCTTATAACCTATATCTTTTCTGTAAAATCCCTCTTTCCATTCGAGTAAGTCTAAATTCTTAATTATATTACTTTTTGACTCCTTAAAACTATCAGCCAATGATACAAAGTTCAAAACTCTTCCGCCTACAGCTAAAATTTTATCTTTATAAGTTTTAGTTCCTGCATGGAAGCATAGATTATTTTCGTCTAATTCTATTTTTTTAATATTCTTTATTTCAATATCTTTATTGTAATTATCAGGATATCCTTTAGAGCATAATACGACACATAAACTTTTTTTTTCACTCCATTGAATATTAATTTGATCTAATCTCTTTTCACAGCATGCTAAAAAGATTTCACATAGATCATTTCTAAGTTTAGGAATTATTGTTTGACATTCTGGGTCGCCCATTCTTACATTATATTCTATTAAGTATGGCTCACTATTTACTATCATTAAACCAGCGTATAAAAATCCTTTGTATTCAGAGCCCATCATTTTAATTGCGTTTAACGTAGGGTTTATAATTTTACTTAAAATTTTTTTATCTAAATTATCCGTTATAAGTCTTGATGGAGAATATGCGCCCATACCTCCTGTATTTTTCCCTTTATCACCTTCTAAAACTCTTTTATGATCTTGGGCAGTTCCAAAATTTTTTATAGTTTTTCCATCACTAATTATAAAAAAACTCATTTCTTCACCAGTAAGAAATTCTTCTATTAGAACGTTTTTTGCTTTTCCAAATTTTCCTTTAAAAATTTCATCCACTGCACTGAATGCCTGAACCTCATCTTCGCAAATATAAACACCTTTGCCTGATGCAAGATTATCTGCTTTAATTACAATTGGAAAGTTTGATTTTTTTAAATATTTTTGGGCATCATTTTCATTTTGACAAATTTTAAATTTAGCAGTTGGAATTTTGAAATCTTCACATATTTTTTTTGTGAATATTTTTGAACCTTCTAATTGAGAGGCAATCCTATTTGGACCAAAAACTTTAATCTTGAATTGCTCTAAATAGTCTACAATACCGTCTACCAATGGTTTTTCTGGACCCACAACAACAAATTCTATTTTTTTTTCTAATATAAAGTTTTTGATCTGTTCAAAATCATTTAAATTTAAATCTATATTTATAGCAATATTAGCTGTCCCGGCATTTCCGGGAAAACAATATAGTTTTTTTACTTTTTTTGATTTGTACAAAGCATGACAAATTGCATGTTCTCTCCCACCGCTTCCTATAATTCCAACATTCATGTATAAATATATAGACTAAAAATGAATAAAAAATTAGCAAAATTAAAATATTTACCCAACAATTATCAAGTTATTGAACCTGGCGATTATGTTGTTTGTGCTGTTTCAGGAAAATTAATAGATCTAAATAATCTTAATTACTGGAGTGTGGAATTACAAGAGCCTTATTACTCCTATGTAGAAGCTCACATGAAAAATGAAAAATTGAAAAAAAAATGAAATTATTTCCAACGATTATGTGACCATATCCAAAAATTTGGCTCCGAAATAATCATTTTTTCTAAAATCTTATTTAATTGATTAGTTATGTCTTCAATGGTTTGATTTTCATCAAATTTGATAGGCTTAAAAACTGTCATTTTAAACTTAATATCCTCATACCTTTCTATAAAAATCGGCACTACAGGTATTTTAAATTTTTTAACTAGTTGAGCTGGAATTGTCGTCGTATATGCTTTTTCGTTAAAAAAATTTGATTTAATTCCTTGAGATACTCTTTGATCAATCATCAATGCAGTAGAATATCCATCTTTATTCAGTTTTAATAACTCTTTGAGACCTCCAATACCTTTTTTTATTTGAATTTTACAAATATATTTTCTTCTTATTCTTTCCATAATCTTATTCACAAATATATTATTTAATGGTCTATAAATTGCGGCCAATTTGATACCAGCCTTTTCAATTTGCATGGCCATTAATTCAAAATTACTAAAGTGACCTGATACAAATATTACTTTTTGATTATTTTTTTTTATTTCTTCAAATATATCATTTCCTATAATTTTGATGTTATCATTAAATTGATTGTTCCTAAAATTTTTCATAAAAACATATTCAGCAAAAACTCTTCCATAATTATTCCACATTGAAGATGTTATTTTATTAAGTTGTACACTTTCAATTTTTGGAAAAACTTTTTTAATATTTGATTGAATTAATTTTTTTGATCTAAAAATAGGACCAATTATTTGAAAAATTTTTCCTCCTAAAGATGAAGCAGCTTTTAATCCTAAAATTCTAAAAATAAAAAGAAATAATATTATTAATATAAATTGTATAAGATACTTTAATTTACTCATAAATTTTTAAGGTTTCTAGAAAATTTTCTGCATTTGAAATTTCCAATTTTATTTTTATAAATTTAATTTCATCGAGATTTGTTTTTAATCTTATAAAGTCTTTTTCAGTGGTTAAAATTTTTAAGTTTTTTTCTTTTGAAATTTTTATAATTTTACTCAAGTCATTTTGTGAATAATTATAATGATCTGGAAATTCAATATCCTCTACTACGTTTAGATTGTTTTCCCTCAGCATTGATATAAAGGTTCCATGATTACCAATTCCAGAAAAAACAAAATATTTATCTTTACTATCAAACTCTTTTAAATTTGTTGGAATATATCTTGCCTCAAAAATTTTTGCAGCTGAATGAATTTTCATGATCTCATTTTTTATATTTTGATTATTCTTCATATTTCCATTTAAAAAAATATAATCAAATCTTCTGATATTATTTATATTTTCTCTTAAAGGCCCAGAGGGTATGGTCATACCATTTCCAATAAAATTTAAATCATTGAAACAAACAAAACTTAAATCATATTTTATTGATTTATCTTGAAGACCATCATCAAAAATAGCAACCTTAAAATTTTCGTTTATTGCTTTTTTTAAAGATTGTTTTCTTTCATAAAGTTTAAAAAGTTTGCCTGTATTTTCTAAAATTTTTTGCTCATCTTTCTGATCTTTGTAATATTTCTTAACAAAACACGATTTAATATTTTTACTTTGTAAAATTTCAAAAATCTTTTTACTCAATGTAGTTTTACCTGTTCCCCCAATGTAAATATTACCGACACATATAGTTTTTATTTTGTGAAACTTTTTTTCAGATGAACTCAGATTTTTTATAATATTGATAATTTGAAGAAAAAATGAAATTGGCCACAAAATATAAGAAATAATATTTGGCTTTTTATAATCCCAAAATTTGGGTTTTTTTAGTTTCATGATTAATAGATTTATTCAATTCCTTTAAAGTTTTTTTAAATATTGATTCACCTAATTTTTTTATTTTAGATACTTTTTTCATATCTTTTACAAAGGTTACCTGATTTGCAAATTGTTTTGGTGTTTTTATTCGCCTTGATATTTTTAATAAACTTAACATTTTATAGATTTCGGTAAAATTCTTAATATGAGGGCCATGCAAAATCTTTGCACCATACCGTGCTGGCTCTAAAGGGTTATGTCCACCTCTCCAAAAAATAGATCCACCAACAAAAACTGTCGTAGCAAGTTGGTAAAATTTTTTAGAGTCACCAAACGTATCAACAATATAAATATCCACATTTTTTAAATTTTTTTTATTTTCACTATGACTTAATGTCCTCAAACCAAGATCACTTAAATCATTTTTGATTTCACTAACACGATGAACATGACGAGGAATCAAAACTGTAATTAAATCTTTATATTTTTTCTTTAATAAAATATGAGTTTTAGCGGCAAATAATTCTTCATATTCATGTGTACTTGCTGCTACACAAATTTTATATTTTTTAAACTGAGATTTCAATTTTTTATCAAAATTGTCTTTTTTATTATCAATAAATTTTAAATTTCCAATAGTATTAATTTTTTTAACACCCAGTTTTTTAAGATATCCTCGAGACTCTTGATTTTGTGGATATGCAATATTTATATTACCAAAAATATAAGATGAAAAATTTTTCAATTTCTGCCATCTTAAAAAAGTTTTTTTAGTTATTCTTGCATTAAGAAGAATTAATGGAATTTTTTTTTTATTTATTTCTTTAAACATACAAGGCCAGATTTCTGATTCTAAAAAAAATGCCACATGAGGTCTCCAATAATTTAAAAAGATTTTAGTAAAAAAAATATGATCAATTGGAAAAAATTGATGAACAACTTTTTTAAATTTATATTTTTTGATTATTTTTGAGGAACTTAACGTGCTAGAAGTAATTAAAATTTGATTAACTGATTTATCATTATTTAACTTATTTACTATAGGGATTATACTCATAATTTCCCCAACACTTGAACCATGAAACCATATTATTTTACCTTGAATTTTTTTTTGTGAGAATAAACAAAACTTTTCTTTAAATCTAATTATGTCTTCTTTTCCCCTTAAAATTCTAATTATTATGATTAAAGGGGATATTGTAAGTAAGAATGATAATAAGATTTGATACAAAAAAAACATAACTATTTTTGTATTTGTTTTTCATAAAAATTTTTATAAAGTTCTGAGTTTTTAATCAGTTCTTCATGTTTACCGTTTGCAACTATTTTTCCAGCATCTATTACATAAATTTTATTTGAGTTGAGAATTGTTGAAAGTCTATGAGCAATAACAATAGTAGTTTTATTTTGCGTCAAGATACTCAAGGCTTTTTGAATTTTAGACTCTGTTTCGCTGTCCAAAGATGATGTGGCTTCATCAAGAAGAATTATAGAGCTCTTTTTCATCATTGCTCTTGCAATAGAAATTCGTTGTTTTTCTCCACCAGATAACCTTATTCCATTTTCTCCAATGATGGTGTCGTATTTATGAGGTAGTAAATCAATAAATTCATCACAATGCGAAAGCTTTGCAACTTCTTTTATTTCTTCATCAGTTGCATCATCTTTTGCATACTTAATATTATTCTTAATTGTATCATCAAATAGAGTTGTTTCCTGACTAACGAGAGAAATATTATTTCTAAGTGACCTAATTTTTGTTTTATAAATAGACTGGTTATCAATTAAAATATCACCTTTATCAATATCATAAAATCTTGGAATAAGGTTTAAAATTGTAGATTTACCAGATCCACTATGACCAACTAAAGATGTCATTTCACCTCCCTCAAACTCTAAATTTAAATGATCAAGAACTTTGTTTTCTTCCTCGTTATAGGAAAATTTGACATTTTTAAAATTGATTTTTGCCTTTTCAACTTTTAGATCTTCAGAAATATCTGAGTCATTAATTTTGTTCTTATTGTCAATTATAGGTAAAATTCTTGAAGCTGCTGATAATCCTTGATTTAAAACCATATTTAAAGTCGATAAAGACCTTACAGGCTGATAAGCTAACATCATTGCTGCTAAAAAAGAAAAAAAATTATTAATATCTAGTTTATTTTGTGCCATCAATTTACCTGAGTAAAAAATTAAAATCGCAATCATGATGCCGGTTAATGTTTCCATTATTGGAGACATTCTTACAAAAACAACTTGTATTTTTTTGTTTTTATCTTTTAATTGTTCAAGATAAAGATTAGCCCTTGAATTTTCATAATTCTCTTTTTGAAAAATTTTAATCAGTTTGTGATTTTTAAATAACTCAACTAAGTATGTTGTTAAAAAACCAGATTTTTCTTGAGCTTGTGTTGTTACTTTTCCAACTCTTTTCCCTAGACTTTTTGCTGAAATTCCAGCCAGTGGAATCATAACTATTGAAATTAAAGCTAATTCCCAGTTTTGAGTAAACATTACAAATAGAAGACCAACTAAAGTTAATGAGTCTTTAAATAAAGTAAGTAATGCATGACTAAGTAAATTTGTTACGTGCGTGACATCATACGTTAAGTTAGAAATAAATTTCCCTGAATGTTTTTTATCAATTAATTGAGTATCTGCTCTAATTATTGATTTTGTCATATCAAATTGAAGTTTTTTTTTAACCTCTTCTCCAACACCGATCATTGTTGCTTTTGCAAAATAAAGAGACAGACCCTTTACTGTAAAAGCAACAATTATTAAGATTGGAATTAAAAAGATAAGCGATTGGTCCTTATCAATGAACAACTTTTTTATTGCAGGATCTAATAACCACGCAATCGAGGACGTGCTTCCGGCTATCAAGATAGAAAAAAAGGCGGAGATCAAAATTTTATCTAAATATTTTTTAGAATAATCTTTATAAAGTCTTTTGTAAATTTCAGATTTTTTCATTAAAATAATTTACCAATGATTATATTTGTTAAAATAATAAAGCCTAAAAAGTTATTACTTTTAAATAATTTTAGACACATGTTAGGATTATCTTTATTAAAAGATTTTAGCTGAAAAGCAAACAAGTGTACTAATGGTACTGTTAAAAAAAGATAATATAAAAAATTGAATTCCATAAAATAACCACCCAAGATTAAATTAAAGCTTAAAACAAAATAACATATGAATAAAAATATTTTTGATTTATCTTTAAATTTTATTGAAGTTGATTTTAATCCTATAATTTCATCATCTTTAATATCTTGATATCCATAGATAGTGTCGTATCCGAGTGTCCAAAATATGGCTCCAAAATAATATATTAGTGGTATAAAACTTATATCTTTAGAAATAGAAGTCCATCCAAGTATCAAACCATAATTAAATGTAATCCCCAAAAATAATTGAGGCCAATAGGTATATCTTTTCATCAAAGGGTAACTAAATGCCAATGGCATTGATCCTAAAGCAAGTAATATAGTAAATAAATTAAAGTTTAATAGAACTAATAATGCACAAAAACATAATATTAAAGCATAACACAAAGCAATTTGCCAAGAAATTTCACCAGATGCTAAGGGCCTATTTTTTGTTCTGTAAACTTTTTTATCATATTCTTTATCTAAGATATCATTAACAATACATCCGGCTGATCTCATTAAAACTGACCCAAGAAAAAAGAGAAACAAATAGAAAAAATAATTTTTTAAACTTTGGTCAAAATCGTATATTAAAGTTAATCCCCAAGAACATGGCCAAAATAATAACATATAGCCAATTGGTTTTTTCAGCCTTGTTAAATCTATAAAAAGATTAAGTTGGTTCATAAATTTTACTTGTAAATAACAAAGGCAAGATTGATAATCAAACTGATTCGTATGAATATAGATTACACTGTCACAGCACTTATGTTTCCAGCCATACCCTTGCTTATGGCTGTTTATAGTAATCGTTTTCACTCATTGAGTATTCTAATTAGACAGCTGCATGATGAACACGTGTACGAAAAACACATACCGCCTGAGTGGAAAAAACAATTTATTAATTTAAGTGGTCGAATAACTCTTCTAAGATGGACGATCTTATTCGCAGCTTTTGGATTTTTGTTTAATATGCTAACAGTCTTTGCTCTTTACTTGGATAGTTTATTCATAGCCAGAGTGATTTTCGGTTCGTGCTGCTTGTCGATGATAATATCAATATTATTTTTTATTAGAGAAATACATATATCCACTAATGCTCTTAAACTCCATATGTCAGATATGGATGTTAAAGTGGATTAAGGAATAATTACAGCTGGTCCTAAGATTTTTCTATCTTCTAAATCTTGATGAGCTTTTATAATTTCAGCTAAAGGGTATTTCTTAAAAATATTTAATTTAAATTTTTTTGTTAAATACATTTCAAAGACTTTATTTGCAGCTTCATCTAATTCTTCTCTTGTTGAAGTATAATGAGCAATACTTGGTCTAGTAAGATAAAGTCCTTTCGGTGCTAAAGATTTCGTTACATTGCATGGATCTAGAGCTCCAGATGCATTTCCAAAAGAAACCATCATGCCCCTCATTTTTAAACATTCTATTGAACCATCAAAAGTTTTTTTACCTACACCGTCATAGACCACTGGTACACCGACCCCATTAGTAATTTCTTTAACTTTTTCGGCAAAATTTTCTTTCGAATAATTAATTACATGCTCACAACCATTTGCCCTTGCTACTTCGATTTTTTCATCAGAACCAACTGTCCCAATTACAGTACAACCTAAACTTTTAGCCCATTGACAAAATATTTGCCCAACACCTCCTGCTGCTGCATGAAACAATATAGTTTCACCAGACTTTACCGGATAAGTTTTGTGAAGGAGATAAAAAACAGTAAAACCTTTTGTCATTAAAGTTGCAACATTTTCTAATTCAATTTCATTTGGCACTTTTACTAATTTTTGTATTGGGAAAATTCTATGAGTTGCGTATGAACCTAAAGGCATAGACGCATAAGCTACTTTATCTCCAACTTTAAAATTTTTTACATCAGGACCAATTTTTTCAATTATACCAGCTCCTTCAATTCCAATATTTGATGGTAGCTCAATAGGGTAAAGCCCTGACCTATGATAAGTATCTATGTAATTAAGTCCAATAGCTTCATTTTTAATAAGAACTTCACCTAAGTTTGGATCACTTAATCTAGTATCCCTAAGTTCCAAAACTTCTGGGCCACCATTTTTAGATATTGTTACAGCTTTCATTTAACAAATTTGCCACTATGGTAATCTTGAACGGCCTGTAAGATTTCGGCTTTAGTATTCATTACAAAAGGACCACCTCTCGCAATTTCTTCATTTATTGGTTTACCAGATATTAATAAAAATTTAGCTTCAGATTTGGCTTTTACTTTTAAATTTTTACCTTTGGTTAAGAGGATTAAGGTACTATCTTTAACATTTTCGTGTTTTTCACTACCTATTTCTATTTCGCCATTAATTAAATAAATAAAAGTATTGTGGGTTGATTGTATATTATAATTGAACTCTTTATCTTTTTTTAGTTCTACATCAAAATAAATTGGCTCTATATTATGTCCTTTAACAGGACCTTCTGCATTTTCAAATTTTCCAGCAATAACTTTTATTTGTTTGTCTTGATCTTTATGAACACTCATTTTATCTGCATCAATGTAAATGTATTCTGGTTTACTCATTTTTAATTTAGATGGCATATTGATCCATAATTGAAAACCATGAAGTTTACCTTCTTTCATAGCGGGCATTTCTGAGTGAATAATTCCACTTCCTGTTTTCATCCATTGAACATCTCCAGCTGTCATTCTTCCCTCACCACCAGTACTATCTTTGTGTTCAAAATCCCCCGCAAGCATATAAGTAACTGTTTCAATACCTCGATGAGGGTGAGGAGGAAAACCAGCGATATAGTCTTCGCTGTTTTCAGAACCAAATTCATCTAGCATCAAAAAAGGGTCAAAATAGTTGGGTTCAACACCAATACTTCTTTTAAGTTTTACACCCGCTCCATCAGAGGCAGGAATAGGATCAATAATTTTTTTTACTTCTATATTTTTCATATTCTTCAAATAATTATTTAAAGGTTTCAGTCAAGATTAGTTTTTGTCTAAACAATAACCCTTTGCACCATTTACTACTAAGAATAAAAAACCACCAGCTAATGCAAGATTTTTCATAAATGCAATTAATTGCATTTGGTCAGAAAAATCATTGTGAAAGATTATAGCTGTTGCTATACAAAATAAACTCAAAGCTCCAGCAGCAATTCTAGTTTGATATCCAATAATAATTAATATTGGTGCAACTATTTCTAAAATAATAGCAGGTATTAATAAAAAGCCTGGAAGGCCAAAACTTTCCATCCAGCCCACGGTTCCATCATAATTTCCTATTTTGTTAAAACCACTCAATAAAAAAATACCAGAAATGAAAATCCTGCCTATTAAATCTAAAACTTTAATCATAATTACTATCCACACCTATTACATCTGACAGTAGCAAACATATCATCCCAATCAGACTCTTTTTCCTCAACATAATCCATTAAACATCTTAAAGCTTTTGATTTATCAGGAAGATCATATTTATCTACAATTTGATCTAGCATTTTTTCTGAGTCATCGTAAATTTCAAAAGACACATCTTTTTTTTCACTCATATTTTTTTCCTTTTATGTTTTAGTTATGTCTCCTTAATAATTATTTATATATTAAAATTCATTCAATAATCCAGATAAATCTTTAATTTCTAATTTAGGTTTATAATCTAAATTGTCAAAAATATTACCATTTCTATTAACCCAAATAGCTTCGTAACCATAATTTCCACCACCAGAAACATCCCATGTGTTTGCACTTAAGAAAGCAACTTCATTTTTTTGAATATTATATTTTTTAATGGGTAAATCGTAGACTTGAGAAGAAGGCTTGTAGATTCCTACATTTTCAATGGAGAAAATATCATCAAATAAATTTTCTAAATTATTACTTTTCACCAATTCATTTAATAAAGATGGGGTTCCATTTGAAAGAATAGCTAATTTATAATTTTTTTTTTTAAGTATCTTTAAAGTTTCTTGAACCTCTTTAAAAGGAGAGAGAATCTTATATAAATTTAACAATTCATTTTTCAGAGAAGCATCTATTCTGAAGGCTTCCATAGATTTGTTCAGACTATCTTCGGTAATTTGCCAAAAATCTTTATGCCTCCCCATTAAACTTCGAAGCCAAGTATATTCTAATTGAGTTGTACGCCAATAATTTGCAAAACCCTCCCATTTATCTCCAATTTTATTTTTACATTTTTCAGCAGCAGAATTCACATCAAATAAAGTGCCATAGGCGTCAAAAATTATTGCTTTAATATTTTTCATAAATTAACTTAACATAAATGAGCAACATTAGATTATTTTTTTCAAATTTATTATCAGATAACATGACTGATAAATTAGATAAGCTGCAATCGCATTATTTAACTAAAGTCATGAGAGCAAAAGAAAACGACTCATTCTCTTTGTTCAATAAAGAAGGAGAATGGGAGGCGATAATTTTATCAGTTTCTAATAATATTGTTGAATTCAAAACTACTAAACAATTAAGACTTAAAGACAATAAAAGAGAATTGTGGTTAGCTTTTTCTCCCATTAAATCAAACTACCAAAATTTTATGATTCAAAAAGCAACAGAGCTTGGAGTAACAAAATTTTTACCCATTATTTTTGATAGAACAGTTGTAAGAAAAATTAATACTAATCGAATGAAAAAAATAATCGTTGAGGCAAGTGAACAATCAAACCGTCTTAATATTCCCTCTATTGAAGAAGCCCAAAACTTAAAAAGTTTTTTAAGTTTTGATTCGATGAACTTAATTTTCGCAGATTTAAATTCTAGTAGTAAAAAAATCGATAAATCAAAATTCAGCAACATGCCTATTTGTATTATAATTGGTCCAGAGGGAGATTTTTCAGTGTCTGAAAGAGAAAAAATTCTATCTTTTAAGGGTGTTCAGGCACTAAAAATTAATGAGAATATTTTAAGATCTGAAACAGCTGTGATATCAACAATTTCAATCGTAAATTATGTGATAAATTGATAAATTGTCGCGAAAACTAAAGTGTAATTTTTGTAAAAGAGCTTTATATAGCTATTAAAATGAAAAAACTTTTATTTATATTTTCTAGTATTCTAGTTACTCAATCTGCTTTTGCTAATCAACCAACAGAATGGCAATTTGGTTTTCAAAAAGCTGCCTCAGAGTCTATGAGAGAGATTGTGGCTTTTCATGACAAGCTTTTATTACCAATAATAGTTGCTATTAGTGTGTTCGTTTTATTTTTGATGTTATATGCTTGTGTAAGATTTAGAGCTTCAGCAAATCCAAATCCGTCAAAAAGAACTCATAATGTTGCTGTTGAAGTTTTATGGACTTTAATTCCGTGTTTAATTTTAATAGTTATAGCTGTTCCGTCATTTAAAATTTTATATAAACAAGATACAATTCCTAAGGCAGATTTGACAATTAAAGCCATAGGCTACCAATGGTATTGGGGCTATGAATACCCTGATGAGAATATTATTTTTGACTCTTACATGATCGAGGAAAAAGATTTAAAAGCTGATCAGCCTCGGCTTCTTGCTGTAGATAATGAGGTTGTTGTCCCAGTAGATAAGGTTGTTAAAGTCTTAATAACTGCGAATGATGTTTTGCACGCTTGGGCCTTACCATCCTTTGGAGTTAAAAGAGATGCAGTTCCTGGAAGAATAAATGAGACGTGGTTTAAGGCAGAAAAGGTTGGGACATATTATGGTCAATGCTCAGAGCTTTGTGGGATTAAACATGCGTTCATGCCAATTGCAGTAAAAGTTGTAAGTGAGGAAGAATATCAAGAATGGCTGACTGAAGCACGAGAAAAATTTGCAAAAGAAGAAATTGAAGATAATAATTTACAAATAGCGAGTAAATAAAAATATGTATACACAAACTGTATCACACGACGATCATCATACACCAACAGGTTGGAAGCGTTGGGCATATTCTACAAACCATAAAGACATTGGAACCATGTATTTAATTTTTGCAATTATTGCAGGAGTTATTGGAACAGCATTTTCAGTTTTAATGAGGATGGAACTTATGCATCCAGGTGATGGTATTTTAGGTGGAAATTACCACTTATATAATGTCTTAGTTACTGGTCATGGTTTGATAATGATTTTCTTTATGGTGATGCCAGCAATGATTGGAGGATTTGGAAACTGGTTTGTGCCAATTATGATTGGTGCGCCTGATATGGCATTTCCAAGAATGAATAATATATCTTTTTGGCTATTACCTGTCTCGCTGACTTTATTAATTTTATCCATATTCGTTGATGGTCCTCCCGGTCAAACAGGAGTAGGAGGAGGTTGGACTATTTATCCACCTTTATCATCTAAAGCAGGACAACCAGGTCCGGCAATGGATTTAGCTATTTTAAGTCTTCACTTAGCTGGAGCTTCATCAATTTTAGGTGCTGTTAATTTTATAACAACAATTTTGAATATGAGAACACCAGGAATGACACTTCACAAAATGCCTTTATTTGCATGGTCAATTTTAGTGACAGCGTTTTTACTATTATTATCTTTACCTGTTCTTGCTGGAGCAATAACAATGTTGTTAACTGATAGAAATTTTGGAACTGCTTTTTTTGAAGCACAAACTGGGGGAGATCCAGTTTTATTTCAACATCTATTCTGGTTTTTTGGTCATCCCGAGGTTTATATTTTAATTCTTCCAGGTTTTGGAATGATAAGCCACATTGTTTCAACATTTTCTAGAAAACCAGTTTTTGGATATTTAGGAATGGCTTATGCAATGGTAGCAATTGGTATTGTTGGATTTGTTGTATGGGCACACCACATGTATACAGTAGGTTTAGGTACTGATACCAAAGCATATTTCTTAGCAGCTACAATGATTATTGCGGTACCTACAGGTATTAAAATTTTCTCATGGATAGCAACGATGTGGGGTGGTTCTATTTCTTTTAAAACTCCGATGGTATGGGCATTAGGATTTATATTTATGTTTACAGTTGGAGGAGTTACCGGGGTAGTTTTAGCTAATGCTGGTGTAGATACTGCAATGCATGATACTTATTATGTTGTAGCGCATTTTCACTATGTGTTATCTTTGGGAGCAGTTTTTGCTATTTTTGCTGGTTTCTATTATTGGTTTTCAAAAATGTCTGGTTATGAATATTCAGAATGGTTAGGACAACTACATTTTTGGTTAACTTTTATCGGCGTTAATTTGATTTTCTTTCCACAACATTTTTTAGGATTAGCTGGAATGCCAAGAAGATACGCTGATTATCCAGACGCATTTGCAGGATGGAATTATATTTCTTCAATTGGATCTTATGTTGCGGTTGCAGGTTTGGTAGTATTTTTTGTAAATCTAATTTATGCTTTTGCAAAGAAAAGAGCAGCAGCACAAAATCCATGGGGTGAGGGGGCTACGACATTAGAATGGACAGTGCCGTCACCGCCAAATTTTCATACTTTCGATGAATTACCAAAATTTGTTGATGATCAAGAAACTGGAAAATCACATAGTTAAAAAAAGTAAAAAAACTAATGGATAGTCTTAAATCTAAAAAAAGAATTTTATCTCAGGAAGACGTATTTAATTTTTCTGAACTTTTTAAATTGATGAAGCCAAGAGTAATGTCTCTTGTAATTTTTACTTGTGCGGTAGGCTTGTTAACTTCACCCAGCATTATTTCAACTAAAGATGCAATTATTGGAATTTTGTTAGTTTCACTGGGAGCTGGTGCAGCTGGAGCACTAAATATGTGGTATGAATCAGATCTAGACGCCCTAATGACCAGAACATGTTTAAGACCAATTCCAACTGGTAAGGTGAACAAAAATCAAGCACTTATTTTAGGTGTAATGCTGTCTTTCATTTCAGTAATCGCGCTCGATTATTTTACAAATAGAATTTCAGCAGCATTATTATTATTAACCATTTTATTTTATGTTTTTGTTTATACAATTTGGCTTAAGCGAAGAACTCCACAGAACATTGTGATAGGTGGAGCCGCGGGCGCTTTCCCCCCAGTGATTGGATGGACTATCGCAACCGGCTCTCTCTCAATAGAGCCTATTGCTTTTTTTTTAATAATTTTTTTTTGGACGCCCTCACATTTTTGGGCTTTAAGTTTATATAAATCTGATGATTATAAGAGAGCAAAAATTCCCATGCTACCATTAACGAATGGAGTGGAGAGCACTAAAATTAATATACTTATTTATTCTTTTTTAATGTTACCAGTTATCATTTTTCCCTACCTAATAAATTTTGTTGGTTTAACATTTTTAATCCCATCTTTGTTATTAACTCTCTATTACAATTTTTTGTGTTATGAGCTTTACAATTATAGAAAAAATAAATTTAACCCCAAAAAAGCAAAATCGATATTTGGATATTCTATTCTTTATTTGTTTTTAATTTTTGTATTATTTTTGATAGATAAAATTTTATGATAACACCTGATAAAAAAACAAAAAAAAAAAATTTGATTACAGCATTGGCAATATTAGCATTCATGATATTCCTATTTTTTTTTACGTTATATAACACGGGAGTATTTGATAGAGCATTATGATAAAAAAAAAGAGTTTAACCCCGATTGTTTTAATAGGAATTTTTATTTTAATGCTAGGTTTATCATATGCCGCTGTGCCTCTATACGATTTATTTTGTAGGGTTACAGGATTTGGTGGCACTACCCAGATTTCAAAAAATGCACCTAAAATAGTTTTAAGCAAAGTTGTAAGTGTAAGATTTGACACAAACGTGAATAATTTACCTTGGGAATTTAAAGCTAAAACAAATGTTATGGATGTTAAAGTTGGCCAAGTAAACAAAATAGAATTTGAGGTTATAAATTATAGTGACAAACCAACTGCTGGTGTAGCTAGTTTCAATGTTTCACCATCAAGTTTCGGCAAATACTATAGTAAATTAGGCTGTTTTTGTTTTGAGAAACAAGTGTTAAAACCTGGAGAAAAAGCGACCTATGTAATGACTTTTTACTTAGACCCCGAAATGGTAAATGATGCAACTGTTAAAAATTTGCAGGATGTAACTATGTCTTATACTTTTTTCTCGACAGATTATTATAAACAATCATAATTAAGCTATGTCAGGTGAAAAAAAACACGATTACCATTTAGTTGATCCTAGTCCTTGGCCTATATATGTATCTTTTTCTTGTTTAGTTTTAGCTTTAGGTTCGGTTTACTACCTTCATACAGATATTTCATGGGGAATGTATCTCGGATTTGCATTATTGATTTATGGAGCATACATGTGGTTTAGGGACGTGGTTATTGAGGCAGAGCATCAGGGACATCACACTCCGGTAGTTCAGATACACCACAGATATGGAATGACTTTATTCATTGCTTCTGAAGTAATGTTTTTTGTTGCATGGTTTTGGGCATATTTTGATGTAAGTCTTTTTCCAAATGATTTTGTCGGAAATGTTTGGCCACCAAAAGATATTGAAACATTTGACCCTTGGGACATTCCGCTTATTAATACATTAATCTTATTACTGTCAGGAACTACAGTAACTTGGTCTCATCACGCTCTTTTAGAAGATGATAGAAAAAGCTTCATTCAGGGTTTGTGGTTGACTGTTATTTTAGGATTTTGTTTTACACTTCTGCAAATATATGAGTACCAGCACGCATCATTTTCTTTTGCAGATCATATTTATGGATCAGTGTTTTATATGGCAACAGGATTTCACGGCTTCCATGTGCTAGTTGGAACTATATTTTTAGCTGTGTGCTTGTTTAGAGGAAAAAGAGGACATTTTAATAAAGATCATCATTTTGGTTTTGAAGCAGCTGCTTGGTATTGGCACTTTGTTGACGTTGTGTGGTTGTTCCTATTTGCAGCTATATACATCTGGGGAAGTTAATTTAGGTATTTGAAACATAAGTTCTTATTTTCTGTTTTTATAATCTTTTTTATATTTGTTTTTATTGCTTTAGGCAGTTGGCAAATTGTAAGATTAAATTGGAAAAATAATCTCATTTTAGAAATTGAAAATTCATTAAAAAATCCTCCGGTAGAACTCACTAAGTCAAATAAAGAAAATTTTCTTAGAATAAAAACATCTGGTTCTATTGATTTTGAAAAACAAATTTATTTATATAATTTAAACAATTCTGGCACACCAGGATTTGAAGTTATAAATCCAATCATAATTAATGATGAAAATTATTTGATAAATAGAGGTTGGATACCATTTGAAAAAAAAGGTCTTCAAGAAATTAATACAATTGATCAAGATAATATTGTTGGCACTTTAAGATTACAAGGTCGAAAAAATATATTCAAACCAGACAATGATTTAAAAGAGAATTATTGGTTTAGTTTAAATAGGGAGGATATTTTGAAATTTACAGGTAAAAATTTTTCTAAATATATAATTTACCTTGATGGAAATTATCAATTTCCTCGACCAAAAAAAATAACAGCTAATATTTCTAATAATCACAAAAAGTACGCAATGACATGGTTTTCATTAGCGATTTCAATTCTTTTGCTATATTTATATTTTAGAAAAAAAAATTATTAAATGAATTACATAAGCACAAGAAATAATCAAAAAAACTTTACTTTTAGAGATGTTTTTATTAAAGGTTTGGCAGATGATGGAGGGCTTTTTGTACCTAAATCAATCAATCAACTTAAAAAAGAGGATTTAGATAATCTTAAAAGCCTAAGTTATAAAGATTTAGCAGCTGAAATAATTTATCCTTTCATTGGAGATTTTATGTCAAAAGATGAATTAAGCTCTTTGATATCAAACTCTTACTCAAATTTTAGGGTTAATGATGTTGTAAAAATTTCTGATTTAGGAAATCTTAAAGTTTTAGAATTATTTCATGGCCCAACACTTGCTTTTAAAGATATAGCAATGCAATTGATAGGCAGTTTTTATCAATACCATTTAAGACGTGATCAAAAAAAAATTAATATAATAGTGGCTACTTCAGGTGATACTGGAGCCGCAGCTATAGATGCTTTAAAAGGAAAAAGTAATTTAAATGTTTTTGTATTACACCCAAATAATAAAATTTCACCAGTACAAAGAAAACTAATGACAATACATGAGGAGAGCAATGTATTTAATATTGCGGTAGAGGGAAATTTTGATGATTGTCAAAATTTAGTAAAATCAATGTTCAATGATGAAAAATTTTCTAAAGCAATTAATATGTCAGGTGTAAACTCAATTAATTGGGCAAGAATTATTGCTCAATCAGTGTATTATTTCTATGCTTATTTTAAAGTCGGAAACAGTCAACCTCTATCCTTTTGTGTTCCAACAGGTAACTTCGGAGATATTTATGCTGGTTACTTAGCAAAAAAACTTGGCCTTCCTATTGACCAACTAATCGTAGCAACAAATAAAAATGACATACTTCATAGAGCAATATCAGGAGGTGATTATACCCAAAAGAAAGTTGAGGAAACAAATACTCCAAGTATGGATATACAAATAGCTAGTAATTTTGAAAGGCTTTTATATGACATAAAAGATTGTAACTCAGAAGTTACAAAGGATGTAATGAGTAAAATAAGAAATAACGCTTACAAAATTGATAAAAGTGATTTAGATAAAATTAAAAAGAATTTTATATCTGAGATGCTTGATGAAAAAGAAACTGTTGAAATGATAAAAGTTATCAATGAAGAATACCATATAGTAATTGACCCTCATACTGCAGTTGGTGTTGGTGCTGCAAAAAAACTAGGGTTAGAAAAAAATTGTGTTGTACTATCAACTGCTCATCCATGTAAATTTCCACAAGCAATAGAAGATGCAATTTCAAAAGCTGAAAATTTACCAGATAGTCTTAAATATGTTAATGAAAGAAAAGAAAAATTTGAGGTTCTCCCTAACGATATAAAACAAATTAAAGACTATATAATCAATTCAGTATGAAACTAAAAATTAAAGATCAAATACCAGAAACAGAAATTTTTCACCTTGTTGGTGGAGAGCCGCAGAAAGTTAAATTAAGGGAAATTTTAGGTAATGGTAAAGTGATTTTATTTGGTTTACCCGGAGCGTTTACATCAACTTGCTCAAAATTTCATCTACCAGGCTTTGTAGCAAATGCAGATAAATTAAAAGCAAAAGGAATAAAAAACATATTTTGTTTATCTGCAAATGATCCTTATGTAATGAACGCTTGGGGGGAAATTAATAAAACTGAAAATAAAATAAAGATGTTATCTGATCCATATTTATTATTTACAAAAGCAATTGGTGCGGAGGTTGACAGGAACTCAAAAGGAATGGGTATTAGATCAAACCGTTATGCAATGATTATTGAAAATTTAACAGTGGTGAATATTCAAGTTGAAAAAGAAACTAAAGAATGCGGTCTAACTTCAGCAGAAAGTTTATTAGATAATCTTTAATGTAGAGACGTTCTGTTGCCTGGCACTTCAACTATAAGTTTGTAGCATCTCTAGCGAGTAAATCTACTTCATTATTTAATTCATCTGTTGAATGTGCTTTTACCCAATTCCAACTTATTTCAAATTCATTATTGAGAAGATCTAACTCTGTCCAAAGCTTTTTGTTTTTAACCTCTTGTTTATTTGCAGTTTTCCAGCCATTTTTTTTCCAATTATGTATCCATTCTGTAATCCCAGATTTAACGTACGTGGAGTCTGTAAAAATTTCGACTTTGCTACCTTTTGGAATTTTTTTAAGAGCTTTTATTGGTGCTAATAATTCCATCTGATTATTTGTAGTATTTTTTTCACTTCCCTTAATTTCGGTTTTTTCCCCATTCTCTAATATTATTGCTGCCCAACCACCCTTGCCTGGATTCCCAATACATGAACCGTCAGTGTAAATTTTAATCATTAATTTAAATAATCCCTATAACTTTTTAACTTGTTGTGTATTGAAAGTTTTTGGTAATATTCACTTGGATCTTTAATTTTTATTAAAGCTGTTTTAGGAGTATTTGAATAATCATAAAGTCTTGTTAAAAAATATCTCATTGCGGCTCCACGACATAAAATATTTAGTGATTTTTTTTCGCTTTGCGAGATTGTTTTTATGCTCTCATATCCTTTAATTAAATTTTTAACTTTTTTCTTGTTTAAAATAAACTTTGTTTTGTTCTTATCAAAACATAAGGCATTTACACATATCGCAATCTCGTACATATAATAATCATTAGCAGCAAAATAAAAATCAATTAACCCAGATAGTTTATTATTATCAAAAAAAATATTATCTATAAAGAGATCCCCATGAATTATTCCATTAGGTAAATCTTTTGGCCATCTATTTTTAATATCCCTTAAATTTGTTTTTAAGAATTTTTCTAAATTAATAAATTTCTTAGATTTGAATTTAATACTATCTAACAGTGGATTAAGATTTTTAATACCCATTGAATTTTTTCTGTAAAGTTTAATTTTTTTTGTAGACAAATGCATTGAAGCAATCATTTTACCAACATCAAAACAATTTTTATAATTAAGTTTTTTTTTATCTTTTCCTTTCAAAAAAGTGACAACACATGCTGATTTGCCCTTTAGTTTGATTATAAAATGTCCCTTTCGGTTTTTAATCGGCTTAGGACAATTTAAATTTAGATTGCTTAATTCATCCATTAATTTCATAAAGAAAGGTATTTCTTTTTTTAAAACTCTTTTTTCAAATATAGTGAGAATAAATTTTTTATTTTTTGATTTAAGTAAGTAGTTAGTATTTTCAATTCCTTGCTTTATACCCTTAAAAGTTTTAAAATTTTCGATGTTAAATTTTTTATTTATATAGGATAAATCCCTCTTACTTATCTTAGTGTAAACGGCCATTTAATTTAATTTTTTAGGAACTTTAAAGACAACATCTTCTTTAATAATTTCAACTTCATCTATAGATACTTTAAACTTCTTTTTTAAATTATCTATGAAGTTTTCTACAAGTATTTCCGGTGCAGAAGCCCCTGAAGAAACTCCAATGGTATTTGAATTTTTTATAAGATCATAAGGAATCTTACTTTGAGAATGAATTAGTTGAGAGTTTAAACACCCTGATTTTTTTGCAACTTCTACAAGTCTAACAGAATTTGAAGAATTTCTACTTCCTATAACAAAAAACATATCACACTGTTTTGCAATATTTTTTACTGCCATTTGTCTGTTTGTTGTTGCATAGCAGATATCTTCCTTATGTGGTTCTTTAATTCCTGGAAATCTTTTTTTTAAAATATTGATGATATCTTTTGTATCATCAACAGAAAGAGTAGTTTGAGTAACAAATGCTAAGTTTTTATCTTTTTTAAATTCATAATTTTTTGCTTCATCTTCATTTTGAATAAGATCAATTGATCCCTTAGGTAATTGACCCATTGTACCAATGACCTCAGGATGATTATCGTGTCCTATTAAAATTAAGTGATATCCAGATTTAAAAAGATTTTCAGCCTCTCTGTGAACTTTAGATACTAAAGGACAAGTAGCATCAACATAAGTCATCTTATAATTTTCAGCATCTGAGGGAATCTTTTTTGGAACACCATGTGCTGAAAAAATAACTGGTCTTGATTTATCACTTATTTCTTCAAGCTCCTCAACAAATACAGCACCTTTTTTTTTAAGGTCATCAACGACAAATTTATTATGAACTATCTCATGCCGAACATAAACTGGTGCACCATATTTTACGAGAGCTTTTTCAACAATTTCAATTGCTCTTTCAACTCCCGCACAAAAACCTCTTGGTGCAGACAACAATATTTTAATTTCTTTATTTTTCATTTTTTTCAATTAAATATTCGAGCAATATATGCGGAAAAGTTAAAGACGCCAAACCTATAAATATAACCTTTAATATTGCATCATCTAAAACATAGTAATTTGTTAAAATATAAACACTTAATATAAATAATATTGCAGTTACTAAAGTTAAGGGGAGAGCTTTCTTAATAAATTTATTAAAGCCTACCTTGATCTCACTTTTATCAAATTCATATATCAATGACAAAGAATGTCTTACCGAATGTAAAAAACAAAAATAGATAGTAAAGGCAACAAGCGGTGATAAAAAAATATTTAATAATAAAACTGTAAGCCAATCTGCAAGAAAAAAACCCTCATTACCTGATTTAATAATAATCATAATATTTGCAATTAAACTTAATAAAATTAACCCAATTAAAAAATTTTCATTTGGTAAAATTATATCTACATTTAGAATTTTAAAAATTTCTAATGTTTCATTTGTATGAAAAGCCAGTGGCGCAATTACTACTAAAGATCCTTTTATGAAATATAAAAGATTTTCAAATTTCATTTTAATTACATTTCCAACGCAACAATCCTCTTTCCCAAAGTGATACGAAGCAACAATTAAAAACAATAATAATGTTAGCAAGGGAAGTAAAATCCATAAAATAATTATTAATAATGAAATTATTATATAAATAGGAAAAAATAGAAATTTATTTTGTATCTTATAAATCTTTATTAAATTATATCCTTTTTCATGATCAAGCGCACCATGCGAAATCCCAATTATAGATATTAAGAAAAAACACAATATAGTTTGAAAGGGTATAATAATTTCTTTTCTATCTAAAGATTCAGACACTGGAAAAATTATTAGTAAGCAGAAAAAAAATAGAAAAAGGGAATATTGTTTATTAATTTTATATAAATTCATTTAGTCAAATAATGCTTTAATAAAAATCCATTTTGGCATTTTTACGATTATTTTTAAATCTTCTAAAAAATTACTTTTATTCGATAAAAATTTTATAACGGTCTTTGGTGGTGTTTTAAACATCTTAAAGAATATATCTGACATTCTTTCAGGATTTTTATTTAAAACTCTTAAGAAGATATCATCTAAAAATTGATATTTTTTACTAATTTCAAATCTCTTAGAATTAGAAATATTTTCAATTTGGTTTCTAAGATACTTACTGTGCTCCTGAATATTTAAAAAAGTATAGCCCGTGCTTAATCTTGTCATACCTCCTGCAGTTCCAATATTTATTTTATTTTTTTCTTTTTCATACAATGGATAGAAGAGGGGGATTGCACCTTCTTCTTTGTAGATTATTTCATAATCTTTTATTCCAAGATGTCCGTTAATATAATCTTTGATTTGTTTATCATAATCTTTTTGAGAATTATCGTTCATTTTTGATAGCCAAGTTGTTTCAACTAAAGCCTTATTTTTTGAGTAAGGAAGTGTATAAAAAAAATGAACACTTTCTCTTTGTTCACAATCAAAGTCCATAAGATTAAAAATTTCTTCATCAAAAAAATCATTTTTAGTTCTGATTTCTACACCACAAAAATGCTGCCAAAGATTAAGATGATTTTTTTTTATATTTGGAACACTGTTAAAAATGAATGAATTTTTTGTGCTGATTTCTGAAATATCTTTAAAGAAAGAAATATTTTTATTTTCTTTTAATTTATTATTTATCTTTTCATAAAATAGACCACTATCAATGCTTTGATATGGATAATTTTTACACTCTAAATGAATAGTTTTACCAGGTACATTTATTGAAAAATTTTTCCAGCTTTTTTTGACACAATCATCAAAATTATGAGGTACTACTTTCCAGAAAGACCATGTTTTATCTCTTTTGTACTCTGGCCTAGGTTCAATAATTGCTAAAGTTTTATTTTTTAATTTTTCATGTATTTCTAATTCATAAGCAAGAGATAGACCAGCACAACCGCCGCCAATAATTATATAATCAAATTCTTTCATTTAAATTTATTACCTCATTTATTAAAGAGTGATTGTGCTCAATTTTATCATCATCTTTATTTAGTAATGATAATTTAATTAAGTCGAAAAGTGCAAAAAAAGTTTCTAAGGTCTTCTCAAAATTTGTGACATAAATTTTTCCTGCTTTTTGATAATTTTCAAAATTTTTCTTTTTTAATATTTTGTATCCAATTTTTCGATAAACCCTTCTTGCTACCAAAATACTAAATCTCAAATTTAAAGGAATTTCCTTAATTGAATAAAATGAGCTTTCGTAAAAATCATCTGCAAGCTTTATAGTTGTCTCAATCTCACTAAAACTTTGGCTGATATAAGATCTTTTATTTTTTAAATCCTCTATTACATCTCTGGAAATATTTGTGAGCTGCATGGCTATGCCAAGGTCAATAGCTGATTTAAGAGAACTTTTTTTATTAACTTTTAAAATTTTTGCCATCATTAAACCGACTGTACCCGCAACTCTGTATGAGTATATCAATAAATCTTTTTTAGAGTCTATTTTAACTTTTTCCTTTATGTCAGATTTAATACCATCAAATAAATCATTGATAATTTTTAATGAAATATTGAATTCATCAATAAGTATCCACATATTCTTAATGATTGGATTATTAAAATCTTTTCGATGAAATTCTTTTTCGAGTTGTTTAAATCTAATTTCTTTTTGTTCCAAATTTTCTTGATCATCCGCGATATTATCTACAACCCTACAAAAATCATATAAAGCAGAACATTTTTTATAAGTTTCTTTTGGTAAAAAGAAACCAGCCCAATTGAAAGATTTCGCGTAAATAGATAGAAAATTTTTATCAGACATTATAAAATTTTATCTAAAACTTTTGCGGATGATAGCACACCCGGAACACCAGCGCCTGGATGAGTGCCTGCACCAACAAAATAAAGACCGTCGTATATCTCAGATTTATTATGAAATCTAAAATAAGCTGATTGTGAAAATTTTGGTTGTATAGAAAATCCAGACCCATATTTTGTGTTCAAATCTTTTTCAAAGTAATCTGGAGTTAAATAAAAATCCTCAATAATATTTTCTTTAAGATTAGGCATCAAGTCATCTTGCATTTTATCAATTACTAAATTTTTCATTTTTTCACCTTCAATATTCCAATCGATTTTAGATTGATTATTTGGCACTGGAACTAAAACATAAAAGCAGTCTTTTCCTTCTGGGGCCATAGATTTATCAGTAGCTGAGGGTCTATGTAGATAATAGCTAATATCATTATTCAATTTTTTTTTATCAAAGATATCATCAAGATGTTCTTTATATTTATTTCCAAACTTTATTGTGTGATGTTCGATCTCATTATATTTTATCTTGGTTCCAAAATAATAAACAAATAAACCCATGGAATATTGCATTCTATTTTTTTTCCATTTGAACATAATTGAATTATTTTGATTACTATTTATCATTTTTTCGTAGACTGCCGGAGGGTCAGCATTACATACTACATTATCAGCTTCAATGTTTGTTCCATTATCTAATGTCAATCCAGTTATTATATTTTCCTTTGAAATGATATTTTTTACCTCTCGCCCTTTGATTATTTCTACTCCAACCTCATTCATTAATTTTTCAAAACCTTTAATAATGTTTCCAGTTCCTCCCATTGAATAGTGAATACCCCATTTTTTTTCTAGATAAAGGATGAGTCCGTAAATAGAAGTAGTAGTAAAAGGATTTCCACCAACCAAAAGAGGATGCATGCTCAACATTCTTCTCAATTTTTCATTTTTGATAAATGATGAAACTAGTGAGTAAACAGATTTATAACTTTTCAATTTTAACAGAGCTGGCAACTGTTTTATCATAACCAAAGGTCTATCAAATGGTACATCCGAAAGTTCCGTAAATCCCTTATCAAAGATTTTTTTGGTAAAATTAACTAATTTTTCATAACCTTCCACATCCTGTTTACTAATTTCGCTAATTTGTTTTTTCATTTCAGTCTCATTACCTGAATAATTAAACTTTGAATTATCATCAAAAACAAATTGGTACCAAACCTTAAGTGGAGAAAGTTTAATGTAATCAGTAGGATTTTTTTTAAACAACTCAAATAATTCATTAATCAAATAGGGTGCTGTAATTACGGTTGGGCCACCATCGTATATAAATCCATTTTTCTTAAATACTCTTGCTCGACCTCCTAAGTCTGGATGTTTTTCTATCAAAGTGACTTTATGGCCTTTGGCCCTTAGTCGCAGCGCTGCAGCTATACCACCAAAACCAGAGCCTATTACAATAGAATTCATCAGTATAATTTATAGTTTTTTTTGAAAAATTGTAAGAGGGTTATGAATTTATTTTCTTTAACTCTTCTTTAGTTTCATCTAAATTTTTTTGGAACAGTGTATCTAATTTTGATTTATCTACAGAGGTATTGATAATTTTTTGAACTGAGTCTATAGCGATTTTAACAGATGCATTTTTGATCTCTTTTATTGCGTTTTCTTTCAATTGAATAATTTTAGCCTCAGCAGAATTTTTTTTTATCTCAGATGATTTATGAAATTTATCATTTAATTCTATTATTAATCTATCACTGTCTTTTTTTGCTTGATCTAAGATTTCATTGCTTACTGTTTGTGCAGTGTTAAGTTTCTTTTGGGCATTATCTAACAAAATTTTTGCTTCAGCTCTTAATTTCTCACTTTCATCAATTTCATTTTTGATATCTAATATAAGCTTATTAAGTATTTCATTTACTTTATGAGGGACTTTTAAATAAACAAGTCCTCCAATAAATATCAAAAATGAAATAGCTACCCAAAAAGTTGAATCAATTACCATAATATTTATTTTTATTTTTTTTTGAAAGATCGTCAACAATTGCTGAAATGCTACTACTATTAATTTCAGCACCAATTAAATTTTTCAAAATTTCTGATGATGTTTGAATTGCAATTTTATTTATCTTTTCAGGGGCAGTTTTTTTTAAAGTAATAATTTCATTTTCTGCTTTAGAAATTTCCAAATCAATTTGTTTTTCTAAGTTCTCTCGTTTTAAATTAATATCTTTCAAAGTTTTATCTCTTGTTTCTTTTAAAATGTTTTTAGCATTTAATTTACTTTTAGAAATAATATTTTCATATTCTTTAAGCTTAATCTCGCTATCTTCTCTTTGTTTTTCTGCAGCCAAAATATTTTCCTGTATCTGCGATTTTCTAAGTTCCAAATTTGAGCTTATTTTAGGCAATATCATTCGTGATAAGACCACATAAAGAATACTAAAAGTTAAAGTGAGCCAAAATATTTGAGAAACCCAAAACTCAGGGTTTAATTGAGGCATACCACCACTCTCGGCTGCAAAAATTTCTTTTGTAAAAAAGAAACAAAAAAATATTAATTGAAAAAGTATTTTCTTACTCATCAAATTTAAAACGCAAAAAGAATAATCAATGCAACTACTAATCCAAATAATCCTGTTGCTTCTGCTAGAGCAAAACCTAAAAGTAAATTTGGAAATTGTTTCTGAGCTGCCGATGGATTTCTCATTGCTCCAGATAAATAATTCCCGAAAATTATTCCAATACCTACACCAGCACCTGCTAGAGCTATTGCTGCCAAGCCTGCACCAATCATTTTTGCTGCTTCTAATTCCATTATATCCTCCTTTGTTTAGTTAATGGTGTAAATTTAATGCATCATTTAAATAAATGCATGTTAAAATTGCAAAAACATAAGCTTGAAGAAAAGCAACTAAGATCTCCAAACCAGTTAGAGCAACTGAAAAACTCAGTGGAAGCCATCCACCGACTATTCCAAGACTTATTACAAAGCCTCCGAAAACTTTCATCATTGTATGACCAGCCATCATGTTAGCAAAAAGTCTTACTGAAAGACTGATAGGCCTGCTTAAATATGAAATAATTTCAATTACGACAATTAAAGGAAGTAATATTATTGGTACGCCACTTGGCACAAATAGCTTTAAATAGCCCAAACCATGTTTGACAAAACCAATAATGGTAACTCCAATAAAAATAAATGCTGCGAGAACAAATGTTACAATTATATGACTAGTTACTGTAAAAGTGTAAGGTATCATTCCGAACATATTGCAAAAAAGAACGAACATAAATAATGAAAATATGAATGAAAAATAAGGTTTTGCTTTAGATCCAGCAGTGTCACTTATCATTTTCGAGACAAATGAATAACTTAGTTCTGCCAATAGTTGAATTTTATTTGGCAACATTAAATTTTTTTTGGATCCCAAATTAAAAATTAATAAAATTGCTACAGAACTTATAACCATAAATAAACTCGCATTTGTGAAAGAAATATCGAAAGTACCTATTTTAATTTCTGGCCCAATTCTATAAACTTCAAATTGAGTCATTGGATTTGCTGCCATAAAATTTTTTATTTTTGCATTCTTTTTGCAGATTTAATCACATTCATTATGCCAGCAATTACCCCTACAAAAAAAAAAATTAAAATTAACCATGGTTTAGTACCAAAGGTCTTGTCCAAAATAAACCCAATAATTGTCCCTACAGCTACTGCAGACACTAAATCTGTACTGAGCTTAAAAGCGGTGCCAATTGAGGACGGATTTCCCTTTTTTTCTGTATAATTTCGCTTCGAGACCTTCTTTTTTGCAATTTCTAGGCGATTTTTAAATCGATCATTTGGCATTATAATTTATCTAAGCGACCATACTCTCTGCTTTTTGTAAATCAACCGCAACTAACTGGCTGATACCTTTTTCGGGCATGGTAACACCGTAAAGCCTATCCATTTTTGACATTGTTAAGGCATGATGAGTGACAATAATAAATTTAGTATTTGTTATTTTGGTGAGTTCCTCTAACAAATTGCAAAATCTTGTTACATTAGCATCATCTAATGGGGCATCTACTTCATCTAAAACACATATTGGAGAAGGATTAGTTAAAAATACTGCAAATATGAGAGATAGAGCAGTTAAAGCTTGTTCTCCCCCCGATAATAATGTTATTGATTGCAACCTCTTTCCTGGAGGACTTACCAACATTTCTAATCCAGCTTCAAGTGGATCATCTGCATCCACCAATTCAAGCTTAGCATTTCCACCATTAAATAATTTTGTATAGACTTCATTAAATTTTCTATTCACTTTTTCAAAAGCCTCAACAAGTCTTTCTCTACCTTTTTGGTTTAACTCATTAATACTATCTTTTAATTTTACAATTGCTGTTACTAAATCTGCTCTATCTTGTTCCATCTTTTTTATTTCTGACTCATATTTACTTGTCTCTTCATCTGCTTTTAAATTCACTGATCCTAATTTTTCTCTCTCTTGTTTTTTTTTATCCAGCAAATCTTCTTGATTTACTGCATCTGGAAATTCTTCAGACCCATATAGGTTTGAATTTTCTAATATATTTTCTTCATTCAAATTTAGTTCAGAGTTTATTCTATCGATCAAATCATTTTTTCTTTTCTTAAGGCCCTCTATAGTTGCACCAGAACTTGCTTTTCGTTCTCTTATTTGGATTGATTGTTCTTGTATTTCATTGAGCTGAATTCTTAAAGTTTCAATTTTTTTGTCAGTTTCTTCAATAATTTGTTCATTAGAAATTTTTTCTTGTTCTGAGATTCTTAGATTTTCAGAAATTTGACCCTTTCTTTCTGCTTGTGCTTTTGGTTGATTATCTAATTTTTCTAATTTGATATTTAGTTTATTTTTTCTCTCTATTAGTTCATTAACCATTTTTTCAGAATTTGAGAGAAGATTTTTCCAGCTTTCTATTTCTTTTTCTATAATATTTATTCTTTCGTTTCTTTTAACTGACTCATTTTTTATGCTTTGGTTTTTACTATAGCTATTGGCATATTCGTCTATACTTACTTCAAAATTATCTAAAGAATTAATTGCTTCTTGATTTTGATTGGAAGCAATAAAGTTTCTAATAATATCTATTTTAGATTTTAATTTACTTTTTGATTTACTCAAATCTTCATTAGATTGTTTTTCAGTTTCATAATATTTTGAGTCGATTTCTATTAATTCTCTTTTTTCCTCTTTAAGTCTTTTTTCATTTGAGTTCGCGTCAATTACAATTCCTTTTTCTCTGGATATGTCGTCATCAAGTGTTTTAAGGGAATTTTTAATATTTTCTATTTCACTTTGTAATCTTGTGTTTTCTTCATCCAAGCTTTGAAGTTCTAAGTTGAGCCTTTGAATTTTAGATAAATTTTCAATATTTTTTTCTCTTAATGGTGTGACTTTATCAGTTTCTAACTTAATTGTTTTTTCAAAATCTAATATTTTACTATTGTAGCCACTTACTTCTTCCTCTGCTTCAGTATTAATTTCATCCTCAATTCTTATTTCTTTATCAATTTCATTTAATTTTAAATAATATAACCCAGCTTCAATTCTTTTAATTTCATCAGAGATATTTTTATATTTCGTTGCTTCTTCTGCCTGTTTTTGTAAACTTGCTAATTGTCTTTCCTGTTGTCTTCTCAATTCATCAGCACGTTTTAAATTATTTTCTGCAGCACTTAATCTTAGTTCAGCCTCGTGACGTCTTACATGTAGGCCTGAAATTCCTGCTGCCTCTTCTAAAATAGCTCTTCGATCTGTTGGTTTGGCGGTCACTAGAGCACCAATACGACCCTGACTTATCATCGAGGGAGAGTGAGCACCTGTGGACAAATCTGCGAAAAACATTTGAGCATCTCTTGCTCTTACCTCTTTATTATTAATATAAAATTTAGAACCTTTATCCTTCTCAATTTTTCTTCTTATATTAATTTCATTGATTTCACGGAATTGAATTGGTCCTTCTTTATTTTGGTTATTAACTGAGACTGAAACTTCAGCTATGTTTTTTGAGGATTTGTTCGATGTTCCAGAAAATATGACATCTTCCATTCCAGATCCTCGCATACTTTTTGCAGATGTTTCTCCCATCACCCACCTTAATGATTCTACTATATTAGATTTACCACACCCGTTAGGCCCAACTATGCCAGTCAAACCATCTTCTATAAGGAAGTCGGTTTTATCAGCAAAAGATTTAAATCCATTCAATTGGATTTTTTTAAACTCCATAGATTAAATTATATCAGCTTTTCTAACGATTTTTTTATATTTTTATAATTGAGGGTTTTTTTAAACTTTTTACCATTTATTATTATCGTAGGAGTAGCATTTATATCAAAGTTTTTAACTGCTTCGATTCGATCATTAAGAACAAAATTTTCTATTTCTTTATTATTTATACATTTCTCAAAATTAAAGTTAAATCCTGCTTTTTTTAAATAATTCTCAAGATTGTTATTTATATCCTCAACAGAACTCCCCCTAACCCAAGCTTGTTGGTTAGCGTATAAACTATCTAAAATTTCTAAACTTTGATCATTTTTACATTGAGCAACTTTTGCAGCATTAAAAGCTGCAATATCTAAGGGGAAATGTCTAAATTCTATTTTTGCTATCCCTGTATCTAAATATTCTTTCTTAAGTTTGGGATAAATGTTTTTATGAAAATCTGCACAATGACTACAAGTCAGAGATTCATATGCGATTATTGTAATTTTTGCATTTTCTTGACCCGAAATTATTCGGTTTGTTTCAGCATTAACGCTAATATTGATATTAAAACAAAATAATAATATTAAAAATATTTTTTTCATTTTTCTTTAAAAACCTTTGTAAGTTCATATAAGGATTTTTTAATTTTTTCATTTTTAACATCTTTAATCTTGTTTTGATATTTTTTTGTTGTCACGGTTATATTTGAGGCTTTTGTGTAGTTTGAATTTTTTTGCTCATCTTCAAAACTTCTTAATTTGATTTTTTTTACGACTATTCTTCCAAAAAAATTATTCATTCTCTTAATAATTTCTTCTTTTGAGTATTCTAAATCTACTTCATGACCTCTTTTGACCATTATTAATAGAGTGCTTTCTCCAAATTTATTTGAATTTTTAAATGACTTTGGATAACAAATATTAAAAATACTTTTTCCAGCTATCATCTTCCAATTATTTAATATTTCTGAGTAAATTTGACCTCTACTGTTAATAACTTTTTTTATTTCCTTTGGCAAAGTGTCTTTTAATGATCTTAAACCTTGAATGGTACCAAATCTCTGCTTAATATTATTTTTAAATTGCATATGAAAGAAAAGATAATAACAAAAAAAATTCTTAAATGGTACGATTTAAATAAACGATCTCTACCCTGGCGAAAACAACTACCTTTGAAAAAAAAGCAATATTACACATTGGTCAGTGAATTTATGTTGCAACAAACTCAAATTGCAACAGTAATCCCTTTTTTTAATAGATTTATAAAAAATTTACCGTCCTTACGAGAATTGGCAAAGGTTGATGAAAAAAAATTAATAAAACTTTGGGAAGGTCTTGGTTATTATTCAAGAGCTAGAAATTTAAAAAAAACTGCTCAAATTATTAGCAAAAATTTTGAAGGGAAAATACCAGATAATTATGAGGATTTATTATCACTTCCAGGTATTGGTAATTATACATCAAGCGCAATTTTAGCTATTGCATTTAATAAACCATACATTCCATTAGATGGAAATATTGAAAGAGTTTTAAAAAGATATCTTTATCTAAAAAAACAAAGTGAGATAGTAAAAGATAATCTTCAACAAAAAAAAAGAATTTTTGGAATTTCGTCAAGATCAAATGATTATGCTCAAGCTCTAATGGAATTAGGTGCATTAATTTGTAAACCTATAAACCCTGTATGTAGACAATGTCCTATCTCAAATAAGTGTAAATCATTGCAAAAGAAAGATTTTGATTTAACGAAAAATATTAAGAAAAATAAAGAAAAGTATTTTATTTTAAAAGTTTATAAAAAAGATCAAAGATATTTATTAGTAAAAAATACTAAATTTAATTTTTTAAAAAATTTAACAATATTTCCTATGGAAGAGTTATCAAAACCAAAAAATTTTAATGAAAATTTAAACTTTAAGATGTCTAACATGAACATGAATATAAAAATCCAATACCAAAAAGATAGCTGTAAATTTCAGTCACCATTTTGGATAAATAAAAAAAAATTAGATAATTATATGCTTCCATCTTTTACAAAAAAAATCGTCAAATATTTAGAAAAAAATTGATGGTGAAAGTAGCTATCATTGGAGCTGGAATATCAGGTTTATTTATCGCAAATTTATTTAGAAAAAACCCCAATTATCAAGTTTCAATTTTTGAAAAAAATAAAACAATTAATTTAGAGTCTGGTTATGGAATCCAATTATCCGTAAATAGCGTAAAGTTTTTAAATGAAATCCAATTTGATAAATTTGATAATGATAAAAAATTTAATCCAAATAAAATAAATTTTTACTCAAATGATAGCTCAAATAAAATATGTGAATTGGATATTTCACAATTTAATTCAGAGAACTTAAAATATACTACTTTGGGAAGGTCTGATTTGATCAATTTTCTAAAAAAAGGCTTAGAAAATCTAATTAGGACAAATTATAGTATATCAAAGATAGATCAAAAAAATAAAAACATAAAACTTACTTTTGAAAATAAAGAGACTTTTGAGTGTGATTATTTAATTGTATCAGATGGTGTTTTTTCAAAATGTAAAAATTTAATTTCAAATGATCAGTTTCACCCAAAATATAATAATACACTAGCTATAAGGGGAATAATTTCTAACTCCTCAAATGTTATTGATAACAAAAATATTTCATTATTTTTAAACTCTAATTTCCATCATGTAACTTATCCAATAAATAAAAATGGAGATTTAAATTTTATAGCAATAATGAAATATAATCTTTCAAACAGTGAACAAAAAAACTACGGATTATTTAATGATGACGATTTTATTAAAAAGGTTTTTAAGAAAATACCACAGGAAAGCAGGAAATTTTTTGATGAGGTAAGAGAAATGAAGATATTCCCTGTCTTCGTTAGCAACAGTTATTTCAAAACAAAAAATAATCATATTCATTTTATAGGTGATGCTTTTTTTGCATTTCCACCATCATTTGCTCAAGGCGCATCTCAATCAATAGAAGGTGCTTACGAATTATTTGAGAATATAGAAAATAATAAAAAAAATGATTTTTTTAAAATAAGAGTAAATAAAACAAAAATGGTCAATAACCGATCAAAACTTAATCAGTTTGCTTTTCACTTATCTAATCCTTTAACAAAGTTTTTTAGAAATATTTTTTTGAAGATATTAATTAAAAATAGAAAGTTTTTAGAAAGTTACCTAGGTAAAATCTATAAATAATTTTTACTAATTAGAAATTTTTGCCTCAAATTGTCTATGGGCACAAAAGATTTACCCAAAATACAATGCCAATATGTCCAACCATTGCAGCTATCAGCACCTAAAATTGCAGCTGCTACTTTATGAATTGAGCCCTCAGTTTGAGCGTGTTTAATGCTGCCATCAGCCATTATTTTAGCACTAATTTTCTTTTTATTATCAAAAATAGTAGTACCTGGTTTGATTATTCCCAATTCAACCAAAGAACCAAACGGTATTCTTTGCTTAGATCTGCCATTCTGCAAAGTATCTAAATAATTATCTTCTATGGGTTTTGTTTGCTTTAATCTTTGTTCCGCAGCTTTAAAATAAGTTTTTTCTTTTTCAATTCCGTAATAATTTCTTCCCAATTTTTTAGCAACCGTTGCTGTTGTTCCTGAACCTAAAAAAGGGTCTAGAATTGTGTCATTTTTATTTGAAGTTGCTAATAAAATTCTGTGAAGCAGAGCCTCTGGTTTTTGCGTAGAATGCACTTTCTTACCATTTTTTTTTAGTCTTTCAGCTCCATTACAAATTGGCAATTCCCAATTAGATCTCATTTGAAGATCATCATTTAAGCATTTTAAAGATTGATAATTAAACGTATATTTTGATTTTTCTGATTTTGAGGCCCAAATTAAAGTTTCATGAGCGTTAGTGAAACGAGTGCCTCTAAAATTTGGCATCGGATTTTTTTTGGTCCAAATGACATCATTTAAAATCCAAAAACCTAAATTTTGAATAGCAGCACCAACTCTAAAAATGTTGTGATAACTGCCAATCACCCAAATAGCTCCATTTTTTTTTAAAATTCTTTTACACTCAGTTAGCCATGAGTAAGTAAAATCATCATACTTTTTGAAGTTTTCAAATTGATCCCATTTATCTTTTACAGCACTAACTTTAGATCTATCTGGTCTTGTAAGTTCACTTTTAAGTTGTAGGTTATAAGGAGGGTCAGCAAAAATTAAATCAAAAGTCTCATCAGGAATTTTTTTTAGTTCCTTTAAACTATCGCCATTAACTAAATTATTTTTTAAATTTAAACTCATTTTATAAAAATAAATTAGACTCCAAAAAGATTCTAGGGTCAACCTACGATTGAATTTTTTGGTTTCGATTTGTGTTGAGTTCTTTTAGAACAACAAGATATTGTGTTTCTACGTGAAACCTATTTTATTTTGTTTATTGGCGAAAATGTTTTTCTATGTTGTGATGTTATACCAAAAGTTTTTATAGCTTTTAGATGTTGTTTAGTTCCATAGCCATAATTTTTGTGCCAGTAATAACCTCTAAATTTTTTTCCTAAAATAGTTATCATTTTATCGCGCGTGACTTTTGCAATAATTGATGCAGCAGAAATTGATGGTATTTTTTCATCACCCTTAATAACCGAATTTAAATTGTAATCTTTAATTTTCGGACACTTGTTTCCATCGACAAGTACAAGTGTAGGTTTTTTTTTTAATTTTATAACAGCCCTTTTCATTGCGAGTAAGCTTGCATGTAAAATATTAATCTTATCTATTTCTTTTACTGAGGCTTTCCCTGTTGCCCACACAGAATTTTTTTTTATGTATTTTGCTAAAATTTCTCTTTTTGGTTTTGTTAATTTTTTTGAATCTATTAATAATTTTTTATTTATAGATTTATTTAATATTACTGCTGCGGCATAAACAGGACCGATCAAACTTCCTCGTCCAACCTCATCAACTCCAGCAATAATTTTCATTAAATTTTGATATCTAAATCTTGAATTTTTTGTTTTATTTTTTTTAAATCTTCCCATGAATATTTTTTGTTTTCTGGAAATCTGATTAAGTACGATGGACTAAAAGTAATCATTATTGGATAAGTAATTTTATCTAAAATTAATTCTTTCCATATCCCTCTTTCATTCGAAATTTTATTCTTAGATCCGGTAACACACTCCATTGCAGTACTTCCCATAAGTACCAATATTTTAGGCTTTATAATTGAAATATGTTCTTTTAAAAAAATTGAGTATCTTCTAATTTCCTGAGCCGTAGGTTTTCTGTCATCTGGAGGCCTAAAGTTTATAGAGTATGCCAAGTATGTATTTTGGATTTTAATATTGATAGCAATTAACATCTTGGTTAAGAGTTCACCCACTTTACCTTGAAAAATTAACCCAGATTCGTCCTCTTCAATACCAGGAGCCTCTCCGATAAACATTATTGGGCTGTTTACATTCCCACTTCCCAAAATAAGATTTTTAGCATTATCCTTAAGATTACACTTCTCAATTGAATTTATTTTCTTCTTAAGTTCCAATAATTTTTCAGCTTTTACAATTATATCTTTCGGTTTATTGCCACTAATATTGTTAAATCTATTAATTGGTGTGTTGTTAAAAGCAAAATCTGGTTCAAATGTGTTTATAAATTCCTGATCAATTTTAGCATTTTGATTTAAAACCTTTTTAGTCATAAAGTGCAAATGTGTTAAAAAAAATTTTTAAATTTATTTTAATTATACAGATACTCTACCAGAGCCCACTATACTCTAAAAGTAGTAGTTTTGAAGATTTAGATTCTAAAAAATTATCAAATTACTTTTCTGGAATAGTGGCATTCCAAAACAATAATAACATAGAGGCACTAAAATTTTTTAGTTTATCTAAGTCACTGATAGATGATCATAATCCTTATATAAAAAGGTATGTTACATCCTTAGTTTTGGAAAGAAAGGTGACACAAGCAATTAAGGTTATCAATAGTAATAAAAGTAAAATCGATCAAAATTTTTTTGATGCGAATCTATTGATTATCTTAGATAGTTTAAAAAAAAATGATTTTAAGAATGCCAATATAGCTATTAATAAAGCTCTACAAAATGAAAAAGAGGATAGATTTAATATAGCAATTTTAGAATTATTAAAAGAATTTATCTTTGTTTTTAAAGAGGAAAAATTAACAAAAGATAAAAAAAATTTTGGTGATTTATCTTTAATTGCTGAAACATTTCAAAGATGTTACTTGGATGACTTTAGGACAGAGAATTTTTTTTCGAATTTAGTTAATAAAAGTGATGTAGATTATTCAAGATATATGTATTTTTACTTAAGTTATTTAGTAAGTAAAAATAAAATAGATAAAGCTCAAGAAATTACTGCAAATAAAAATTATATAAGTTCAACATTGTTAGTTTCCCAGGGTAAAAATTGGATTGAAAATAAAAATTTTGAAAAATTTAAAAGTGTTTTTTCCTGTCAAAAACATACAGATATTTTAAGTGAGTTTTTGTTTTTAATTTCTAATCTTTATTCCTCACAAGATAATTTTGAGAAATCAAATTTTTATCTGTATTTATCAAATTTTCTTAATCCAAAATTTATATACAATTTAACTTTAGTTGCTGAAAATTATTATTTTAATAAAGATTACAATAAAGCAAAAAAAATTTTGAAAAATTTCTCGAAAGAAGATATATTTTTTCACTGGTATCGAATTAAAAAAGAAGCTCAAATCATTAGTAAACAAAAAAACAAACAAGCTTCATTGAGATTTATTACATCTGAATTTAATAAAATCAAAAATCCTAATGATAAAATGATTTTTGATATCGCAAATTTTAATAAGAATTCTGAAGAATATCAAACAGCGATTAAATATTATTCAAATTTGATAAACAATTTTGAAAATGATTCTTTTAAATCTGATCTTTTATATAGACGTGGAGGGAGCTATGAACGAAAAGGTGATTACGTTAGTGCTGATAAAGATTTGTTAGAGTCTTTGAAAATAGATCCTGATGATGCATATGTTTTAAATTATCTTGCTTATTCATGGCTAGAAAGAGATTATAAAATTGAAGAGGCAATGAGTATGTTAGAAAAAGCTTATTCCTTAAAAAGTAATGATCCTTATATAATTGACTCGATAGGATGGGCTTATTATTTAATAAATGATTATGTCAAAGCAGAAGATTTTTTAAAAAGAGCAGTGGAATTAATGCCTGATGATCCTATCGTAAATGATCATTATGGAGATATTTTGTGGAATTTAAATCAAAAGATACAAGCTAGGTATTTTTGGAAAAATGTCCTTGAAATGGATGATGTTCAAAAAGATATGATTGATAAAATAAATATTAAATTATTATATGGACCTAAAAATTCTAATTCATGAATTTTAATGAAATTAAATCATTCGCAAAAATAAATTTAGCATTAAATGTAACCGGCAAAACTTCAAAATTGCATAAAATTGAGAGTTTGGTTGCTTTTATTGATCTTCATGACTTAATTTTGATAAAAAAAGTTAATTCAAAAAATCATCAGATAATATTTAGTGGTAAATTTTCAAAAAATATTAGTCTAATTAATACTGTTTCAAGATTGTTAGGAATTTTAGATGAAAAAAAATTAATTCGTCATAAATTTTTAGTAAAGATTAAAAAAAATATTCCCCAAAAAGCTGGCTTAGGAGGTGGATCAATGAATGCAGCTAGTATTTTGAAATTTTTAATAGAAAAAAAAATAGTTAAAATGAGTATCAAAAAAATTCAAAATATTGCAAGAGACATAGGGTCAGACGTAATTTTGGGAATGTCTAATACCAATACAATTTTGACATCAAAAAATGAAATTAGAACATTTAAAAATTGTAGAAAATTATTTACTTTAATTGTTAAACCGAACTTTGGCTGTTCTACAAAATATATTTATTCAAAAGTTAGGAAACTTGATAAAGCTAAATTTTTAAATCCAAAAAAAAAAATGTTTAATATTGAATCTTTAAAAAAAAAGAAAAATTCACTAGAAAAAATAGTTCTTAACAAATATCCAAAATTGAAAAAAATTAAAAAATATTTAGAGAGATTGGAAGACCCAATATTTGTGAGAATGACAGGGTCAGGATCTGCTTTAGTTTCTTATTATTATTCAAAAAAACAATGCAACGAAGCTAGAAAAAAGTTTAAAAAAGATTATAAAAAATACTGGTGTATAAGTTCAAAAACTATATAAGGATTATTTTTTTGTGTTATACGAAAATATTTTTGGGGCGTAGCCAAGCGGTAAGGCACGGGTTTTTGGTACCTGCATCCTAGGTTCGAATCCTAGCGCCCCAGCCAATTATGAAAAATTTATTAGATAAATTATTTTTTCGAAGCAATAACCTTGAAAATTTAAGTAGTAAAATTAAAAGCTTATCATCAAAAACTCAAGTTTTAAAAATTTTTACAGCAATCAATTCTTATTCCTCTGAAAGTGAAATTAGATATGTTGGGGGCTGCTTAAGAAAAATGATTAAAAATGAAAAAGTTGATGATATTGATCTTGCGACGAATTTAGAACCTAACGATGTTATCGGGATATTAAAAAAAGAGGGTATAAATTATTTCGAAACAGGAATTGAGCACGGTACTGTAACAGCTTTAATTGATGACTATAAGTTTGAAATCACTAGCTTGAGGGAAGATATCGTGACAGATGGACGACATGCTCAAGTGAAATTTTCCAAAGATTGGAAAAAAGATGCATCAAGAAGAGATTTTACAATTAATGCAATCTATTCTGACATCGAGGGAAATTTATTTGATCCATTCAACGGCAAGAATGATTTAGATAATGGAGAGATAATTTTCATTGGGAGTCCAGAAAAAAGAATTCAAGAAGATTATTTAAGAATATTAAGATATTTAAGATTTTTTTTAAGTTACTCAAAACAAAAACATAAACCTGAAATTAGCAAATATTTAAGAATTAATTTAAATGGCGTATCCAAGATTTCAAAAGAAAGATTATTGGATGAGTTAAAAAAGATATTAAAACCAAACATTTTGATAAATCTATGTAAAGATAAACTATGTTTAGAGATGTTAAAAATTATATTCCCAGAATTAAAGTATTTTGATATTTTTAATAATCTAAATCTTTATGCAAAAAATTCTTTAGATAATATAGATTTTATTTTTATCATTTCTCTATTAATAGTAGACCAATCAGATGATGTTGATTATTTCCTTTATAAATACAATATTTCAAAAAAAAATCAGCAAAGAATAAAAAATATAGACGAATTTTATAAAAATAAAAAATTAACTTCCAAAACATTCAGTAAAAATAAAATGAACGAAATTTTTTACTATAAAGGAAGAGAGGCTGTAATTGATATTTTGAAATTTAGAATTTTTAAATTAAAAAAAGTTGATAATAATTTGATTGAATTGATAAATAATTTTAAAGAAAAAATTAAACCTATAATGCCCATTAAAGCAGATATTCTCATGTCAAAATACAAGATTACTGAAGGAAAATTATTAGGTACTAAACTTAAAATTATTGAGGATGAGTGGGTAAAAAATAATTTTCAAATTACTGAAAAAGAAGTAGAAAATATTATCAATAGCTAGATATATTTCACGTTTTTAATTTCAAAATTTTTTTTTCCTGAGGGCGTAGTAATTTCAACTAGATCATTCTTATTTTTTCCAATTAATCCTTTGCCAATAGGCGATTGAAAATAAATTAATCCATTTTTGAGATCAGCCTCATCTTTACCAACTATTTTATAATTTATTTTTTCTTGAGTATCTAAATTCTCTAGAAATACTGTTGATCCAAAAATTACTTTCCCCTCGTTACTTAATTTAGTTACATCAATTACGTTAGCTCTTGCTATGATGTCATTAATTTCAGTTATTCTTCCTTCGTTATGTGACTGCTCTTCTTTAGCTGCGTGATATTCTGCGTTTTCTTTTAGATCACCATGAGATCTTGCCTCGGATATTGCAGCAACAATTTCAGGTCTTTTTTTTTCCTTAAGATAAATAAGTTCTTCTTTTAATTTATCTAAACCATTGAGAGTAATTGGTTCTTTTTCCATCATATTACCATTTAGCTGTTGGTGGTAAGGACATTAAAATACCTTCTGTATTTCCGCCAGTTTGTAACCCAAATTTTGTTCCTCTGTCATATAGTAGATTAAATTCGGTGTACCTTCCTCTTTTGATGTATTGGGCCTCTTTATCTTTCATAGACCACTTTTTTTTTATCTTTTTTTTAATAATCTTATTAAATATAAATTCAAATGTAATGCCTACATCTCTCACAAACTTAAAATTTTTATCAAAATTACCTTTTTTGTAATCAAAAAAAATTCCACCAATACCTCTTGGCTCTTTTCTATGAGGTAAATAGAAATATTGATCACACCATTTTTTATAAATCTTATAATAATTTTTATCGTGACGATTGCACATCTTTTTTAAAGTATTATGAAATTCCTTCTCTTCAGTCCTATCTATTCTAGATGGCGTAACGTCCATACCTCCACCAAACCAGTCGCGAGTAGTAGAAATGTATCGGGTATTAAAATGCATTGCGGGAATCAAAGGATTTTTCAAATGCATAACAACTGAAATACCTGAAGCCCAAAAACTCGGATCTTTTTGAGTTCCTGGAATATTTTTTTTAAATTTTTGAGGAAATTTTCCATACACTTTTGAAAAGTTAACTCCCACTTTGTCAAAAACTTTTCCATTTTTGAGAATTCTAAACTCTCCTCCGCCCTCATCTTTTTTGTGGTTTCTTTTCCAGGATTTACTTTGAAATATAGCATTACTTTTTTCAAGTTTTTGAATACTGTGGCATATAGAATCCTGAAGTATTTTAAACCAGTTACTTGCTAAATTTTTTTTCATCTCTAAGTCCATATTAAATCAATTTAGTTTGTTTTAAGCTCTCAGCTAAAACAATTGCCACTGATGAACTTACATTTAAAGACCTTTTATTTTTTTTCATAGGTATTATTAGTCTATATTTAATTAATTTATGTATTTTTTCTGGAACACCAGCGCTTTCTCTTCCAAATAAAATTGTATCATCTTTTTTAAATTTGAACTTTGTATAAGATATAGAAGCTTTGGTTGTCATCAATATTATTCTCTGATTTTTCTTTTCGGCTAAAAAAAGATTGAAATTTTCATAGCGTTTTATTTGACCCTTATCCATGTAGTCCATAACCACTCTTTTAAACCTTTTATCACTAAAAAAAAAACCACATGGCTCAATTATCTCTAGTTTAGCCCCCAGACATGAACAAGTTCTAATTATCGCAGCTGTATTTTGCGGTATATCTGGTTCAAATAAGGCTATTTTAGGCCCCTGATTAATACGATTATGTGTCATTCTTTCAGTAGAAAATTTACTATTTTATTATATGAAATCATATAGTAATTAGCTAAATCAATTTATAAAATTTAGCATAACTTAGAAATGTCAGAAAAAAAAACTAATAGAAGAGATTTTTTATTTACAGCAACTTATGCGGTGGGAGCTGTGGGAGTTGGTGCAACTATTTGGCCTATGATTGACCAGATGAACCCAGATGCATCAGTAAAAGCACTAGCTAGCACTGAGGTAGATGTAAGCGCAGTTGATCCAGGAAAAACTATAACTGTTTTATGGAGGGGAAAACCGGTGTTTATTAGAAGAAGAACTAATGATGAAATTGCTGAAGCAAAATCCGTTAAGATGGAGGAGTTAAAACATCCTGAAAAAGATGAGGATAGAGCCAAGAACCCTGAATGGTTAGTCATGCTTGGTGTATGTACTCATTTAGGTTGCGTGCCTTTAGATCAAAAAGGAGATTATAATGGTTGGTTTTGCCCTTGTCATGGATCACATTATGATATCTCTGGAAGAATTAGAAAGGGTCCAGCACCAACAAATATGGAAATTCCAAAATATGAATTTGTTGATAACAATACAATTAAAATCGGTTAAAATATTATGAGTGATCACAATTACACCCCTCAATCAAAATTTGGTAAATGGTTTAATGATAGACTTCCATTATTAACATTAGCTAATCATTTAACAGATTACCCGACGCCTAAAAATTTAAATTATTGGTGGACGTTTGGTGGAATTCTAACTTTTTGTTTAATTACTCAAATAGTAACAGGTTTAGTTTTGGCGATGCATTATATAGCTCATGCTGACATGGCATTTGAAAGTGTTGAACATATAATGAGAGATGTAAACTATGGGTGGTTAATAAGATATATACATGCTAACGGAGCTTCAATGTTTTTCTTAGCAGTTTATATTCATATTTTTAGATCTTTATTCTATGGATCTTATAAATCACCAAGAGAGATCATATGGATCATAGGTATAATTATTTATCTTCTAATGATGGCAGCTGCTTTCTTAGGATATGTTCTTCCTTGGGGACAAATGAGTTTTTGGGGTGCTACAGTCATCACAAATTTATTCAGTGCAATTCCTTTGGTAGGTGAGGGAATAGTAACATGGTTATGGGGAGGGTATTCAGTAGACAATCCAACACTTACAAGATTTTTTACTCTTCACTATCTAATTCCTTTTTTAATTTTAGGATTAGTAGTCTTACACATCTGGGCTCTTCATGTACCTGGTAACAATAACCCAATTGGTATTGACATTAAAAAACCATCAAAAGATACAGTGCCGTTCCATCCTTACATCGTTATCAAAGATGGTTTTGCTTTATTAATGTTTATGATCGTTTTTGCTTTTTTTGTTTTTTATACGCCAAATATTTTAGGTCACGCTGATAATTATATTGAAGCAAATCCGCTGGTAACCCCAGCACATATTGTTCCAGAATGGTACTTGCTACCTTTTTATGCAATCTTAAGATCAGTTCCTGATAAACTTCTAGGAGTAATAGCAATGTTGTCAGCTATTCTTATATTAGCTGCGCTACCTTGGTTGGATACATCAAAAATCAGATCTGCGGTTTTTAGACCTTTATATAAACAATTTTATTGGATCTTAGTGGCTGATGTTTTAATTTTAGGATATGTTGGCGCTATGCCTGCTGAAGGCCTATATTTATTGATTGCAAGAGTAGCAACAGCGTATTACTTCTTACACTTTTTAGTAGTTCTTCCAATTCTAGGATTAAAAGAAAGAACTATTCCAGTGCCTTTAAGTATAACGGAACCTATTTTAGGTGGTTCTCCAAACCTTGCAGCGGTTAAAAAGAAGGATAGCCTTTAGAGTCAGTGATAAATTTTTTTAGAATATCATTTTTAATTACACTGTTTCTTGGATTTCAACTTAATTCAAATGCTGCCGAAAAAATTGAATATCTAAAAACAGATTGGAGTTTTAAAGGTCCTTTTGGAAAATTTGATAGAGCCGCTCTTCAAAGAGGTTACCAAGTTTATCAAGACGTATGTTCTTCATGCCATTCAATGAAATATTTAAGTTATAGAAATTTAGTAGAGAAAGGTGGCCCTGAATTTTCTTTGGAACAAGCTAAAGCTATTGCAGCATCATTTGAGGTGAAAGATGGACCAAATGCTGATGGTGAAATGTTTATGAGACCAGGAAGATTATCTGACAAATTTGTTATGCCTTATGAAAATGAAAAAGCAGCTCAAGCTGCTAATGGTGGAGCGTATCCTCCTGATATGACTGTTTTAGTAAAAGCTAGGGGAGGTGGAGTTGATTATATTTATTCACTTCTTCAGGGATATGAGGATCCTCCGGTCGGTGTGACTTTAGATGACGGAGTTTATTATAATAAATATATGTATGGAAATAAGATCAAAATGTCTAATCAACTTTCTGATGGTTTGGTAGAATATTCAGATGGTACAATAGCATCTGTGGAACAGATGGCAAAAGATGTTACAACTTTTTTAATGTGGACTGCAGAACCCCATTTAGAAACGCGTCATAGAATGGGTTTTAAAGCTATAGTGTACTTGATTATACTAACAACATTAGTTTATTTTAGTATGAAAAAAATATGGTCACGTATTGAAACGGAAGTTTAATATATCTCCATCTTGAACAATATAATCTTTTCCTTCTAATCTCATTTTTCCATTATTTTTTGAGTTTACCCATCCATCATTGTTAATAAAATCATTATAAGAAATTGTTTCTGCTCTAATGAAACCTTTTTCGAAATCAGTGTGAATTTCACCAGCCGCTTTAGGTGCTGTACAATTTTTTTGTATTGTCCAGGCTCTAGTCTCTTCAGGTCCTGAGGTAAAAAAAGTCTCTAGTTCGAGGATTTTATAACCTTTTTGTATTAACATATCTAAACCAGTATTTTCAAGACCTATCATTTCCATATAATTTTCTTTCTCAGTGTCTTGTAGTTCATTAATTTGATTTTCGATGTCAGCAGAAACTATGAGAGTATTTTCATTTCCATATTTACTAACAAAATCTTTAGTGTAATTATTTCCTTGAGTTATACTTTGTTCATCTACATTACATACAAATATTTTTGGTTTCAGTGATAACAAACCACTTTGATTTAGTTTTTTTTTATCAAATTGTAAATTTAATAAAGAAATATCTTTATCATTATTAATGCAGTCTAGCGCTCTTTCCAATATTTCAATATTTTCTTTATCAATATTTTTTTTATTATTTTTTTCTAGTCTTTTTTGAATAGACTCTATATCAGCAAGCATCATTTCAGTCTCAATTATCTCAAGATCTCTTACAGGATCTACATTGGGGTTAACATTTTGTATATCGGTGGAGTCAAAACATCTTATCATATGAATAATAGAGTCTACTTCTCTTATATGTGAAAGAAATTTGTTGCCCAGACCTTCGCCTTTTGATGCACCTTTTACTAATCCCGCTATATCAACAAATGAAATAGTAGTATTAATAATTTTTTTTGATTTTGAAATTTTTGCTAAATTATCAAGTCTATAATCTGGAACAGCTACAATTCCTATATTTGGATCAATTGTACAAAATGGAAAATTTTCTGCTTGTGCTTTGTTTGAGTTTGTCAATGCATTGAAGAGAGTAGATTTCCCAACATTTGGCAATCCAACAATTCCACATTTAAAACTCATTCTTTATTATTGACGGTGCTTGAAAATAAATCTAATTTTTTTTCAACAAGCATTGATAATGACTCAGTTATATTTTTTGATATTTTTTCAATATTTGCATTTTCATCTTCATCAAAGTTTTGTAAAACATATTCACCAACCTCTACATTTCCTTTTGGTTTGCCTATACCTATTCTTACTCTTGAATAATCTTTTCCAATAAATTTATCTATAGACTCAATTCCATTGTGGCCAGCGCTAGATCCTCCAAATTTAGCTTTTATCTTTCCAAATTCTAAATCAAGGTCATCGTGAAAAACAATTACATCTTGAGGATCAATTTTGAAATATTCCAATAATTCTCTTATGCAAATACCTGAATTATTCATAAATGTTAATGGTTTTATTGCATAAACTTTTTTATCACCAATATTTCCGGTGGTCAGAAGACCTTTAAATTTTGGTTTTTGTTTCGAAAGACCAAAACTTTTATTTATTGAGTCAATAATTTTAAATCCTACATTATGTCTATTATTTTCGCTATCTGGAGTTGGATTACCTAAGCCTACAAATAATAACATAGAATTATTAAGATTATTTTGATTAAGATAAATTATTTTTTCTCTTCAGTGGGTTTTTTTTCTGCAGATTTTTTATCATCACCATCTTTTTTTTCACCCTCTGAAGCTGGTTTTTCACCATCTGCTGCTGCTTCGACGTTATCAGCGCCTTCCTCTCCTTCTGCTCCTTCAGCCTCAACTGGTTTTTCAGGCTCTTTCATAACTGTTGGAGCTGCAAGAGTTGCGATTACGAAATCTCTACCTTGAATTGTTGGAGTTACATCAGAATCTAATTTGATTGATGAAATTTTAAAGCTTTCTCCAATATCCACACCTTCAAGATCAATAGTCAAATTTTCAGGAATTTTCTCACTTGGACATCTTAATTCAACTTTTCTTCTGACTATGTTTAAAACTCCGCCTCTTTTTAAACCTGGTGATTTTTCTTGGTTAATAAAGTTTACCGGAACATCAATTTTAATTTTAACTCCTGGCAAAACTCTTAAAAAATCAACATGAGTAGGCTCATCGCTTATAATATGATATTTCACCTCTCTTGGTAAAACATTTTGAGTTTTGCCATCAATGGTCAAGGTAAGGATATTTGAAAGAAAATTTTCTTTTTCTATTAAAGATTTAAGCAGCTTCTTTGATAAAAAAATCTTTTGGTTTTCCTCTTTGCCACCATAGATTATTGCAGGCACATTCCCATTATTCCTAATGATGTTTAACTGGCCTTTAGTTTTATTGTTACGTATACTTGCGTCTATAGAATTCATAAATGTCAGGTTTTTACCCCATGTTGATAAATAATCAAGGTAATTATTTAAATAAATCAGATACCGAGGTTGAATTTGAAATCCTTTTGATAGCTTCCCCCATCAGGCCAGATATAGGTAAAACCTCTATATTTTTTACGCTTTTTGTTTTATCTATATTATCAATAGTATCTGTTATAACTAAATTTTTTATAACAGAATTTTTGATTTTTTTTACAGCCTCTCCACTCAATACTCCATGTGTAATATAAACATAAACTTCTCTTGCCCCCCTATTTTTCAAAGCTTTGGCTGCATTTATTATAGTTCCACCAGAGTCAATTATGTCATCAACAATTACACAAGTTTTTCCTTTAACATCACCAACTACATTCATAACTTGTGATTGACCTGGTTTGGGCCTTCTTTTGTCAACAATTGCTAGACCAACATTTAAAATTTTACCTAAAGCTCTTGCTCTTTCTGATCCCCCAACATCTGGTGCTACACAAATAATATTTTTACTCTTAATTCTTTTTTTTATATGTCTAGCAAATATAGGGGTAGTAAAAAGATTATCTACTGGAATATCAAAAAAACCTTGGATTTGTCCTGCATGTAAATCGACAGTTACAACTCTATCTGCGCCTGCCTTAGTAATTAAATTTGAAACTAATTTTGCTGATATCGAGGTTCTAGGAACAACTTTCCTGTCTTGTCTTGCATAACCAAAATAGGGAATGACAGCAGTAATATTTTTTGCAGATGATCTTTTAAGAGCATCAATACAAAGTAACAATTCCATTAGATTATCATTAGCAGGTGATGAAATTGATTGTATTATGAAAATACTATTACCTCTAATATTTTCATTTATCTCTATATAGATCTCTCCATCAGAGAATTTTCTAATGCTAGAGTTTACAAGTTTAGATTTTAGATATTTCGAAATATTCTTACTTAGAGCTTTATTGCTGTTTCCAGTTAATAATTTCATTGAAAAGTTTAATTAATCATAATTATTGAAATATTTCTACCATAATCATCATGTTTTAACTTTGAAGATCTTCTGGCACTAAAATAATTATTTTTGCTATTAAAAGTATCAATATTTATATGATCAATATTAGATATTTTCTTAGATTTTAGTTGAGATTTAATGAAACTAGGCAAGTTAAAATAAAGTACATTTCTTTTTTTTTTAAAAAAGATTTTATTTTTTTTATCTTTTTTCACAAATTTTTTAAGAAAATCATCTTTAACGTTATAGTTATTCTGCGAAATACATGGTCCTATTGCTACGTTAATATTTTTAACATTACATCCTTTTTTAAGCATAAAATTAATTACTTTAACAACAATATCTTTATATGCACCTTTCCAACCAGCATGTATTGCTGCAATGATATTGGTCTTATGATCATAAACTAAGATTGGCACACAATCAGCTGTTAGTATACCAATAGGTAATTTTTTTTTATTAGTAATTACAGCATCAGCTTTTATTCTTTTTTTTTTAGTTTTTGAATTTTTGTCTATAAATAAAAATTTACTACTATGAACTTGGTGTAATAAAAAAATATTTTTAGATTTCTTGCTAATTTTTTTTTTAACAATTTTTAAGTTGTTAATGATATTAATATTTTCATCATTTGATCCTGGACCACAATTTAAGCTTTTATAAATTCCTTTTGATTTACCCCCAATTCGATTAAAAAAACCATGAGAAATATTCTTAAATTTTTTTAATTTTTTTGAGATTATCAAACTAAAATCCTAAATTAAATTTCCTTTTTTTATTTTGTATAAACATTACCTTAAAAAGATGACCCATTTGTTTTTCATTTATTAGCCGTTCCAATCTATAAAAAATATCAGCTTTTTTTAAAAATGAGACATTTTTTGATAAAATTTCAGCTCTTTGTTTTATACCCAAGTTAATTAAAAAATTTCTCTGGGTTGTAATAGAATTTCTTAATCCACCAGATTTTAAAACAATTTCTTTAAATAAATGAAAATTAATATTATGAGTTATATCTGAGTTACCAATATTATCTAAAATATTTGAGTATTTGTGATTTGATATTGCTTGAAGTGTATTTTTCATCTTTTTATCTAAATAACCATAGTCTATTATGAGTAGGCCACCTTGTTTTTTTTTTATTATTTTAATGATATTTTTAAGATAATTTACCCCACCCTCAGAATATTCAACAAACTTCTGATTAAGAGTTACCTTATGTTTAATTTTTTTTTCAAATTTTTTAATATCTATTTTCTTATCAAAAAAAAATGGTTTTTTATTTTTCTTAAAACTTACATATCTTTCAAACCATAAAGTGTCCAACTTGATAAATTGCTTGATTGCAATTGAGTCGAAAAATTCATTAGCAATGAAAACTGTAGGAAATTTTTTAATTTTTTTAAAGTTAGATAACCAAACAATTTTATTTCCTTTAAGCTTTTTCTTTTGAATTTTAATGAGTGTAGGGCTTTTCTCGTAAATAAAAATCTTACATGAGTTATTAAATTTTTCAAATTTCTTAAAACTTTCAATAAAGATTTTCATCATCTCACCATTACCAGCACCTAGCTCAACTAGATTAAAATTTTTTGGAGACCCTAAATTTTTCCAAAAACTTAAAATCCAAACTACGATCATTTCTGAAAATAGCCTTGATATATTTGGTGCAGTAATAAAGTCTCCTTTTTTTCCGAAAGGATTTTTTCTCATGTAATATCCAAATTTTTTATCATAAAGAGACAAATTGATAAATTTGTCTAGAGGAATATTAATGTTTTCTTTGAACTTCATACTTAGCAATTATCAAATAAATACCAACAATGAAAAAAATAATACTTATTATTTGCCCCATGGTTAAATTTAAAATTAAATAACCTAACTGTTGATCGGGTTCCCTAAAAAACTCAATTATAAACCTAAAAAGAGAGTAAAATGATAAAAATATTCCTGATAAAAAACCAGGTAATTTAGTTTTATTTTTGTATCTAACATAAAGTAGAATCATTAAAAGAACTAAACCTTCAAAAAAAGCTTCATATAATTGTGATGGATGTCTATATAAATTGTCAACTTTAATAAATTTTATACCCCATGGAATTTCAGTAACCCTCCCATATAATTCTGAATTGATAAAGTTTGAAATTCGTCCAAAGAATATTCCAATAGGCGCTACTAAAGCAACAATATCCAAATAATCAAATGGGTTTTGATCATTTTTTTTGGAGTACCAAATTGTTGCAACAATTATACCAATCAAACCTCCGTGAAATGACATCCCACCTTGCCAAATTTTAAAAATATCAATTAGATTGTCCAAATAATAATTAGGATTATAAAATAATACATACCCAAGCCTTCCTCCTAAAATTATAGCTATAATTATTAATGTTAGATAATCATCAAATTTTTCTCTAATTTTGTTATCTAAAATAAAAAATCTCTTACTTAAAAACCAACCAACCAAGATTCCAAATATATATGCAAGGGAATACCATCTTATTTCCAAAGAAAAAAATTGAATAGCGACTGGGTCAAAATTATTAATGAACATTTACAATTATAATTATAAAATTAAAGTATAATAAGTTAATATATAAATATATGAAAAATTCAAAATTTGTTATTGATAGACTTGCAAAGCTAGTTGAACAAGGTCTAATTTCCTCAAAAGATCTTACTAATGAATTAGTGAGTATCCTTAGGTCAAAGAGAGATGAGATAATTTTTAAAATGAAATTGACTAGCAAGGATGAGTTTGAGGTATTAGCCAAAAGAGTTGAAAATCTTGAAAAACAATTAGATCTTTTTAAAAAGAATAAAAAAAAAATTAAACGGGTAAAAAAATCTTAACTCCCAATCCATTAATAGATGATTTTTCTAATCTTATATTTCCCCCATGAGATCTAATAATATCTGATGCAATTGATAACCCTAAACCTACACTTGATTTTGAGTCTGCTCTTCCCTTGTCTATCTTATAAAATGGTTTAAATACATTTTCATATTCTCCAATTGGTATGCCAGGTCCATTATCTTCTATTTTGATAAATAAATTATTATTACTTTTTGTAGCCTCAATTTTTACTTTATCCCCATATTTAATTGCATTATCCATGATATTGTTAATACATCTTTTAATTAGATTTTTCCTTCCATTAACATAAATTTCTGGTGTTATATTTGTAAAAATATTTTCATTATCATATTTTTTAACTATAAAGCTTATTAAATCACTTACATTAAAAAGTTCATCTTTTTCTAAATATGATGAGCTTGTAAATTGAAGATATTCATTTAACATTTTTTCCATTTCATTAATATCTTCAGATAATTTATCAGCTAGTGCTTGATCTTTTATAAATGCCAATTGTAACTTCATTCTTGTCAAAGGTGTTCTTAAATCATGGCTTATACCTGAAAGCATTTCTGATCTTTGATTAAGATGCCTTAGAATTCTTTTGCGCATTCTATCAAACTCATAACCTGCTTGCCTGATCTCTGCAGCACCTGAGGGTTTGTATTCCTCTATCTCTTCACCTCTACCAAATTTTTCTGCTGCTTTAGCTAGATTGGTAATAGGGCGTGTCTGGTTTTTTAAAAATATCAACGAAATTATGATCATTATTAATGCAGGAACTGTTATCCATAGTGCAAATATTCTTGCAGAGGAGCTTGTAACTCTATCTTTTGGCACTAGAAATTTAAAATATCCATTTTGATGTCTAATTCTTAAATCTAAAAGCTCTTTGTAGTTTGTTGTATTAAACCAAAAATTTTGTGAACCAAATATTGGTTTTAATTCACGCCTTAATGTCCTATCAATTGGACTGAACCATCTTTCGTTATAATCATAGATAAAATTTTCATTTTCAACAAATTCAATATTTAAATCTTGATAGACAGAAAAAAGATTTTTAATTTCATTTTTATCATATTTTTCATCTTTATAGACTTCAATAAAAGTATTAATTTCATTAACTAAAGCCTTAGTCATTCCTTTATTAGTTTTTATCCATAAACTATCAAAAAAAACTATAGTTATTACTAATTGAAGAACGATGACTGGTATCGCGACTATTAAAAGAGCACGATAAAACAAAGTTTTAGGAAGAATATTTTTAATAAACTTATTCAATCCATAAAACATATCCAGTACCTCTTATTGTCTGTAAAAATTTTGGACGTTTTGGATCCATTTCAATCTTTTTTCTTAGTCTTGTAATAATTACGTCGATAGATCTTTCTTTATCTAATTCGATTAATAATCCAATGTCTTCTCTTGAAAATGTTTTGCCTGGATTATTTATCATTTTTTCTAATATTTTTTTTTCAGTGTTATTAATCTTATACTCATTATCATTTTTAAAAATCATTTGTTTGTTTAAATCAATTTTTATATTTTGAAACTGAATTACTCTTTTTTGATCATTGAGCTTGGTTTTTTTAATGATATTCTCAATTCTTAAAATTAGTTCTTTTGGTTCAAATGGTTTTGGCAAATAATCATCCGCTCCAATTTCTAAACCTTCTATTCTTTCACTTGGCTCACCTTTAGCAGTTAAGAGAATAATTGGAGTTATTATTTTTTTTTTATTATCTTTTATAAATTCTAAACCACTTTTTCCAGGCATCATGATGTCTAAAATAATTAAATCAAACTGAATAATTTTTATTTTTTCTACCGCATCTTCAGCGCTATCTGCAGTAGTAACTAAATAATCATTCTCAATTAAATATTTTTTAACAAGAGATCTTATACCATCATCATCATCAACAACTAATATATGTGCTATTATTTTATCCATTTATTATTTTTTTTAAAACACTATCAAAATTAATAACTTCTTCGGAGCTTGAACTAAGAAGAGCATTATAAATTCTTTTTTTTTGTGTTTCAAAAATTTCATTAAATATTTTTTTTCCTTTTTCATTTAAGTAAATATGTTTAATTCTTGTATCTTGGTCATCTTTTTTAAAAAAAATAAGCTCTATTTTAATTAAATCCTTCAAAACTCTATTTAAGCTTTGTTTAGTTATTTTAAGTCTTTTAAGTAACTCAGATATTGAGATGCCCTCATACATTGAAAGTAAATGAATTACTTTTTGATGTGCCAGGCCAATTGAATATTTATCAAGAATTTTTTTAGAGTCTGAAAATGTTTCTCGATAGCCTATGAATAATTTTTCTATTAAATCTTTTAATTGATCGTCTTTTAGATATAAAAGTTCTTTCATTATAGGTAAGTTATATTGACATATTATAGATACAAAGATATTTTTTGTTAATAATTTTTTTATAATTCGAAAATGATACCCTACGATAAAAGGTCTGGAAAAATATGGTACAATGGTGAATTAGTTGATTGGTCAGAGGTGAAAGTGCACGTACTAAGTCATGGTTTGCATTATGCTAGCTGTGTTTTTGAAGGTGAAAGAGTATATGACGGTTCGATATTTAAATTAGAGGAACATACTTCAAGATTATTTTATTCAGCAAAAAGAATGGGTTTTGAAATTCCCTATAGTGAAGCAGAAATAAATTCTGCATGTAAAAAAATTATTTTAACTCAAAAAGTTGATAACGGATATGTTAGGCCAGTGGCTTGGAGGGGCAGTGAGATGATGGCTATTTCTGCTCAACAAACAAAAATTCATGTAGCCATAGCAACATGGGAATGGGGCTCTTATTTTGATCCAAAACTAAAAATTGAGGGTATTAAATTAAATGTTTCAAGTTGGAGGAGACCCGCGCCAAACACTATTCCCTGGGATACTAAAGCTTCTGGTTTGTATATGATATGTACTCTCTCGAAACATGAAGCAGAAAGACAAGGTTACACTGATTCTTTAATGCTTGATCATGAAGGTAATATTGCTGAGGCAACTGGTGCAAATATTTTTTTTAAAGACAAAAGTGGCGAACTGCACACACCTATTCCTGACTCGTTTCTTGACGGAATTACAAGAAGAACGGTAATTGAAATAGCAAAATCAAAAAATATAAAAGTTAATGAGAGAAAAATAAAGCCAGAGGAATTAAAAAGTTTTGTTGGTTGTTTTTTAACTGGAACAGCCGCGGAGGTTACTCCAGTATCATGCATTGCTGAAAATCAATATAAGGTTTGTGAAATGATTATTGATTTAAATGAGAGTTATTTATCTTTAGTAAAAAAGAAAAAAGCTGCTTAATCTTTATTATCCTCAGATATAGCATGATCAATTCCTTTACGCATGTAATCATAACCAGTAAAAAGTGTTAGCGCTGCTGAAAGCCATAAGAGAACAATTCCAATTGTTTGAGCATTATAGTCTTGAAAATTTATAATTTTATTTCCTGTTTCGCCAGACAATAAAAGTGCAATTGATACCATCTGCAATACTGTTTTTAGCTTCGCAAGATTTGAGACGGGAAGTTTTATTTTTCCTTTCGCTAAAAATTCTCTTAAACCAGAGATTAAAATTTCTCTTGTCAAAATTATGATTGCCGCAATAACCTCATAATTTCTTATTGTGCCATCCATCACTAGTAAGATTAATGCCGCTGCAACAATTATTTTATCTGCGATAGGGTCTAATAATTCACCTAATTTAGATTCCTCGCCAAGAAATCTAGCTAACATCCCATCTAAAAAATCTGTGAAGGAGGCGACAATAAATAATATTAGTGCTGTCAAATCTCCATAAAAACCCGGTAAGTAAAAAGCAAGAACAAAAAAAGGTACAATTAAAATCCTACCCACTGTAAGAATATTTGGTATTTTCCTAAGCATAATTTTTTATTCGTGAAAGAAATTATATATCTTTTTTGCTACTTTTTCTTCAACACCTTCAACTGATTTAATTTCGTCTAGGCTAGCAGACTCAACTGCTCTAGCTGATCCAAAATGGTTTAAAAGAGCCCTTTTTCGAATTGAGCCAATCCCTTCTATTTGATCTAGCAAAGATTTGCTGATCCCCTTTTTTCTTTTAGCTCTATGTGCACTTATCGCAAATCTATGAGCTTCATCACGTACTCTTTGTAAAAAAAATAAAGTCGGGTCATTCTTTAAAAATTTAAATTCTCTGCCATTATGAAAAAAAGTCTCATTTCCACTGTTTCTAAGTTTCCCTTTAGCAATTGCTATTATTGGTATTTCATTTAAACCTAATTCATTGAGGGTTTCTCTTGCTGACGAATATTGTCCTTTTCCACCATCAATTAATACTAGGTCTGGAAACGTGAGATAATTCCCTTTTTCTTGTATTGCACGCTTAAATCTTCTTCCTAAAACTTCTCGTATCATACCGTAATCATCTTGTTTAAAATTTTCATTTTTAATATTAAATTTTCTATACCTTTTTTTTACAAAACCCTCTTCACCATATGTAATCAGTGCACCAACACTATTAGTTCCTTGAATATGACTATTATCATATACTTCAATAAGACTTATGCTATTTTCAATCTTAAATTTTTTTGCAATATTATCTAACAACTCTTTATTATTCTGATTTTCATAAAGATTTCTGTTTAAACTATTTTTAGCATTCTTAATCGCTAAATTTACAACTTTAAGTTTTGAACCTTTTTTTGCAATAGAAATATTTATTTGTTTATTCTCTTTTTTTGAAAGTGTATCCTCTATCAATTTCTTTTCCTTAATTTCTTCACTAAGTATTATTGACTTTGGAACAGCCTTATTTTCATAGAATTGAGATATAAAAGAATTTAGAATATTTGTTAGTTTTTCATCGGGATCATGTTTAGGAAAAAAAGCTTGATTACCCCAATTTTGTTTTGAACGATAAAAAAAAACTTGAATACAGGTTTTACCCGACTCTTTATAACCCGCAATAACATCTGCTTCTGACAAATTAATATCACTTATTGTTAAAGAAGATTGTATAATATTTAAAGATTTAATTTTATCTCTTATGATTGCAGCTTTTTCGAAATCTAGTTCTTCGCTTGCATCTTCCATTTGAGAAGAGAGTGTTTGTTGTATTTTTCTTGATCTACCTTTGCTTAAAAATTCATCTGCTGCATCAACTAATTTACTATAGTCTTCTTTGTCAATCTTTCCCCCACATGGGCCAGCGCATCTCTTCAAAAAATAATTAAAGCAAGTTTTGTCTCCAGCTTGAACTTGTATATCAGTACAAGATCTTAATAAAAAAATTCTTTGAATAGTTTTTATGGCACTGTTTACTGCTAAAGAACTTGCAAATGGTCCATAATATTTTCCAGATTTATTCTTTGCTCCTCTGTGCCTTTCTATACGTGGAAATTCATGATCTGAGATAAATATATAAGGAAATGATTTATCATCTTTAAGCAATATATTAAATTTTGGTTTATGTTTTTTAATCAGGTTTGCTTCTAGTAGTAAGGCCTCGCTTTCATTAGAAGTGGTTGTAATCTCAAGCTTTTTAGTTTGAGATAACATTCTTTCAGTACGAATAATATGGTTTTTTTCAGATATATAACTTTTAAGCCTATTAGGTAAATTTTTTGCTTTTCCAACATAAAGAATGTCATCCTTGTCGTTTAACATACGGTAAACACCGGGTAGTTTAGGAATTAAAGGAAGTTCTTTTTTAATTACTTCTTTACCAGACTCAGGACTTAACATGACTTCTTATCTTTGAAATTTGTATTCCAACCGATGAACAATCTTTTAAGATCTCTAATTTTTCAATTTTTAGCATAATTTTGCCAATTCTCTTGTCTTTAAATAATTCATCAAAAACTGCCTCTGCCAAAGTTTCTAAAAAGTTATAATGTTTTTTTTTCACTAGTTTTTTAATTAATTTTACAATAGTTCCATAATTTACAATTGATCTTAGATCTTTATCATTTGAAGGCTTTTTATCTTGGTAATCTATCTCGAGACTAAACTTTACTTTTTGGGGTTTTATTTTTTCAAAATCGTAGTAACCAAGTTTTAAGTCTAAAATTAATTCGTTAATAAGAATTTTTTTTTCGTAATTGAATAATGATTTATTTTTATCAATTTTTATGACTTTAAAATTATTTTTTTTCATTCTTTTCCATTCATGATATCTGGTGTTTGCCAATTTAAGTTCTGACCACTATCTACTGCCAAAACTTGACCAGTAATAGAACTGTTTTTTATAAAAAAGTCAACTGCATTACAAATTTCCTTTACATTCACTTGTTGCTTAAGTGGTGTCGCTAAATACTGACTTTTAAAGTGTTTTTCTGACTGTCTTTTATTTTTGATTGTTGGTCCTGGTGCAATACCATTTACTCTTATATTTGGTGATAGACTCATCGCACTTGTCTTGGTTAAGGTGTATAAACCTGTTTTACTTAATGTGTAGGAGAAGAAATAGGGAGTTAGTTTGAAAATTCTTTGATCAATAATATTAATGATATTATTGTTTTTTCCTCTTACATTTTTTGAAAATTCCTTTGATAAAAGAGCAGGGGCTTTGAGATTTGTGGAAATATGATTTTCCCAGCTTTTTGAAGTAAAATTTTCCAACTTATCATTTTCAAATAAAGAGGCGTTATTTATCAAGCAATCAAAAAAATTCATTTTTGATTTTGAGAATTTGATAACATTGTATATTTCTTTTTCTTTACTTAAATCACCTTTTATCAAATAAACTGTTGTTCCCAACTTTTGTAATTTTTTTTTTAAGTTCTCTGCTTTAGATTTTGATTTATTGAAGTGAATAGTTATTTCTACATTTGGTCCAGATAGCTTTTCTGCTATTGCGGCCCCTATTCTTGTAGCTCCACCAGTAATGATTATCTTCCGTGCTTCCACTTTTTATCTCTTTTCTTTGTAACTCTAGTACCAGGCATACCAAGAGTCGATCTACCTTTAGGGTAGATTTTATTCTTTACATCATACTGTCTTATCTTAGGGTTTAAAGTTATTTCAAGTTCTGTACTTTGCAACTTTCTAATTTCATCTCTTATTTTAGCAGCTTCTTCAAATTCAAGATTGGAGGCTGATTCTTTCATCTTTTTATCTAAAGCCTTAAGGTGCTTTTTTAAGTTTCCACCTACATTTGAGCCCTCACTTATTTTGACATAATCTTTTTCATATACGCTCTCTAAAATATCGCTAATTTCTTTTTTAACAGTTTTAGCGTCAATTTTATGCTTTTTATTGTATGCAAGTTGAATGGATCTTCTTCTGTCAGTTTCTTGCATTGCTTTTTTGATACTTCTTGTTTCTTTGTCAGCATATAGAATAACTTTACCATCAACATTTCTAGCCGCTCTACCAATGGTTTGTATTAATGAAGTTTCAGATCTTAAAAAGCCTTCTTTATCTGCATCTAAAATTCCAACTAATGCACACTCAGGTATATCTAAACCTTCTCTTAATAGGTTTATTCCAACTAACACATCAAATACACCCATTCTTAAATCTCTCATGATTTCAATTCTTTCAAGGGTGTCTATATCAGAGTGAAGATATCTAACCTTAACTCCATTTTCATGAAGATATTCTGTCAAATCTTCAGCCATCTTTTTCGTTAAAGTTGTAACAAGCACTCTGTGATTTTTTTCAACTACTTTTTTACATTCATGCATGAGATCGTCGACTTGATTTTTCGCCGGTCTAACTTCAACTGGTGGATCAATTAACCCTGTTGGCCTTATTACCTGATCAACAAATTTCCCTTTAGTCTGATTTAATTCCCAAGGTCCAGGTGTGGCAGAAACAAAAATTGTTTGTGTTCTCATTAAATCCCATTCTTCAAATTTGAGTGGTCTATTATCCATACAAGATGGAAGTCTAAAACCATATTCTGCTAATGTACTTTTTCTTGATCTGTCTCCTTTATACATTCCATTAAGCTGAGGTACTGTAACATGACATTCATCAACAAAAATTAATGTATTGTCTGGAAAATATTCAAATAAAGTTGGAGGAGGTTCACCTGGTTTCCTGCCAGATAAAAATCTTGAATAATTTTCAATACCAGCGCAAGAACCAGTAGCCTCAATCATTTCTAAGTCAAATTTTGTTCTTTCTTCCAATCTTTGTGCTTCAAGCAATTTGTTCTCTGCCCTATGTTTTTTTAGAGTAATTTCTAATTCTTTTTTGATATTTATAATTGCTTGTTCAACAGTTGGTTTTGGCGTGATGTAATGACTATTTGCATAAACTTTCACCAAACTTAAATCTCTGACTTTATCTCCAGTCAAAGGATCAAACTCCTCAATCTGTTCAAGCTTATTTCCAAATAAACTTAATCTCCAAGCTCTATCTTCTAAATGGGAAGGAAAAATTTCTAAATATTCTCCCCGTGCTCTAAAAGTACCTCTAACAAAATTTTGATCATTTCTTTTATATTGAAGAGCGACTAATGATTTAATTATTTGTTCTCTATTATATTCATAATTTTTTTGAAGTGTCAGCGTCATCTTGCTATAGGCCTCAACTGAACCTAGTCCATAGATACAAGATACACTTGCTACAATTAAAACATCATCTCTTTCTAGAAGAGATCTTGTAGCAGAGTGTCTCATTCTATCTATTTGTTCATTAATGGATGCTTCTTTTTCAATATAAGTGTCTGATCTAGGCACATAAGCTTCTGGAGTATAATAATCATAATATGATACAAAATATTCAACAGCATTATCAGGAAAAAAAGTTTTCATTTCACCATAAAGTTGAGCAGCAAGAGTTTTGTTTGGTGCCAAAATTAAAGCTGGTCTGTTAGTTGCTTCGATTACTTTAGCCATTGTAAAAGTTTTCCCTGAGCCGGTTACTCCTAGCAAAACCTGATTAAATTCTTCTTTGTTAGCACCTTTAACTAATTTTTTGATTGCTGTAGGCTGGTCACCCGCAGGTTTAAAATCAGATTTGATTTTAAATTTTTTACCACCTTCAAGTTTTCCACTGATTTTAGGATTTTTACTCTGAATATCTGTAATTAAATCTTGATAAGTATTTTCCATATATTAAAGAACGTAGTAGAATTAAATTATATTTCAATGAGCATAATATCAGACAGTCTAAAAAGAATTAAGCCTTCACCGACTATTGCTGTAACTCAAAAGGCGCGAGAACTAAGAGCTGCAGGTAAAGATGTCATTGCTTTAGGAGCTGGAGAACCAGATTTTGATACCCCAGTTAATATAAAAAATGCAGCGATTAGAGCAATTAAAAAAGGTGAAACAAAATATACTGCTGTTGACGGAACACCAGCTTTAAAAAAAGCAATTGTTGCTAAGTTTAAAAGAGAAAATAAATTATATTATTCAACAGACCAAATAACAGTTGGGACTGGAGGTAAACAGGTTCTTTATAATACCTTTATGGCAACTCTAAACAAAGGGGACGAAGTGATAATTCCAGCTCCTTTTTGGGTTTCATATCCAGATATGGTTTTGTTAGCGGGTGGAAAGCCTAAAATTGTGAAGTGTACAGAACAAGAAGGTTTTAAGTTAACTGCGAAAAAATTAAAAAAAGCAATTACAAAGAAAACCAAGTGGGTAATTATAAACTCTCCTTCAAATCCAACAGGGGCGGGCTATTCAAAAAAAGAAATTCAAGACCTAGCAAAGATTTTAATTAAGAATAAAAAAATTTATATTCTAAGCGACGATATATATGAGCATGTTCGATATGATAATTTTAATTTCTTTACAATCGCTCAAATCTCAAAACTTAAAGACAGAACTCTTACCATGAATGGCGTAAGTAAATCTTATGCCATGACTGGTTGGAGGATAGGCTATGCAGCAGGTCCTAAAGATATAATTAAAGCTATTGGTAAAATCCAATCTCAATCTACATCCAATCCATCTTCAATAAGTCAAGCAGCAGCAGTTGAGGCATTAAATGGAAAACAAGGCTTTATAAAAATAAGATCAAATTCATTTAAAGAAAGAAGAAATTTTGTAGTAAAAAGTTTAAACAATATAAAAGGAATTAAATGTTTAACTCCAAATGGTGCTTTTTATGTATTCCCAAGTTGCAAGGGCTTATTAAACAAAAAAACAAAATTAAAAACTGATACTGATTTTGTACAAAAATTACTTGAAAAGGAAAATGTTGCAGCTGTACAAGGTTCTGCTTTTGGTTTGGCTGGATATTTTAGAATTTCTTATGCTACATCAATGCAAAACTTAAAAAAAGCTATGAAAAGAATCAAATCTTTTTGCGAGAGTCTAAATAAATAGCTTCAATCTTGTTTCATAATTTTTTTGGCAGGGATGGTCTTTTTAATCCAAGATTTTGGAATAGAATTTAATCCTTTTAAAGCAGCAAAATAAGCTCCAATAAAATTTGCTCTCGAGCAACTGCATCCACCAGATTTTATTGTTTTTAAAACAGCATCTTTGTAGCTTGTTGAATTTATTATCGCAAATATTGAGCTATTAAAAGTGCCTGGATAACTACAAGCCATACCCAGTTTTTTTACAACAGCTGGATGAGACTTTGATTTTAACTTTTTAATTTTAGAAATATCTTTAACAATATTTTTGAAGTATGGATTATTTTCAAACTTTTTAATAAATTCATCTAATGGGTTTTTGGCTCCTTTTAATGCTAGATCTATTAAATAAAATTTTGCTAATGCATATCTGAGGCTAATTTTTGAAATTGTTACTGTAGAAATTATTTTTTCTAAACTTTTAAAACTAAAACCATAAAGATAGTAGGGAAGGCTCGCACAAAAACCATCTGACTCATTTACCTTAGAACCACCTGTGTATTTTTTTTTCAATTTAATATTTTTGACAGTCTCAATTATATTTTGGTGTATCCAAGGTCCTTTTATAATACCACGCCAGTCTCTTACTTTTTTATATTTCGATCTAAGGTTTAAATTTTTCCAATATATACTACCAGGACCAAAATTTTGGATAATATTTTTTTTAAACCTATTATTTACATTATCATGTCCCTCAATTAATGTTTTAAACATTACTTGACCCACATCATTATATCCTGAAACTTTACCTGTTTTGATATTATAGAAAGGACTTTTATTTTTTTTTAAAAATGAAAAGTCTTTTTTTCCTTTGATATAAGATTTAAGCTGTTTTTGATTGTAGACCCAATGCAAAGGTCTTGCTGCTGCATCAGCTACAGTCGCACCTAAAAATACATGAAGGTTATTTTTCACTTTAATGTGATAAAAATTTTTCAGCTTCAAGAGCTGCCATACAGCCCATTCCAGCAGCAGTAACAGCTTGTCTAAATGTTTTATCTTTGACGTCACCGGCCGCGTAAACACCAGGAATATTAGTTTCTGTAGAGTCTGGTTTGGTTATCAAATATCCCTCCTTATCCATTTGAAGTTGATCTTTGAATAATTGTGTTGCTGGATCATGACCTATGGCAATAAATACTCCATCCAACTTGATCTCCTCAACTTTGTCTGTTTTAAGATTTTTTATTTTAATGCCCTTTACATTTTTAGGCTCTTTATCTCCAACTATGTCCTCAACCACTGTATCCCACATAATTTCAATTTTCTTATTTTCCATTAATTTTTTTTGAAGCATTTTTTCAGCTCTTAAATTATCTCGTCTATGAATTAGTTTCACTTTGGATGCAAATTTTGTTAAAAACATTGCTTCTTCAACTGCAGCATTACCACCACCAACAACAGCCACTTCCTTATTTTTAAAAAAGAAACCATCACAAGTTGCACAAGCTGAAACACCAAATCCCCTAAATTCTTGCTCAGATTTTAAATTTAACCACCTAGCTTGGGCACCCGTTGAAATAATAATACTGTCTGCGGTATATATTTGGCCGCTATCTCCAATTGCTTTGAACGGAGAGGTTTTTAAATTTACTGAACTAATATGATCCTCAACCATTTCAGTCCCTACAGCTTTAGCTTGTTCTTTCATTTGATCCATTAACCAAGGTCCTTGAATTACATCTGCAAACCCAGGGAAATTTTCAACATCAGTAGTTGTTGTAAGCTGTCCACCTGGCTCAGATCCATATACAAGTATAGGATTTAACATTGCTCTAGCCGCATAAACAGCAGCTGTGTATCCGGCAGGACCAGATCCAATTATTAACACTTTTGTGTGTTTAGTTGGATTTTGACTCATATGAAAGCTATATAGTAATTAATGACTAAATTAAAAGGTATATTATTGACCGAGGGAATGCATGGCATGATTAGCCAAGTAGAGGGTCTTGCTAAAGCATTAGATGTAGATTTTATACACGAAAAAATTGAATTAAATTACTTTTGGAAACTGATTCCACCTAAGTTTACACCTGTACAAAAATTTGTTTTTAAAAATAAAATTGATAAAAAATTTGATATAGTAATCTCTTGTGGAAGAAAAAGTGTCATTCCATCAATTTATCTAAAAAAAAAATTTAAGAACAAGATCATGAGTATACATATTCAAGATCCTAAGGTTTCTTTATATAATTTTGATTATACTATAATACCAGAGCATGATGGTATTAAAGGACCAAATGTTTTGCCAAGCAAAGGAGCAATTCATTATTTAAGAGAAAATGAACTAATGGATAATCAGAATTATTTAAAACTTCAAACTAGTAAAGATAAAAAAGTTACCTTAGTTGTTGGTGGGCCAAATAAATATTATGATTATAATGATAAAGAAGTAGATGAAATTTTCACAAAAATAAAAAAAAATTTCATAGATAATAATTATCAACTAATTTTCATACCATCTATGAGAACCCCTCAAAGAATAATAAAAAAAGCAAAAAGTTACTTTGATAAAAACCAAGTTATAATCTCAGAAGTTGACAAAAAAGCTTATCTCTCATCACTTAAATTGGCAGATTTTATTGTTGTTACCTGTGACTCAACATCCATGATTTCAGAAGCTGCGATAACCGGCAAACCGATCTATGTTGCACAGATGAAGAATATTAAAAAAAATGTACGGTTTAGAAGGTTTTTTGAATTATTTAAGACGCTTAATATAATAAGAGATTTAGAGGACACTGTAGAAACTTGGAAGTATGAAAAACTTAATGAAACAGAACGAATATCGAGATATATAAAAGATCAATTAAACAATTATGACTTTTCTTAATTCAATCTTAAACTTATCTAAAAAATATGATTTCCCTTTTGATCATTGGGAATATAGTAACGCACTTACTGAAGAGTCAATTCAAGAAATAATCAAAGCAGATATTCCAGATGTTACAAAACACAATTTAACTTATGACGGCACAAGAGCAATTGATGATGGAGCGGCAGAATTTAGAGAAGGGATTGCATCAGGAGGAAAAGCATTAAAATTTAGATGTTTTGTTACAAAAGAAAATGAGTCTAGATTTCCAAATCTTGTAAAATTCATAAACGAACTCCAGTCACAAGAAATACACCAGACTTTGTCAAAAATGATAAATAAAGATTTATCTAATTCCTATGTAAGAGTTGAAGTTATATGTGATAGAGAAGGGTTTTGGTTAAAACCTCATTGTGATATTAAAGAAAAATTGATGTCAGGTTTAATTTTTGTAAATAATGAAAACGAGTCTGAAAATTTAGGTACAGATTTCTATAATAAAAAATTAGAGAAAGTCAAAACTGTTCCTTATAAACATAACTATGGATATTTATTTACCAGTGGTCCAGATACGTGGCATGGAATGGAAAAGAAAAAAATTATTAAGGAGAGAAGATGCGTGCAAGTTAATTATGTAACTTTTAAAACTGATTGGAAAGTTAAATAATGAAATTTTTATATAAGATTTGAGTAAAGACCTATTAAAATTAAAGCTCCAACCATATAACACACACCTACAACTGCTCTCAATTGATCTTCATTTGATTTGTCATTGATTTTCCAAAAACTGTCAGTTGTAGATATGATTTTTTCATGTCTACTAGTTTTTAGTTCATTTGGAAAACTTAAAACTCTTGCATTAATTAAGTTTCCGTCCTTCTCTATAGGATGATCTAAAATTTCTTTTAACTCTGAACTCATAATTTATAATTTTATTTAAATTTAATTCTTTTATTATGACAACAATGTTACTCATCATTTTGGGTAAAAAAAATAATATTTTTTAAAAATATTTCAACTAAAGATTGAATACGTTTAATAAACCTCTTGTAAAGAGAGCACTTCTAATTTTTTTGTCTTTAGAGATTTAATACCCTCAATGCATGCAAGAGCAGTAGACATATTTGTGCAATATGGCACTTTATTTTTAAGTGTTGCTCTTCTTAAAGCGATAGCATCATTAAGTCTGTGTTCAGTATTGCCACCACCAGTATTAATTACTAATGCTATTTTTTTTGAATTTAAAATATCAACAATATGAGGCGATCCACCACTTACTTTATTGATTATTTTACACTTCATTCCGTGTTTTTGAATATATTCAGCAGTTCCTTTTGTGGCGCATAGATTAAATTTTAATTTAATTAATTCTTTTGCAAGTCCTATTCCTTCATCCTTATGTGAGTCTTTTAATGATAAAAAAGCCAATCCTTTGGTAGGTAATGAATTAGAGGATGCTATTTGGCTTTTAGCGTATGCCATTCCAAAATTTTTGTCAAATCCCATAACTTCACCGGTGGATTTCATTTCTGGACCCAATAATAAATCACTATTAGGAAATTTATTAAATGGAAAAACAGCTTCTTTTACTGCAAACATACCTTTTGAATTATCTTTTAAATCAAATTTTGAAAGCTTCTCTCCTGCCATTACTCTTGATGCAATCTTTGCTAACGGTAATCCCTTCGCTTTTGAGACAAAAGGAACTGTCCGACTTGCTCTTGGATTTACTTCAATTACAAAAATTTGATCTTTTTTTATTGCAAATTGAACATTCATGAATCCTTTTACATTAAGTGCTAATGCTAAACTTTTTGTTTGTTTCTCAATTTCTTTTATCAAAAAAGGTTTAATGGAAACTGGTGGCAAACTGCAAGCTGAGTCACCAGAATGAATTCCTGCTTCTTCAATATGTTGCATTATACCGGCTACATGCACTAATTTACCATCAGAAATAGCATCCACATCTACTTCCATCGCATGATCTATAAACTTGTCAATAAGAATTGGATTTTTTTCTGCTGCCTTAAAAGCTTCCTCTACAAAATTTTTTAACTGGCTTTTTTCATAAACAATTTCCATTGCTCTTCCCCCAAGAACATAAGAAGGCCTGACCATTAAAGGTAAACCTATTTTTTCAGATATTTGAATTGCTTTTTTATAAGTTTTAGCAATCCCACTTTCTGCTTGATTTAAATTTAATTTTTCTAAAAGTTTTCTAAATCTATCTCTGTCCTCCGCTAGGTCAATAGATGAGTACTGAGTTCCCAAAATTGGAAGATTGTTATCATACAAAAATTTGGCCAATTTAATTGGTGTCTGACCACCGAATTGGGTAATAATACCTATTAAATTCCCTTTGTCCTTTTCTCTTTTGATAATATTGAAAACATACTCTTCTTTTAAAGGTTCAAAATAAAGTCTGTCGCTAGTATCATAATCTGTTGAGACAGTTTCAGGATTGCAATTAACCATTATTGTTTCAAAACCAGCAGCTTTTAAGGCAAAACTTGCCTGACAACAACAATAATCAAATTCTATTCCTTGTCCTATTCTATTAGGACCCCCTCCTAATATTATAATTTTTTCCTTTGCAGAGGGATCTGCCTCACATTCTGAATTTAGTGAGAGATTTCTTTGATATGTTGAATACATATATGGTGTGAAAGATTTAAATTCTGCTGCACAAGTATCAACTTTTTTAAATACAGGTAAAATTTTAAGTGCAGTTCTTTTTCGTCTAATAATATCTTCAGATAAGTTTACTAGCTCAGAAAGTTTTTTATCTGAAAAACCAATTGACTTTAACCTGTTAAAATTGTTAAAATTTTTGGGTAATCCTTTATTTATGATGTCATTTTCGCTATCCACAATTTCTTTTATTTGGTCCAAAAACCATGGATCAATCTTTGACAAACTATGGATCTTCTTTAGATTTATCTTCTTTCTAATAGCCTCAGCAACTAGGAGGATTTTATTTGGAATATTTACCTTAAGTTTTCTCATAATTTGTTTCTTGTTAAGGTTAAATATTCTGTCTAATCCTGAAAAACCAGTCTCAAGAGATATCAATGCTTTTTGAAGAGACTCTTTGAAGTTTCTTCCTATTGCCATTGCTTCCCCAACTGACTTCATTGATGTACCTAGAATTTCTGGAGAAGTTGAAAATTTTTCGAAAGTAAATCGTGGAATTTTTGTTACTACATAATCTATACTTGGTTCAAAAGATGCTGGAGTGATTTTTGTAATTTCATTTTTAAGTTCATCCAATGTATAACCAACCGCAAGTTTAGCAGCAACTTTTGCAATGGGAAAACCTGTTGCTTTTGATGCAAGAGCTGATGATCTTGATACTCTAGGATTCATTTCGATAACAACCATACGCCCATTTTTTGGATTAATAGCAAATTGAACATTTGAACCACCGGTTTCAACACCAATTTTTTTTAAACAAGCAATCGAGGCATTTCTCATTACTTGGTATTCTTTATCAGTTAATGTAAGCGCAGGTGCAACTGTAACCGAGTCTCCTGTATGTATTCCCATCGGATCAACATTTTCTATTGAACAGATAATAATACAATTATCTTTTTTATCTCTTACAACCTCCATTTCAAATTCTTTCCAACCTTCTAGACACTCTTCTACAAGAACTTGATTTACGGGAGATTCGAGTAAACCATTTCTGATGATTTTTAAATAATCTTTTTTATTTTTTGCTATTCCTCCTCCCAAACCTCCTAGCGTAAAAGCGGGTCTAATTATTGCTGGTAAACCAATTTTTTTTAAAACTTTCGACGCCTGGCTTATGTTGTTTACGATTTCAGATTTTGGAAGATCCAAGCCAATTTCAATCATATTTTTCCTAAATTTCTTTCTATCCTCTGCGTTAGCAATAGCTTTTGAATTAGCGCCAATCAGTTCAATTTTGTATTTTCTTAAAATTCCTTTCTTCTCAGCCTCCATCGCAAGATTAAGAGCAGTTTGGCCACCCATTGTTGGAAGTATTGCATCTGGCTTTTCTTTTTTTAAAATTTTTTCTAAAACTTCTAGTGTAATAGGCTCAATATATGTTTTGTCAGCAATATCTGGATCTGTCATTATTGTTGCTGGATTTGAATTGATTAAAACAACTCTATAACCCTCATCTTTTAATGTCTTACAAGCCTGAGTTCCTGAATAATCAAATTCGCAAGCTTGGCCAATGATGATTGGTCCAGCACCTACAACTAATATTTTTTTAAGATCTTTTCTTTTTGGCATTTTTTTTCATGTTGTTAATAAATTCTTGAAATAAATAAACACTATCTTGTGGTCCCGGATTTGACTCAGGGTGATATTGGACAGAGAATACAGGTTTATTCTTTAATTTTATTCCCTCGATACTATTATCGAATAAAGATTTATGAGTAATCTGAATATTATTTGGTAAATTTTCTTTAACAACCTCAAAGCCATGATTTTGGCTAGTAATTTCTACTTTGTCATTAATTAAATTTTTAACAGGATGATTTGCTCCTCTGTGTCCCAATTTCATTTTTTTCGTTTTTCCACCCAACGACAGAGCAAGTATTTGATGACCTAGACAGATGCCAAATAGTGGCATTTTTTTTTGAATAAGATTTTTAATTATTTTAATCGCATATTTACCAGTTGCAGCTGGATCCCCAGGTCCATTTGATAAAAAAACACCATTAGGCTTAAGGGATAAAATTTTTTCAGCAGGAGTTTTGCAGGAAACTACAGTCACTTTACATTTGAAATCAGAAAAATATCTTAAAATATTTTTTTTTATTCCATAATCAATTGCAACCACATGAAATAAATTCTGATTATTTTTTTTATAACCATATTCTTTTTTCCAGGTTTTCAATCCTCTCCAAATATAATTTTTTTGAGTCGATACTTTCTCCGCAAGATCTAAATTTTTTAGCCCACTCCATTTTATTGTGGAATTTGTAAGTCTATTAATATTAAATTTACCTTTTTTAGAAAATGCGATTGTCCCTTTAGGGGCTCCTTTGTCTCTAATAAAATTTGTTAAACTTCTCGTATCTAGCCCAGTAATGCCAACTATCTTATTTTTTTTTAACCACGCATCTAAATGCTGAAAAGATCTATAGTTTGATGGTGAAGTGATCTCAGAATTAAAAATAACTCCTTTAGTCCATATCTTATCAGACTCGAAATCTTCTCTATTGGTTCCAACGTTTCCAATATGAGGAAATGTAAAGTTTATTATTTGTCCCGCATAAGATGGGTCTGAAATTATCTCTTGGTATCCAGTTAATGAAGTGTTAAAGCAAACCTCACCTGTTGCTTCACCCTGAAATCCAATTCCAATACCCTTAAAAATCTTCTTATTTTCAAGAACTAAAATACCTGTGTTAATTTGAGAATTATTTGAGTTAGTTTTTTTTACTTTTTTGATCAATTACAACTCATAAGTTAAAGGTTAATACAATAATTGGATTATAATCGCAACAGAGATGTATTATAAAATTGTAAAAAAACAATTTTTCTTTTGAAGAATTTTTTCTTTAAAGTAAATTAAAAAAGTTATGTCATTAAAAGAAACGATTGAGACAGAATATAAAAATGCTCTAAAATCTAAAGATAAAACTAAAATCTCAACTTATAGGTTAATTTTATCATCTATTAAGGATTTAGAAATTTCAAATAGATCTGGCCCAAATAAGAAAGAAACAGATGATGAGGATATTAAAAAATTATTTAAGAAAATGGTGAAGCAAAGAGCCGAATCAATAGATATTTATAAAAAAAATAATCGCTCTGATCTTTTGGAAGTGGAACAAAATGAATATGATATTTTGTCTAGTTATTTACCCAACCAACTAAGTGATGAAGAACTAAAAAAAATATGTGAAGAAACAATTTCTAATTTAGGTGCATCTTCAATCAAGGACATGGGAAAAGTAATGGGTGAGTTAAAAAAACAAAATGCTGATCAAATTGATTTCGCAAAAGCTGGAAATTTATTAAAACAAATTCTTAGTAAATAATGAAGTATCCAAAAGAATATCTTGATGAAATTAAAACGAGGTTGAAGGTCTCTTCGGTTGTGTCAAAAGTTGTGAGTTTAAAAAAAAGGGGTAAAGAATATGTGGGCTTATCCCCTTTTAAAAATGAAAAAACACCATCATTTACAGTAAATGATGAAAAAGAATTTTATCACTGTTTTGCCACATCTGAGCATGGAAATATTTTTGATTTTGTTATGAAAACACAAAATTTCAAATTTGGTGAAGCAGTCAAATATTTAGCAAATTTAGCAGGGATGCAACCATATTTGTTTACAAAAAAAGATGAGGAAAGAGAAAAAAAGTGGAAGCAATATTCATCTATATTTAATATTTATGTCGATTTTTATCATAATGAACTTTTAAAAAACGAGTCTTATTCAATTGCAAGAGAATATTTAAAAAATAGATCTCTTGATAAAATACAAGTCAAAAAATTTAAGATAGGTTATGTAGAAAAGACACCAAATCTATTTGAGGAATTAAAGAATAAATTTGATATTGATGAATTATTAGAGACAGGATTATTTTATATAGATGAAAAAAAAAAATTATATATAGAAAGATTTAGAGGAAGACTAATATTTCCAATTAATAATATTTCGGGACAGCCAATAGGTCTGGGTGGAAGAATAATTGAAAAAAGTGATTATTTAGCAAAATATATAAATTCACCTGAAACAAATTTTTTTAAGAAAGGCTCTAACCTTTACAATTTAGATCTCGCAAGAAAGTTTTCAAGCCAACAAGAGAGTGTTTACTTAGTAGAAGGCTACATGGATGTAGTAGGATTAAGTAAAAATGGAATTGAAAATGTTGTTGCGAATTTAGGCACATCATTAACTGATAGGCAAATTATAATGTTAAATCAATTTTACGATGATATAATTATATGTTTTGATGGGGATGAAAGTGGATATAAAGCAGCTTTGAGAGCAGCAGAGAATTCTATCAAAGATCTTAAACCTGAAAAACAGATTTCTTTTCTGTTTTTACCAAACAAAGAAGACCCCGATAGTTTTGTTAATAAAAATGGTAAGAATTATTTTTTAGATTTTACAGAGCAAAATAAAATACCAATTCATCAATTTATTTTTAGTCATTACAAACAAAAAACCCAAAACAATCCTTCATCTATGGCTTTATTTGATAAAAAATTAAGGTCTATATCAAATACAATAAAGGATAATTTTATCAAAAAGTATGTTTTAGAATATTTTTTAGAGAAGATTTCTGATTTAGCTCCGTATACGAATCAAAATCAAAAATTGTTTTTTTCAAAAAAGGTAAAATCTTTAGAAACTACGAAAAAACATTTTGAGGAAAGCCAATCTTTGACTGGAGTAGAATTAAAAGAATTTTCTTTTTTATATTTGATTATGAATAACATGGATTTGGTAAGGGATAATTTTCACCTTTTAGAAAATGTGAAGTTTTTTACTGATGTAAATAAACAAATTTTCGAAAAAATTAAGTCAAAAATCAAATTAGGAGAAGAGTTTAAAATAAATGATTTGGGTATTGATAATCAATTAATAGAAAAAATTGATAAATTTGCGTCAATTAAAAATATCTTGAGGAATAAAAAAAATGATGGTGATATCTTAGGATTATTTGAGGATATAAATCGTGATTTAAACAATTATGATCTAGAATTTAGAATCCAGGAATTAGAATCAAAGTTTTCGCGAGATTTTAGCGAGGCTACCTTTAATGAGCTAAAAGAGCTGAAAAAAAAGCAAAATTTCAATTAATCTTCAAAAATAATTAATGGATTTTTATAAAATTGATATTATATAGATCATTCAAGCTTAAATTGTTGTGGAAAGAATTATTACAAAATCATTTGCTAGGTTAATGGGTCGTGGAACTCACAGAGGTTTTATTACTTATGAGGAATTAAGCAAATCATTAGGAAAGAGAAATCTTTCAGACGAAAATTTAGCCCAAGCTTTTATACATATTTTAGATGAAAAGGTTACACTTGTTGAAAAAAAATCTGATTTCAAGGTTTTAAGAAAAAAAGAAAATTCATCAAAAGAAGAAGGCAAGACAATAGAGAAAAGTGATGATCCTATTCGTATGTATCTCAGAGAAATGGGTGGTGTGGAGCTTCTTTCTAGAGAAGGTGAAATTGCAATTGCAAAAAGAATTGAAGCAGGAAAAGATGTAATGTTAATTGCATTATCACAAAGCCCAATAACAGCACAACAATTTTTTGATTGGAATGAAAAATTACAAAAGGATGAAATACTTGTTAGAGAAATAATAGATATTGATACAAATTACATGGAAGATGAAACAACTGGCCCAAGTGCTAAACAAAAAAATTCTGGTGAAGTAGATAAAGATGATTCTTCAAGTGAGGATGATGATGATTTTAATCCAACACTTGCAGCAATGGAAACTGAAATAAAACCTAAAGTTTTAAAAACAGTACATAATTTAACAAAGGAATATAATAAGCTTATTAAATATCAAAAAGAAAAATTGGAATGTGTATTAAATTCTCAGAATTTTTCACCAAACAAAGAAAAAAGTTACGATAAAGTAGTTAATGATATTTTAGAAAATATTAAATCCCTACAGCTGTCACCCTCTGTTTTAGAGGAATTAGTTCAAAAACATTATATAGAAAACAAAAAAATAATTTCTCTTGAGGGTAACTTACTTAGACTCGCTATGGATAATCAAATTTCAAGAAATGAATTCATTAAGTTTTATGTGGGTAATGAAATAAATCCAAACTTTAAAAAATTTTTAGAAACAAATACATCTTGGAAACAGTTTTTTAATAAAAATAAAGAAAATTTCAAAAATATAAGAGAAAGACTTATTGAAATAAGTCATAAACTTGGAATGTCTGTAACAGATTATAAAAAGTTAGTTAGCAGAATACAAAAAGGTGAAAAAGAGTCTAGAATTGCAAAAAAAGAGATGGTTGAAGCAAATTTAAGATTAGTTATCTCAATAGCAAAGAAATATACAAACAGAGGCCTTCAGTTTTTAGATTTGATACAAGAAGGTAATATAGGGCTTATGAAAGCAGTTGATAAATTTGAGTATAGGAGAGGTTATAAATTTTCAACTTATGCTACTTGGTGGATTAGACAAGCAATTACAAGATCTATTGCAGATCAGGCTAGAACAATAAGAATACCTGTCCACATGATTGAAACTATAAATAAAATTGTTAGGACACAAAGATTAATCTTAAGTGAGTTTGGAAGAGAGGCAACCCCAGAGGAACTGGCAAAAAAATTAAGAATGCCATTAGACAAAGTAAGAAAAGTTTTAAAGATTTCAAAAGAGCCAGTCTCATTGGAAAAACCAGTTGGTGATGAGGAGGATAGTAGTTTAGGAGATTTTATAGAAGATACAAAAGCATTAGCTCCATTGGAACAGGCAATAAAGTCTAACTTAGGAGAGGCTACTACAAAAATCTTATCTACATTAACCCCTCGAGAGGAGAGAGTTTTAAGAATGCGTTTTGGTGTAGGAATGAATACAGATCATACATTAGAAGAGGTGGGATTACAGTTTTCGGTTACAAGAGAAAGAATTAGACAGATTGAGGCGAAGGCATTGAGAAAACTTAAACACCCAAGTAGATCAAAACAATTAAAAAGTTTTTTAGAGGGTTAATAACTGGGCCGTTAGCTCAATAGTAGAGTACTGCATTGACATTGCAGGGGTAGTTGGAGCGTAACCAACACGGCCCACCATTTAAGTTATGTTTAAAATTATCCAACAAAAATTCAAGTTTAATTATTTCTTTTTTCTCATAATTATCTCAATTTTATTTTTATTATGTGAGGGAGTTATTCACAATCATTACCCAATTTTTTCTTACTATTTATACGCAGAATCTATAACTGACAGAGGTGGTTATAATCCATTATTTTGGGAAGAAAATGGAATAGTAGAATTCACTCAAATAGTTATTTTACTGTTATCAATAATAATTCTGTTCAGATATGTTAAACTTCATTTTAAGAACTTAAGTAAGTTTTTCCAGATAATATTAAGCATATACTTAATTGGGCTTATTTATTATTTTCTCGAAGAAATTTCTTATGGCCAACATTTTTTTTTCTGGTTAACGCCTGAATTTTTTTCAAAATTAAACTCTCAAAATGAGACAAATTTACATAACATTAGTAATTTATTTAACCAATTACCAAGAACTTTATTATTATTATTTTGTAGTTTTTCTTTTTTATTTGAAAAATTGATAAGATTTAAGTCAAAAAATTTAGCTTTATTTATATTACCTAGTTCTAAACTTATATATTTATCATGTTTAATTTTACTATTTGTTATTCCAAATTTAATTAGAGATATTTTTGATATCAAACCTTTTTTTTTAAGTTGGGAAGTTGACAGTCATCCTTTTAATTTTTCAGTTGATTTAACTCAATTATTATCATTCACATTTATAAGGCTATCTGAATTACAAGAGCTATTATTTAATCTTTATATAATAAGTCATGTTTATTATTTGAAAAATTTCTTTTATTTCCGGGATTATTATTAGTTTTCTATTTTGTTGTAATTAAAACAAATAACCTTGCCGATTATATGGATTTAATGTATTAACTTTATGTCTTTGGGCCTGTAGCTCAGTTGGTTAGAGCAGTACACTCATAATGTATTGGTCCCAGGTTCGAGTCCTGGCGGGCCCACCAAATTTCGAATATTTAATTAAAAGAAATTAATTATTTGCAAAATCCTTCAACACTGCAAAAAGTGCTTTAATATCTCCATCGTTTGAGTTTAAAATAGATGAAAACTCTTCTTTTTGAGTTCTGGCTAAGCTTAAACCTTCAATGATCAGGTCTCTTATTAAAGGATTTTCTTTATTTTTTGTGTAAATTCTCCAATCTATTTTTACTTCAGGTCTTTCGCTAGTCCCTTTCAAAATACTGTTAACAATTGTATAGTTTTCATTAAGTACTTCTTTTGAAATTACGTCTATTTCAGGATTTGTATACTCTGCCAGCCTACTTGAAAAACTTTTCAAAAAGTAATTTTCAAATAATTCTGTATAGGTTTTCTTTTGCTCATCATTTAAATTTTTTCTTACTTTTCCAAGTGTATAAAATCCAATTCCACGTATATCGACTGTTTCTTTTGCAATGATTTTAAGATCACTCATCTTTTGTTCTTTTGAAGTGTCACTAGACAAAATTTCTGAGGCTCTATTAACTGTTGATTGAACAAAAATATCTGGCTCAATTGCATAAAGATTTACCAAATTTAGAAAGTACAGAAATACCGATATTACAAATATCTTTTTTTTCATGATTTTTTATTTTTTTTAATTATCGATCTCTTCCCAGTCACTATCATTTTGGGTATCAATAATTTTTTTTGTATTGAGAATTTTTTGTTGTCTATCCTGTAAATATAAACTTTTAACCGAAGCATAAAAATCTACGGAATTTTTTTCTAAATTTTCAATGGAATCAAAGTTTTTTGCTCTAAAATCAACTCCAGCTCCCGCTTTGGAACTATAATAGTTTGCATCATTGAAATATTGAGTATCATTTCTGACAGTTACGTTATACCAGGGATCACCACCAAAAAAATTGAATGCTGAGCC
>CACNUU010000001.1:20000-180786 GCA_902623735.1 uncultured Pelagibacteraceae bacterium | reverse complement strand
TCATTATTTTTAATTTTAAATTCTGAAGAGTTAAAAGCTGAAAAGATATTAAATCCAAGAAATATTATACATTTAAATAGTTTACCAATATCATTATCTAAACTAATTGAAAAAATTAATATATCTAGTCTTAAGTTTAACTTTCAATCTCAATCAAAAATCGAGGTTAAGAATTATATTATTGATATTAATAGTAGAAAAATAATAAAAGATAAAAATGAACTAAAATTAACAGAAAGAGAAATAGAAATTATTCTATTTTTACTTAACAAAAAACATCCTCAAAATGTAGATGCTTTACAAACTGAAATTTGGAAACAAAAAAAAGAATTAGATACACATACTGTTGAAACACATATTTATAGGTTACGAAAAAAGATAAACGAACAGTTTGATGACGGTAATTTTATTAAAAGTAATGAACTTGGTTATTTCCTTTAGCAATATTTACATTGAAACTGATTACTATTCTGTCCTCGTCAGACAAATTTTCTTTAACAGAGTGTTGCAAATAAGCAGGAAATAAAAGTAGCTTTCCTTCTTCAGGTTCTACGGTTACAGCTTCGCTAGATAATTCATTATAAGTTTTTATTGGTGGGTGATACATTGTTTTTACCTCTTTAGGATCAAAAAAAGAGATGTGACCAGAATTTTTTTTTGCTTTAACATAATAAGCTGCACTCAATGCAGAATTTGGATGAACATGTCTTATATTAAAAGTATTTTTGGGGTTGATAATCGACCACATACTTAAGATAACTATATCTTTTGGTTCACATTTCCAACTCATATAGTCAGTTACAACTTTTTGTAAAAAAATATTGAAGCTTGAAATAAATTTTTTAATAACAACGGTATCCTTCATATTAAAAAATGGAGAATGCCAACCACCAGCGTTTGATTTAACTAGTCCTGCTGGATTTTCTTTTTTTAAATTATAAATATATTTTTCTAATTCTTTATTTAGCTCTTCGTGATTATCTAATTTCTTTTCAAAAACCGGAACAGGAAATAATTTATAAATATTTATATCTGACATAATTTATAATCTTGCCCCAATGGTTTGTATGACTTTAGAGGATAAAATAGTAGCTTTTTCAAGTGAATTCTCAATACTTAAATTATTTATTTGGCCGTGTAAATATCCAGCTGCAAATAAATCCCCAGCACCAGTTAAGTCAATAATACTTAAATTTGTTTTAGCTGCACATTCATAAATTTTTTCATTATTTATCACCACTGAGCCTTTAGCCCCTCTAGTAATAACTATATGTTTCTTGATTTGTTTTATAAACGAGATTACCTCATTAAATGATTTAGAATCAGTTAAGGCAAGTATTTCTTGTTCATTAGCAAAAGTGATATCAACTTTATTTTTTACTAGATCTAAAAAATCATTTTTGTGTCTTTCAACACAGAAAAGATCTGACAAAGACATTGCAACTTTATTGGAACTTTCTATAGCTTTATCAAAAGCCTTTTTGGGATCTCCTTTGTCCCAAAGGTAACCTTCTAAAAGAGTAATTTCACTTTTTTGAATTTCATTTTCATTTACATCCTTATCACTTATTTTTCCAGCTGTTCCTAAGAAAGTACACATTGTTCTTTCAGAGTCCGGAGTAATTAATATCAAACAAGTGCCAGTAGGGAGACTTTCCTTTTTTTTTGAATATATGAATTTTACCATTTCTTTGTTAAGCCCTTTTTCATATTTTTCACCGAGATTATCATCATTAATTTTTCCAATAAATCCAACATCATTTCCAAGCTGAGATAAACCAACAATTGAATTAGCCACTGATCCACCAGAAACAGTTTCTTCTATTGTAAGCTTAGAAAGTAAATTTTTGAATTCATTTTCATCAATTAACTTCATTGTACTTTTTGTTAGAGAGTGATCTTGTAAAAATTTTTCCGGCACTTTACAAATAACATCAACTATTGCATTACCTATCCCAATTACTTTCATATTTATGCTTTAATCGTTTTTATTGGTTTTTTTCTTTTAGGATAACAAGTAGTACATATTTTACAAGTTAAACCATAACAGTCTCTTGCTTTACAAAATTCTCTTCCATAATATATAATTTGTAAGTGAAGTTTATTCCAAGATTTTTTTGGAAAAAGTGTTTTTAAATCCTTTTCAGTTTGTGTAACATTTTTCCCATTTGTTAGCCCCCATCTTTGAGCTAAACGATGGATATGAGTATCAATTGGAAAGGCTGGGTATCCAAATCCTTGAGACATAACAACACTTGCTGTTTTATGTCCTACACCAGGTAACTGTTCTAATTCATCAAATGTTTTTGGCACTTTCCCATTATATTTTTTAACTAATATTTTTGATAAATAAAAAATACTTTTTGCTTTAATTCTAAATATTCCAATTTTTTTAATTAGCCGCTCTATTTTTTTTCGACCAAGTTTAACGAAATGTTCTGGTTTATAATATTTAATATAAATACTTTTAGTTACATTATTAACATTTACATCTGTACATTGTGCAGACAAGAGAACAGAAATTAATAATGTAAAAACATTTCTACTATTTAAAGGAACTTTAATGTTTGGATAAGTCTTATCTAAAATTTTTGATATAATTTTTGCTCTTTCTAACCCATTCATTTTTTGAAATTCATAAGATCTCTCATTGAGTATAAGCCAGGTTTTTTTTTCATTAACCACTTTGCAGCTGTCAGAGCACCTTCAGAATATAAGGCTCTGTCGAAGGCTTCGTGATTTAAAGTAATAATTTCTTTCCCACTTGAAAATTTTACCTCATGTTCACCAATTATCTCACCTTTTCTAATAGAATTAAAATTAATCTTATTTCCATAAGGAAAAGTTTTTCTATTCAGATATTTTTTTCCTACCAAATTATAAAAATCTTTATTTTGTCCCGTTGCTATTCCTCTTCCCAGCATCAACGCTGTACCAGATGGATAATCTTTTTTATGTCTATGATGTATTTCAAATACTTTACTTAAGAAATTTTTACCAAGTGAGCTCGAGGCTATTTCTGTTAAATACATAAGTAAATTTATACCAAGGCTCATATTGCCAGCTTTTAAAATTGGGATTTTTTTTGAGATTTTTTTAATTAAAATTTCCTCTTTTTTTGTAAATCCAGTAGTTCCAATTACAACTCTTTTTTTTAAAGTTTGAGCAATTCTTAAAATCTCAAACGTGCACTTAGGGGTAGTAAAATCTATAATTAGATCAGTTTTTTTTAAAGTTGTTAAATCATTTTTAGAAATTTTAATTCCATTTATTTTTTTATTTATATTTGAGCTTTCTGTGAGTGCAGTTAACTTAAATTTTTTGTCAGATCTTACAGACTTAATTATCTGTTGCCCCATACGCCCCAAACATCCAGTGATACCTAAATTAATTTTTTTCATTCAAAGACTAGAACTAAAATTATCACAAGTAGTAAAACAATTATACCCCAAATGATTAAATTTTTTAAAAATAGTTTTTCTTTAATATTTGTTCTGATGAAACCAGGTAGAACTAATATTAAAACTGCGATTAATGCTAAGGTTGGGACGATCTGTTCTAATCCCATATTTTAATTTTTCCAAAAATTTTTTGCTTTTTGAAAAAATTTTTTTATACTTGGGTTAGATCTTTCATTATCAATTTTTCTAAATTTTTCTAGTAATTCTTTTTGTTCTTTATTTAAAGATATTGGAACTTCTGTTTTTACCTGAACATATAGATCTCCAAAATCACCTCTACGCATGAATGGCATTCCTTTACCCTTTAACCTAAATTGTTTACCATTTTGAGTTCCATCTGGTATTTTAATTTTTGCCTTACCACCATCAATAGTTGGAATTTCAATGGTAGTTCCTAATGCAGCATCTGCAAGCGAAATTGGAAATTCAAAAAATAAATTTACATCAGATCTTTTAAAAAGTTGATGAGATTCAACATTAATGAATAAATATAAATCTCCGTTAGCAGCACCTCTTGTCCCTGCTTCACCCTTGCCAGCTAGTCTTATTCTTGTGCCATCATCTACACCTTTTGGTATTGTTACAGATATTTTTTTTGAGGCTTGTTTATTGCCCTGACCACTACAATCATTACATGGATTAGTTATTTCCTCGCCACTTCCTGAACATTGAGGACAAGTTTGCTGGACAGTAAAAAAACCTTGATTGGATCTAACTCTTCCATTACCACCACAGTATGAACATCTATCAGGTGTAAAACCTGGTTTAGTCCCGTTCCCCTTGCATGTATTACATTTCTCGGTAGTAGAAAATTGTATATTTTGCTTTTTGCCAGCGTAAGCTTCCTCTAGTGAGATTGATAGATCATATCTTAAATCAGACCCTCTGTTGTTTGAACTTCTTCTAGAACTTTGTCTTCCTCCACCAAAATCACCAAAAAAATCCTCAAAAATATCTGAAAAGTCTGTGTTACTGAAACCTCCGAAACCTCCAAATCCACCTCGTCCGCCACCACCGTTTTCAAAAGCAGCGTGACCAAAATTATCATAGTTTTCTTTTTTGGATTTATCCGAAAGAATTCCGTAAGCTTCACTTGCTTCCTTGAATTTTTCTTCAGCTACTTTATCTCCAGGATTTTTATCAGGATGAAATTTTACCGCTAATTTTCTGTAAGCAGATTTTAATTCTTCAGAAGAAGCACTTTTTTTAACACCAAGGACATCATAATAATCTCGTTTAGCCATTAATTAACCCGGACAAATAGATGTCAGTTAAGCGCTTTTTTCTTTATTCTCGTCTTTTACTTCCTCAAAATCCGCATCAACAACATTATCGTCTTTCTTTCCTTTGTCATCTTTTCCCTCATCTTTATTAGAATCAGGTTTCGTGTTTTGTTGTGACTTATAAATTGCCTCACCAAGCTTCATAGATGCTTGAACTAATGCTTCAGTTTTTTTCTTAATATCATCAATGTTTTCAGTTTTTAATGCTTCTTTAAGAGCAGTAGAAGAGTCCTCTATAGATTTTTTCTCACTATCTGAAACCTTGGAACCATGTTCTTTTAAGTTTTTTTCGGTTGAATGAATTAGAGTATCAGCTTGATTTCTTACATCTACAGATTCTCTTTTTTTCTTATCAGCTTCTTTGTTAGCTTCTGCATCTTTAACCATTTTCTCAATCTCTTCATCACTTAAACCACCAGATGCCTGAATTTGAATTTTTTGCTCTTTTCCAGTGCCTTTATCTTTGGCAGAAACATTAACTATTCCATTTGCATCTATGTCAAATGTTACTTCAATTTGAGGAATGCCCCTAGGAGCGGGAGCTATACCTACTAATTCAAAATTACCTAAGGCTTTATTATCTGTCGCCATTTCTCTTTCACCCTGTAGAACTCTGATTGACACAGCTGGTTGATTATCTTCTGCAGTAGAAAAAACTTGGCTCTTTTTAGTAGGAATGGTCGTATTTTTTTCAATCAATTTAGTTGATACACCACCAAGTGTTTCTATTCCTAATGATAACGGTGTTACATCTAATAAAAGAACATCCTTAACATCACCTTGCAATACACCAGCTTGAATAGCTGCACCCATTGCCACTACTTCATCAGGATTAACGCTTTTATTTGGATCTTTACCAAAGAAATTTTTTACTTCTTCAATTACTTTTGGCATTCTAGTCATACCTCCGACCATTACAATCTCGTCTATCTCACTCGCTGTAACGCCAGCATCTTTAAGAGCAGTTTTGCACGGGGGCATAGTCTTAGAAATTAAATCCTCAACTAAAGCCTCAAGTTTTGCTCTAGTCATCTTTAAATTAATATGTTTTGGACCGGTTTTATCTGCTGTAATAAATGGTAAATTAATATCTGTTTGTTCTGCAGCAGACAATTCTATTTTAGCTTTTTCAGCAGCTTCCTTTAACCTTTGAAGTGCTAACTTATCTGATTTTAAATCTATTCCAGTGTCTTTTTTAAATTCGGCAATTAAATATTCTACTATTGTATTATCAAAATCTTCACCTCCTAAAAATGTATCACCATTAGTAGATTTAACCTCAAAAACACCATCACCCAATTCGAGAATTGATACGTCAAAAGTTCCACCACCTAAATCATAAACTGCTATTTTTTTATTTTGTTTTTTATCCAAGCCATAAGCAAGTGATGCAGCAGTTGGCTCATTAATAATTCTTAAAACCTCAAGACCCGCAATTTTTCCAGCATCTTTTGTTGCTTGTCTTTGGGCATCATTAAAATATGCTGGTACTGTAATTACAGCTTTTGTAACTGCTTGACCTAAATATTTCTCAGCAGTTTCTTTCATTTTTTGAAGAATAAAAGCTGAAATTTGTGAAGGAGAATATTTTTCTCCTTTTGACTCAATCCAGGCGTCACCTTTTTCTGAATTTACTATTTTAAAAGGGGCAGCTTCAATATCTTTTTTAACAGTCGGATCGTCAAAGTTTCTTCCAATTAATCTTTTTACTGCAAAAATTGTGTTTTCCGGATTCGTGACTGCTTGTCTTTTTGCTGGTTGACCGATTAGTTTTTCACTTTCTTCTGTGAAAGCCACAACAGATGGTGTTGTTCTAGCACCTTCTGCATTCTCTAAAACTTTTGCCTGGCTACCTTCCATAATAGCTACACAAGAGTTTGTTGTTCCTAAGTCAATTCCAATTATTTTACTCATAATACTGCTTCTTTCCTACCTCATATAGGGGTTAAATTTAATTCTACAAGCTAGCACAATCATTTTTTATCATCATGATTTTCCTGATTTTTCTCATCTTTTTCATCTTTATGAACTGTTTTTTTGGATACTCCGACTAAAGATGGTCTTAACAATCTATCTTTAATTGTAAAGCCTTTTTGAATTTCTTGAATGATTGTTCCGGGTTCTTTTTGATCATCTTCTATCTCCATCATTGCCTGGTGAAAGTTAGGATCTAATTTTTTATTTAAACTTTCTATGGGTTTGATGTTATTTTTTGTAAAAATTGAGATTAAATCTTTGTTAATAATTTCTAAATGCTCTAAAGTTTTCTTTAAAGCATCGGAGTTTTTCAAAGACTCATCACTTTCTAAAATTTTTTTTGATCTTTCAAGATTATCAATTAAACTGAGCGCTTCTTTTGCAAAAGCAAAACCGCCATATTCAAAAGCATCATCTTTTTCCTTTTCAAATCGTCTTCTTTGATTTTCCATTTCCGCAAATGTTCTGGCTAGTTTGTCCTCTAATTCTATTATTTTATCTTCAAGCGAAATTTCTTTATCATTTTCACTAATCTCTGAGGCACTAGTTTCTTCCTTTTTTAATTCAGAATTTTCACTTTTTTCATTCACATCTGATTGTGCAGAATTATTATCAATATTAGAGTTTTCTTCTTTGTCCATGCAGTCTTATATGGTAAGAAATTTTGAAATTTCTAGAGCTAGATGAAAAAAATTAAAGAGTTATTGATAGGCACTAATAATAAGGGAAAACTTAAAGAAATAAGAAATTTATTACCAAAAAACATTAAAACTTACTCAACTTCAGACTTTCAACTTAAAAGTCCAAAAGAAAATGGTAAGTCTTTTGAGGAAAACTCAATAATAAAATCAAAATATTTTTCTAATAAAACAAATTTAATTTGTCTAGCAGATGACTCGGGTCTAGAAATCGATCTCCTGAACAAAAAACCAGGCATCTACTCAGCAAGATGGGCTGGAACAAGAAGTGATTTTCAAAAAGCTATCAAAAGAGTTTATAAGCAATTAAGTAAAAAAGATAAGTTATGGAGAGAAAAAAAGATTAAAGCACGTTTTATTTGCGCATTATCAATTTGTTATTTAGATAAAAAAATAATTGTAGTAAAAGGTAAAATTGAAGGTTTTATATCCAATGAGCCAAAAGGAAATAATGGATTTGGTTACGATCCAATATTTATTCCAAATAAAAAAAATAAAACATTCGCTCAAATGCAACCATCAAAAAAATATAAATTAGATCATCGATTTAAGGCATTTAAAAAAATCAAAAGATTTCTTTAATTTTACCGTTACTCACCTCGTAAAAATTTAACTTATGATAGATCTTATTATTATGTATTTTAAATATTCCAATTTTTCCTTTGAAAGAACTTTTTTTTTTAAAAACTTTACTAATTTCGGAAACTTCATTTTGTAAAGACAAATAATATATTAATCCTACAAGATCGTAACTTAGTAAGGATAAATGGTTTGGTTCTAGACCAAATTCTTTATTAAATTTTTTTTTAAAATTATCCAAGTTTTTTTTATTTATTGATGGGTAATAGAGTGGCTGGAGAGATGTTTCATTTATTAAACTTTCATCAAACCATTGATTAAAAGTTACAAAATGTTTTTTCTTTGGAGAAACATCTGTGTAAAGTAAAGAGGTTATAACACTTTTTAAACTTTCATCAAAATCAGAAATAATTACTGAGTCAAACTTTACTCTCCCTATCGTGTATCTTTTATTCAATTTTTCTAATTGTTTTTCTTTATCTATAAGGTCAGAGTTTTCTACTCTTTTAATTTCATCGGCCAAATTTTGTTTTCTTATTTTATAATTTGTAATTTTTTCTATTTGTTTCGTAAGTTTTGTAGGTTCGATACTGTAGACATGAGTCTTTGAAGTTTTAATTTTAGATTGATTTATAGCTTTTTTAATTTCTGCTTCATAATTAATTTCAGGTATCAAAAAAATTGTTCTTTTTAATTCATTTAATTCAATAAATTTTTTTATAGCATTAATTTGAGAAGTGGCGTTAATACCAGTGCTAATAACATTCTTGGGTAAATCAATTGTTTTATTAGTTAATGAAAGAAAAGTAATATTTTCAATTTTATCTAAGTAATTTAAGTTTTCATGAAATACTGGTCCAATTACAATCTTTATTCCTAATTCAGAAAGTTCTAATGCAGAGTTTAATGTTTGGTTTGGATTAGACCCTGTATCCTTTGGATAAACCTGAATTTTTTTAATTCCAATATCTTTCAAAGCAAGTTGAGTTGCTTTGAGTATTAATTCACCAATTTTTTTATCTTCACCACTTAATGGCACCAAGAGACCAATTTTTAATTTATCTTCTTCTGAGTTTACTGGTGAATATGTTAATAAAATAATTAAGAAAATTAAAGTGAGGTTTTTGAAAATTTTATTCATTATGATGATATTATATTATTACAATTATTTTTTATGTTTATAAATTTTAAATCCGACAACAAAGAAACCAAAAAAGGGCTATATTTAGTATCAACACCAATAGGAAATCTTGGTGATATTACATTTCGAGCTGTGGAAATACTAAAAAAATCTGATTTTATTCTTTGTGAAGATACAAGGATATCCAAAAATTTATTGAATAAGTACGAAGTTAATTCAAAATTGATTTCATATCACAAGTTTAACGAAAAAAAAAATTTAAAGAATATTATTCAATTGTTAATAAATGGTTCAATCGTATCTTTAGTGTCAGACGCTGGTACACCTACTATTTCAGACCCAGGAGCAATTTTGATCCGAGAATGTATCAAGAAAAATATAGAAGTTATTCCAATACCTGGAACATCATCAGTTGTTACTGCATTATCGATTAGTGGATTTTCAAATAAATTTTTCTTTTATGGTTTTTTTCCAGAAAGAAAAAAAGATTTTACGAAAGATTTTGAGATACTGTCCAAGTTAAATTGTTCTATAGTTTTTTTTATCTCGCCAAAAAAAATTAATAAGATCATTCCGTTTTTAAATGAAGAGTTTGCTGGTAGAAGAATATTAATTGGAAGAGAAATGACTAAATATTATGAGGAATTTATTAGATTGGAAATTGGCAAATTGAGATTATTTGACAATGATTTAAAAGGTGAACTGACTATAGTTATTTCTGAGAAAGAAAGTGATAAAAAAAGTTCTCAAATATTATCTGAATCAGATAAAGTAAACATAAAAAAAATGATAAAAAAATTGAGTGTTAAAGAAATAGTAAGCGTTATTAGTGAAAGTAAGAAAATCCCTAAAAAAATAATTTATGATTACTGTCTAAAACTAAAAAATGAAAAATAATTTAGTAGTATCACTTTTAATATTCTTTATTTTATCAGGGTGTGTCGGTGTATCTTCAAAAGGGATTTTTGGTACAGGAGTAAGTGTTGCAACGGATCCTAGAACTGTGGGAACACAAATTGACGACTCAATTATGCAAAAAAATTTAAGTGCTAGAGTAATATTGATGAACAAAGATTATTTTTTAACTGTTAAAACCAAAGTTTTAGACGGAAGAATATTTTTAACAGGTAAGGTGGAAAATCCAGAGGAAAAATTAAAATTAACCAAATTAGCATGGGAAACCCAGGGAGTTAGATCAGTAAGAAATGATATCAAAATAAAAGAAGAATTTAATTTCAAACAATCTGCAAAGGATATACTAATTACCTCACAATTAACAACCGCATTAATCTTAAACAAAAAAATAAAAGCAACAAATTATCAAATTGATACTTATAAGAAAAAAATTTACATTTATGGTATTGCGATTACTCCAGAAGAAAGAGATTTAGTATTAAAAGAAGCTAAAGAAATTTTAGATGTCGAAGATGTAATTGCGAGTATTTTATTAGTCGAGAATCTTAGAATTCAAAAAAATTAGTTTTTTTCATAATCTATTACATCAGCCGAGTAAGCAGCTATAGAAGCTAGGTTAAGTATCTCAGATGTAGAGCTTCTTAGAGGGGCAATTTCTATTGGTTGTCCTAACCCGATTAATAATGGACCAATAACTTTTGCCCTACTCATGGATTTTATCATTTTGTATGAAATCGCAGCACTATGTTGGCTCGGCATTATTAATACATTTGAATTTCCCACTATTTCAGAGAAGGGATAAAGTTCTTTGTACATTTCCTCTAAAGCAACATCTGGCTGCATTTCCCCATCAAACTTAAAGTTAACTTTACTTTTTTTTAAAATTTCAACAGCATCACTTAATCTTTTTGTTCTGTCTGTAGCTGGTTCCCCAAAAGTTGAGTGGGATAAAAATGCTACTTTAGGATCAAATCCAAAAAGTCTTACAACTCTTGCTGCAGATTTTGCCATTTCAGCTAACTGTTTTGAGTCTGGGTACTCAATAACAGAGGTGTCACATATAAAAATCGTTTTACCTCTATTTACAACTAAATTTAATCCAAACATAATTTCCCCAGGTCTTGGATCTACAACTTTAGTTATTTTTTCTAGGGATGAGGAATACCGTCTTGTATTTCCTGTGACCATCGCATCAGCATCTTCACAAGCAACCATACAAGATGCCCAACTAACCCTATCATTTTTAACGAGTCTGTCACAATCTCTTTCTAACATCCCTTTAGCTCTTTGAAGTTTTCTAAATAAGTATTTTACATATTTTTCTCTTTTCAATTTATCTTTAGAATTAACAATCTCGATATCAAAATTTTCACTGTAACCAATTTTTTTTATTTGTTTTTTGATTAATTCTTCTTTTCCTACCAATATTGGTATCCCTAACTTGGAGTTTTTAAATGCTATTGCTGCTTTAAGCATATTCTCATCTTCACCATCTGCGAATACCACTTTTTTTTGTTTTTTCTTAATATAGGAATTCACACCTTGCATAATAGTAACCGTTGGATCTAATCTTTGCTTGAGTTGATCTTTGTAGGTTTCAAAATCATTAATTTTAATTCTTGCTACACCAGTCTCCATAGCGGCTTTAGCAACAGCTGCCGGGATAACACTAATTAACCTTGGATCAAATGTTGATGGAATGATATACTCTTTACCATAATGTGGTCTTTCTCCACCCATGGCAGCAACAACTTCGTCTGGAACATCTTCTTTGGCAAGGTTTGCGATAGCATGTGCAGCTGCAACTTTCATTTCTTCGTTAATTGTTCTGGCCCTAACGTCTAACGCCCCTCTAAAAATATAAGGAAAGCCTATGAGGTTGTTCACCTGGTTAGGATAATCAGATCTTCCAGTTGCAATAATTGCATCATTTCTCACTTCCTCAACTTCTTCAGGTGTAATTTCAGGATCTGGGTTTGCGCATGCAAATATAATTGGATTTTTAGCCATTTTTTTTACCATTGCTTTAGTTAGAGTCCCTTTTGCAGATAGACCTAAAAAAACATCTGCATTTTTGATTGCATCATCAAGAGTTCTATCCTTCGTTTCAATTGCATGTAATGACTTCCACTGATTTAAACTTCCTCTTTTTTTGTAAATCACTCCTTTTCTGTCAATCATGGTTATATTTTTTTGGGGAACTCCACTTTTTTTAAATAAATTAGTACAAGCCATTGCCGAGGCACCTGCACCATTAACAACAATCTTAATCTTATTTATTGATTTTTTGCTTATATCAAGTGCATTAATGAGTGCAGCTGTAGTGATTATAGCAGTTCCATGTTGGTCATCATGAAAGACAGGAATATCTAAAATTTCTTTCAGCTTCTTCTCAATAATAAAGCAGTCTGGAGCAGCAATATCCTCAAGGTTAATGCCACCAAAACTTGGAGCAAAATTCTTAATGCTATTAATAATTTCATCTGGCTTTGATGAGTCAATTTCAAGATCAATCGAGTCAATATCTGCAAATCTCTTGAACAGAACAGCTTTACCCTCCATTACAGGCTTAGACGCTAAAGCTCCTAAGTTTCCCATACCTAGTATTGCAGATCCATTGCTAATCACCGCAACAAGATTTCCTTTGCTTGTATAATCAAATACTGCCTCAGGATTTTTACTAATAGCTCGAACAGGAGCTGCTACACCTGGTGAGTAAGCTAAAGCAAGATCTCTTTTAGTTGTCATATTTTTAGAAGACGAAATTTCAATCTTGCCTGGTTTTTTATAGCTATGAAAATCTAAAGCTTCTTTGTCGGTGTAATGATCAATTTTAGTTTTTTTCATTTATGTTAATTAGGTGTACAAATGGGGTAAAATTAAGACTAATATGATTTATGAATTTAATTAAGTCAACAGGGACTTTTGGTTTTTATACTATAATCAGCAGAATACTTGGTTATTTAAGAGATATATTAATTGCTATTTTTCTTGGCACAGGCTTTCTGGCAGATGCTTTTTTTGTAGCGTTTAGAATTCCAAATACATTTAGAAGATTATTTGCAGAAGGAACGTTTAATGCGGCATTCGTTCCAAGTTACACCAAGGAAATGATAAAAGGAAAATCAAAATCAATAAAGTTTGCTGGCGAAATATTTAATATTTTATTCTTGGGATTATTATTTTTGATTTTGTTAATTGAAATCTTTATGCCATTATTTGTAAGTATTATTGCTCCTGGTTTTGTTGAGGACGATAAAAAAATACAGTTAGCAATTAATTTAACAAGAATAACTTTCCCTTTTCTAATGTTTGTAAGTCTCTCATCATTTTTTTCAGCAATATTAAATTCTCATAATAAGTTTGCAGCAGCTTCTAGTGCTCCAATAATTTTAAACTTAATATTAATTGGTATATTGTTTTTTGGCAATTCTCTAGGTGATGATTTAATTTATTATCTTTCGTATGGTGTCTCTATAGGAGGTTTACTACAATTAATTTTTTTATATAAGTTTTCTCAAAAATATTACTCTATAATCTTTAAATTCAAATTTCAGATTAATAAAAATATAAAAATATTTTTTAGAAAACTTCTACCAAGTATTTTCTCTTCTGGAGTAACCCAAATTAATATTCTAGTAGGAACTATAATTGCCTCTTTTCAAGCTAGTGCTGTTTCATACCTATATTATGCTGACAGAATTTATCAAATTAACTTAGCTATTGCTGGTATTGCTATTGGAGTCGTTGTTCTCCCAAAATTATCGCAGTATGTTCATCTTAATAAAAAGAATAAAATTTTGTTAATCCAAAATAAAGCACTTGAACTTAGTATGTTTTTAAGTTTACCTGCAACAGTTGCTCTTATTGTTGGATCAGATGAGATAATTTCTGCTTTATTTGGATACGGATCTTTTGATCAAGAATCAGTAAGAAATTCAGCGAAAGCACTTTATTATTTTAGTTTAGGCTTACCTGCCTTTTCTTTAATAAAAGTTTTTTCAAGTTTTTTCTTTGCTAACCAAAATACTAAAACACCTTTTTATATTTCATTAATTTCAGTGATATTGAATATTGCTATTAGTGTTTATTATTTTTCAAATTTAGGATTTATAATTATTCCTATAGCAACCTCAATTTCTTCATGGTTTAATGCTTTATTGCTATTTATTTTTTTAAAAAATTTCAATTTATTTGAATTTAATAAAGAATTCTTTGTTAAGTTTATAAAGATCATTTTTTTATCAATTTTGATGGGAATTGTTTTTCAATATTTAATTTCTTTTTTTGAAAAGCAATTGGCTTATGATTATAATTTTAAATTATTTTACCTAATTTTATCGGTAATTTTGGGTTTTATATTCTATTTATCAATGTCATTCTTTATCAAAGCTTTTAATTCACGAGATCTTAAATTAAGATATTAATTTATGGGTAAGAAAATATTTTCAGGTGTTCAGCCTACTGGCAATCTTCATTTAGGAAATTATCTTGGTGCAATAAAAAACTTTGTCGAATTAAGCAATGATCAAGAAAATGAATGTGTTTTTTGTGTAGTTGACCTTCATGCAATTACAGTCAAACAAGATCCACAAGTGCTAAGAAACAATATAAGAGAAACGGTAGCCACCTTCATTGCAAGTGGGATAGACCCAAAAAAAAATATAATTTTTAACCAATCCAAAGTTTCAGCTCATTCAGAAGCTGCATGGATTTTTAGTTGTGTTGCAAGAATGGGGTGGTTAAATAGAATGACACAGTTCAAAGAAAAAGCAGGAAAAGATAAAGAAAAAGCTAGTATAGGACTTTTTTCTTATCCAGTTTTAATGGCAGCAGATATTTTGCTATATGATGCAACACATGTACCAGTTGGTGATGATCAAAAGCAGCACTTAGAATTGTGTAGAGATATAGGTCAAAAATTTAATAATGATTTTGAAGTTGAAAATTTTTTTAAAATACCTGAACCTCTTATACAAAAGCAATTTTCAAGAATAATGAGTTTAAAAGATGGAACAAAAAAAATGAGTAAATCTGAATTATCTGATTTAAGTAGAATTAATTTGACTGATTTAAAAGAGGATATTGTTAATAAAATTAAAAAAGCAAAAACTGACACTTTACCAATGCCAAACACAAATGAAGAGCTTGATAACAGACCGGAGGCAAAAAATTTAATAGGTATTTATTCAAGTGTTTCGAATGTTAATCTTGATGAGACAATAGCTAAATTTTCTGGAAAAAATTTCTCAGAATTTAAAGAAGATTTATCACAAGTTTTAGTTGATAAAATTATCCCAATATCAAATGAAATTAAGAAATTAAAGAAAGACAACATATTTTTAGATAAAATTCTTAAAGATGGTTGTGATAAGGCAAATGAAATTGCGTCAAAAAAAATGAAAAAAATTCACGAAATTGTGGGTTTTTAAATAATTTTCTATAATTACAAGTTTTAATTTTTAAATTTTTCACTATATATTAGATATGTTCGTTCAGACTGAAATAACCCCAAACCCCAATTCATTAAAATTTTTACCTGGAAAACCTGTATCAAATTGTGGCTCTTTTGAAATTACAAAAAAAGAAATGTCAAATAATGATTTGATAAGAAATTTACTCTCTATTAATGGAGTTGAGGGTATTTTCCTCGGAAGTGATTTTATTTCAGTAAACAAAAATGATGATACTAAATGGGAAGAGCTTAAGCATATAATTATCTCTTTGATTAACGATTTTTATTCATCTGGAAAAGAGTGTGTTTTAGAAAATAATCTAAATGAAAAATCAGAGGATTTAAACGAACTAGAAAAAAAGATAATCAAAATTTTAGATGAAAAAATAAGACCAGCCGTTGCTAGAGATGGTGGTGATATTAAATTCAAAGAGTTTAAAAATGGAGTCGTTAAAGTTCAATTACAAGGTAGCTGTTCTGGATGTCCAAGCTCAACAATGACGTTAAAACAAGGTGTTCAAAATCTTTTATGTCATTATTTGCCAGAGGTTAAAGAAGTGGTCGCAATTTAAAATGAAAAAAAAAACTAAATTCTTAAGATTTTTTGATCAAAACAACATTGGTTCATTACCAAGAATTTTCTTGAGCAGTTTAGCCGTATTATTCTTTTTTTATTCTATGCCTTATATAATAAGTATGAATTCTTCTGAAGTTTATGAAAATAATTCCAAAACGGTTTTAGCTTATACGTTAAATAATAAAACAGACGGCTCGGGGGATATTGGCACACTAGATGAGAGAGATTTGTTGGTAGATATCTTTAATTTAAATGATCTTGAAACTGATACGGTTAGGTTGAATGCATCAACAATTAAGCAATTATTTGATGATACAAATTATAAATTGGAAGAAGTTAGAAAAAAAAAACTTGTTAAACCAGTCGCTTTAACTCTTCTACCTGCAGAAATAAAAATGATTGAAAATACAAAAAAAAGAAAAGAATTTTTTATTCAAATTATTTTGCCATTAATTTTAAAAGAAAATAATAATATAAGATTAGATAGAAAAAGGCTTTTCAATATTATTAATAAAAGTAATAACACAGAAATAGAGAAAAAATGGTTAAGAAAAAAATATAAACAATATGGTGTTCCCTCAAAAGATTTATCAACCCTAAAAATCAGAATGGACGAAATTCCGGTCTCTTTGGCAATTGCGCAAGCTGCCAAAGAAACAGGATGGGGAACATCAAGGTTTGCTTTAGAGGGCAATGCACTATTCGGACAATGGACTTGGTCTGGTGAGGGTTTGAAACCAAAAGAGTCAGAAAAAAACGAGGGTCATAAAGTAATGAAGTTTAATGTATTGCAAGCATCAGTCAGAGCTTATCAAAGAAATTTAAATACTCATTCCTCTTATAAAGATTTTAGAAAAGCACGAGCAAAATTAAGAGACCAAGGTAGAGAATTAGATAGTTTGTTTCTTTCAGAATTTTTGGATGAATATGCTGAGACAGGAGATAAATATGTCGAAGTTTTACAAAAAATTATTCAACAAAATAACTTAAAAGATTTTGATGACGCTAAGCTATTGCCATCTAGCATAGAACTCGAGAGTTTAATTTAATTTCTACCTAACGTAAACTGAGTACCGAACCATCTCCACTTACCATTGTCTTGCAGTGAACAATTGATCCTTCCTCTTCTGGGTAAAAATTTATTTTCAAAATTGATTTTTAGAATATTATTTTCAATTGTTAAATTTGGCTTTTTCCAATTACCACCATCATTTGAATAACAAGTTATCTTATCTATATTTTTTTGTTCATCAAAAAATTCAATACTTAGTTTTGGTGGGTTATTGCTATCGTAAATTTTTTTTTCTTCAGGATTTAATTTTTTATATTCTAGAGGCATATAATTAATTATTGACTCAAATCTATTTAATTCTCCATATTTTTCATTAATTGGAAATCTTGGAAGCTCATATCTGTCTTTATTGAGGTCAATAATTCCTGAGTGTTGTCCAAAAGCTAATCTAAAATTTTTTGATATATATTTTTTCATGTACAAAGAGTATTCTCCAAATGGATAAGAAAATATCTCTGGCACGTAACCTAATTTGTCTTTAAAAATTTTTGAGGCATTTTCAATATCTTTTTCGAATTCTTTGTTACTCATATCAATCAAATACTCATGGGTGTGTGAATGATGACCAATATGTCCAAATTCTGAATTATCTATTTCTCTAATTTCATTCCAATTCATATAACCCTTTTTTCCCACAGGCTCAGTTGAAACAAAAAGAATAAAAGGGATTTTGTTTTGTTTTAGATATGGCCAAGCTTCAGTATAAAAAGATCTGAAAGCATCATCAATAGTGATCAATATCTTTTTATCACTTTTTATTTTATCAAACTCGTTTACAAATAATTTAGGATCATAGAATTTATAATTTAGTTTTTCTATTATTTGCATTTGTTTTTTAAATATATCCATTCGAATGTTGGTTGAGGGATATTTATTTTCATTAAATCTATGATACATCAAAGATAATGTGCCACTGTCTTTTGAAAAATATTTACTATTACTTTCTTCTGAATTAGAATTGGCTAATATTAATATTTGAATAATGAATAAACTAATTATAGATGCAGCACAGGACAAAATTTTTTTTATGATCATAAGCAAAGATAATAACCACAATATTACCTATGAAAATACCAAAATTAATTACGAAAAATTGTCAATTTTGATTAACGATTTTTTAAACTCTAAAAATCTAAATTTTGGAAAAATTTCAAAAATATATGTAAATCGAGGACCAGGTAGTTTTGCTGGTATTAGAAACTCCCTTTCAGTCGTTAAAGCTATCCATTTAGTAAATAAAACAGATTACTATTCTTATAGTTTTCAGGATTTTGCTGGAGAAAATGATACTAACTACCAAAATATTCCTAATCTTTGTGAAAAACATGGAATTAAAAAAAATTTGATTAATCCTATTTATTTGAGTTAAAATTGATTATGACAGAAACAATAGAGGAAAAGTGTTTAGCAAAAGGTGTTAAGCTTACTGATCAAAGAAGAATTATTGCAAAGATAATTTCTGAATCTAAAGAAACTTACGGTGAGTCAGATCACCCAGATGTTGATGAGTTATATAGTAGAGTTTCAAAAATTGACCCTAAAATAAGTATAGCAACAGTATACAGAACTGTAAAACTTTTTGAAGAGGCAGGTATTTTAACAAAACACGATTTTAAAGGTGGCAAGGCCAGATATGAAGCAATGATAGAAAGTCACCATGATCATTTAATAGACATTAAATCAGGAGAAATTATAGAATTTGTTGACAAAGAGATTGAACAATTACAAAAGAAAGTAGCAGAAAAATACGGTTATAAATTAGTTGATCACAAGCTTGAGTTATATGGTGTAAAAGTAAACTCAAAAAAAGATGAGTAAAAAAATATTTATTAAAACTTTTGGTTGTCAAATGAATCAGTATGATTCAAATCGTATTTTTGATACTGTAAAAGAAATTGGTTTTGAAAAAACAGAAAACCTTAAAGACGCAAACTGTTTCTTATTAAACACTTGCCATATAAGAGATAAAGCTAAAGAAAAGGTCTATCATGAAATTGGTAGGGTTAGACAAATATTTGAGTCGAAAAAAAAACCGATTGTAATTGTAGCAGGATGCGTTGCACAAGCTGAAAATGAGGTAATGTTAAAAAGAGAACCTTATATTGATTTTATAATAGGTCCACAAGCTTATCACAAAATAAATGATAAAATAGAAGAATTTTTAGATAAACAAAAAAGAATAGACGAAACTGAATTTGATGCTGTTTCAAAATTTAATTATCTAAATAAAGTTTTTAATTCTTCAAATAAAGTTTCATCATTTCTTACAATACAAGAGGGTTGTGATAAGTTTTGTCATTTCTGTGTGGTTCCTTATACTAGAGGTCCAGAATACTCTAGACCTTTTCAAGAAATAATAGATGAAGCTAAAGTTCTCGCAGATAATGGAGTGAGTGAGATAATTTTATTAGGACAAAATGTAAATGCTTATAAAAATGGAAATCTAAGATTATCAAACTTAATAATGGAAATTGAAGAAATACCCCAAATAAAAAGATTGCGATACACAACCTCACACCCATTGGATATGACAGATGATTTAATTGATATTTATAGTTATTCAAAAAAACTTATGCCATTGGTTCATTTACCTGTGCAAAGTGGATCTGATAAGATATTAAAATTAATGAATCGAAAGCATCTTATTAAAGATTTTATAAAAACATATGAAAAATTAAAAAAGATAAATTCCTCAATAGAATTTTCTAGTGATTTTATTATTGCTTATCCTGGAGAAGAAGAAAAAGATTTTAATGCAACATTTAATCTAATAAAGAATATTAGATTCATTAATTCCTATTCTTATATATTTAGTCCAAGACCTGGAACTGCTGCTGCTCATTCAAAACTTATTGATAGAAAAATATCTCAGAGAAGACTTGAAAAAATTCAAAGACAATTATTTGATAATCAAATTAATATGAACAATAAATTAAAATTTAAAGAAATAGATGTTTTAGTAGAAAATAAGACTAAAGATAATTTGAAATTATTTGGAAGATCAGAATATATGACTCCTGTTATATTTGAAGGTAAAGAGTCTGATATTGGAAATATTGTAAAAGTAAAAATTCTAGAGAGTAACCAGAATACTTTATTTGGTGAAAATTTAGAAAATTCTGAAAAAAAAGTGGCTTAATTTTGGTAAATATAATCAAAAAAGACATTCAATCTTTACTAAAATTTGTCTATTCAGACAATAATTCTTTAAGTGTTATTTTTCAAGATAATGACCTTTTGATGGGTGTTGTGGGTGAGTTTAACAAAAATATTAAAGAATTAGAGAAAATTACTGGAGCTGATCTTTATTCAAGAGGTAATTCAATTTTAATCAAATCATCTCCAAAAAAAAATGAAATTATTAAAAATGCTATTCAATTTTTAGTAAATCAATTAATTAATAATGGTAGTATAGAGCACAAAGATGTTTTATCATCTATTGATAAATTTATGATCAATGAAAAAGTAAAAAATACCAACATTACAGACATAATTAAAACTCCAAAAAAATCAATTATTCCTAGATCGGAAAGGCAGAAAGAGTACGTAAGGGCATTAAGGCAGAGTGAAATAATTATTTCATCAGGACCTGCTGGAACAGGAAAAACTTTTTTAGCAGTTGCTGTAGGTTTAACAATGTTATTAGAAAAAAAAATTGAAAGAATAATTTTATCTAGACCAGCAGTTGAGGCAGGTGAGAGACTGGGGTTTTTGCCAGGTGATATGAAAGAAAAAGTAGATCCATATTTAAGACCTCTGTACGACTCTCTATATGATTTATTTCATTTTGAAAAAATACAAAGAATGATAGAAATTGGTGATATTGAAATTGCCCCTCTGGCATTTATGAGAGGTAGAACGTTAAAAAATTCATTTGCAATTTTAGATGAAGCTCAGAATGCTACAGACACACAAATAAAAATGTTTTTAACAAGAATAGGTGAGAATTCTAAAATTATTGTTAATGGTGATCCCAGTCAAATCGATTTACCAAATAAAAAAATGTCAGGCTTGAATACATCAAAAGATATACTATCTCATTTAAATGAAATTTCTTTCGTAGATTTTGATCATTCTGACGTTGTAAGACATCCTCTGGTCTCAAAAATTGTTAAGGCATATAACAATAATGATCAAAGTTAATGTACTTTCAGAGGAAAAATTGTGGTCAAAAAAAATAAAAGAGAAAGAAAAATTATTTAATAAAATTTGTAATCACTTTCCAAGAAAATACAGATTTATCAATAAGAAGGTTTATTTAACATTGTTACTTTCAAATAATAAAAAAGTTAAAATTCTAAATAAAAAATTTAGAAAAAAAAATAAACATACTGATATCCTTTCTTTTCCGTTTGAAAATCAAATTAAAAAATTAAAGAAAATTTACTTAGGAGATATAATCATAAGTTTTGAATATATGAATAAACCTAAGAATATAACTGTCAAGAAATTTAAAAAAAAAACTGTTAAGATTTTTATACATGGATTTTTACATCTATTAGGTTTTAATCACTTTAAATTTAAAGAATATCAAAAGATGCATAGTGAAGAACTGAAAGTTTTTAAGGGTGTTGAAAAATTGATTAATTAAATTGAAAAAAAAACTTAACATTGAATTTCTGATTATATTTATTTTAGGAGTTTTTACTTCGTTAAGTTTACCACCATTTAATTTTTTTATCATAAATTTTTTAACTTTTAGTATTTTTTTAATTCTTTTATTTAGAAAGTTAAATCAACAGAAATCAAAAAAAAATTTTTTCTTTTATGGTTGGTTTTTTGGTTTTGGATATTTTTTAACAAACTTATATTGGATAACAATATCCTTATCATTTGATAAAAGTTTTATTTATTTAATTCCTATTGCGTTATTATTAATACCGTCTTTCCTCGCTTTATTTTATAGTTTATTTACACTCTTGTTTTATTTATGTAATCCAAAAAATATTTTAAGTGCCTTTTTTTTATTCTCATTTTTATTTGGATTGACTGAATTTTTAAGAGGAACGATCTTAACAGGTTTTCCTTGGAATTTAATAGTTTACAGTCTTTCTGAAGAATTAAACATTATAAGTATAATCTCAGTTATAGGAACTTATTCCCTAAACCTAATATCGATTAGCTTCTTTGCTGCTCCAGCTCTTTATATCTACAGAAAGTCAAAAAAAGAGATTTTTACTTGTATCTTAATATTACTTTTACCAATCTTATTTTATACAAATGGTGCTATTCAAAAAAAAGAATTTTTAAACAGTCCGGTAAAAGATAATCCATTCAAAATTAGAGTTATCTCATCAAACATTAGTTTAGATAGATTTTATCAAAATATTGAAACAGAAATTGTTATTAAAGAATTAATTTCAATTAGCTCACCAGAAAGAGATAAAAAAACTTTATTTATATGGCCAGAGGGAATAATTCCAAATACTTATCAAGATGAATTTTATTTGTATGAAAAAATTATAAAAAAAAATTTTGATGAAAATCATATTATAGGTTTAGGAATTACAAGTAGAGATTTTATAGATGATAAGTATAGGTATTTTAATTCATTTTCAATTTTTGATAATAATTTAAACTTAATTAAAAATTATAATAAAGTTAAACTTGTTCCATTTGGTGAATTTCTTCCTCTAGAAAATGTTCTTTCAAGTATCGGTTTAAAAGTAATAACTAATAATTTTGAGTCTTTTACAAAAGGAGAAAATCCTAAAATTATTTCCATTCAGAATAGTTTTGGTGAGTTGAAATTTTTACCTCTTATTTGTTATGAAATAATTTACAGTGGAAATTTTAATGAAAATAACAATTATGATTTTATTCTAAATATCTCTGAGGATGGTTGGTTTGGAAAATCAATTGGGCCAAAACAACATTTTGTACACAGTGTATTTAGAGCAATAGAAAATGGCAAGTATGTTATTAGATCCTCTAACAATGGTATCTCAGCAATTATTAATCCATTGGGACAAATAGAAAAGAAAATTGATTATGGTCAGTCAGGTTTTATAGATTTTGAAAATAGAAGAAAAGTAAAGAAAACAATTTTTTCCACATATGGAAATAAAATTTTTATAATATTTATTTTATTGTATATTTTTCTGATATTTTCATTTAATAGGATCAAAGATGAGTAATTTAAAAAATTTTCTTTTTACAAGTGAGTCTGTTTCTGAGGGTCACCCAGACAAAGTCTCAGATAGAATTTCTGATATGGTAGTTGACACTTACTTAACTAGAGATCCTTACTCAAGAGTAGCTTGTGAAACACTAACTACCACAAATAAAGTTGTTTTAGCTGGAGAAGTGAGAGGTCCCGAAATTAAAAAAGATGATTTAATTAGTAAAGTAAGAGAATGCATTAAAGATATTGGCTATGATCAAAAAGGATTTACTTGGAAGGAAGCAACAAAAATTGAGAGTCATCTTCATTCTCAATCAACTGACATTGCAATGGGTGTAGACTCTTCAGGTAATAAGGACGAAGGCGCTGGTGATCAAGGAATAATGTTTGGTTATGCTTGTAATGAAACAGACGTTTTAATGCCCGCACCTATACATTATTCTCATAAGATTTTGAGAAGAATGGCTGAAGATAGAAAACTTGGAAAATTAAAGAATATAGAACCTGACTCAAAAAGTCAGGTAACTTTTGAATATAAAAACGGTAAACCATCGAAAGTAAGATCTGTTGTAATATCTTCTCAACATTCAGCGGATGTTAGCCAAAAAGAAGTAAGAGAATTGTTAAGGCCATACATGATGGAAACTATTCCAAAAAATTTTATGGAGGATTTTGATGATGACGAGTTTTATGTAAATCCAACAGGAAATTTTGTGATTGGTGGGCCAGATGGAGATTGTGGATTGACTGGTCGGAAAATAATAGTTGATACTTATGGTGGAGCTGCTCCGCATGGTGGAGGAGCATTCTCTGGAAAAGATCCAACAAAAGTTGATAGATCTGCTGCTTATGCAGCTAGATATATAGCTAAAAATATTGTTGCTTCACGAATTGCGGATAAGTGTTTAATACAATTGGCTTATGCAATCGGTGTTTCAAAACCCTTATCTATTTATGTTGATCTTTTTGATGATGATAAAGACAAGAATAAATTTGTAGTAGATAAAATTAGAGATAATTTTGATTTAAGTCCTAGGGGTATAAGAGAAATGCTTAATTTGAATAAAGCAATTTATGAAAAAACCTCAGCCTATGGTCATTTTGGAAGAGTTCCCGAAAAAGATGGAGCTTTTTCATGGGAAAACATAAATAAAACAGACGTTTTTTTAAAATAGTTTTTTATTGAATAAATAAAAATCTTTAATATATTGCATCCACATTGTTGAATTATCAAAATGGGCTTTGGCCCATTTTTTTTTGGGGCACTGTAAATTATGTTAAATAAAAGAGCCGATAAACTTGAGTTATTAAGAATTGCTGAAGCTGTTGCTTTAGAGAAGTCTATAGATAAAGAATTGATCATAACATCTATGGAAACGGGTATTGCTAAAGCAGCAAAATCTAAATTTGGTCAAGAAAATGAAATAAAAGTTTTAATTGATAGAGAAAATGGTGAAATTGAGATTTTCAGAAAATTGATTATTTCAGAAAATCCTGAGAATTCTAATACAGAAATAAAATTAGAGGATGCAGTAAATTTGAGTGAGATTAATAAGGATAAAAAAATTGGAGATGAAATACTTCAACCCCTCCCCTCATTTGATTTTGGAAGAATAGCCGCACAAACTGCAAAACAGGTTATAAACTCAAATGTTAGAGAAGCTGAAAGAGAAAGACAATTCAATGACTTTATAGATAAAAAAGATACAATTTTAAGCGGTATAGTAAAAAGATTAGAATTCGGAAATGTTATAGTTGATCTTGGTAGGACTGAAGCAATAATTCAAAAAAATGAACTTATACCAAGAGAAAATATAAAAGCTGGAGATAGGATTAAAGCCTTTTGTTATGATGTTCGGAGAGAACAAAGAGGTCAACAAATATTTCTCTCAAGAGCTCACCCAAAGTTCATGGAAAAACTTTTTGTTCAAGAGGTACCAGAGATTTATGATGGATTGATAGAGATAAAATCATCTTCCAGAGACCCTGGTAGTAGGGCAAAAATTTGTGTTAAAGCCGTTGATACGTCTTTAGATCCGGTTGGTGCATGCGTTGGAATGAGAGGCTCCAGAGTACAGGCTGTAGTTAATGAATTACAAGGTGAAAAAATAGATATTGTAAATTGGTCTGAAGACCCTGCAATTTTAGTTTCCAATGCACTTTCACCAGCAGAAGTTCAAAGAGTTAACGTTGATGCTGAAAGAAAAAAACTAGATGTTATTTTGACAGAGGAAAATTTAAGTAAAGCGATTGGTAGAAGAGGTCAAAATGTAAGGCTGGCTACTAAATTGTTAAATTATGAGATAAATATCATGACAGATGCTGAAGACTCTGAGAGAAGGCAAGTTGAGTTTAAAGAAAAAACTGAAAATTTTGTTAAAAATTTAGAGCTAGATGAAACGCTAGGACAACTACTTGTTGCTGAAGGCTTTTCAACAATTGATGATATAAAAGATTGCATGATAGAAAATTTAACAAAAATAGAGGGTATTGAGGATGATACTGCTAAAGCTTTAATTGAAAGAGCAAAAGAGTTTCATCAGAAAGATCAAGAGGACACTTCTAAGAGAATTAAAGATTTAGGATTGGAGGAGTCTCTTATCAACTTAAAAGGATTAACCCCTGGAATGTTAGTAACATTAGGGGAACAAAAAATTTTAAAATTAGAGGACTTTGCTGATTTAGCATCAGACGAATTAACAGGTGGATTTGATATTGTAAAAGGGGAAAGAATAAAAATTCAAGGTTTCTTGGAAGATTTTGCATTATCGAAAGAAGAGGCTGACAATTTGATAATGGCAGCTAGAGAAATAATTTATAAAAATTAAGGGATGAGAAATGGAGAACAAAAAAACAAAACTAACTATTTCTGGAAACCCAAAAAAATCTTTTAAAGATTTTAATCCTCAAAAGAGCCAAGGAAAAAAAACTGTAGTAATCGATAGAGACAAACCAAATTTTATAAATAAAGGAAATAAGAATAAGGCTTTTTCATCAAAACCTTCCTCAAATTTTAAAAAAGGACCTAATTTAAAGTCAAATTTTTCAACAAAATTCGCTCCAGCAATCGGGGATTTTGAAAGACGAAAACTTGCAGAACAAAGAGCTAGGAAAAGACTCAAAGGAGATGAAAATGAAAAAGATAAAAAGTCAAAACTTAGTTCAAAAAAAAGAGATAGTAAGCTTACTGTATCAAGAGCTTTAAGTGATGAAATTGAAACAAGAGAAAGAAGTTTAGCATCTGTAAAAAGAGCTAGACTAAAAGAGCTAAAGAACGCAAAAAAAGATGAAAATCACGAAAATTTTAAAGGTATTAAACGCGATGTTAATATTCCAGAGGCAATTACTGTTCGAGAATTAGCAAATCGGATGGCTGAACAATCAAGTAATGTTATTAAACATCTATTTGGAATGGGAGTATCAGTGACGATAAATCAAACTTTGGCCGCGGATACAGCAGAATATCTAGTAAAAGAATTTGGACACAATCCAATTCGAGAGCAAAAGACTGAAGAGATTATCAAAAAGATAAAAGAGTCTAGAGCTGAAAATTTAATCAACAGGCCTCCGATAGTCACAGTAATGGGCCATGTTGATCACGGAAAAACATCAGTTTTAGATGTCTTAAGAAGTGCAAATGTAGTGTCAGGTGAATTTGGAGGTATTACGCAACATATAGGTGCATATCAAATTATAAGTGGTTCAAATAAGATAACATTTATTGACACTCCAGGCCATGCCGCTTTTACTGAAATGAGAGCAAGAGGTTCTAAATTAACAGATGTAGTAGTTTTAGTCGTTGCAGCAGATGATGGCGTGAAACCACAAACTATAGAGTCAATTAAACACGCAAAAGCAGCTAAAGTGCCAATTGTTGTAGCTATCAATAAATGTGATTTACCAGATGCTGACCCTCAAAAGATAAAAAATCAATTATTAGAACATGAGCTAGTAGCAGAAGATCTATCTGGAGACACATTAATGGTTGAAATTTCAGCAAAAACCAAATTAAATTTAGATAAATTATTGGAGTCAATAATTCTTCAAGCTGAAATTTTAGATTTAAAAACAGATTTTAATTCGAAAGCAACTGGAATTGTTTTAGAGTCTAAAATTGACATTGGTAGAGGTCCAGTTGCTAACATTGTTGTTACCAGTGGAACCCTTAAAAAAGGTGATTTTTTTGTATGTGGATTGAGGTGGGGTAAAATTAGAGCTATTATTAATGATAAAGCAGAAAACATTATCGAAGCATTACCTTCAACGCCAGTTGAAATTTTAGGTATAAATGGTGCTGCAAAAGCAGGTGATGATTTTTTAGTTCTAGATACCGAGAAAGAAGCTAAAACTTTAAGTGAAAATAGAATACAAGAAAATAATGAGGGAAAAAACCCACTAACTTTTGCAACTCAAGAATCAGCTTTTTCTAATAAATTATCAGAAGATTTAAATTTAATCATTAAATCAGATGTTCATGGATCTTCAGAGGCAATAAAAAGTGCAATTACTCAAATCAAGCATGATGAAGTAAAACCAAAAATTATTTTAGCTGATATTGGAATGGTGACAGAAACAGATATTACCTTAGCTAAAGCTTCTAATGCCGTTTTAATTGCTTTTAATGTGAAACCTAGTAAGGAAGCAAAAAAACTTGCAGAAAACGAAAATATAAAAATTTCATCCTTTAACATTATTTATGAGGTATTAGATTACATTAAAAAGAAAATGTCTGGATTACTTACACCTGATGTTCAAGAGACAATAACTGGAACAGCTCAAATATTAGAAATCTTTAAGGTTTCTGGGGCAGGTAAAGTTGCAGGCTCAAAAATTACAGATGGTGAAATATCAAGTAATTCAAACGCCAGAGTGATTAGGGATGGAAGCATTATTTTTACTGGAAAAATTGGTTCCATTTTCAGGGAAAAAAATCAGGTAAAACAAGTAAGCAATGGCCAAGAATGTGGAATTACTCTCAAAGATTATATGGATTTTCAAAAAAACGATACAATTGAGGCTTTTAATGTTACATCAACAGAGAGAAGTATATAATGACTGATAGAATAGGTAAGTCCATCACCCAAAGGCAGCTCAGAGTTGGCGAGATGATAAAACAATCTTTAAGTATGATTTTTTTAAGGAATGAAGCAAAAATACCAAATTTAGAGACGAATAATATTACTGTTACCGAGGTAAGAATGAGTCAAGATTTAAAAATTGCTAAAGCATATGTACTTCCATTAGGAGGCAAAGATGCGGATGAAAAAATTAAAAAACTTGTAGAATACTCATTTTTAGTTAGAAAAATTTTATCACAAAAAGTAATTACAAAATTTTTACCAAAAATACTTTTTAGAAAAGACGAGTCTTTTGAGTATGCGGAAAAAATTGAGAACTTAATTAAACAAACAAATAAATAGGAAATAAATATGGTTAAAAAGACACAAGAATTAGCTATTCATGAAAAAGATACAGGCTCCTCTGAAATTCAAATAGCTCTGTTAACAGAAAAAATTGAAATTTTATCAAAACATATTAAGCAGTTTAAAAAAGATAAACATTCCTCTGTAGGGCTGTTAAAAGCTGTTAATAGACGAAAAAAATTGTTAGATTATCTTAAAAGAAATAAGATAGATTCTTACAAAAATGTACTGTCGAAATTGAATTTAAGAAAGTAAAAATCAAGATAGATAGAACGGCATGGAACGAAACGAACGAAACGAAATGGAAATGAGATGTTTAAAGTATATAAGAAGGAAATTGAAGTAGCAGGAAAGAAGATAAGTTTAGAGACAGGCAAAGTAGCAAGACAGGCAGATGGTGCAATAATCGCGACATGTGGGGAAACAGTAGTTTTAGCAACCGTGGTAGGAGCTAAAAAGGTAAACCCAGATATGGATTATTTTCCACTATCTGTGAATTATCAAGAAAAATATTATGCAGCTGGGAAAATCCCAGGCGGATATTTTAAAAGAGAAGCACGGCCAACAGAAAGTGAAACTCTTATTTCAAGATTAATTGATAGACCAATCAGGCCATTATTCCCAGACGAATTTAAAAATGAAGTACAGTTATTACCAACAGTAATCTCTTATGATAAAGAAAATGAAGCTGACATTTTGTCAATCACTGCATCATCTGCTGCGTTGGCTATTTCAGGTATGCCATTTATGGGACCTGTAGGAGCCTCAAGAGTTGGATTTATAAATGGAAAATATGTTTTAAATCCATCGAAAGTTGATTTAGAAAATTCAAGTTTAGATTTAGTTGTAGCAGGCACAAAAGAAGCTGTTCTAATGGTTGAGTCAGAAGCAAATGGTTTAACTGAGGAGGAGATGTTAAATGCTGTAAAATTTGGCCATGAAGGCTTTTTACCAGTTATAAAAATGATTGAGGATCTCGCGAAAGACTGTAAAAAACCTGATTGGTCAGTTGAAAAGAAAGACCTATCTGAGGTGAAGAAAAAAATAGAGGAAACATTCACTGAGGATCTAAAAAAAGCTTTTGCAACAAGGGACAAGCAAGATAGATCTAACCAGATTTCAGAGATAACTGATAAAGCTAAAAAACTTTTTGAGGAAGATGAAAATTATACTGATCTTGATGTTAATAGTCAGTTAAAAAATCTTGAGAAGTCAATTGTTAGAACAGATATACTTAAAAATAAAAATAGAATTGATGGTAGAGGTTTGTCTGATGTAAGACCAATCTCTTGTGAAGTAGGTGTTTTACCAAGAACTCATGGCTCTGCATTGTTTACTAGAGGTGAAACACAAGCAATTGTAACTGCTACTTTAGGTACATCTGATGATGAACAAAGAATCGAAAGTTTAGATGGCTTACAAAGAGAGAGATTTATGCTGCACTATAATTTTCCACCATTCTCGGTTGGAGAAACTGGAAGAATTGGAACTGGCAGAAGAGAAATAGGACATGGTAAATTGGCTTGGAGAGCAATCCACTCCTCTTTACCTTCAAAAGAGTCATTTCCTTATACTTTTAGAGTGGTATCTGAAATCACAGAATCCAATGGCTCTTCTTCTATGGCTACAGTTTGTGGAACATCATTAGCGCTTATGGATGCTGGAGTTCCTATAAAGGAGCCAGTTGCAGGTATCGCTATGGGTCTAATAAAAGAGGGCGATGATTTTAGTGTATTGTCAGATATATTAGGTGATGAGGATCATTTAGGCGATATGGACTTTAAAGTTGCTGGAACTAAAGACGGAATCACTTCACTTCAAATGGATATCAAAATAACAGGTATTACATTTGAAATTATGGAACAAGCTCTAAGCCAAGCTAAAGATGGAAGAATTCATATATTAGGTGAGATGAATAAAGCATTATCAGCTTCAAGAGCAGATGTTGGAAAACATACTCCAAAAATGGAAAAGATTAACGTTGATAAAAAAGACATTGCTGCTGTTATTGGAAAAGGTGGCGCAACAATAAGAGAAATAGTTGAAAAATCAGGTGCCAAAGTTGATGTAAATGATGAGGGAGTTGTAACTGTGGCTGCTCCAGATGAGGAGTCTAGAAATACTGCAATGCAAATGATTAAAGATATCACTGCAAAAGCTGAACTAAATAAAATTTATTCTGGAAAGGTAATGAAAATTATGGAGTTCGGAGCTTTTGTAAACTTTTTAGGTAAACAGGATGGTCTTGTTCATATTTCAGAACTAGCAGACAAGAGAGTAGCTAAAGTCACTGATGTAGTCAAAGAAGGTGATGAAGTTAAAGTTAAAGTGATAGGTTTTGATAGAGGTAAAGTTAAACTTTCTATGAAACAAGCTACTGATTGATCATAGATACCCAATTTTCTTCATTGTGACTTTGAAATGTTTTTCAATTTTATATCTAGTTTTATCATCTAGTATTTTCAAATAATCATTTTTAGGTCCTAAGTAAAAAAATTCTTTGGTTTCTTTTGTGTATGGGTTTATAGCTTTTTCTTTAAAATGACCTTGGCTTTCAAGTTTTTTAAAATTTAAAAATTTTGAATTTAAAATTATTTTGTCTATCTTTTGTTGATCAAAATTAGTTTTTATAAATTTTTGTAAATATTCATAAAGTCGTAGTATTTGTTTTTTAGGATCCGATAACAAATCTTCATATTTAAATAGAATATAATTTTTTGGGAAAAAACTCCATGAATTAAAGTGTTGATCCCACGAAGATAAACTTTGCGGAACCCTGTCCTTGGTAGTTCCTATCCATCTTTTTTTATCAATCATCATATTAAATGCTTCATCGTAAGAATTTAAAAAAAAATGATTTTTAAGTGAGGTAATGATATTTCTTGGATCTCTCACTATATAAATAACTCCAAGAGTATTCTTTATGTTAGTAAAATGAAAAGTTTGTCCATCCAAATTTATAGATGTTAACAAGTTATGGGTTTTAAAAAACTTTAGTCTTTTTTCTTTATTAATTTTATTTTGAGATTCTTCCCAATTTTTAATTATGTTACTAATTTTTTGAATATCATCAGTACTTTTTAACGATGAATTTAGATTCATAAAATGCATTAATGATGGATAGCCAGGAATATTTTTATATAGGTCAGAAAAAATATTTTCTGTGGTTGGATCTACAAATAAAATTTGATTTAATATAGATCTTAACCATGTATTTCCACTTTTAGGATAAGAGGCTAGCCAAATTATCATTAATTTTTTTTAAGAAATATTTTTAGGATCTGGCATCCCAACTTTATTATATCCTGCATCTACATAATGAATTTCACCTGTAACTCCACCTGCTAGATCACTTAAAAGGTATAAAGCAGAGTTACCAACGTCATGTATATCCACATTTCTTTTTAAAAAAGAATGGTCTTCATTCCATTTATATAAAAATTTAGCATCACCTATAGCAGAAGCAGCTAGAGTTTTAATTGGACCAGCACTTATAGCATTAACTCTAATTTGTTTTGCTCCTAAATCTCTTGCAAGATACTTAACACTAGCCTCTAAAGCAGACTTACAAACACCCATAACATTATAGTTTGGAATAGCTTTTGTAGACTCATATGTAAGCGTAATCATACTTCCATTAGCTCTCATAATTTTTGATGCTTCTTTTGCAACCTCTGTGAATGAGAAACAAGAAATTAACATACTTCTTAAGAAGTTTTCTCTAGTTGTATTCAGGTATTCACCTGATAATTCTGCTTTATCCGAAAATGCGACAGCATGAACTACGAAATCAATTTCTCCCCATTGTGATTTAATATCTTTAAATAAATTTACAACTTCCTCTTTTTTTTCAACATCACAACTAAAAGTTACTTTTGAATTTAATTTTTCAGCTAAAGGAATTACTCTTTTTTTTAAAGCGTCTCCCAAATAAGTAAATGCGAGCTCAGCTCCAGCTTCTGCAAGTTTTTGAGAAATTCCCCAAGCGATAGATCTTTCATTAGCAACTCCCATGATCAACCCTTTTTTGCCTTTCATTAAACTCATAAACTAGACCCTTTCAAAAATTAATGCAGCATTAGTCCCACCAAAACCAAAACTATTAGACATGACTGTATTTAAAGTTATTCCAGTCTCGGTTTGGGAGACAATTGGAAAATTTTTAGCCTCTTCATCCATCTCATTAATATTTGCTGACCCGGCAATAAAATTATTTTTCATCATTATTAGACAATATATTGCTTCGTGAACCGATGCAGCACCCAGTGGATGACCAGACAAAGATTTAGTTGAACTTATTTTTGGAACATCATTACCAAAAGTTTCTCTAACAGCATTTAATTCTGTAATATCTCCTACTGGAGTTGATGTTCCGTGGGTATTAATATAATCAATCTTACTTTTAGATGAGGCCATTGCCATTTGCATACATCTTACAGCCCCTTCACCCGATGGAGCTACCATATCATAGCCATCAGAAGTAGCTCCATAACCTGTTAATTCTGCGTAGATCTTAGCTCCCCTAGCTTTTGCATGCTCAAATTCTTCAAGAACTAAAACTCCCCCACCGCCTGCAATTACAAACCCATCTCTATTTTTGTCATAGGCTCTAGATGCTGTTTGGGGTGCATCATTATATTTTGAGGATAAAGCTGTCATTGCATCAAACATCGCTGTCATGGCCCAGTGTAATTCCTCACTTCCACCTGCAAAAACAATATCTTGTTTACCCATTTGAATTAATTCCATAGAATTTCCAATACAATGTCCACTAGTCGCGCATGCAGAGCTCATTGTATAATTGGTTCCCTTAATCTTAAACGGGACCGCAAGGGTTGCGGATGCTGTGCTTGCCATAGTTCTAGGCACTATAAATGGTCCCATTAGCTTAGGAGTTTTTGCTCTAGTTTTATCGGCTGCCAAAATCACATTTTCAATTGAAGGACCACCCGAACCCATTACAATTCCTGTTTTAAAGTTACTAATATTTTTTTCCTCTAAACCTGAGTCTTTAATTGCTTCTTTCATAGCAATATAATTATATGCAGATCCAGATCCCATAAATCTAATTGTTTTTCTATCAATATGATCCTCAAGTTTTATATTAGGTTTACCATGTACATGACTTTTAAGATTATGATCTTTGTACTCTTCTGAGAATGAAATTCCTGATTTAGAGTTTAAAAGTGATTGATAAACCTCATCTTGATTATTACCAAGACAGGAAACAATTCCTAACCCTGTGATTACTACTCTTCTCATTCTTTAAATAACCCTACCTTTAAACTTTCCGCTGTATAAATTTTTTTATTATCAGCGATTACCTGCCCATTTGCTAAACCTACTGTTGTACCTCCAGGGGACATAATTTTTTTCATATCTATTTCATATTTGACTAATTTAACATTTTGTAAAACTTCACCAGTAAATTTTACTGTCCCCACTCCTAAAGCCCTTCCTTTACCTGGGTTCCCTATCCAGCCTAAAAAAAAACCAACTAATTGCCACATCGCATCAAGTCCAAGGCATCCAGGCATTACGGGATCACCATTAAAATGACAATCAAAAAACCAAAGGTCTTTCTTAATGTCCAATTCAGCTTTCAATGAACCTTTCTTAAAAGCTCCATTATTATCATTAATTTCTGTAATTCTATCAAACATGAGCATTGGTGGAAGTGGTAATTTAGCGTTACCCTTACCAAATAGTTGCCCATTTGCACAACTTATAAGCTCATCATATGTATATGAATTTTTTTTCATAACTTTGAGTATTCTTATTTACTTGATTTTATATACATATCATATACTTTTAACACTAGTTTAGAATAATTTTAATTAACAAACTCTTTGCTGTGAAATATATTGAAAAACTTAGAAATTCTGGGTTAAGACCCACTAAACAAAGACTTCAAATATGTGAGGTTTTATTTGATGTTGATGAAACTTTTCATTTCACTATTTACGACCTGGCAAAGAAAATTAAGAAAAAACATAATAATAAAATCTCATTAGCCACAGTCTATAATACAGTTCATGCTTTTGAAAAAAAAGGATATCTAAAACAAATACCAATCAATTCAAATCAAACTTATTTTGATACCAATGTTTCAGATCATCATCATTTTTATGATTTATCGGAGGAAAAATTAATTGATTTGAAAAATTCTGATGTTGGCCCGATTAATATAAAAAAAAAAATAGATGGAAAAAAAATTAAATCAGTAGAAGTTCTAGTCAAACTAGAAGATTAATAAATTTCAAAAATTTAATATTATTTTTTACAATTGACACTTGTTTAGAATCATTATAAAGTACTTTTGAGGAGACAATTGTGAGTACTGAAAACTTAAAAAACAAATCATTTAAAACAAAAGAGTTAAGTAAATGCCCATTCACTGGAGCGGGCACTCCTGCAAAGTTTTCTGCTGGACAAGGTCAAACAAATAGAGATTTTTGGCCTAATAGTCTAAATCTTAAAATTCTAAGTCAGCACTCAGATTTATCTAATCCAATGGATAAAAAGTTTAAATATTCAAAAGAATTTAAAAAACTTAATTATAAAGCTCTTAAAAAAGATTTAAAAAAACTTATGACAGATTCTCAAGAGTGGTGGCCAGCAGATTACGGGCACTATGGTCCTTTATTTATTAGACTTGCATGGCACGCTGCTGGCACTTACAGAACAGGTGATGGAAGAGGTGGAGCTGGAACAGGTAATCAGCGTTTTGCTCCCTTAAATTCGTGGCCAGACAATGTTAATTTAGATAAGGCAAGACTTCTTTTGTGGCCAATAAAACAAAAATATGGAAAGAAAATTTCTTGGGCAGATCTTTTTATTTTAGTTGGAAATGTAGCCCTAGACTCTATGGGATTTAAAACGTTTGGTTTTGGAGGAGGTAGAGTTGATATTTGGGAACCTGAGGATGACATTTATTGGGGCTCAGAAAAAGAGATGTTAGATGTTAAGAGATATAGTGGCAAAAGAGATCTAGAGCAACCATTAGGAGCTTCTCATATGGGCTTAATCTATGTAAATCCACAGGGACCTGATGCTAATCCGGATCCTTTGTTAGCGGCTCACGATATCAGAGAAACATTTGGGAGAATGGCTATGAATGATTATGAAACAGCAGCATTAGTAGCTGGAGGTCATACATTTGGTAAATCACATGGTGCAGCACCAGAGTCACATAAAGGGCCAGATCCTGAGGCATCTAAGATACAAGATCAAGCCACTGGGTGGAACAGTAATTACAAATCTGGAAAAGGTGTTGATGCTATAAGTAGTGGTATTGAGGGAGCATGGACTCAAAATCCAACTAAATGGGATATGGGATATTTAGATTGTTTATATGGACATGATTGGGAGTTAACAAAAAGTCCAGCGGGCGCTCATCAATGGACACCAAAGAAAAATGGTCAAGAGATAAAGATGGTCCCAGATGCTCATGATAAAAATGTTCTACATCCTCCAATGATGCAAACAACAGATATCTCACTTAAAGTTGATCCAAGCTATGGCCCTATAACAAAACATTTTCATGAAAATCCAAAAGAGTTTCATGATGCATTTGCTAGAGCATGGTTTAAACTAACTCATAGAGACATGGGACCCAGAGCTTGTTACTTGGGAAGCGATGTTCCAAAAGAAGAGTTAATTTGGCAAGACCCAATAGATAAACCTAAATATAAGCTAAAAACGAAGGATATTAATGATTTGAAATCAAAAATAACTAAATCAAAAATATCAATTTCGGATTTAGTTTCTACTGCATGGGCATCCGCATCGACTTTTAGAGGATCTGATAAAAGAGGTGGAGCTAATGGAGCAAGGATAATGTTGGAACCGCAAAAAAACTGGAAGATAAATAATCCGACTAAACTGTCGAAAATAATTTTGGCTTTAAAAAAAATTAAAAATAATTTTGATACAAAAAAGAAAAGTGTTTCAATGGCAGATTTGATAGTTCTAGGTGGTAATGTTGGAATTGAGATAGCTGCTAAAAAAGCAGGTCATAAAATTAAAGTACCTTTTTCACCAGGTAGAGGAGATGCGAGACAAGATCAAACAGATGTTCATTCATTTGGATTACTGGAACCTCATTCTGATGGTTTTAGAAATTATTTAAATGGTGCTGCGTCTAATATTTCAGCAGAAGAGAAATTAATTGATAGAGCACAATTAATGGGCCTCTCTGCTCCTGAAATGACAGTTTTATTAGGTGGAATGCGGGTGTTAGACACAAATTTTGACAAATCGAAAAATGGTGTTTTCACTAAAAGACCAGGTGTGCTTTCAAATGATTATTTTACAAATTTATTGGATATGAACACAATATGGAAAGAAACCAATAAATCAGAGGAAGAATTTATTGGCAGTGATCGAAAAACTAAAAAAGTTAAATGGAAAGCCACAAGAGTTGATCTTATTTTTGGATCAAATTCACAACTTAGAGCTTATGCAGAAGTTTATGCATGTGATGACTCGCAAGACAAATTTATCAAAGATTTTGTTAATGCATGGGTAAAAGTAATGAATGCTGATAGATTTGATTTAAAATTAAACTAAAAAAAATAATAAATAAGAATAAATATGGTTAAAGTAAGTTTTGAAGACTTCTATCAAGTCCCTGAACTTAATTTTGATATTTTAAAATTAAGGAAAGACTTAGATAAAATATTAGCAAAAAAAAAATTTAATTCACCAGGTGTTACACACTTTGGGGCTATTCCAATAAATCAAATTCCAAATGATAACAGCTCTATTCAGGGAAATAATATAAGAGGAAAATATTGGACAATTGCAGACGATACAGGCAAAGAAGTATCAAGAGATGTTGATATAGATGAGTCAAAATATACTCAGCTAGTTCCTGAATTTGAAAAAACATATTTTAAAGAAGTGTATGAGCAACTTAGTAAGAGATTTAAATTAGGTAGAGTAAGATTACTTTTAAAAGAACCTAGATCAACTTTAAGTTGGCATAAAGACCCAGAATGTAGGCTTCATGTACCGATAGTCACAAATAAAGGTTGCTCAATGGTAATTGAAAATGTTGCAAAACACTTACCAGCGGATGGTAAAGTATGGATCACAAATAATACAAAATATCACAATTTTTTTAATGGAGGTGAACAAGCTAGAATTCATCTTGTAGCATGTGTTTTAGAAAGCCCTTTTAAAAACTAATGGAACTAACTAACGGAATTATTACAGCTGCAAATAATATTTATAAAAATAATAAAGGATCTATTCTTAGAACTATAGTTTATACAATTGGCCATTTCATTATAGCTATCAGTGTTTTAATGTTAATTGCAGATGTTTCTTTTTTTGTAGCCCTAACGGATGCTATTGTAGAGCCACTAGCAAATGCGGTTTGGTATTTTATTTTAGATAAGTGGTGGGCGAGTAAATAAAATTTTATCAAAAGCTTAAATCTTTTAACTTATTAGTTTAATCCCCAAATTTTATCTTTTTTTATCCATCCGTTATAGTTTGATGTTTTAATCTTACACCATTTCGTATCACATTTTTTAAGAGCCAAGAGTCTCCCCTTTTTTACAAGAGCTATTGGAGTCGAAAAATTTGATGGTCTTTTAAATAAAATCTGATCCTCTAATAGAATGATAGAGTTAACTTTTTTTAATTGGGACCAATGTATCCAGCCGCTGTTATTTTTAAAATCTATTATTCTTCTCCAGTTTTCTTTTGTATCTATTTGTTTTATTGGAAGATTTATTTTTTTGTATACGTATTTGATTTGAGAACTAAAACTTGGACCATATCTAACATTAACTTTATTTTTTTTTAGAGATAAAAAAATATCATCTGCAGTTGATACAGAAAAAAAAAATAATGATAAGAAAAAAATAAAAATTGTGAAACTTTTTTGTTTAATCATTTTTTATCTTGTTTAATTTTACCTTTCTAAAATTTAAATTAAGAAAATCAATTATCAAAATATAACCATCCAAATTTTTTCCAATATTTAGAATTTTTTTTAAAATTTCATTAGCAAGAAGAACTCCTACCATACCTGCTACAGTACCTAAAACACCATCAAATTCACAGTTTAATATCTCATCTGATATTTCATTTTCTTGAAAAAAATTTCTTATACAGATCGTCTTCTTATTCTTAAAATCAAATGTAAAAATATGGCCATCAAATTTACTAATTGCTCCTGTAACAAGTATTTTCTTATTTTTCTTACAAAAGTCATTTACTAAAAACTTTGTTTTAAAATTGTCTGAACCATCCACAATATAATCATATTCTTTTATTATCTTTTTATAATTATTTTTGTTGAGCCGTATTTTATAACAATTTATTTTAACGCTTGGGTTAATTTTTTTAAGTTTACTTTTAGCTGCAGAAACTTTTGATTTTCTTAGATCGCCCATATTATAAAGACTTTGACGATGGATATTTGATAAATCAATTTTATCAGAGTCAACAATTCCCAATAAACCTGCTCCAGCTCTAACCAAAAATTCTGCGACGGGACATCCTAACCCTCCCATGCCAACAATTAATATTTTAGACTGAATAATTCTTTTTTGACCTGAGGTACCAATTTTTTTAAGAACTATTTGTCTTGAATATCTTTCAATTTGATCCTTGTTCAAACTTACTCTCATTTACCCGTAGAACCAAATCCACTTTCACCCCTTAAAGTTTCTGGTAGATTATCAGTTTCTTCTAATTTCATTTTTATTACAGGAGTTAAAATCATTTGAGCAATTCTATCACCATTATTAATTATAAAATCTTTATCTCCATGATTATAGATAATAACTTTTAATTCCCCTCTATAATCACTATCTATAGTCCCAGGAGTATTTAATACGCTAATATTATTTTTTGCCGCGAGTCCTGATCTAGGTCTAATTTGTATTTCATACTCTTTAGGAAATGCAATCGATAAACCAGTTGGAATCAGCGAGGATGTTTTTGGTTTGATATTTATTTGATCTTTTATGAAGGCCATTAGATCCATTCCTGATGCACCTTCACTTTTATAAGAAGGGAGTTTGACCAAAGGGTCGAGCTTTTTGATTAATACTTTCTGCATCAATTAATCTGATTAATTATTCTATCAACAATTTCTTCTGATAGTTCTGATTTTTTTTTATATGAAAGCTTTTCTTTTTTTTTTAAGTTTTTATAGTGAATTGTAATTTCATTAAATTCACTATTAAATCCTCTATCATTTTTTGATACATCATTAGCAATAATCCAATCACAATTTTTATCTACTAGTTTTTTTAAAGCATTTTTTTCTAAATCATTTGTTTCAGCAGCAAAACCAATTACTAGCTTTGGTCTCATTAAATTATGATTTGATACATAATTTAATATATCAATATTCTTTTCAAAATTGATCGTAAGATTATCTTGTTTTTTTATTTTATAATCATTTCTTTTCTTAATTTTAAAATCAGATACTGCTGCAGAAAATACTGCTATATGTGCTGGCAAATTTCGTTGAGTTGCTTTTAACATTTCTTCTGCTGTTTCTACTTTAATAAGATTGATATCTTCAGGAATTTTAAGATTAGTAGGTCCTGATATAAGAGTTGTGTCAAAACCTCTTTTATGAAGAGACTTTGCTATCTCATACCCTTGTTTTCCACTTGATTTATTTGTTATAAATCTTACTGGATCAATATATTCATTAGTAGGCCCAGCTGTAACTAAAGCCTTCATTTTATTGTATTTTAATTTTTTATCTAGGTGAGTTTTAATATGATTATAAATTACTAATGGTTCTGACATTTTACCCTCTCCATATTCACCACATGCCATATCACCTATTTCAGGTCCGATTAATTTATACCCAAAATCTTTTAAAATTTTTAAATTTTTTTTTGTTGATTGATGCTCCCACATTCTAACATTCATTGCAGGCGCTAAAAAAATTTGTTTATTTGATGCAAGTACAACTGTTGAGGCTAAATCTTCCGAATTCCCAGTAGCTAACTTTGAAATGGTGTTTGCAGTTGCTGGAACTATAACAATTGCATCAGCCCATCGGGATAAACTGATATGATCCATTTCAGTTTCATTTTCCAAACTAAAGAGATCATCATAAACTTTACCTTGAGATAGAGAAGTAATTGATAAAGGGGTTACAAATTCTTTTGCACTCTTGGTTAAAATTGTTTTAATTTCAGTATTATTTTTTTTGAATAATCTTATTACCTCAAGACTTTTATATGCAGATATACCACCACATATAATAAATAAAATTTTTTTATTGGTAGAATTTTTCATCGGTAGGATTAAAATACTAATAGACCAAAAATTACAAGAACTAAAAAACCTATTATTGATTGATTTCTAAAAGCTATCATTTCAGACTTTTTTGTATTCAGTGCATTATATGAATTTGAATTATGAGGGATTTGGCCACTAGCTAAATATGTAAGTGCTTGATTGGCTTTATCCATAATTTGCGGAAATTCTGGCAATCTTTTGATCACCTCTGAGGTATTTTGGATAGTTTCATTGATAGTCGTCATTGGATCTTTGGTTTCTTTTAACCAGTTTTCAAGAACTGGTTTTGAAGTCGTCCAGATATTAGTATCTGGATTCAATTTTCTCGCAACACCCTCAACAACAACCATTGTTTTTTGCAACATCAAAAGTTGAGGCTGTGTTTGCATATTAAATTTTTCTGTAACATCAAATAATTGTTTTAATAATTTCCCACCTGAAATATCTTTTACTGCTTGTCCAAAAATTGGTTCACCGATAGATCTTAGTGCTTGCGCTAGATCATCAATAGGAACTTCTTTTGGTACCAAACCCGCAGTCAGATGAACCTCAGCTACTTTCTTATAATCTCTTTGAATAAAACCAAATAAAATTTCAGCTAAAAATCTTTTACTGAGTTTATCTAATCTTCCCATAATTCCAAAATCAATCGGTACTATGTGTCCATTTTCATCAATAAATATGTTTCCTTGATGCATATCTGCGTGAAAAAAACCATCCCTAACTGCATGTCTGAGAAAATTTTGAATTACGTCTTCCGCTATTTTTTTGGTATTAAATTTTTTTTCTTTGAGTTCTGAAGTTTCTCTGATTGAAATACCTTCAACCCAATCTAATGTCATAACATTTTCGCTAGTATAATTCCAAAAAATGTCAGGTACCTTAAAGCCAACGTCATTTTTTGTATTTTCTGCGTATTCATTTGCTGCTGCTGCTTCAAATCTTAAATCCATTTCAAGATTCGTAATCTCTTTTAACAAAAAAACTACTTCAACAAGTTTGAGTCTTTTAGTTTTTTTAATAATTGACTCAATCAAAAAAGCAAATAACATCATAGCATCTATTTCTTCATTAAAAATTTTCTTTATATCGGGTCTTAAAATCTTAATTGCCACATCTTTAATTGTTCCATTATCGTTTATTTGAGCTTTGTGTACTTGTGCGATTGATGCTGCCGCCACTGGTTCACTTAAATTTAAAATTGAGTTATATGTATCTTGACCCAAATCATTTTTTATAATTTGTTTTGCTTGATTTATAGGAAAGGGTGGAAGTCTATCTTGAAGAGCTTCAAGTTTTTTTGAAAGTTCATCTCCAATTATATCAGGTCTTGTAGCTAAAAATTGTCCAAGTTTTATAAAAGTTGTTCCCATGGACTCTAGAGATCTTGATAATTTTTCCCCTTCATCTGCGTTTATATCAATTGTTTTTTTTTTAAAAAAAGAAAAAGACAAGATCTTAAATACAATCTTTATTGCCAAAGGTGGCTCCTGGAACTTTGATACGATATTCAAAATATCAGATTTTGCTACTTTTCTTCCTAGTTTAAATAGGATTATGAGTTTTTTGACCATTAGAATTTCCATCCACTATGTATAGAAACTATTCCACCAGACAAGTTTCTATAAGAGCATTTTTTAAAATTTTGCCCTTTCATTAAATCAATTAGTTCATCTTGATTTAAAAAATTTTCTATACTTTTAATGAGATATTCGTACGGTTCCTTTTCACCCACAACAAGTTTTCCAATTAATGGTATTAATTTTGAGTAATTTTTGTAAATAAAATCTAGGTTTGAATTCTGTATTTTAGAAAATTCAAGACATAGAAATTTTCCACCAGGCTTTAAAACACGATAAGCTTCAGCAAGACACTTGTTTAAGTCTTTGGTATTTCTTAAACCAAAACTTATTGTATAAAAATCGAATGAATTATCTTTGATAGGCAACTTTTCTGCGGCAGCTATTATCCAATTAAGGTTCGAAAATTCTTTAAGTTTCTCTTTGCCTTTACTGATCATTCCTTTATTTGGATCAACACAGGTTATCTCTGATTGTTTGTCTACATTATCTAAAAAAAGTTTTGCGATATCACCTGTGCCACACGCCACATCAATTAATTTTTGCTTAGATGAGGGATTCATCATGTTAAGCATATTTTTTTTCCATATCCGGTGTATACCAAAAGACATAAAGTCATTCATAAGATCATATTGATTATAAACCTGATCAAAAACATTTTGTACTAGTCCTTTTTTATTTTGTAGATATTGTTGCATAAAAAAAAATATATAATCAATATAATATCAAATGCCAGAATTACCAGAAGTAGAAATTGTGAGACAGTCGCTAAATAAAAAGATTAATCAAAAAAAGGTAATAAAAGTAATAGTAAGAAATAGAAATTTAAGATTTAAACTTCCTATTAATTTTGAAACTTTTTTAAAAGGCAGGAAAATTATTGAAGTTAAAAGATTTTCAAAATATCTAATTTTTTGTTTTTCTAATGATAAATATTGTTTATTACATCTTGGAATGTCAGGTACAGTCCATGTAATCACAGACAATCAAAGAAATTTATTAACAAATACAAGTTTTTATAATTCACCAACTTTACCTATTAAGCATAATCATGTTGAAATAATTTTTAAAAACTTAAGAGTAATCTATAATGATCCACGAAGATTTGGATTTTTTCAAATTATTAACGACTCTCTATCATTAAAAAAAAAATTTGCCAATTTAGGGCCTGAACCTTTTCAGACAGAATTTAATTATAAATATATCATTTCTTTTTTAAAGGGAAAAAATAAAAATATTAAAAATTTTCTACTAGATCAAAATTTTGTATCAGGAATAGGAAATATATATGCAAATGAAATTTTATTTCATTGCAAGCTGGATCCAAATAAAAAAGCAGATTCATTGAAAAAAGATGATTATAAAAAAATAATATTAAACTCAAGAAAGGTTCTTAGTAAAGCAATTAAAAATGGTGGATCAACTATAAAAGATTTTAAGAATACTTCTGGGAAAAGAGGGAGGTTTCAAAAAAATTTTAAGGTTTATGAGAGGAAAGGACAATTATGCAAAAGATTAAATTGCAAGGGAATAATTCAAAAAAAAGAAATATCTAATAGATCAACTTTTTTTTGTAATATTTGTCAAATATAATTGATTATTTAATTGACCATTATTGAATCTCCAGTTATACCCCCATCAAAATGGCAAATACAAAATCTGCAATCAAAAGAATCAGACGAATATCAAAACAAACAGCTGTAAATAAAGCTAGAAAAAGTAGATATAAAAACGCATTAAAAAAAATGAAACTTTTAATTGAGGGTAAAAAAAAAGCAGAAGCACAAAAATTCTTACCTAAGTTGAATTCTGAGCTTATGAAAATAGCTAAGACTGGTATCATTAAAAAACAAAATGCGTCTAGAAACGTTTCTAGAATTACAAAAAAAATATCCTCACTATAAGTTTTATACCTTAAGTTGATTCAACTTAAAGCATACGCAGCATGTATGTCGTGAGTTATTTTAAAATCAACATTTAGATTTAGTAAATTAATAATAATATTTATTCAATCAAAAATTTAATTTTATTTTTTGATACATAAAAAAAAAATTTGTCAAATTTTTTTTAAAAAAAAATTTTTTACACAATCGTAGATTTAAAATTTTTTTAGCATTTATAAATTATTTGTTGCAAAATTTTTGCAGAAAGTATCTAACTAAATTATTCCGAAATGAATAATACTTTCTCAGATAAAAATTTAAATACTTATAAACCTACAACAATTAACTGGACATTAATACAATCTGAGATGAGAAGTAAATTGGGTTTAGAAATTTATGAAAGTTGGTTGAAAAAGATAAATTTTGTAGAAGAATTTAATAATTATCTTTTGCTATCTGTACCTACGAGATTTATTCGTGATTGGATCACCTCAAGATATTTGGACCAAATTCTTCAAGTTGTTAAAGTTCATAAAAAAGATTTAGTAAGAATTGAATTTAAAATTTCTGAATTAAAAAAGGATGGGAATAAAGATGTTGAAAAATTTAGCTCTAACGAAAAGAGAGAGAATATATCTTTTATAAAAGACTCATATTTACAGTACAATCGTATAGATCCAAACAAAAGGTTTCAAAATTTTATAACTGGTTTAAGTAATAAACTTGCTTATGAAGCATCATTAAAAGTTTCTGAAAATATTTCCCATTATAATCCTTTTTATATTTATGGTGGTGTTGGATTAGGTAAAACGCACTTATTAAATGCTATTGGACTTGAATTAAAGAAAAAAAATAAAGTTATGTTTATATCCGCTGAGCGTTTTATGTATCAATTTGTCAAATCAATTAAAGCAAATGAAATGGTTAAATTTAAGGAATATTTTAGAAATACTGATATTTTGCTAATTGATGATATTCAATTTATGAATGGAAAAGAGGCAATGCAGGAGGAATTTTTTCATACATTTAATGCATTGTTAGACAAAGGGTCTCAAATAATTATTTCTGCAGATAGGCCCCCAAATAAGTTATCCAGAATTCAAGAGAGAATAAAATCAAGGTTTTCAGGTGGCTTAGTTGTCGATATTCAAAAACCTGATTACGAGCTAAGAAAAAAAATTGTTAACAGTAAAGTAGAAGAATTAAATAATTTATATTCTGAACAATTTAAAATATCTAAAGAAATACAAGATTTTATAAGTACTGAAATTACCACAAGTATTCGAGAAATAGTTGGAGCAATAAATAGAATAATTTCTTTTTCTAGAATTTATAATAAAATACCGAGTGTTTCAGAGACAAAAGTTATCTTAAAAGATCTTCTTAATTTAACCGAAAACAAAGTATCAATTGATTCAATACAAACAACTGTTTGTAAATTTTTTAAAATAAGTAAAAATGAAATGCTTTCGTCTCGGAGATCAAGATATTTAGTTAGACCTAGACAAACAGCGATATACTTAACAAAAATTTTAACATCAAAATCATTACCTGAAATTGGAAGAGAATTTTCTAATAGGGACCATACTACAATAATTCATTCTGTTAAGACTATTGAAAAACTTAAAGAAAATGATCCTGATATGGTTAATAATATTAATAAGCTTAAAAATCAAATATTATATAACAACAAAGAAAATGAAATTTAGTGTTAATCAACAAGACCTTCAGCAAGCATTAAATTATTGTCAAGGCATAGTAGAAAAAAGAAGCACTTTACCAATCTTATCAAATATTCTTTTAGATGTTTCAAATTCAAAACTTACCATTACAGCTACAGACTTAGATTTAATTTTTGTTCACCAAATTCAGAATGTTGAAATACTTGAAGAAGGAAAAACAACAACATCATCGTCCATTATGTATGATATTATAAGAAAATTCTCATCAGGAAAGAAGATCAATTTAAATTTAAACGACAGTAGTAAACTTAATTTAGAGTCAGAAAAATCTATTTTTAATCTTAATTGTATAAGTGCTGCAGAATTTCCTGTTACGGATGAAAATTTTAATGAAAATGAATTTTCTATTAAATCTAAACAGTTATTAAAATTGTTAAATAAGTGTAAATTTTCAATTTCCAATGATGAGACAAGACATTATTTAAGTGGTATTTATCTCCATACAAATGAGATTGAGGATAAAAACTATCTCACAGCTGCTGCAACGGATAGTCACAGAATGTCTATCTCTAAAATAAAATTAGATAAAAAAATTATTTTTGAGCCAATTATTTTACCAAAAAAAACTATTTATCAACTTTGCTCTTTATTGGATAATTACGATGGTGATGTAAAAATATCGAATTTAAAATCAAAAATAAAATTTGAATTAAGTAATAGTATTTTAATCTCAAAACTAATTGATGGAAAATTTCCAAATTACATTCAGGTGATACCAAAAAATAATCAAAAAAAACTTGATTTGAATCTTAAGTCATTTTTAGACTCTGTTGACAGAGTTGCCTCGGTCTCCCTTGATAAAAAAGATGGAGTGAAGTTTAATTTAAAAGAAAATACTTTAGATTTATCAGTGAATAATACTAATAGCGGTGATGGTAAAGAAACACTATCAGTAAAATTTGACCATGAGTTAGAAATAAGTTTTAATTCCAGATATTTAATTGATGTTGCGTCTCAACTAGATGGTGATCGAATAGAATTATTTTTTAATGACACTGGCTCTCCAGCCTTAATTAAAGATCCTAGTGATTTTGACAGTATTTTTGTTGTAATGCCGATGAAAGGTTAATTAATTAAATCTAACTCAGAATAAATATTTTCCTCCAGGGTTTTGATAAAATTATTTTTTGACAATCCTGGATTTATGGGTTTAAGGATAGAAATTGTTATTTCTTTATTTGAGACTTTTCTACCTTTCTTTGGCCACACAAGACCAGAATTGATAGCAATTGGTTGACAAAAAATCTTTAATTCCTCATAAATTTTTGATGCCCCTTTTTTAAAGGGAGGCCTTTCATTAGGTAATACCCTAGTGGCTTGAGGAAAAATAATTATTGGTCTATCAGATTTATTAACGATCTTTTTTATTTCATTAAAGAAACCTAAATTTTCTTTCGTCACTTTATTTCTTTTTATTGATATTGAACCAATTTTTCTCAAATACCAACCAAATATTGGAATGTTAAGCAGTTCTTTTTTTAGGATAAAAACTGGTGAATTAAAAATTGTTTGTAAATAAAAAGTTTCAAACATTGATTGATGGGAGCAAGCAATAAAAAATTTTTCATCTTTTAAAATATTTTCAGTACCTTTGATAATTATTTTTGTTGAAAGAAAAACTTTTAGGCAAAATGTTGACCAATATCCCATAATTTTTCCACCAATCAAAACAATTTTTTGTGGTAAAAAAAAAGCTGGAATAAACATTATTGAAATTAAAACAATTCCCACAAAGAAAAATAGAGAAAATAGAAAGCTTCTAATCATTTGATTAAAATTATATTAAGTCTTTTAGACTTTGTCTTTTACTAATTATTTGTGAATTTTTATTTTTTATTAATATCTCGCAAGGTTTAGGTCTCAAATTATAGTTTGAACTTAGCGACATACCATAGGCCCCAACATCACAAATTATTATTAGATCTCCCTCTTTTAATTTTTGAAAATTTCTTATTGACGAAAATTTATCTGTGCTTTCACATATTGGACCAACAAATTCGTATATCTTGTTAGATTTTGAAAAATTTTTTATTGAAGGAATTATTCGGTGCCTAGCATTGTACAAAGCTGGTCTCATTAAATCATTCATGGCTGTGTCTAAAATAATAAAATCTTTTTTATAACCTTCTTTAATATAGATTATTTTAGAGATTAAAATTCCTGTATTTCCAATTATCGATCTACCAGGTTCAAAGATAATTTTAGATTTTTTACCTTTTAAAAATTTTTCAATAATACTTGCGTATTTTTTTAAATTTAGTTTTTTATTTGTATTTTGGTAGTCAATGCCAATACCTCCACCTAAGTCAATAAATTCAAAGTCGAATTGAGATTTTTTTATCGCTTTTTCTAATACAGACAACATTTTTTGATAAGGTTTGATCTCAAGAATTTGACTTCCAATGTGAACACTTAAACATTTTAAATTTAAATTATTAGAATTTCTAATATATTTGACCAAGTCTAAAAAAATATTTTCAGATACACCAAATTTATTTTCTTTTTTCCCGGTAGAAATTTGTCTAAGAGTTTTTGCGTCAGTATTTGGATTTAATCTTATGCCAATATTAACTCTTTTTTTTTGTAATTTTGCTATTTTTTCAATAGCAAGAACTTCACTTTTTGATTCAGCATTTATGAGAAATATTCTTTTTTTTAATGCATAGTCAATTTCTTTAAAAGTTTTTCCAACTCCAGAGAATACAATCTTACTTGGTTTAATTCCAGATTTAAGTGCTACCATTAGTTCCCCAATTGAAACAACATCGGCTCCTAATCCTAAATTACAAATTTCGCGTAAAATAGTTTTATTTGGGTTCGCCTTAACAGAAAAACAGATTAGAGGTTTAATTTTTTTAAAATTATTATTAAAATCAATTATATTTTCTTTTATTTTATTGTATGAATAGCAATAACAGGGTGTTTTGAATTTATTAGCCAATAAATTGACACTTAAATTTTCAATAAAAAATTTTTTTTTTTTATACTTCATAACACCGTTTTAAATTTGGTGTGATTAATACTCGAACTAATTTTTTCATATTCAGGATCACTTTTTTTTCCACATGAGAAAATCAATATAACTAAAGAAAGAAACAAAAAAATTTTTTTCATTTTAATAGTTTTTTGTATTTTATTATCATCTTTTTAATATTATCAAAAGATGTTCCTCCATAGGATTTTTTTGAATTGATAGAATTTTTTAGATTAAAGACTTTTAATACGTCTTCGTTAAAATGAGGATCTATTTTTTTAAGCTCCTTTAGATCAAGTTCATGGATTTGTTTTTTCTTCTTTTCAGCAAAATTTACAATTTCAGCTGTTTTTTGGTATGCCGCTCTAAAAGAAATAGATTTATTTTTTACAAGATAGTCGGCCAAGTCTGTTGCGGTCACATGTCCCTTATTTGTAAGTTCAAACATTTTTTTTTTATCTGGATAAATGTTATTCAGAACTTCATCTAAAATCTTTAAGCAAGAAGTTAAAATTTCATTTGTTTTAAATATTATTTCTTTATCATCTTGGAGATCTTTAAAGTAAGAAAGAGGCAATCCTTTTAGAATAGTTAACATTGAAAATAAATTACCAAATATTGTTCCAGATTTACCCCTTAAGTATTCAAGAGGGTCAGGATTTTTTTTTTGTGGCATAATTGAAGAACCGGTAACAACTTTGTCTGAAAGCTTAATTAGACTAAATGCATCTGAATTCCATATTATTAATTCTTCAGAAATTCTAGAAATATGCATTGCGCAAACTGAACAGCTATACAAGTAGTCTAAAACAAAATCCCTATCAGATACTGTGTCAATTGAATTATTTGTAGGTTTTTTAAAACCTAGCTTTCTTGTAGTATAATTTCTATCAATATTAAACGAAGTTCCAGTCAGTGCTGATACGCCAAGAGGATTTTCGTTTAAACTTTCTAAACAATTTTGGAATCTTTTTTTGTCTCTAATAAACATTTCAATATAAGCCATTAAGTAATGAGCAAAAGATAAAGCTTGAGCATTTTTAAGGTGTGTGAAGCCTGGCATGATAGTGTAAATATTTTTTTCTGCATTTTTAAGTATAGTTTTTAAAAGTTTATCTATATTTTTATTAATTTCTTTAGTTGCAGATTTCATCCAAATTTTTAGATCAGTAATAACTTGGTCATTTCTAGAGCGAGCAGTATGAACATAACCTGCCTCTTCACCAATAATTTCAAACAATCTTTTTTCTATATTCATATGTATGTCTTCAAAAGTTCTATCAAAATTGAATTTATTTTTAGAAATTTCATTTTCAATTTTTTTTAATCCGTAGATAATTTTGTTTTTAATTTTAAAAGATATAATTTTTTGTTTAAAGAGCATCTCTGTGTGAACTATGGATCCCATGATATCCTCTTTATAAAGTTTTTTATCAATTTCAAGCGAGCCTCCGATTTTTGCAAAAAATGAGGATGTTCTCTTTTTTATTCTGGTATTCCAAATTGCTTTATTGTTTTTATTTTTTACCATGATAATTAAGTATACCTGTTTAGAATGAGATTTTTAATTATATTTATATTTTTAATAACAAACTCTTTTGCAAATGAAAGCCCAAATATTAAAAATTTGGTATTAACTAAACAACTAAAAAAATACGATAGTTTAACGTTTTTAGATAGTGAAAATAACCAAGTCTCTTTAGATAGTTTTAATGGAAATCTGATATTAATAAATTTTTGGGCTACTTGGTGTGCACCATGCAAAGAGGAAATGCCGTCATTAGATTTATTAAAAATTAATTCAAAATTAGATAATTTAAAAATTTTCCCAATTAATGTCGGAAATGATAATTTAGAAAAATCTCAAAAATTTTTTGAGGAATTAAATATAAAACACTTAGAATTATATTTTGACTCTTCATTAATTTTAACAAAAAAATTTTTACTCAGAGGTATTCCAACCTCTATTCTAATTGACAAAGAAGGAAAAGAATTTGCTAGAATCGTTGGATCTACTGATTTTCAAAATGAAAAATTTGTTGAATGGCTAATATCTTTCAATTAATTTTTAAAAAAATATGCAAAACCTACAAGAGCGAGAATAGCGAGGAATTGTAATAGAACTCTCAACTGCATTAATTTATTTGAGTATTTTTTACTTGTTTCTCCACCTTTAAACAATGTTCCTATCCCAAGTATAAGAACTATTCCAACTGTTGCTAATAATATAATTGATAAAATTTTAAGTAATATTCCAGAAATCATAATTGTATTGTAAGTTGTTTTAAAAATAAAAAAACATAAAAAATTAAGTATGACATTTTGTCTAGAAACCACGATAATTAAACCTGAAAATAATTTAGCAATTCAAAATGCAATCATCCTATTACATGGCTATGGAGGAGATGGGAAGGATATAAGTACTTTATCTTTTAATTGGAAAAGATATTTGCCAAACACAGTTTTTATTTGCCCCAATGGACATGAAATATGCCCGATTAATCCAGCGGGTTATCAATGGTTTGATTTATCAATAGAAAATCCAGAATATATATTAACAGAGGTTAAAAAGGCTGAAAATATATTAAATAAATTCATAAACGAAATTAAAAAAAAATTTGATCTAGATAATAATAAGATTTGCCTTTCAGGTTTTAGCCAAGGTTGCATGATGTCTTTAAATCTAGGATTAATCTCAGATCAAAAATATAATTCCATAATTGGCTTTTCAGGTAAAATCATAAATCAAAATTATCTTAAACAAAAAAAAAAAGTTTCAACTGATGTATTATTAATACATGGTGATGCTGATGAAATAGTCGCACCAGATCATTTGTTAGAGGCAAAAGACTTCTTAATTAGAAATGATATTAATGTTGAAACATACTTGTTAAAAAACTGTGGACATCATATTCCGATTGAGGCGTCAAGTATAGCATTAAATTATATTATTAAAAAATTTAATCATAGCTAAATATTGAAATAATTTTTTATTTAAGCTAAACTTTATTCATGAATAGTTTTCTTGAACAAGATATTTCATTAGAAAAATGTCCTGCATTAGTTTTAAATGCAGATTACAGACCTTTAAGTTATTATCCTTTATCTTTATGGTCATGGCAAGACACTGTTAAATCAGTTTTTCTAGATCGGGTGACCATTGTAAGTAACTATGATAGAATTGTAAGAAGCCCATCATTTAATATGAAATTACCTAGTGTTATAGCGCTAAAAGATTATATAGTTCCTCAATCCAAACCAAGTTTCACAAGATTTAATGTATTTCTTCGTGATAAGTTTTCGTGTCAATATTGTGGAAGTGGAAACGAATTAACTTTCGATCACTTATTGCCTAGGTCAAAAGGTGGTGAAACTAATTGGGATAATGTTGTAACAGCTTGTTCAGATTGTAATGTTAAAAAAGGAGGAAAACTTTTGAAATCTTCTGGTATGAAGTTATTTCAATATCCTTATCAACCATCCACAGAAGATTTGCACAGGAACGGTAAAAATTTCCCCCCAAATTATTTGCACAAAAGTTGGATGGATTATTTGTATTGGGATGTTGAATTAGAAGCTTGATATCTAAACTTTTTCTGAAATACGAATAGCTATTTTTGAACCTGTTTTAATTATTTTATCCATAATTGAATAAAAACCTTTTTTTGATGCACCCTCTTCATAAGCAATGTCTTTATGATCCAATTCATCTTGCCTAAACTTTGTTATTTTTTTTTTTAATTCTTTTTCCTCAGGGCCTAATTGATTAATTTGATCTAAATAATGTTTATCAATCACCTCTTCAACTGATGCAGTGCATAACATTGCTGCCTTTTTTCCTAATAACGTTGATCCAAAACCCAAACCAACACCCAATAAATCCCATAAAGGTAAAAATTTTGTAGGTTTAATATTTCTTTTTTTTATTTCATTTTCAAAAAATTCACAATGTTCTATCTCGTGTTCTTTCATATCTTCAATTGTTTTTTTCAAACTATCATTTTTAACAATTGTATTTAAAGCTAATAGCTGACCTTCATAAATTTTGACTGCACCTCTTTCACCAGCGTGGTCAACTCTGATAAATTCTTCAACTCTGGTATTTGTTTTTTTCATATTGCGTATAAATTTTTGAAAGTGTTATAATTAGTATTATATTAATTACAATATTAATACTTGTAAGAGATAATCCAAAAATCCTAAATGTCACATCTTTGCAGCTTACAGCTTTCTCATTTAATTGTTTAAGTAAATTCTCTTTTGTTATAGCTTTATTTAGATCCTTGGTATCACAAACAGCCGACTCTTGAAAAAAATTTTGCTCAATTCCAAAGTGATAAATTGAAATTATTAATGAAAAAATAAAGGTTAGGATCAATAACAAAACATGAAATTTTTTATTTTTTTTTAAGATATATATCGAAATTATCAAAAATAAGCCCACGACATAAGGAATTCTCTCAATTATACATAAATTGCAAGGCTGATGACCAAGAATATATTCTATAAAATATGCAGAAGTTAATGCCACAGAGCAAATTATAAAAATTATTTTTAGATAAAATTCAGCTTTTAAATTAAACATGAGATTTAAAAATAAAATAGACTCCTGCACTAATTATCAAAATTAATATTCCAATTATAGTAAACCACTTTGATCCATGTTTTTCCATAAATTGGGTAAATATGTCTCCAAATTTATATGATAAATATGATACTAAAAAAAATCTTAATCCTCTAGAAATTAAGCTTATTAGAATAAATATAAAAAAATTAAATCCTATTAAGCCACTAGCAATAGTAAAAACTTTGTATGGAAGAGGTGTAAATCCAGCTAAAAAAAGTATACCGAGCCAAGCATAAAAACCTTCACTATTAATTAAGTTATTTTTGATATTGAATAATTTATCTTCGTATCCATAAAAAGTCATTATACTTGCACCAAAATCAAAAAAAAATGCTCCAATTAAATAACCTAACATACCACCCATGACTGAAAATATTGTTGTAATTAAAAAAATTTTTATAAAATCGTTCTTTTTAGATATTACCATTGGAATAATCATAACATCAGGAGGAATAGGAAAAAATGAGCTTTCAACAAATGAGACTACCGCTAAATAATATTTAGAACTTTCATGAGCTGCTAAATCTAAACATTTTTTGTAAAGACTATTAAACATTTTTTGGTTTTAATATAATTTTAGTTCTTATACTATTTAATAAATTATTAAACAATTAAGGGCGAATGGCGGAACTGGTAGACGCGCACGACTCAAAATCGTGTTTCGCAAGAAGTGAGAGTTCGATTCTCTCTTCGCCCACCAAATTATGAAACTGAGAGAAATAAATAGTTTAGTTGAACTTTTTTTTAAGAAATATGAAGAAAAGTTTCCAATTATTGGAACAAAGTCTCATGAAGAGACTTTTTTAGTTTCACTAAAAAATAAAGATTTACCAAACACAAATTCTGGACCATTTACATATTCATGGGGAAATATAAATACAAAAATAAAAATATTATCAAGTTATTTAGAAAAGATTATTTCTAAGGGTGACAGATGTGTTTTGTTATCTGAAAATCGTCCTGAGTGGCTAATATCTGATATAGCAATTATGAATGCAGGTGGGGTAACAGTTCCACTTTTTACAACTTATTCAACTAGTGATTATAATTATATAATTAATGATTGTGAACCAAAAGTATGTATTGTCTCTAATCTTTCCCAATTTGAAAAAATTAAAAATCATATTAAAAAAAAAACGATTGTTATTTCAATTGATAAATTTGATGAAAAAATAGAATTTTTTGAAAATATTTTTCTTAAAGCTGAATGGAATATTAAATCTTTAACCGAAAGTATAAAATTTAATAATAATAGTTTAAGGAGAAATGATTTAGCTTGTATTATTTATACATCAGGGACTACTGGAAATCCCAAAGGAGTTATGTTAAGTCATGGGGGTATTTTATCAAATTGTGAAGGTGCACAAGAAATTTTAAACTCATTAATTGAAAATAAAAAACCAGTTTTCTTGACTTGGCTACCATTGTCTCACTCATACGAACATACTGTTCAATACGTTCAAATATTACTTGGGGCAAAAATTTATTACGCTGAAAGTTTAGAAAAATTATTACCTAATATGGCCACTGCTAAACCTACTATTATGACTGCTGTTCCAAGATTTTATCAAAATTTATATGGTAAAATTTTCCTTAATTTTTCAAAACAAAAAGGTTTTAAAAAGAAATTGATACAAAATACTATTTTGTTAGGAACCAAAAATTTGAACAAATTAGAATTAAATTTAAAAGAAAAAATAATCAATTTTTTTTGTGAGGTTTTAGTAAGAAAAAAAATAAGAAATCAGTTTGGTGGTAAATTAAAAGCTTTCGTTTCTGGAGGAGGTGCCTTAGATCAAAAAATTGGAGAATTTTTAAATGCTATTGGATTGCCAACCTTACAAGGTTATGGATTAACCGAAGCCTCTCCAGTTGTAAGTTGCAATATTCCTGGGAAAATTGAGATTGCGACTGTAGGCCCACCTTTTAAAACCAATGAGGTCAAAATTGCAGATGATGGAGAAATTTTAGTCAAAGGGGAAAATGTGATGCTTGGTTACTGGAATAAAAAAAAGGAAACAGAAGATATTATCAAAGATAATTGGCTACATACTGGAGATATTGGTGAAATTACACAGGAAGGAAACCTAAAAATTACTGATAGAAAAAAAGAAATTATAGTAAATCTTGGTGGTGATAACATTTCACCGTCTAAGATTGAAAATTTGTTATGTCGTAGCGAAAAAATTCAACAAAGTTTTGTTTATGGAGATAAAAAAACTTATTTAGTTGCATTAGTTGTGAGTGATAGTGAACAAAATATAAGTGAAATTGAATTTTACATAGAAAACTTAAATAAAAATTTATCTTTAGTAGAAAAAGTTAAGAAATTTAAAATAATTAAAGATGAATTTACAATTGAAAATGGAATGTTAACACCAACTTTAAAACTAAAAAGAAAAAAAATTTTGCAAAAATATAAAGAAGATTTAGATAAACTTTATTAATTTAATTTAAATATTTGATTATAAAGCGCATAAACATTAACTTTTTTACACATAAAAATTATAAAAATTTTTTTTAGTTTTTAAATAATTCAAAAAAATTTTAACTTTAATTAAAGAATTGACATAACGTGTATAAAAAAATAAAAATAACTAAATAACGAATCAATGTGATTCGTAAACTTAAAAGGGAGCTAAAGATGGCTAAAAGAAGAAAAAAAGCAAAGAAGGCTAAGAAAAAAGCTAAGAAAAAAGCTAAGAAAAGAAGAAGAAGATAATTACTTAGTATTCTTTATTAAAAACGCTTCTCATAACGCTCGTGTGAGAGGCGTTTTTTTTTAATCCTCTAAAGCTTCCTCATTTTCAGCAATAGTATCTTCAACAGGCAGATCAGTTGTTGGGTTTTTTGCTGCAGGCATAGCAGGTTTAGATTGACCGTCCAAATTTCTTTTTAAGGCTTTATCTAATTTTTTTTGAGTATCCTCCAAAGAGATATCCAATATTATTTTGAATTCTGATAAAATTCTTTCGTAAGCCTTTTCGAAAAGTTGTCTTTCACTATATGATTGATCAACCATTAGATCATCTCCTTTATTTAAATCTCTTACAACTTCAGCAAGATCATAAATTTTTCCAGAAGAAATTTTTGCCTCATATTCTTGTGCTCTTCTACTCCACATTGATCTCTTTATTTTTGGCTTACTTTTAAGAATTGAAATACATTTATTGACTTGGTTAATTGTCGATAGTGGTCTCAAATGAGATTGCTTATTTACTGGGACCATTCCATTAGCTTTATCCTTTTCGAACCTGATTATATATGTCTCTACATCAATGCCACCTATATTGATTTTTTTAAACTCTGTAATCTGACCTACTCCGTGCTTGGGGTAAATTACATAATCTTTCAGTTTATATTCCTTTTTTTCTGTTTCTTGCTTTTTAACTTTTTTTATTTCAGGTTTTAATTCATTGTTTTTAGATATTCTTAAATTATCATTTTTAGTTTCTATTTTTTTTTTCTCTTCAATTTTTTGTGTCTTTTTATTTAATATTTTTTGGTTTTTAAGTTTTGTATTTTTTTTTGATTTTTTAACGACTTTTTTTGTTACTTTTTTTGAAACTTTCTTCTTAGTTTCTTTTATTTTTGATTTTTTCTTAACTTTTTTATTAAATGTTTTCTTTAAAATATTTTTCAAACTTATTTTGCTCATTTTCGTACTTTTCATGATCCGAAGGAGGATCTTTTTTCTCACTTATATTTGGCCAGATCTCTGAATATTTTTTATTTATCTCTAACCATTTTTCGCTTCCAGGCTCTGTATCAGCTTTGATTGCGTCTACAGGACATTCTGGTTCACAAACGCCACAATCTATACACTCATCAGGTTTAATTACAAGCATATTTTTTCCCTCATAAAAACAATCTACTGGACACACATCAACACAGTCCATGAGCTTACACTTGATACACTTCTCGTTTACTACGTAAGTCATTTTTTAAAATTAATTTTAATCCGTTCTTTGATATCTCCCATAGTCTTACTGTCAATATACAATAAACCTCCAAGTCGTCTCATCAAATTTGTTTCATAAATATCAGCTTGATTGTTTGAGTAAATTATCTTCCATAAAGACTCAACTATTGTAATTTTATCTTGTTCAGTCATATTTTTTACTTCTTTTGTAAAACTTAAAATTTGATTTGAATTTTCCTCTATTTTTTTTGCTTTTAAGATAATTTCATCTAAATCATTATAATTTACTTTAAAACTTAAAAGTGTTTTTTTAATGATTTCCTCTTCCTTTGAGGTGTAACTTTCATCTATTTTGGCAGCGTGAATTAATAATGCACATACTTTTGTTAAATCTTCATTCTTATTATTAGTATTGCTTTTTTTAAAAAACATTTAATTAAGATTAAGTTTCTTTAAAATTTTAAAAGGGCTCTCTTTAGAAGTTTTTTTACCTAAAATCTTTTTAGTTTTCCTAGGAGGTGCATATTTGAAGAATGTTTCATTGTTTTTTTCCATGACTCTATAGTTCATATTTCGTAGGAGTTTTTTAAAATTCTCTTTAGAGCAACCTAATAAATTGAGCATTTCAGGAATCATTTTAATTTCGTTACCCATTATAGAATCAGAATTTATTATTTTTACAAATAATCTTTCTAAAATATCAATTCTGATATAAAAATTATCAAATTTCTCAAATCCACAAAGTAGCATAAAATTTTTATTTGTATTTTTCGTATCGTCTAAGAAATTAAGACCGAAAGTAGGTGGTTTTAAATTAAAATATTTTTGATGATAATTTTTCCACAACAAGGTTCTCAAGGAGACAGCCTCAGGTTTGATAAGTTTAAATAAAAAGATATGATATCTTCCAAACTTAACACCAAGATTTCTTAATATTTTTCTATCCTCCTGTTGCATTTTTTTTAGATAATCATTTACCTGTTCCCTTTTTAAAACACCGTTATTCTCATAAAGTTGAAATGCTAAGGCTTTAATTGATGAATTATTCTCTCGAATATTTTTTAGATCCACTAAACTTTTCAATGTTGTATCAATTTTATTTTTTAGCCATTTCTCAATAAAATTAATTAATTTTTGTTTTTGATTTTGACCTAAAATATCATCAATGATTAATTCAAAATCAGGCTCTAAATAATCTTTTCCAGCTATTAATTTAACTATTGGTGAGTGATTCCAATAAATTTTAAAATCTTCATTTAATTCAATTAAACCCGTTTCTATTATTGTTTGGATTCTTTTTTCAAGCTCGGGACCGACAGTTTGTCTGGCTGCTTTCTTTAATGATTTAATATCAGTCTCTAAGGCTCCCTTTTTAAAATCTAACTCTAATTTTAATCCATTAATTTTTCCAATAAATTGATCATCTATCATAACATCATTATTTTCCAGAATTTTTGTTTGAAATTCCATATCTTGTTTTAAACCTCTAGCGAGAACACTTGCTCTTTTATCGATAAATGTTTTTGTAAGTTCTTCATGAAGTCTTTCTGAAAGTTTATCTTCTAAAATTTTTGTTTTTTCAATCCAATAATTTTGATTCTCTACCCAATTATTTTTATTTGAAACATAAGACCAAGTTCTAACATTTGCAATTCTATTTGATAAAGAGTCAACATTTCCTTCAAAATTATTGAGTTTCATCAATTGTAAATGCATATAATCGTTGGTTATTTTACCCTTTTTGCTGTTAAGATATTTAAAAACATTTCCAATAACCTCATAATGATTTCCATATGTTTTTTTTACAAAATCTGGTATTTGACAACATTCCCATAAAAGCTTTAATGCATGTTTGCTATTTTCTTGATTGCTGAAATTTTCATCTCGAAGAAAAAATTTTAAAGCTTTTTCATCTTCCCGTTCATGAATTTTTCTCAGCCAATATTTTTGAGGTTTTTCATCTAAAGATTTTATTAAAGAAGACGAATTATCAAAATTAAGTTCAGAATTTCTCCAAAATAAAGACTGTATTTCTTCGAATTTATGATTTTCCAATAAATTAACTTCTTCAGATATTATTTCCTTACATTGACCTGTAATACCAAAGCTTCCATCATTTAAATATCTACCTGCTCGTCCAGCAATTTGTCCTATTTCGGATAAGTTTAATCTTCTTGATTTTTTTCCATCAAACTTTTTGAGATTTGAAAAATAAACATGGTCTAGATCCATGTTAATACCCATTCCTATTGCATCGGTTGCAACTAAAAAATCAACATCACCTGATTGATACAAAGCTACTTGAGCATTACGTGTTTTTGGACTTAGTGATCCCATCACTATCGCGGCACCACCCTTTTGTCTTCTAATAAGTTCTGCAATTGCATAAACTTCTTCAGCTGAAAATGCTATTATAGCAGTTTTTCTGTCAATTCTTGAAATTTTTTTATGACCTGCATAGGAAAGTTTAGACAATCTATTTCTATTAATAAATTCAATATCATCATCTAATTTTGAAATAATATTTTTTATAGTATTCGATCCCATTAACATTGTTAATTTATTTCCCCTCATATTCAATAAACGATCAGTAAAAATATGGCCTCGCTCATGATCTGAGCACATTTGAATCTCATCCACTGCAACAAAATCCAAATATTTATCTATTGGCATTGATTCTACTGTGCAAAGAAAATATTTTGCTTCAGAGGGAATAATTTTTTCTTCACCGGTTATTAAAGCAACTTTATTTATTCCAACTTTGTTTACTACTTTATCGTAAACTTCTCTTGCTAATAATCTTAAGGGAAAACCAATCATACCACTTTCAAAAGACAACATTGTTTCAATGGCAAAGTGTGTTTTTCCTGTATTTGTTGGACCCAGGACTGCTGAAATTTTATTTTTTATCATTTCTATCTTTGGTATATATTTTTCTTAACCTACCAGATCTTGTTAGTGTTAAAGAACAAAAATAGTCTAAAACATGACCGAATCGGAGTGTAAAAAGTTCTCATTTTAAAAAAAGAATATTGATTTTAACATAAGATTTGAGACACATAAAACTTTTTTTGAATATGTAATAATTATAATGACATTTAATTTATTAATCTTTCTTTCAATTAAAAAACTATTAACCTCCGGGACCCAAATTTGAAGGTTGTACCTTCAAAATTTTCCAAACTCCTGTTGCTGATGTAATAATCTTTTTATTACAATTTAATTCACAAAATAAAAATATTAAAGTTTTTGTTTTTTTTAAAATTCTTACGTTTCCAATAATTTCATCCCCAACTTTTGATGCACCTATAAATTTGATATCAAGCGAGATTGTAACGCATGGAGCATTATTTGCTGTTCGATGTGCAGCAGTACCTGAACCAGCATCTATCAGAGCTGACAAATATCCTCCATGAGTAATACCAGCAGCATTTAAATGGTTTTCTTTAATCATAGATTTAAATTCATACTCTATTTCGGAAATACTTCTAAACATAAGCCCACCATTATGTTTCATAAAACCAGGCTTGAGACTAATTTGTTCAAATTTTTTAGACATAATTTTTTATAATATAAATGTTAATATTAATAAAATTATAAAAATAATTATAAAGAAATAAATAACTGACATTTGAAGAGAAGATTTTATCAACCATTTTAACATAATAATTCTTATTTGGTGCGCCTGCTAGGAGTCGAACCCAGAACCTCCTGGTCCGTAGCCAAGCGCTCTATCCAGTTGAGCTACAGGCGCATTTTTTAAAATTTATTTATTTATTGTATATGAATTTTTAGTGTATTTTAATGATAAGACAATTTTTAAATAAATGAGCAATAAATCAAAAGATGTGGTTATATTAGACGCCATAAGAACTCCAATAGGTAGTTTTAGAGGTTCTTTGAAAAATATTAGATCTGACCAACTTGGATCAATAGTCATTAACGAAATTTTAAAAAAAACAAAATTTGATAAATCTGAAATTGATGAAGTAATTATGGGTCAAGTATTAACAACTGGTGGAGGACAAAACCCTGCCAGACAAGCATTAATAAATTCAGGAATACCAGAAACTAAACCTGCCCACACAATTAATCAGGTATGTGGATCTGGACTTAGAGCAGTGATTTCTGGATACCAGTCAATTAAGTTAGGAGATGCTAAAACTATTATTTCTGGTGGTCAAGAAAATATGTCCTTGGTTCCACATTCAATTTTTTATAGAGAAGAAAAAAAAATTTCTGAAGAAAAATTGATAGATACAATGATAAATGATGGTTTAACAGATGCTTTTAAAAAATATCATATGGGAGTTACTGCTGAGAATGTTGCAAAAAAATTTAAAATATCAAGACTAGAGCAAGATAAATTTGCATTAAGTTCTCAAAGAAAAGCAGAAATAGCAATTTCTACAAAAAAATTTGATGATGAACTTATTAAAATAAATCAAAATGGAAATATTTTAGAAAAAGATGAGCATCCAAGAAAAGGTTTGGAATTATCTGATTTAGAAAAATTAAAAACAGTTTTTAAAGATGATGGCACTGTGACACCTGGAAATTCCTCAGGAATAAATGATGGAGCGGCAGCTTTAATACTAACGAATTTTCAAGATGCAGAAAAAAAATCTATTAAACCTTTAGCAAGGATTGTGTCTTGGGCTGCAGTTGGTGTAGATCCGGCTTTTATGGGCCTTGGACCTATTGGTGCTGTGCGTGAAGCAATAAAAAAAGCAAAATGGGATATACATGAAATTGACTTATTTGAAATAAATGAGGCCTTTGCAGCTCAAAGCATTGCTGTTATTCATGAATTGGGTATTGACCAAAATAAAGTTAATGTGAATGGAGGTGCCATCGCCCTTGGCCACCCTATTGGTGCTTCTGGAGCAAGAATTGTTGTCACTTTGATACATGAAATGAAAAGACAAAAAAAAAATAAAGGTTGTGCAACCCTCTGTATAGGAGGAGGTATGGGCTTAGCATTGTGTATTGAGAGAATTTAAGAGTTTATTTTTCCGTATTTTTCCTCTAGTAGAATTTTTTGTATCCATATTCTAGCATCTACGTGATTATTTAATTTAGGTTGGATAAGTGTTTTTAATATCATTTTAATCATTTTTGAAGCATGTATGTAAAGAGTGTCAAAAAATTGAGCAGAATGTGTTAAGATTAGTAAATAACATCATTTTTAAATAAAAAAGATAAAAAAAAATGACAGAAAAATTATTAGTACCAGATATTGGTGATTTTGAAAACGTTGAGGTAATTGAATTACTTGTAAAAGAGGGTCAAGAAATAAAAAAAAATGACCCAGTAGTTACTATAGAAAGTGATAAATCTAGTGTTGAAATACCATCAATTTTTTCTGGGAAAATAGATTCAATAGAAGTAAAAGTTGGGGATAAAATTTCAAAGGGTGATTTAATTCTAAACATAACTACCACTAGTCAAAAATCTTCTTTATCTCAAGAGGTACCAAAAAATACAGAAAATTTTATTCAAGAAGCAGAGGATTCTTTGAAAAAAAATGAAGAAAAAAATTTATTAGATCAAAATAATAAGAAGAAAAAACCAGAAACAATTCGAATTGTAAATGAAGGAGATATTGATCCGTTAGAGACAAGTGAGTGGCTTGAATCTCTTTCTGACGTAATTGAAAAAGATGGAAATCAAAGAGCTCATTACTTAATTAAGGAATTAATTAACAAAGCTTACATGGAAGGTGCTAATATTCCATATACTCAAAATACTCCATATATTAATACAATACCCGTAAGTGATGAAAAGAAATCTAATGGTGATCAAAATATTGAAAGAAAAATTAGATCATTAATCAGATGGAATGCTGCAGCGATGGTAGTAAGAGCTAATAAAAAATTCCCTGAACTTGGAGGCCATATAGGAACGTTTGCCTCTGCAGCAACTCTTTATGATGTTGGCATGAACCACTTCTGGAGAGCTAAAAATAATAAATTTGGTGGTGATTTAGTTTACTTTCAAGGTCACAGTGCCCCCGGTATGTATGCAAGAGCTTTTCTTGAGGGAAGATTGACTGAAAAACAACTTGATAGCTTTAGACAGGAAGTTAATCCTGGTGGTTTATCATCATATCCACACCCTTGGTTAATGCCCAAATTTTGGCAATTTCCAACTGTATCCATGGGATTAGGTCCTATGCTAGCAATTTATCAAGCTAGATATATGAAGTACTTAATAAACAGAGGCTTGATCAAAGATGAGGGTAGAAAGGTTTGGGCTTTTTTAGGTGATGGTGAAATGGATGAGCCAGAGTCTTTAGGGGCAATAGGTTTAGCTGCAAGGGAAAAATTAGATAACTTAATATTTGTTGTAAATTGTAATCTTCAAAGACTGGATGGACCAGTGCGAGGTAATGGAAAAATTATTCAAGAGTTAGAGGGAATTTTCAGGGGAGCTGGTTGGAATGTTATAAAAGTAATATGGGGTTCTTATTGGGATCAATTATTGGCTAATGATAAAACAGGCCATCTAGTTAAGACAATGAATGAAACAGTTGATGGCGAATATCAAGCAATGAAAGCAAGGAATGGTGCCTATGTAAGAGAGAAATTTTTTGGAAAATATCCAGAAACCAAAGAATTAGTTTCTAGTCTTTCAGACAAAGATATTTGGAGATTGAATAGAGGTGGCCATGATCCTCATAAAGTTTTTGCTGCATATGATAAAGCTTCTAAAAATACTGGAAGCCCGACAGTTGTAATTGCTAAAACTATAAAAGGTTATGGTATGGGCAAAAGTGGAGAAAGCGTAAATACTACGCACCAGACTAAAAAATTAGATGTTGATGACTTAATGTATTACAGAGATAGATTTGATGTTCCTTTAACAGATCAGCAGGTAAGAAATATAGAATATTATAAACCTGACTCAAATTCTCCTGAATTAAGATATATCAAAGAAAGAAGACTTCAATTAGGTGGTTTTATTCCAGAGAGAACTACTTATGCAAAACCAATCAAAGCCCCTCCAAAAGATATTTTTGATAGCATGAAAGTTTCAACAGGTAAAAAAGAAATGTCTACAACTATGGCTTTAGTAAGAATGTTAACAAATCTGCTTAGGGATAAAAATGTTGCACCCAGATTGGTGCCGATCATCCCTGATGAAGCAAGAACATTTGGTATGGAAGGTTTTTTCCAAAAAGTTGGAATTTATGCACATGAAGGTCAAAAATATGAACCAGAAGACTCTGCGCAATTAAGTTCATACAGAGAGGAAAAAAGTGGACAAGTTTTAGAAGAAGGAATTACAGAAGCTGGAGCAATGTCATCTTGGATTGCAGCTGGAACTTCATATACAAACCATGATATTGAAATGATACCTATTTATCTTTTTTACTCAATGTTTGGATTTCAAAGAATTGGAGATTTGGCGTGGGCAGGTGCTGACAGTCAGTCAAGAGGATTTTTGATTGGTGCTACAGCTGGAAGAACTACTTTAGCTGGAGAGGGTCTACAACATCAAGATGGCCATAGCCATCTCACAGCATCAACAATTCCTAATTGTGTATCATATGATCCAACTTTTCATTATGAATTAGCTGTAATATTTAGAGATGGATTAAGAAGAATGCATGAAAAAAAAGAAAATATTTTTTATTACATAACAACAATGAATGAAAATTACCCCCATCCTGCAATGCCAAAAGATAAATCTTGTGAAGAAGGAATTTTAAAAGGAATGTATAAAATAAAAGAATTTAATAAGTATAAAAAAACAAAAATTCAGCTTTTGGGATCAGGTACAATTTTAAGAGAAATGATTGCAGGTGCTGAAATACTTCAAAAAGAATATCAAATTGACAGTGAAATTTGGAGCATAACAAGTTTTAATGAATTGAGAAGAGATGGTTTAGAAGTAGAAAGATATAATCTTTTGAATCCAGATAAAGAAGCAAAAAAGTCTTATGTAGAAAAATGTTTAGGTAAAACCGAAGGTCCTATTTTGGCTGCCTCTGATTATATGCGAATGAATTCTGATCAAATAAGACCTTATATAAATAAAGGTTTCTACTCGTTAGGAACAGACGGATTTGGGAGAAGTGATACTAGAAAAAATTTGAGAAATTTTTTTGAAGTTGATAAGGAGCATGTGGTCACTTACGGATTAAGTGTGCTTGCTAAAGAGCAATTAATAGCGTCGAAGCATGTCAAAGAGGCTATTGTAAAATATAAAATTGATACAAATAAACCGATGCCGACAAAATTATAATGTCAGATACTGAGATCAAAGTACCCAATATTGGAGATTTTAAAGATGTAGAGGTGATAGAAGTTTTGGTTTCTGAGGGTCAAAAGTTGAAAAAGAACGATCCTTTAATTACAATAGAAAGTGATAAATCTAGTGTAGAAATCCCGTCTACTTTGGACGGCAAAATTAAAACCATAAAAACAAAAGTGGGTGATAAAGTCTCTGAAGGTGACTTGATATTAATTTTAGAGAGTACATCACAACCAACAGCCAAAATTAAAGAAAAAACAGTCCTTGAAAAAGACATTAAAAAAATTCAGCCTATAAAAGCAGAAATTCAACAAACAACAATTAATCAAAAAAATAATACAAGCTTGTCATCAGCAAGTCCCAAAGTTCGAAAATTTGCAAGAGAGCTTGGGGTAGATATTAATCAAGTTATAGGCAGTGAGAGAAAAGGTAGAGTTATTGAAAGTGATATAAAATTATTTGTAGCATCTAAATCTAAAAATTTAGAGAATAATACGAGACAACCCTACGAAAAAATTAAACAAGAATTCTCCCATTCAGAATTTGGGGAAGTGGAGATAAAAGATATACCAAGGGTAAAAAGATTATCATCAAAATATCTAATTAACTCCTGGACTAAGATTCCTCATGTTACCAATCATGATGAAGCTGATATTACTGAGCTAGAGGAATTTAGGACATCATTGACTGATATTTACACAGGTGAAAAAAAAAAGATTACTCCTTTAGCTTTTATTGTTAAAGCTTTAACTGCATCATTAAAAAAGTTTACTAACTTTAATAGCTCCATAGACGAAATTGAAGATGGTAAAATGACTGTTAAAAAATATTTTCACATCGGAATAGCAGTAGATACTCCGCATGGTTTGATGGTTCCAAAATTAAGAAATGCAGATAACAAAAATATCGATCTAATTAGTTCAGAGCTTAAAAATTTGAGCGAACAATGCAGAAATCTTAAAATTGATAAGAAAGAGTTGTTTGGTGGATCAATGACAATAACAAGTTTAGGTGGAATTGGTGGGTCTTTTTTTACTCCAATTATAAACTATCCTGAGGTTGCAATTTTAGGAGTTGGTAAAGCTGAAAAAAAACAAATTTTTTTCAAGGGAAAATTTGTTACAAGAACCATGTTGCCATTATCATTATCTTACGACCACAGAATTATTGATGGAGCAGAGGCTGCTCGATTTAATAATGAGCTAAAAGAAAACTTAGGAAAAAACTTTGCTTACAAACTAGCCATCTAAAAAATATGTCAAAAACTGTCTCATTATTTAGCGCACTATTGTGTACATTTATTTGGGGAACCACTTTTATTGCACAAGATACAGGAATGGATGATATAGGCCCATTTACTTTTAATGCTGTTAGATTTTTTGTTGGTTTTTTAGCCATTATTCCTCTTGTTATTTTATTTGAAGTAAAAAAATTTAAATCTGAATTTAAATACGATTTAAAAACATTTTCTATTCTTGCTTTTTTAATCGGTTTATCACTATTTCTAGGTTCTGCATTACAACAGGTTGCACTACTTTATACAGATGTAGCAAATGCAGCTTTTTTTACTATTTTTTATGTTCCAATGGTCCCAATTATAATATTTTTATTTAAAAAAAAATCAATTCATTGGAGTGTATGGCCATCAGTAGTCTTGTGTTTAATAGGTGGTTACCTTTTAACAAATTTTTATGATGCAACAGTGAGACTTGGAGATACACTTGTTATATTGGGTGCACTATTTTGGAGTACACATATTATTTTTACTGGCATTATTGTGACTAAATATAATTTGCCACTAACCTTAGGTGCTATTCAAACTTTACTAGTTGCTCTTTTCTCTTTTATAATTGGATTAATTTATGAGGAATTTATTTTCAAAAATATTTGGAATGAAATAGACTCAATCTTATATGCCGGAATTTTATCTGGTGGTTTTGCTTTTGTTTTACAAATTTATGCTCAAAGAAATATTACTCCCGCTCCAGCAGCAATAATTTTTTCATTAGAAGGTGTTTTTGCCACTATAGCAGCTTGGTTCTTATTAAATCAAATATTGGGTATTAATAATTTGTTAGGATGTTTCTTTATATTGTGTGGTGTTTTATTATCCCAACTTCTACCTTTGATAAAAAAAACAAATTAAAAATATATTAATATCAACAAAATTAAAGCGATTATTGTTCTATAAATTACAAAAATTTTTAAAGAAAATTTATTAATAAAAGACAAAAAAAATTTTACAGTAAAGTAAGAGAATATAAAAGATAAAGTTATTGCAAAAATTACTAATAAATTTAGATCTAAAGACTTATCTGGAATATTTATTAATCCAAGAAAACTTGCTCCTGCAAGGGCAGGAATAGATAGTAAAAATGAAATTTTTCCTGCATCTACTCTATTAAATTTTAAAAATCTTGCTGCTGTCATATTTATTCCCGCTCTACTTACTCCAGGCATCAATGCAAGTATTTGTAAAAGTCCAATAAATATTATTGATCTAACATTCAGGTTTGTTGATATATTTTGATCAGTTTTTCTCTGATCAGCAAAGTATAAAACAATTCCAAAAATTAATGTTGTCCATGCTATAATCTTAATATTTCTCACATTATAAATTAATTCACTTGAGTGTAATATGTAACCAAAGATAAAAAGAGGTATTGAGCCAATTATCATTAGTTTTAATAATTTTTGATTATTTTTGAGATCAAATAAATCTTGTCTAAAAAAATATATTATTGCTAATAAAGAACCTAAATGTAGACTTATATCTATTAATAATGAACTAGAATTTAAATTATATAGATTAGATACAATAATTAAATGAGCTGATGAACTTATTGGTAAAAATTCAGTTATTCCTTGAACTGCTGATAAGATAAGAATTTCTATAAAATCTTGAAACATATAGTTGTCGTAACTTAAAAAATATCCTTTTAAAACAATTCCATTTAATCATAATAGATATGCAGAAATTAAATTATTCATATTTTTAGCTATTTATGACAAAATATAGGTCATAAATATTGACCTAAATAATTCTTTTACTAATAAAAACAATGTATATTTTTCCATGATTCTAAAATTATTATGACTGATAAAATGCTAAAATTTGTGGAAATAGGTCAACAAACACCACCTAAAAGAAAGGTTAATAATAGAAAAAAGGACTTTAATGAAATATATGATGATTTCATTAAGGATAAAGCAAAGGAACAATCAAGCAGATGTTCTCAATGTGGTGTACCATTTTGTCAAGTACACTGTCCTCTTAGCAATAATATACCTGATTGGCTTAAATTGACTGCCGAAGGAAGATTAAAAGAAGCATATGAGTTGTCTCAAAGTACTAATAATATGCCTGAAGTCTGCGGTAGAATATGTCCACAAGATCGTCTTTGTGAAGGTAATTGTGTAATTGAGCAATCAGGACACGGCACAGTAACCATCGGCTCAATGGAAAAATACATCACAGATAATGCGTGGGAACAAGGTTGGGTTAAGCCAATTAAAGTAGATTATGAAAAGAGTCAAAGTGTTGGCATAATTGGTGCAGGACCTGCTGGACTTGCTGCAGCTGAACAATTAAGAAAAAATGGCTATAAAATAACTGTTTATGATCGGTATGATCGTGCAGGAGGTTTATTGATTTATGGTATTCCAAATTTTAAATTAGAGAAACACGTAGTTGAAAGAAGAACAAGATTATTAAAAGATGGTGGTATAGAATTTATACAAAATTTTGAGGTTGGGAAAGATGCCACATTAGAGCAATTAAGAGATAAACATGATGCTATTCTGATAGCCACAGGAGTTTACAAACCAAGAGAGATTAATTTACCAGGAAATGATTTAGAAAATATCTTTCCTGCTATGGATTTTTTAACTGCTTCAAATAAAAAAGGACTAGGTGATAAAGTTGATTTATTTGATAGAGGTGTTTTAAATGCAGAGGGTAAAGATGTAGTTGTTATAGGTGGTGGTGACACAGCAATGGATTGTGTGAGAACATCAATAAGGCAGAAAGCAAAGTCAGTAAAATGTCTTTATAGGAGAGATAAAGAAAATATGCCAGGATCAGCTAGAGAAGTAGCTAATGCTGAAGAAGAAGGAGTTGAATTTGTATGGTTATCAAGCCCAAAAGAATTCATTGGTACAAACAAAATAGAAAACTTAATAGTTGATAAAATTCAATTAGGTGAACCTGATGACTCAGGAAGAAGAAGACCTGAAGTTAAAGAAGGCTCAGAGTTTAGTATAAAAGCTGATATGGTTATAAAGGCTCTTGGGTTTGATCCTGAGAACTTACCAAACTTATTTGATGCAAAAGATCTGCAAGTTACTAAATGGGGAACCTTAAAAACTGATTTTGATACAATGGAAACAAATCTAAAGGGGGTCTTTGCTGCAGGAGATATTATTAGAGGAGCATCACTAGTGGTGTGGGCGATTAAAGACGGAAGAGACGCAGCAAATGCAATCAAAACTTATCTTGAAAAAATTGAAATAAAAACAACTAAAGTTGCTTAATGAAAAATTATTATAAAAATTTAAAACTATTAACAGAAAGTCATGTTTATTCAAAAGAAATGGAACATGATGCATGCGGTGTTGGAGTAATTGCATCTACAGAGGGCAAAAAATCAAGAGCAATTGTTGAATATGGAATTGAGGCTCTTAAAGCAGTTTGGCATAGAGGAGCCGTTGATGCTGATGGTAAAACTGGAGATGGAGCTGGAATTCATGTTGAAATTCCAAAGGATTTTTTTATAGAAAAGATACAGGTGACTGGCCACGATTATGACAAATCTGAAATTTGTGTGGGTATGATTTTTTTACCAAGAAATGATTATAATGCGCAGGAAAGTTGCAAGACTATTGTAGAGAGTGAGTTAACTAAAAATAATTTCAGTATATATGGATGGAGACAAGTCCCTGTAAATCCTAAAATCTTAGGGGATAAAGCTCTTCAAACTATGCCTGAAATAATTCAAGTTTTATTTAAATCAAATAATACAAATTTGTTAGATAAAGACTTAGAAAGAAAGATCTATGAAACAAGAAAAAAAATTGAAAAAGAAGCCTTTAATGCTTCATTAAATAATTTCTATATTTGTTCTATAAGCTCAAAGTCTATAATTTACAAAGGTCTTTATTTGGCAGAGGCAATATCTGATTTCTATTTGGATTTAAAAGATGAAAGATTTGTCTCAAGATATGCAATTTTCCACCAAAGGTTTTCAACAAACACTGCTCCCAGTTGGAGTTTAGCCCAACCATTTAGGGCAATAGCTCACAATGGTGAAATAAATACTTATAAAGGAAATAAAAATTGGATGAAAGTTCATGAACAGGAAATGAGTAGTCCGTTGTTTGATGATGTAGAAAATTTAAAACCTGTAATACAAAAAGGTGTATCTGATTCAGCAGCTTTAGATAACGTATTCGAGCTTTTAAATAAATCAGGCCAACCTGCACCTTTGGCAAAATTAATGTTGGTTCCTGATGCCTGGTCAAAAAAAAATAAAACACTGCCAAGAAGCCACCAACAATTATTTAATTTTCTAAATAGTACAATGGAGCCATGGGATGGTCCCGCTGCTATCGCTGCTACAGATAATGAATGGATAATAGCTGCTAATGATAGAAATGGTCTTAGACCCCTTCGGTATGCAATTACAAAAGATAAAATGCTTTTTGCTGGATCTGAAACAGGAATGATAGAATTGAATGAAAAAAAAATCTTGTCCAAGGGTAGATTAGGACCAGGTGAGATCATTGGTGTAAGAATCGAAAAAGGAAAAATTTTTTCAAATGATCAAATTAAAGATTATTTGGCAAAAGAGTTTAAACACTTTAATTCACAGATAATAGATTTAGATGAAAAACTTACCATATCTAATGAAAAATATAATTTTGATGGGGAAGATTTGAGAAGAAGACAATATGCTTTTGGATTAAGTTTAGAAGATTTGGAACTTATTTTACATCCAATGGCTGAAGATGCAAAAGAGGCAACAGGTTCAATGGGAGATGACACGCCTTTAGCAGTTTTATCTGATAGATATAGACCACTTTATCATTTTTTTAGACAAAATTTTAGTCAAGTTACTAACCCGCCAATTGACTCATTAAGAGAAAACAAAGTAATGAGTTTAAAGACCAGGTTTGGAAATTTAGGAAACATATTAGACTTCGATACTTTAACAAAAGAAAATATTTATGTCCTAAACAGTCCTATTTTGTCTAATTCGCAATTTAATAAGTTTATTAATTTTTTTGGTAAAAATTCAATAATAATTAATTGCACATTTTCTGAGAATGATAACTTGGCTAATGCTATAAAAAGGATACAAAAAGAAGCAGAAATCGCAGTTAGACAAGGAATAAAACAGCTTATTCTTAGTGATAAAGATATTTCTTCAAAAAATTTACCTATACCGATGCTTTTATGTGTGGGAGCTATAAATACTTTTTTGATAGAAAAAAAACTAAGAGGCTACGTTTCTATTAATGTTCAATCTGGTGAGGCATTAGATACTCATTCATTTGCAACTTTAATAGGTGTTGGAGCTACCACAGTAAATCCCTACTTGGCTTTTGACAGTTTATATCAAAGGCACTCAAAAAAATTGTTTGGCCAATTTAGTTTTGATGAATGTGTCAAAAGATATATTAAATCAGTTAATGCGGGTCTTCTAAAGATTATGTCAAAAATGGGAATTTCAGTTTTGAGCTCTTATAGAGGCGGATGTAATTTTGAAACAGTTGGATTGAGCAGAACAGTTGTTAATGACTATTTTCCTGGTGTAACGTCAAAAATATCCGGTATTGGTTTAGTTGGAATTGAAAAAAAAATTAGAGGAATACATAAAGAAGCATTTGAAAGTACAGAGACGGTATTGCCAATTGGAGGCATCTACAGATATAGAAAAAATGGAGAAATACACCAATATCAGGGTAGACTAATACACTTGTTGCAAAGTGCTGTAAGTTCAAATTCTTACGACGCATACAAAAAATATGCTGAGGGTATTTATAATTTACCACCAATAAATTTAAGAGACCTAGTTGATTTTAGAGGAAAGAAATTAAGTAAACCCCTAAACTTATCAGAAGTTGAGCCAATAGAAAAGATTTTGAGAAGATTTGGTAGCGGAAGTATGTCTCACGGTGCTCTATCTAAAGAGGCTCATGAAACATTAGCAATTGGAATGAACAGAATTAAAGGAGCCTCATGTAGTGGAGAGGGTGGTGAAGATGCTAAAAGATTTAAAGTAATGGACAGTGGAGATAGTGCAAATTCTAGAGTTAAACAAATTGCATCTGCAAGGTTTGGTGTGACAGTAAATTATTTAAATAATTGTAATGAGATAGAAATTAAAATGGCCCAAGGCGCTAAACCTGGAGAGGGTGGTCAGCTACCAGGTTTTAAAGTCACAAAGGAAATTGCTAAACTAAGACACTCCACTCCAGGTGTAACATTAATTTCTCCACCACCGCATCATGATATATACTCAATTGAAGATTTAGCTCAATTAATTTATGATTTAAAACAAATAAATCCTTTTGCTAGGGTTGGCGTAAAGTTAGTTGCATCTTCAGGAATTGGTACGATCGCTGCTGGAGTAGCAAAAGCTAAGGCTGATATTATTTTAATCTCAGGCCACAATGGTGGCACTGGTGCAACTCCACAAACAAGCGTTAAGTATGTTGGAATACCATGGGAAATGGGTCTAACAGAAGCTAATCAGGTTCTAACACTAAATAACTTAAGACACAAGGTGACCCTTAGAACAGATGGTGGCATCAAAACTGGAAGAGATGTAGTTATTGCAGCAATGATGGGTGCAGAAGAATATGGGGTTGCTACAACCGCTTTAGTAGCCATGGGATGTATTATGGTAAGACAATGTCACTCTAACACATGTCCAGTTGGTGTTTGTACACAAGACGAAAAATTAAGAGAAAAATTCTCTGGTACACCTGATAAAGTTGTAAATTTATTCACTTTTATTGCCACAGAAGTAAGAGAAATATTAGCTAAATTAGGATTCAAATCTTTGAATGAAATTATTGGAAGAACAGATTTGTTAATGCAAGTGAATAAAGCCTCACCAAACTTAGACGATCTAGATCTAAATCCCTTATTTGTCCAAGCAGATCCTGGAAATAATAAAAGATATTGTGAAACCCCAGAAATTAATAAAGTTCCTGATACACTTGACCAAAGAATTTGGCCTGAAATTGAAAATTGCTTGGATAATTCCAAAAGTTTAGATAAAGAATTTTTAATAAAGAATACAAATAGAGCAGTTGGTACAAGAATTTCTCATCATTTATATAAGAAATATGGATATGAAAAATTAGATGACAATTTTTTAGTATTAAATTTTAGAGGTTCTGCAGGACAATCTTTTGGCGCTTTTTCATCAAAAGGCTTAAAATTAGTTTTAAAAGGAGATGCAAATGATTATGTTGGAAAGGGATTATCAGGAGCAACAATTATAATTAAGCTTTCTGAAGAAAGTAATTTAATTTCAAATAAAAATACAATAATTGGAAATACAGTTTTATATGGAGCCACATCTGGTAAACTTTTTGCTGCAGGACAAGCAGGAGATAGATTTGCAGTAAGAAATTCTGGGGCAACATCAGTAATTGAAGGTTGTGACTCTAATGGTTGTGAATATATGACTGGGGGAACAGTAGTCATATTGGGAAAAGTAGGAGATAATTTTGCTGCTGGTATGACTGGAGGAATGGCATTTATATATGACAAGTCAAAAGAATTTGAAAAAAAAGTAAATTTAGAATCAGTAATTTGGCAGAATATTGAAACAGATTATTGGATCAACTATTTAAAGAAATTAGTATTAGAACATTCAGAGGAAACCGGCTCAATATTATCAATGAATATAATTAAAAATTTTGACGATGAAATTAAAAATTTTATTCAGGTTTGTCCCAAAGAGATGTTAGATAAACTAAAAAATCCATTAACATCTAAACCAATAATAAAAGATGTTAGTTAATTACTAATTGAAGCTCTTTTTTAATAATATTAAGTGACTTTGGTGAAGATAAGCTGTGGTCACCATTTTTAATGACTACCAATTTCCTCTTTGCTTTCTTAAAGATTTTAAGAACTTTTCTTGAATATGAAATCGGAACAACCTCATCTTTCTGACCATGTATCATAGAAACTTTGATTTTAGAGCTTATTTTTTTGTTTAAAACTTTATTTTTTCTTCCATCCTTAATTAGTTTTAAAGTGATAGGATAGGTGTAGTTTCCATGTTTTAGATTGTAGATACCACTTTTTATTGTTTCTTTTTTCATTTTTTTTGTAAATTTTTTCCACATCAAATTTTCTAAAAATTCTGGCGCAGGGCCGATTCCTAAAAATCCTATTATTTGTTTTTTGAAAAATTCAAATTGATTTAGAGAAATCCATGCTCCCATACTTGAACCAATAAGAACCATTTTATTTTTTTTTACTACTTTTCTAATTACTAATCTTACTTCATTTGACCATTTTGTAATATTTCCATTAGTAAATTTGCCAGATGATTTTCCATGCCCAGAATATTCTAGAGCCAAAAAGCCTAAACCATTTTTTTTTGCAAATTTAAAAAAAGAAGCAGGTTTTTTCCCCTCTAAATCAGACATGAAACCATGTAAAAAAACTATGTAAGTGCTATTTTTTTGTATATGTTTTAAGCATCTTAACCTACTATTCTTGTTTAATTTAAAATAGCTGTAATAATTCATAAAAGTTTATTAGTTTAACCTATTATTATATAATCTAATATAATGACATCTAATATAAAAGTTTTACAAGTAATACCTAAATTAGGTTATGGAGGAGCTGAGACAGGATGTTACGATATTGCACATTATCTTACAGAAAATAATTGTAAATCTTTCATAGTGACAAGTGGTGGTGAGCTTACAAGATTTATTAAAAAGGAAAAAGTAACTTTAATTAGGTTACCTGTTCATAGTAAAAATCCGTTAATCATAATTTTTAATGCTATTATCTTAATTTTTATAATTTTATTTAACAATATATCAATTGTGCACGCCAGAAGTAGAGCGCCTGCTTGGTCTTGTTTATTTGCAACAAAATTAACTAGAAGAAAATTTGTAACAACCTTTCATGGTACTTATAATTTTAGTGGAAAGCTTAAAAAGTTTTATAACTCAGTTATGGTTAGATCTGATTTAATAATTGCTGGATCAAATTTCATTTTTTCTCATATCAAGAATAATTACTCAGAATTTTTAAATTCTAAAAAGAAATTTCTGGTTATTTTTAGAGGTATAAATGTTGACTATTTTGATCCATCTACAAAACTTGAAAGTGATGAAAAAAATTTATTAAATGAATGGGAAATTAATAAAGAAAAAAAAATTGTACTCATGCCAGGTAGGCTTACTAGCTGGAAAGGACAAGAATTATTTATTGAAGCAATTAATTTAGTAAAAATTGAGTTAGGTTATGAGGCATTTCATGTAGTAATATTAGGTAACAATCAAGGTCGTGACCTTTACAAAAAAAAATTAATTAGACTGACTGAGCAATATCGATTAACAAATCAAATCAAATTTATTGATCACTGCAAAGACATGGCTCTAGCGTATAAAATTTCGGATATTATTGTTTCAGCTTCTATTGAACCAGAAGCCTTTGGAAGAGTAGCTGTTGAAGCTCAATCTATGGAAAAATTAATAATAGCTAGCAATATTGGTGGTTCAAATGAAACAATTATAAATGAAAAAACAGGACTATTATTTGAATCTGGTGATGCTCAATCTCTTAGCAAAAAAATAGTTAAAGCCATTACTATGGATGAATCATCTCTTAAAACAATAGGTGAGGAAGGGAGAAAAAACATAATTAAAAAATTTAATGTTGAAAAAATGTGCTTTTCTACTTATTCAGAGTATAAAAGATTATTAAATTAAATGCCTATAATAACATTACCAGACGGAAAAAATTTAGAATTTTCTAAAGAAGTAACAGGATTAGAAGTTGCAAAAAAAATAAGTAAATCGCTATCTAAGCAAGCTTTAATAATGAGTGTTGATGGAGAATTAAAAGATTTATATTTTTCCATTAAACAAAATTGTAAAGTAAAAATTTTTACCTCAAAAGATCCAGAAGGTTTGGAGGTTATTAGACATGATACTGCACACATTATGGCCATGGCAGTTCAAGAATTATATCCCGGAACTCAAGTGACCATTGGACCAGTAATCGAAAATGGATTTTATTATGATTTTGCAAGAAAGGAACCATTTACAAATGAAGATCTTAATAAAATTGAGAAGAGGATGTCAGAAATTATTGATAAAGATGTTAAAACCAGAAGAGAAGTTTGGGAAAGAGAAAAAGCTATAAATCATTTTAAAAAAATTGGCGAAAAGTATAAAGCTGAGATTATTGAGAGTATTCCGGAGAATGAGGAACTTTCAATTTATCATCATGGTGATACTTGGTATGACTTGTGTAGAGGTCCTCATTTGTTGTCCTCAGGTATGATCGGTAAAGCTTTTAAGCTTACAAAAGTTTCCGGAGCATATTGGAGGGGTGACTCTAAAAATGAGATGCTACAAAGAATTTATGGAACTGGTTGGGCCAATCAAAAAGATTTGAATGATTATTTAAATAGAATTGAAGAAGCCGAGAAAAGGGATCATAGAAAATTAGGTAAAGAAATGAATTTGTTTCATTTTAGAGAGGAAAGTCCTGGATCAGTTTTTTGGCTCGAAAAAGGTTGGGCACTATTTCAAAAATTGATAAATTATATGAGGGTAAAACAAGATGCTGCTGGTTATCGTGAGGTAAATACACCTGAAGTTTTGGATAGATTATTATGGGAGAAATCAGGCCATTGGGAAAAATATGGGGGAAACATGTACACATCTGAAACACCTGATGAAAAAGTATTTGCGATCAAACCGATGAATTGTCCAGGTCATATACAAGTGTTTAATCAAGGATTAAAAAGTTACAGAGATTTACCATTACGAATTACAGAGTTTGGAAAGGTTCATCGTTATGAACCTTCAGGAGCCCTTCATGGATTACTTAGGGTAAGAGCATTTACACAAGATGATGCACATATCTTTTGCTCTGAAGACCAGATCACAAGTGAATGTTTAAAAGTCACAGATTTGATATTAGAAATTTATAAAGATTTAGGTTTTGATAATGTAATTTTAAAATATGCAGATAGACCAGAAGTAAGAGTTGGTGATGATGAAATATGGGATAAGGCTGAAGCATCATTATTAGAGGCAGTCAAAGAATCTAAACTTGAATATAGTATCAATAAAGGTGAAGGCGCATTTTATGGTCCAAAAATTGAATTTGTTTTAAGGGATGCTATTGGAAGAGATTGGCAATGTGGTACTTTACAGGTTGATTTTAATTTACCTGGAAGATTAGATGCTACTTATGTTGATAAAGATGGTGCTAAAAAAGTTCCAGTAATGTTACACCGGGCTTTATTTGGTTCTCTTGAAAGATTTATTGGAATCTTAATTGAGAATTACGCAGGTAAATTTCCATTTTGGATCTCACCATTACAAACTGTAGTAATTCCGATATCAGAAGATTTTGAGGATTATGCAAAAGAAGTATCAAGTAAAATAAAGAAAGTAGGCATAAGTTCAATAGTAGATTTAAAAAAACACAATCTCAATTACAAAATAAGAGAACATTCTTTAGCTAAAATACCTCTTTTATTAATTTGTGGTAAAAAAGAAGTTGACACTAACTCAGTAACTATTAGAAGATTGGATTCTAATAAACAAGAAAATATGGAATTAAAAACATTTTTAAAAACAGTCTCTGCTATGAATAAACCTTCATCAATTTAAGTGGCAGATTTTAAACAAAATTATTTTCAAAAAAGAACGAGGGATAGAGGTCCTAGATCAAATAATAGGATTTCATCACCGGAAGTTCAGGTTATTGCGAATGATGGAGAAAATCTTGGAATTATGAATACGAATGAAGCAATTAGTAAAGCAAAAATTGATGGACTAGATTTAATTGAAATAGCACCCAATGCAAAACCGCCAGTTTGTAAAATAATGGACATGGGAAAATATAAATATGATGCACAAAAAAAAGCAAATCTAGCGAAGAAAAAACAAAAAATAATTGCTTTAAAGGAAATTAAAATGAGACCTGTTACTGAAACTCATGATTATGAATTCAAAGTTAAAAATGCTAAGAAATTTATCGCAAAAGGCGATAAAGTTAAATTTACAATAAGATTTAAAGGAAGAGAACTTCAGCACTCACATCTTGGAAATGAACTCATGACCAAAATAAAAGAGGATATGAAAGATATTGGAAAAGTCGAGTTACATCCAAAGTTTGATGGCAAACAAATGATAATGGTTATTCAGCCTTTATAGGCTTTAATAGTTGTTGTAAATTTATATCATTCTCTATATAACCTCGTCCAATTATGCCAAAATTAAAAACAAAAAGTTCAGCAAAAAAAAGGTTTAAAATATCTGCAAGGGGTAAGGTTATGATGGCCCAAGCAGGTAAAAGACATGGTATGATCAAAAGAACAAATTCCCAAATTAGAAAACTAAGGGGCACAACTACGATGTCAAAGCAAGATGGAAGAATTGTTAAATCGTATATGCCATACAGTTTAAGAGGTTAAAATGGCTAGAGTAAAAAGAGGCGTCACCAGCAGAGCTAAACATAAAAAAGTTCTAAAAGCGGTAAAAGGTCAATGGGGTAGACGAAAAAATACCATTAGAGTTGCAAAGCAAGCTATGGAAAAAGCCATGCAGTATGCTTACAGAGACAGGAGAAATAAAAAAAGAGATTTCAAATCTTTATGGATACAAAGAATTAATGCTGGCGTAAGAGCTGAGGGCTTAACCTACTCTAAGTTTATTAATGGATTAAATAAGTGTGGAATAAAAATAGACAGAAAGATCCTTGCAGAAATAGCCTATGACAGTCCGGAAGCCTTTAAAACTATAGTTCAAAAAGCTCAATCTGCATTAAATTAATCTTCACTATTGTTTTATTTTTCTGAAGAAATAATCTGTAAAAATGTCAGATCTAAAAAAAATAAAAGAAGAAACTTTATCTAAGTTAAGATCTAAATTAGATCTTTCACAAATAAATGAATTGAAGTCAGATTTATTTGGTAAAAATGGTAAGATAACCAATCAATTTAAAAAGATTGGGTCAATTTCAGATTCTGAAAAAAAAAAATATGCTTCAGAATTAAATATTATTAAAGATGAATTACAGACATTAATTAATTTAAAAATAAGTGAAATTGAAATCTTAGAAGTTAATGAAAAATTACAAAAAGAAAAAATTGATGTTACATTACCAGAAAGACCAATTATAAGAGGAAAGATTCATCCAGTATCCCAAACTATTGACGAAATTTCGTCAATATTTTCAGAGATTGGTTTTAGTGTTGAAGAAGGTCCAGATGTTGAAAATGAATATAATAATTTTACTGCATTAAATACCCCAGATTATCATCCAGCTAGGGATATGCATGACACCTTTTATCTGGATGAGAAAAAACAAAAACTATTAAGAACACACACTTCTCCGGTGCAAATTAGAACAATGATCAAGGGTAAGCCACCTTTCAAAATAATTGCTCCTGGAAGAACTTATAGATCTGATAGTGATCAAACGCATGCACCAATGTTTCATCAGGTAGAGGGCCTACATATTGATAAAGATATTAATATGGGACATTTAAAAGGTTGTCTTAATTATTTTATTAAAGAATTTTTTGAGGTTGATAAAATCAAAATGAGATTTAGACCCAGTCATTTTCCATTTACTGAACCATCAGCAGAAGTAGATATAGGGTATAAAATTAAAGACGGTAAAATTGTGATTGGTGAAGGTGACCAATGGCTTGAAATTTTAGGATGTGGGATGGTTCATCCCAATGTTTTAAAAAATGTAAATGTTGATTCAGATAAATTCCAAGGTTACGCTTTTGGGATTGGAATAGATAGATTGGCAATGTTAAAATATGGGATCAATGATCTTAGAGCCTTTTTTGAGTGTGATTATAGATGGTTAAATCATTTTGGATTTGATCCGTTAGACGTACCAACTAATTATAGAGGCTTAAGTAGATGAAAATTTCATTTGACTGGCTGAAAGATCATTTAAAGACCGCTTCAAATGAAAAAAAACTTTTAGATCAGTTAACAAACATCGGCCTAGAAGTAGAAAGTGTAGAAAGTTTATCTGCTGAAAATGAATTATTTAAAGTAGCAAAAATTATTAAAGCTGAAAAACACCCAAATGCTGATCGTCTTAAAGTCTGTGATGTAAGTATAGGGAATGGAGATATTAAAAAAGTTGTTTGTGGTGCCGTTAATGCAAAAGAGGGTTTAATTACTGTATATGCTCCTCCAGGTGCAACTATACCTAAAACTCAAATAAATTTGGAAGTGGCTAAGATAAGAGGTGTAACTTCTTATGGAATGTTATGTTCAGAATATGAGCTTAATTTATCAGATGAAAGTGATGGAATTATAGAGCTATCAAAATCACAATATCAAAAAAAAATTGGTAAATGTTATTTTAAAAAGACAAATTTAAATTGTATAGATTTATCTATTACACCCAATAGACCAGATTGTCTTGGAGTTAGGGGAATAGCTAGGGATCTTGCTGCCTCTGGTTTTGGAAAGTTGAAATACCCAAATGAAAAAGAGGTTAAATCAAAAATAAAACAAACCTTAAGTGTAAAAATAGCTAAAGAAAAGAACCAGGGCTGTTATACTTTTGGAAGTTGTCTAATAACGAATGTGAAAAACACCGAAAGTCCCAAGTGGCTTAAAGATAAATTAATTTCAGTTGGCCAAAAACCGATTTCAGCAATAGTAGATGTAACTAATTATGTTATGCTTGATATCAATCGTCCATTACATGCATATGATGCGGATAAAATTGAAAAAGGCATAATAGTTCGAAATTCAAAATCTGGAGAAGAATTTAAAGCGTTAGATAATAAAACTTATAAATTAGAAAATGGAATGTGCGTTATAAGTGATAATCAAGGAGTTTTAGGTTTAGGTGGTATTATCGGTGGTATTAGATCTAGTACAGAAATTAACACAAAAAATATTTTATTAGAATCAGCATATTTTGAACCAGTATCAATTAGAAAAACTTCAAAAAAATTAAATCTTGAAACAGATGCGAAGTTTAGATTTGAAAGAGGAATCGATCCAAATTCTATTGAAAGTGGTTTAAACAGAGCATCAACGCTTATTAAAGAAATTTGTGGTGGTGAAATTAGTAAGATTGATGTTCAAAAAATCAAAAATTTCAAAAATAGAACTATCAATTTCGATCCTGATTTATTTGAAAAAGTAACTGGTTTAAAAATTCATAGCAAAAAAATGTTTCAAATTTTAGGAGATCTAGGCTTTAAATACAAAAAGAAAAAAAAATATTTGGAATTAAAAGTTCCATCTTGGAGACCTGACATCAACCAACAAATCGATATTATAGAGGAAATAGCAAGAATAAATGGATATGATCAAATAAAAACGATCTCACCAAAAAAAGAAAGATATAAACCTACTTTAAACAAAATACAAAAATTATTTCATTTTTTACAAAGAGCAGTCGCGACCAAGGGTTACTTTGAGGCTATCACTTGGTCGTTTACTGATCAAAAATATAACAATTTGTTTAAACAAAATAAAAAAGAAATAAAGATTATAAATCCTATAAGTTCCGAAATTGGAGTATTGAGAAATTCAATTTTTTCAAATTTAATTTTTTACATACGAAAGAATTTGAATAGAGATATTAAAGATCTTTCTTTATTTGAAATTGGACCAATTTTTAATGGTTCAAATCCAGGTGAGCAAGAAACAGTTGTTGGTGGATTACGAGCTGGGAAAATATCAAGATTATCATGGATAGAGGATGATAGAAACGTAGATATTTTTGATGTAAAAAAAGATATTATTCAAACACTAGTTGAAGCTGGATATAATAGATCAAAAATTTACATAGATGATAATACTCCTAGTTATTATCATCCAGGTAAATCTGGAAGAATTTTTTTAAATAAACATAAAGATAAAGTAGCTGGTTATTTTGGAGAAATTCACCCAAATATATTAAAAAAAATTGAGATTAAAACAGAAGCATTAGTAGGTTTCGAGATATTTGTAGATAACTTAAAAAAAACAAAAAAATTATTTAGAGATCAAAAAAAAAATTATCAGGTTTCAGATTTTCAAAAGTCAGAAAGGGATTTTGCATTTATAATTGATAAAAATTTTAAGTCTCAAGAATTAATACAAATCATTTCTAATGTTAATCCAAATATTATTAGCAATGTAGATATATTTGATGTGTATGAAGGTGAAAATATCCCTAATGATAAAAAGTCCATAGCTGTAAATATAAGTATTCAATCTTTAGACAAACCTCTTAAAGACGAAGATTTAGAAAAAATAAACAAATTAATAATCGACACTGTAGAAAAAGAGACTGGTGCTAAAATAAGATCTTAAAATTTAGATGAGCACAATTGATAATATCAGAAACTTTGCAATTATAGCTCACATAGATCACGGTAAATCAACAATTGCAGATAGAATTATTCATAAATGTGGTGGCTTGACAGAAAGGGAAATGAAAGCCCAAGTTTTAGATTCTATGGACATAGAGAGAGAAAGAGGAATCACAATTAAAGCTCAAACTGTAAAATTGAGATATAAGTCGAAAAGTGGCAAAGAATATATTTTAAATATTATTGATACTCCTGGTCATGTAGATTTTAGCTATGAGGTAAGTAGATCTCTGTACGCTTGTGAGGGTTCAATACTAATAGTAGATAGTACTCAAGGTGTAGAAGCACAAACATTAGCTAATGTTTATCAAGCCCTTGATATAAATCATGAAATAATACCAGTTCTTAATAAGATAGATTTACCTGCATCTGATTTAGATAGAACCAAAAAACAAATTGAAGAAGTAATTGGTATTGATACAGAAGAGGCGGTTCCATGTTCTGGAAAAACTGGACAAGGTATTGATGAAATTTTAGAAAAAATTGTTGATCAATTACCGGGTCCAAAGGGAAATAGCGAAGAAAACTTGAAGTGTTTATTAGTTGATAGTTGGTATGATACATACCTGGGAGTAGTAATTTTAGTAAGAGTAATAAATGGTAAAATTGTAAAAAATATGAAAATAAAAATGGTTTCTTCAAATCAAGATTATATTGTTGAAAAGGTTGGTGTCTTTACTCCAAAACCAAAAGATGTTACTGAGCTAAGTGCTGGTGAGATAGGATTTATCACGACTGGTATTAAAATTCTATCTGATACAAAAGTAGGAGATACAATTTGTGATGCAACAAAAAAGATAATTAAACCTTTGCCAGGATTTAAACCTAGCAAACCTGTTGTCTTCTGTGGGTTATTTCCCGTTGATAGTTCTGAATATCAAAAATTAAAAGACGGGTTAGCTAAACTTCAATTAAATGATGCTAGCTTTTCTTACGAAGCAGAGTCATCATCTGCCTTAGGACTAGGATTTAGATGTGGGTTCTTAGGACTATTGCATTTAGAAATAATTACTGAAAGATTAGAGAGAGAATTTGACGTTAACTTGCTCACAACCACTCCAGGAGTGGTGTATAAAGTAAAACTAAAAAACGGAAAAACAATAGATTTACAAAACCCATCAAGTTTACCAGATCCTACATTAATAGAATCCATTGAAGAACCATGGATAAAATCAACGATTATAACTCCAGATGAGTATTTAGGATCAATTATGAAATTATGCCAAGATAAAAGAGGTATACAATCAAATTTAAGTTATTCAGGAAATAGAGCTGTCATAAGTTATGAGCTACCGTTGAATGAAGTAGTTTTTGATTTTAATGATCGAATAAAATCAATGACTAGTGGTTATGCAAGTTTTGATTATGATATCATTGGTCATAGAGAAGGAGATCTTGTAAAATTAGGAATATTAGTAAACGGGGAGCCAGTTGATGCATTGGCAATGATGATTCATAAAGATTTTTCTCAAAAAACAGGTCGTGAAGTATGTGAAAAATTAAAAGATTTAATACCGAGGCATAACTTCATGATCCCAGTCCAGGCAGCAATAGGAGGTAAAATTATAGCAAGAGAGACAATTAAAGGATTTAAAAAGGACGTATTAACCAAAATACATGGAGGAGGTGCAACTGATAGAAAACGTAAATTGCTGGAAAAACAAAAAAAAGGCAAGGCTCGTTCAAAACAATTTGGAAAAGTTGAAATTCCGCAAGAAGCTTTTATTGGGGTTTTAAAAATAAACAAAGAGAAATGATATCAAAAATATTTTTAGCACTTTCTTTTTTTGCAAATATATTTTTAATATATTTGCTAAATAGAAAAAAAATTAAAAATTTTTTACATTTACCAAAAATAAAAAAAGTTGATATTACATCATTAAATCAGATTTTTAGCTTAAATAGTATTTCAAGTAATTTAAAAGGACCAAAAGAAAACACAATAGTTAAAAGTTTTAGCATCACAGCAGATAATAAAATTGTTGGCATGACATCAGATTATGAGGCTTGGATTATTTCTTCTTTAAGTAAAAAAAGCAAAAATATATTTGAATTTGGCACTTGTAGCGGAAAGACCACATACTTAATGGCATTAAATTCTGACGAAGATACACAAATAACATCAATTACATTAAAACCAGATGAGGTAAACTTTATTAAAAAAGAAAATAAAGATAGTAAAATTTCTTTTAGAAATATTAAAAACGAGAGTATTTATGATAAATTTTTATTTTCTAATTCAAATGTTGAAAAAAAAATTCAAATTATCTTTGAGAATTCTTTAAAATTTGATGAAAAAAATTTCCACGGTAAAATGGATTTAATTTTTATAGATGGAGGTCACACATATTCTGTAATAAAGAATGATACAGAAAAATCTTTCAAAATGTTAAATTCTAGGGGAATAATTCTTTGGCATGATTATGTACCTGGTAAAAAATCATCAAAAGATGTTGTAAAGTACTTGGAAGAAATTTCTAAAACAAAAAAAATTTCGCATATCAAGAATACTTCTCTTTGTTATTTTCAAAATAAATAAGTTTTATATTTTTGTCCATTCTCTTTTCAAAAGTTTTTTATATATTAGTTGGTAAGTTGCTTCTGAAAACTTTGGATCAAATTTAAAACTTTTTTCAATTTCTATTTCATCAAATTCAATTTTAAACTCATCTTGATTTATAAAAAAAGCATTATTTCCACTACTCTCAATACAAATTAATTTGTATCCTTTATTATTTAATAATGACTTGTATGCTTTAAGTGAAGCCCCATAGTACATATCTGACTGATAATTAAAATTTAGGCTTCTTGGTATTACTAGTTGATCATATTTTCCTAACCAGGGATTGAACTCTACACAAATTATTTTTGGCTTAAAGTAAAGATTTTCTAAAATCCAATAATCCATTCCATCAGTATCCAAAGAGAAAAAGTCAAAATTTTTTTTATTGATTGATCTTTCGACTTTTTTATTAATATTTTCATAATTAATAAAATCGTTAAATATCTGAATATTATTATTCTTATAATACTTCTGAATACAGCAATTTAGCTTATCACATTTTATTTGATCTCCATCTATTAATACACCACTCCATTTTTTTTTGATCAAATTGAATGAATTAAATTCATAGAAATCAAAACCTATTTCAAAAAAAAATTTATCAGAACTAATTATTTGATTTTCCAAATATTCTATTATTCCATCTTCGTTATTTTGAGATGTAATTTTATATTCATATTTATTAAGACTATCCAAGTTTAAAGATTTTTGGAGAATTATTTTTTTAGAGTTTTTACTTTTTAAGAATTTTTTTTTCGATAAATTTAAAATAATAAAATTATATATTTTGATGCTCAAACATTTTCTTAAGAAATATAAAAAACTCGTTTTAATTTTTTTTATTTTTCGTCCAAGTTTCATCTGTTAAAAATATAATAATCTAAAAATAATCAATTTAAAATTTGAAAATCTTTATCTGATTGATATTAGAAATTAGAATAAAAATAGTTAGATCTTTCCTTTATTTTTTTTTTTAATTCAAAGCCTATCTCATTTAATAATGCGTTAGATTGCACAAAGTTTTTTTCATAAATTTCAATCATTAAAACGATTTTATTATTTTTTAAAGTATTTTGTAGGCCTTTTAACACTTGAATTTCATGTCTTTCAACATCTATTTTAAAACATAAATTCTGGTTTTTGAATTTTAAAATTTGATCTCCTATTTTAAAATTTCCAAAAAAAAAATTTTCATCCTTACAGTATGAATCTTCAACCACAGATGAACCGCCTGTCTGTTGATATCCATCTTTTTTTAAAAATTTCATTTTCAAGTTAGAATTTTGGTCAGAAAGACCATGATTTTTTAATGTAATATTTTTTGAGAGACTAGGGTTTATTTTAATTGTTTTTTTAAATTTAAAATATGCTTCTTTATTTGGTTCAAAGGCTATTATTTTTAAATTTTGAATTTTACTTAATAATTTTATAGCGAAATATCCACAATTAGCTCCCACATCGATGAAATTTTCTATATTAAATTTACTTATATAATTTTCAAGGTCATTGACCTCCTCATCCTCATATTTTTGATACAGAATTATCTCTCTATCGATTGGGTCTAAAAAATCTAAAAACATTTTTATATTATTCACCTTGAAGTAACCCCTGTTTTTTTTTGTGAGTTTTAGTATCTTTATAGCAAGACTAGGTATAATTCTTTTAAAAATTGGTATTCTAATAATTTTTGATATCAATGAAATTCTAAAATCAATTATTTCTGTCATTAGATCTAATAAAATTATTTAGGTCCTCTGGAGTTCCTAGACCGTACATTTTATCTACATTGTGAATTTTTACTTTTTTACCTTTTAAAAGAAATTCATTATAAACTGGGCAAACATAGAATTCATTATTAACGCGAATATTTTTTTTTATCATTTCCTCTGCAGAGCTTACGTAGTCTGAGCCATGTTTCCAATAATAGACGCCTACAGTTGCATTTTTAGAGATAACTTTTTTTTCCGCAACTTCAGTTACAAATCCTTCGTCATCACATTTAGCATATGACCACTTTGGATGGATAGCTTCAAAAGTTAAAATAGCACCATCTAAATTTTTTGAGTTAAAATCATAAAGTGCCTTTGAGCTATTCCACTGAATGTATTGATCAGAATTAGCTATGATTAATGGATCAGAATTATTAATAAATTCTTTTGCTAATAAAGTTGTGCATGCTGCACCTTCAGTTAAGCGATCTAACTCAATTATTTTACAATTTGGTTGAAGAATTTTTAGAACGCTTTTGATATTAAATTTTTCTTGATGTTCTTTTTGAATTATAAAAATGTAGTTTGCATTTAAATTTAGACTTTCAATTACCCATTGTATCATTGGCTTATTATCTACTTCAATTAAAGGTTTAGGAAATACATAACCAGCATCAAAAAACCTTTTACCTGCACCAGCCATTGGAATTAAAACATTCATTCTATTATCATCCCAAGATATATTTTTTTTATTTATAATTTTTTTCGATGATAAATTAAGCTTAATCTTTTTTAAATCTAATTCGCCAATTTTTTTAATAGGTAAAAGTTTTGCACCTGAGGAAATTGCTGCTTCCCTACCATAATGAGAATCTTCAATTATTAGTGCCTGAGATGGATATATTCCAAATTTAATAAATATTCTTAGATAAATTTCCGGATTGGGTTTTGATTTTTCAATATCCTCATTCGAAAGCTTGTAATCAATATATTTCGTTATCCCAAGTTTATCCAAGCAAATTTTTAGAGTTGATTTAACCGCGTTAGTTGCCACAGCAATTTTATAATGTTTGTGTAAATTTTGCATTATTTTTATAATTTTTTTATCCTTTTTAATTCTCTTTTTAAGGATAGTGGATGTAATTTTTTGTTTAAAGTTATTAATCTTTTTAAAATATTTTTTTGTCAAAATTTTCTTCTTTTCTAAGAGCTTTAGTTTTTCAATTGTAGGTAAACCGTCATAAATTCTAACATGATCATCAATCGAAATTTGTTTAAAATTGTATTTTTTAAGAGCCACATTTAATGCTTCAAAATGAATTTGTTTAGTATCCACTAGAACACCATCTAAATCGAAAATTATAACTTTAATCATTTTTTATTTATATTTCTCAATAAAATCTGAGCAAATTCCTAAACAATTAATTTCTTTATATTTGGCTTTTTCTGGCAAAACACAAATGCTTTTTGGCAGTAATTTTTTACCTGGATAAGTCCAAATATAACCTTTGCTAGTAATTGTATAATCATCTTCTTCATGCCAGAAAAAATGAGCTTTAATTTCCTGAAGAGCTAATAACGCCTCATTTGTTTTCGCATGACACCAAATTTTTTTATTTAATAAAAACTCTCTATTTATCTCAAATTGACTAAAATCATGACCTAAGAAAAATTTGTCATTTTCATATCTCACATCAACCTCTACATCAAATCCTTTGTTAATAGCGTCATTAATATATTCAGGGTTATTTTCTTTTTTTTCTTGAATTCCATTGATGTTTCCACGATGAGAAATTAAATACATTTATTTTATTAATATAGTAAATTTTGATTAGAATAACTAATGGATTATAGTTTTTTTGTATGGAGAGGTGGCCGAGTGGTTTAAGGCGCACGCTTGGAAAGCGTGTATAGGGGCAACTCTATCGCGGGTTCGAATCCCGCTCTCTCCGCCATCAAAAGTTCAATGATTACAAGCATAATTTTATCGATTTTATTCACTAATTAAATTTTAAAATAAGCAAATATGCAAAAAAAATGTTATAATTAATTTTTCCAAAATAATAAAATGACAAATAAAAACAATTATCAAGCCGACTCAATTAAAGTTCTTAAAGGTTTAGAAGCAGTCAGGAAAAGACCAGGAATGTATATTGGAGACACAGATGATGGTACTGGTTTACATCATATGGTTTACGAAGTGGTTGATAATTCAATCGATGAAGCGTTAGCAGGATTTTGTAAAAATATAGATGTACGAATTAATGAAAATGGAACAGTTACAGTTAGTGATGATGGCAGAGGTATTCCCGTAGATATTCATAAAGGTGAAAAAAAGTCTGCTGCTGAGGTAATAATGACCCAATTACATGCTGGGGGAAAATTTGATCACGATTCTTACAAAGTATCAGGTGGATTACATGGTGTAGGAGTATCAGTAGTAAATGCATTATCTGAAAAATTACAATTAGAAATTAATAGAGAGGGTAAAAAATATTACATAGAATTTAGTGACGGTGAAGCAAAATCACCTTTAAAAATGATTGGTAAATCGAAAGATACTGGAACTAAAATTACTTTTTTGCCATCAAAAAAAATTTTTTCATCAATAAAATTTAGCGGGAATATTCTAATAAAAAGAATGAGGGAACTTGCCTTCCTTAACAAAGGTATAAAAATTTGTTTCACTGATAGAAGCCAAAAAAAAGAAAAATTAAATGAGTTTAGGTTTGAGGGCGGAGTTTTAGAATTTGTTGATTTTTTAGACGATAAAAGAGAAAAATTAATAAATAAAAATGGAAATGAATTATTTAAAAAACCAATTTACATTGAAGGAAAAAAAGAAAATATTGAGATAGAGTGTGCTCTAAAGTGGAATGGTACCTATTCTGAGGATGTCTACCCATACACTAATAATATTTATCAAAAAGATGGTGGTACGCATTTATTAGGATTTAGAAGTGCATTAACGAGAGTTATTAACAAATATTCTAATGAACATAATTTGTTAAAAAAAAATAAATTAACTATTTCAGGTGATGATATTAAAGAAGGACTAACATGCGTTCTTTCAACTAAAATCCCAGATCCAAAATTTTCATCTCAAACTAAAGATAAATTGGTTTCTTCAGAGGTAAGAAATATTGTTGAAACTTTGATCAACGAGAAACTTTCAATATGGTTTGATCAAAATCCATCAATTGCAAAAACTGTTTTATCAAAAATTATTCAAGCAGCACTAGCTAGAGATGTTGCAAGAAAAGCAAGGGAAAATGTAAGAAGAAAAGGAGCTCTAGAGCTCAGTGGTCTTCCAGGAAAGTTAGCCGATTGTCAAATAGGAAAACAAGAGGGTACTGAGCTATTTATAGTTGAGGGAGATTCTGCAGGTGGTTCAGCAAAACAAGGAAGAAATAGAGCAAATCAAGCAGTCTTACCCTTAAGAGGAAAAATTCTCAACACGTATGTTGAAGAATTGAAAATAAAAAAAAATGGAAATTCTCTAAAAAATGGATCTGACCAAAGAACCAAAGCTTTAGCAAAAATGATTTCATCAAATGAAATTGTGACGCTCATTAATGCATTGGGCTTAGATCCAAAGTCGCAAGAGATAGATATAAAAGATTTGAGATACGGAAAAATAATTATTATGACAGATGCCGATGTTGATGGCTCTCATATAAGAGCATTATTGTTAACTTTTTTTAATAACAAACCTTTTAGTAAGTTAATTGAAAATGGCCATATTTACCTAGCGCAACCACCGTTGTTTAAAATCAATAAAGGATCAAAAGGTATTTATATTAAAGATGAGAGAGAGCTTGAAAGTTATATAATCAATAATAATAAAGAAATTAAAAAAATTAAAAAAGGTTCTAAAGAATTTATAAAAGCATTAGAGATTGAGAAAAGTAAATTAAATATTCAAAGGTTCAAAGGTCTGGGGGAGATGAATCCCGAAGAACTTTGGAGCACAACCCTAAACCCTGAAACAAGAAGTTTATTACAAGTACAATATTCTAAAGATGCAAAAAAAGATCAAAATTTAATACATACTTTAATGGGGAATGATGTTGCTTTAAGAAAAGATTTCATAATTTCTAATGCAATAAATGTTCAAAACCTTGATATCTAAATATGAAGTTTTTTGAAACTTCAAAATATTATACATTAAAAAAATCAACTTATATTTTTCTCAGATGGATAGGAATAATCGGTCAATTAATTTCTATAAATATTGTATATTTTTATTTTGACTTTAAATTCGATTTTTTAATTGCAAATTTTGTCGTTTTTTTAGGCATTATCAGTAATATTTATTTAATTTTTATTTATCCGAAAACCCAACTCTCTGATAGATCTGCACTAGTTTTTCTAATAATAGACATAATTCAGCTTGGATCATTAATTTATTTAACTGGTGGAATTATCAATCCATTTGTAATTTTTTTACTTATACCCTCTGTTTTTGCATCATCTAATCTAGGATTGAGAACAAATTTTTTACTTGTCACTCTAACAATATTGATAATTATTTTTTTAACTTTTTACTCACATGATTTGCCAGAGCCTTTAAATTATCATTTTCATATAAGTCCTTACATCTATTATTCTATCCCTCTTTCTTTAATTATCGCATTAGTATTTTTAAATTATTTTGCAATTATATTTGGGTCAGAATCCAGATTAAGAAAAGAGGCATTAAACAAAATGGAAGAAATTATGGCTAAAGAACATGAAATGTTGTCATTAGGTGGTCAAGCTGCAGCAGCAGCTCATTCACTTGGAACACCTTTATCTACTATTAAGATCATTTCCCAAGAGTTAATGCAACAATTAAAAAATAATAAAGATGTCATTCAAGATATAGAATTATTATCAAGTCAAGTTGAGAGATGTAATCAAATTTTAAAAAGGTTATCTTTAAATCCTAATGAAGAGGACGATTTTATTGATGAAGATATTAGCATGAGAGAATATCTGAAAGAAATAGTGACTTCATTTAAAGAGACCAGTAATAATGAGTTTATTTTAAACTTTGATCAGGATTCAAATTCAAAAAAAATCACTAAATCCATAGAAATAATTTATGGCCTCAGAAATTTTGTTGGGAATGCTAATAAATTTTGTAAGAATAAAATTTATATTTCTCTTAAAAGTAATAATGAAATTACAGAAATTGTTATTGAAGATGATGGCATGGGTTACCCAGCAGATATATTATCAAAAATAGGAGAGCCGTATTTACAAACGCCAAACAATAAAGAAAATAAATCTAAATCAGGTTTGGGTTTAGGAATATTTATAGGAAAAACTTTATTAGAAAAAAATTTTGCAGTTATCAATTGTAGAAATTCAAAAACAAGATCTGGTGCTGAAGTTGTAATTAATTGGAAAAATAGTGACTTATTTAAAATTTAATGAGCCTTGTTTTTTCTGTCAAATAATGAATTCAATTGAGATATCATGACATCCCCAAGTTCATTAACATCAGTGATTTTGATCGCACGCTTATAATATCTTGAAACATCGTGACCTATTCCTATTGCGAGTATTTCTATATCTGTTTTATCCTCAATAAAATTTACCACTTTTTTTAAATGTTTCTCTAAAAAATCTCCTGAGTTTACAGATAAAGTAGAGTCATCGACAGGTGCACCATCAGAAATTACCATTAAAATTTTTCTCTCCTCTCTCCTCTTTTTCAATCTGCTAAATGCCCACGATATTGCTTCACCATCAATATTCTCTTTCAATAGACCTTCTTTTAACATTAATCCAAGATTATTTTTAGACTGACGCCAATGAGAGTCGGCGCTTTTATATATAATATGTCTTAAATCATTTAGTCTTCCAGGAGTTTTAGGTTTACCATTTTTATTCCAGTTTTCTCTACTTTGCCCTCCCTTCCAATTTTTTGTAGTAAAACCCAATATTTCAACTTTTACTGAACAACGTTCTAGGGTTCTTGATAAAATATCAGCACAAATTGCAGCTATCGTTATTGGTCTACCTCTCATTGATCCTGAGTTGTCTATTAGTAATGTGACTACAGTATCCTTAAAATCTAAATCTTTCTCTTTTTTAAAAGATAAAGAATTATAGGGGTCCATTATTATTCTCGGTAATTTTGAACTATCTAACAAACCATCTTCTAAATCAAATTCCCAAGCTCTATTCTGTTTTGCTAATAATTGTCTTTGTAGTTTATTTGCTAGTTTTGTTATAATATCTTGAAATCCAACCAATTGTTGATCCAAAGTTTTTCTTAACTTATTCGCATCCTCTGAATTCTCCAGATTCTCTGCTTTTATGATTTCGTCATATTGACTAGTAAAAATTTTATAATCAAGATTAAGGTTTGGTTTATTATTTTTGTGTATAATTTCTTCTTTAGTATGTTGTTCGGAATCTGAGTCTATAATTTGCTCGTCAAGTTTATACTCACTTATTTCATAGTCGGAATCTAAGCCAGAATCCATTTGGTCATCTTTATTTTGATCCTTATTATCCTCTGTATCTGAATCTTGGTTTTCATTTGAAGGGTTATCATTACCTTCTTCATTATTATTTTTCTCATCTTCATTATTTTGTTCATTTTCAAAAATATCCATTTCTCTCAAAATTTCAGAAAATTTTCGGGAATATTTGTGCTGATCTCCCAAGTTCTCTTTAAGATATTTAATATTTTTGCTTATTGATTTATCAAAATCTCTTTCCCAAAAACTTAACATTTTTTCAGTTAATGGATTTAGTTTTAGATCGTAAAATTTTTTAATCATATAAAGCTCAAAAGCTTCCTCTACTGTCACATCTTCTCTTGTTTTAAGTTGATCCTTTTTTTTTAATTCTATAATTTGGAAATAATTATCATTAAGATTTTTATCAATACCTTTGAGCATTTTTTTACCTAAAGACTCATATCTTATTTTTTCAGCAATTGAATATAAAGTTCGGCAAGAGGAATTAATGGGCAAATTCTCTCTATAAATTTTTTTATCTGAAAATTTTTTTTTTAGAGCTAATGAGTCTACCTCGGCTCTTGCTTTGATAAAATCTTTTTTAGAATTAATATTTTCTATGTCAATGATATCGTCCTTTTTAAGTTTTTTGGAATTTCCTAGATGATCTTTGTTTTCGAAGTCATCAGAAATTACTTTAAAAGTTGATGTAAGAGCTTGTCTTAACTTTTCTTTGAGACTTTCGTCTTTACTTCTTAGGCTCATCTAAATAGTGATATTAGCAAGAGATTCTGGCAAATCTTCACCAAAGCATCTTTGATAATATTCTGCAATGGTATTTTTTTCAATATCGTCACATTTATTTAAAAAAGTAACTCTGAAAGCATAACCAGTGTCTTTAAAAATTTCTGAATTTTCAACCCAATGTAAGACTGTTCTTGGACTCATTACAGTTGAAATATCGCCCGCAATAAATCCTTTTCTTGTCAAAGATGCTACTTTAATCATATTTGAAACTTTTTCTTTCCCCTTGGGATTATTAAAGCCTTTATTTTTTGCTAATACAATTTCCATCTCCTTGTCTAGACTTAAGTAGTTTAAGGTAGTTACAATATTCCATCTATCCATTTGACCTTGATTAATTTGTTGTGTTCCATGATACAAGCCACTCGTGTCTCCTAAACCAACTGTATTTGAAGTTGCAAATAACCTAAAAAATTTATTTTGTTTAATTACTTTATTTTTGTCTAATAAAGTGAAATTACCTTCAGCTTCTAGAACTCTTTGAATTACAAACATGACATCTGGTCTACCTGCATCATATTCATCAAAAACAAGTGCTATTGGATTTTGTATTGACCAGGGTAAAATTCCTTCATTAAATTTAGTAACTTGTTTTCCTTCTTCTAAAACTATCGCATCTTTTCCAATTAAATCTATTCTGCTCACATGGCTATCAAGATTTACTCTTATGCATGGCCAATTTAGTCTTGCAGCAATTTGTTCAATATGTGTTGATTTTCCAGTTCCATGATATCCTTGAACTAAAACTCTTTTGTTGTAAGCAAATCCAGAGATAATTGCCAATGTAGTGTCTCTATCAAATTTATAATTTTTATCTATATCTGGTACGTATTCACTTTTTTCAGAGAAAGCATCAACTTCCATTTTAGTATCTATTCCAAAAGTTTGTTTTATTGAAACTTTGATATCAGGTTGTTTATTCAAATCAGGTGTCAATTTTTTCTCTATATGTGTTCTTTAGTTGAGTATAGGCTAAAGTAATTAGTTTTAATTTTTCTTCATATTTTTTATTTCCAGAATTCATATCAGGGTGAAATTTTTTGACAAGGATTTTGAATTTTTCTTGAATTTTTTGCCATTTAAGACCTACTGAAACTCCAAGAATACCAAAGGCTTTGATATCCTTGTGGTCAAATTTAAATTGACGCATGTGATTAAAGTTACTATTAAATTTATTTTTATCAAATTCATCTTTTAAAGTATTATTCCATAACACCTTAAAAAAATTATCTGAAGAACTAAAGCTCTGTGTTGGTTTGTGCCAGGTTAAGTCTGATTTAAGAAAATTAATTACTTGATCATCATTCATTCCGGAAAAATAATTCCAATTTTTATTAAATTCTTTTACATGCTCTAAACACAACATTCTAAATTTTTTACTATTATCCTTTTCAACAGGTGCTTTATATTCACCTATTTTGTTACAATTATTCCAGTCACAAATAATTTTCATGGTATATTATAAATTATATTTATGAATATTAACGAATTAATTTCAATTATAAAAAAAAAATTAGGAAGTCAAATTAATCTTGAAAAGGTTATAGTTGAGGACAAGTCATTTTTGCACAAAAATCATAAGGGAAACACAAAGGATAAATTTCATATTAAGATTACAATTAATTCTACAGAATTGTTAAAGATGAACAGAATTGAAAGAACAAAAAAAATTTATAAAATTTTGGATACCGAATTAAAAATGTTTATTCATTCATTGCAAATATTAATTAAATAACTTTTTTTTAAGAAAGTTTTTGATAGCTCTTTTCGTATAAACTTTGGTTATAATTGGATGACCAATTTTTTTTAAGAGTATCAAATTAATTTTGCTAGAATTATTTTTTTTATCTTTTTGCATAAATGATAAGATTTTATCAATATTTTTTGTAGAAAAATAATGATTTATATTAAAAGGTAATCCAGATTTTTCAATATGATTTGATATTAAAATAAACTCTTTGTGGTTTAATAATTTAATTGCAAAACTAAATTTTACTGCAGTATAAATTCCTAACAGAACTGCTTCTCCATGATTTAATTTGTTTGAATATTTTAGTGAAGCTTCATACGCATGTGCGAATGTATGACCGAGATTTAGAACTTTTCTAATATTTTTTTCCTTTTCATCCTCTTCAACAACTTTTTTCTTTATTAAACAACTTTCATAAACTGCTTTTTGAATATACTTAGACTCATTTTTTAAAATATTTTTTAAATTTTTACTTAAAAAGTAAAAAAAAATTTTATTTGATATGAGAGAATGTTTTAAAATTTCACCATATCCACAAATCATTTCTCTTTTTTTTAGAGAATCTAAAAATTCAAGATCACTGACTACTAACTTTGGCTGATAAAAACTCCCAATTAAATTTTTCCCATGTTTAGTATTTACACCTGTTTTACCACCTATGGAGGAGTCAACTTGTGCCAGAAGCGTCGTTGGAATATTTACAAATTTTAAACCTCTCTTAAATAAACTTGCAGCAAAACCTCCCACATCTCCTGTTATCCCACCTCCAATAGTCATTAAACAATCTTCCCTTGAAAAATTCTTGTCTAGCAATATTTTTAATATTTGATTTATTATTTTTTGACTTTTGTTTTTTTCATTAGCACGGAACATGAAAATATAAACTTGTTTATTCATAAAAGAATTTTTTATTTTTGATATCATTTTACTTGGAATATTTTTATCAATTATCATTAAACATTTCTCAAATTTGATAAAATTTTGATTAAGAATTGATGATAATTTATCAATAATATTTTTACCAATGTAGATAGGATATCTTTGATTTGATGTTTTAATTATTATTTTTTTTGTTTTCATAAAGTTTCATAATTTTACTTACTATCTGGGTTTTTGTTAAATTGTTACAGTTCACTTTTTTATCAGCTAAAGAATAAGAACTTGATCTATTTTTTATTAATTTGTCCAATTCTTCATAAGAAGCATTATACGCAATTGGTCTTTGGGGGCTATTAATGATTCTATCAATTAAAATCTTATTATCCCATTTTAACCAAAATGAAAAATGATTGTTTAAAACCTCATTCCTTATATTCTTGTTTAAAAAAGCACCACCGCCTAGAGCCACGACAATTCTTTTTTTCTGTAAAATATCAATAGTAATTTTTTCCTCTAGGGTTCTGAAAAAAAGCTCACCTTTCTCTTTAAAGATATCTAATATTTTCATTTTTTGTTGTTCCTCGATACATTTATCAATATCAAAAAATTGTAATTTAAGTTTTTTTGAAACTAATAGACCAATCGAGGTCTTGCCAGATCCCATCATGCCCAAAAAAACTATATTTTCTTTTGATTTCATAAAATTCTATATTGAAAAAACACAATAATGTCTTAATTTGAAATTAACTAAAGTTATATGCAATTTATAAAAAAAACAAGTTCGCGAGAAAGATTTATTGGGTTACTTTTTAAAATTACTTTAGCTGTTATAATTATTCTTGCAGCTGTTTTTTTGCTAAACAAGATTGATTTTCCTGCGCCGAAAAAGATAATAGAAAAAACTATACCCAATGAAAATTTTAAAATTGTTAAATAAAAAATATTTATCAATTATCTTTCTACTAGCAATTTATTCAAATTTGAATGCAGAGGATAAACCAGTCGATATATGGAATGTTGATAAAGAGCAAAAGATAGAAAATTTAGGGGAGAATTCAAATACAAATCAAATTAGTGAGAAACCTGAAAGCACAAGTAATTTAAGTATATATGAAATGCAATCTCAAAAAGACATAGATACAATAAAATTAGAGGAAAATTTAGACAAAAAAAAGATTAAAATTATCGGCCTCTACGACCCACAAAACTTTGGGCTTGATATTAATATGTGGACAAATTCAAATGGAGACCAACTTAGAAATATTTTCTCAAAATTGAATAATATTAAGCTTTCTAAAGATGCAAGTGACATTATGAATATATCTATACTTGTTAATGCACATGTTCCTTCAAAAAATATATCTGAAAAAGAATTTATGAAATTTAGAGCTGATTGGTTAATTAGAAATTCAGATTTTAAATTATTAGAAGAATACTTAATTCAAAATCAGGCGTTTAATATTCATCCTGGACTAACAAAACATTTAGTAAATTTCCACTTGGCAGAAGCTAACGTCGAAAAGGCATGTGAAATTTTTTCAAAAAATCAAGAAGCTATAAAGGATAACTATCTCTCGAAGTTTAATATTTATTGTTTAATTACTAAAAATAAAAATGAGGAAGCTCAACTTATTTTGGATTTAAAAAAAGAAACTGGTTTTAAAGATGAATATTTTGAAAAAAAAATTGCTCTTTTGATAGGTTTTGAAAATAAAATAGATGAAAATGTTTCTGAAAAATCTATTTTAGATTTTCATTTAGCCCATATCACAAATCCAAACTTTATTTTTGAACCTGACGATAAAACAAAAAAAATTATATGGCAGTATTTATCGTCTGCAAATTTACTGTCTTCACTTAAAGAGATTGATAGTTCGGAAATTGATAAAATCTCAGTCTTAGAAAAAGCGGTTAACAACAAGAATTATCCAGAAAAAGATCTTTTAGAATTATATAAAAGGTTTCAATTCAATATAAATCAACTTCTCAATGCTCAGAACATTTATAAAAATCTACCAAAAATTGAAGCTAGAGCCTTAATTTATCAAAAAATACTATTGGAGTCTGAACAAGTTAAAAAATTAAAGTTATTAAAAATTTTAAAAGAATTATTTACTAAAGATAATTTAAATGATGCATTTGATGTAGAATTAAAAAATTTTTTGAAGGATATAAATCCAACAGAAATACCTGCGAATTTAACCAGCTTTTACTATACTAATATTGAAATTAAAAGTGGTTCAAAAAAAACTATAAAATTTAACAATGACGTAATGCATCAATCTAAATTAATAAACTATTTTAATGGCGATTTTTCAAAATCAAAAATTGAAAAAGACTTAGTTAATTATTTAAAAAAAATAAAGAAAAATAAAAAATATTTTTTTTCTAAAAAAGATATAATCTTAATTGAGTCATTAAGATCTGATGGTATAAAAATTCCAAAAAAATATGATGAATTATACACTATAGATCAAAATGAAATTCCTACTGATATACAGGTTATGATTAATAATAATGAGAAGGGTTTGGCTTTATTAAGAATTGTTGAGGTAATAGGGCAAGATAATCTTGAAAGAATTGATGATGATACATTATATTTTATTATAAGTACCTTAAATCAATTAAATATTAATCGTATAAGAAATAATATATTACTGAAAGTTCTCCCTTTAAAAGTTTAAAAATTAGTTTATCTATTAATTTGATGAGTATAAAAAACATTATCACAGTACCTGATGAAATGTTAAAAAAAATTTCTGAACCTATTGAAAATATCGGTGTAGATGAAAAAAAACTTATTAATGATTTACTTGAAACAATGTATGCCTCAAAAGGCATTGGATTAGCTGCAGTTCAAGTAGGAATTCTTAAAAGAATTTTAGTAATAGATGTTTCTTCAAAAGATGAAAAAAAAAATCCCTTAAGCTTTATTAACCCTGTCATAAGAAGTGTCAGTGATGAAATGTCTGTATATGAAGAGGGATGTTTATCAATACCAGATACTTTTATTGAAATCGAAAGGCCGAGTCTTTGTGAAGTAGAATATATTAATATTGAAGGAAAAAAAAAAATATTAAAATGTGATGGTCTTTTATCAACTTGTTTACAACATGAGATTAATCATTTAGATGGTAAATTAATTATAGATAATTTATCAAAATTAAAAAGAGATTTTATTATTAAAAAAATTTCAAAAATAAAAAAAAATCCTGAAAGAATTGTAGTTTAAGCATGGCTAAAAAGATTATTTTTATGGGCACACCCATGTTTGCTGTACCGATTTTAAAATCTTTATATCAAAATGGGTTTCCAATTAATTTGGTATACACACAGCCCCCGCAAAAATCTCATCGAGGGCAAAAGATTAACAAATCTCCAGTCCAAGGTATCTCTGAAACTTTAAACATAGATTTCAGAGCTCCTCAGAGTTTAAAAGATAACGATGAGGAATACGAATTTTTAAAAAGAATAAATGCAGATCTTGCAATTGTTGTTGCCTATGGACAGATAATACCAAAGGAATTTTTAACTTTAACAAAAAAAGGTTTTATTAACATTCATGCTTCTCTTTTACCAAAATGGAGAGGTGCAGCACCAATACAAAGATCAATTATGAGTCTAGATAAAGAGACTGGCATTACAATAATGAAAATTAATGAAGAGCTAGATAGTGGGCCTATAAGCAATAAATATAAAATTAACCTGGATCAAAATCTCAATGCATATGAAGTATCAGAAAAACTATCTCTATTAGCTGCAGAAAAAATTTTGGATAATGTAGATGATATTCTTGATGGAAAATCAAGTTTCATAAATCAGGATCATTCAAAAGCAACATACGCAAAAAAAATTATGAAAAGCGAGGGGCTCATTGACTGGAATGAGGATGCGTTAAAAATTATCGGAAAAATCAACGGTTTGTACCCTTCCCCGGGCGCTTTTTTTAATTTTAATGGTCAAAGATATAAAATTTTAAAAGCTGAAATTGGTAAAGGTATAGGTGTGAATGGTGAAGTAGTATCAAATGATTTAGAGGTTGCCTGCGCAAATAATAAATCTATAAAAATTCTAGAAATTCAAAGGGAGGGAAAAAGAGTTCAAAAAATAGGTGAATTCATGCTTGGATCGCAAATTAAAAAAGGCTCATCATTACTCAATGTTTAAGTATCAAATATTAATTGAATATGTTGGAACTAGCTTTAGAGGATGGCAAATTCAAAAAAAAGGTAAAACTATACAAGGACTTATTCAAGAAAAAATTTCTAAAATATTGAAAGAAAAAATTGTTTTGTTTGGATCTGGCAGAACTGACAAAGGTGTTCATGCTATAGAGCAATCTGCTCATTTTGAATGTCAAAAAAAAATTAAAAATTTTGATAAATTTTTATCATCTATTAATTACTTTTTGAATAAAGATTTGGTTACTGTTTTAAAGATAAAGAAAAAAAATCAGAATTTTCACTCAAGATTTTCTGCAAAAATGAGAATCTACAAATATATAATAATAAATCGTTTGAGTGTTCCTGTTCTTGATCAAAAAAGAGCCTGGCATGTTATTAAAAAACTTGACCTAGAAAGTATGAAAAATGCAGCAAAAAAATTAGTTGGTACCAAGGATTTTTCTACTTTTAGAAAAAATAGTTGTAGGGCTAAAAGTCCAATCAAAACTATGAAATCTGTAAAAATAAAAATGAGAAAAAACAAAATAGAAATAGAGTTTCAATCACAATCTTTTTTACAGCAGCAAGTCAGGTCAATGGTTGGTTGCTTAAAATATGTTGGTGAAAAAAAATGGAGCTTAAAAAAATTTATTTTTGTAATGAATAAAAAAAAAAGAATTTTATGTGCGCCGCCTGCTCCACCAGAAGGACTTTATCTAGTAAGAGTTGTTTATTAATTTTTTTTTATTACTCATTGAAAACTTTTTATTTATTCGCCATCTAGACTCTTCTCTTACAATATAACCACAACAATTTTTTGATCCACATTTACAAGGAAATTGTTTATAATCTCGATCATAACCAAATCCATAATCACAAGTAAATTCTTCACCTTTTTTAATGTCTCTAATTGAGGTAATCCATACCTTCAATCCTTTTCCATCATAATTGCAGTTATTATTGCAGCTGTGATTTACAAGTCCAGCAATATTCCAAGAAAAATCTCCATCTAACGTGTACTTTTTATTTAATGTAAATAAGTAAATAGGTTTTTTATTATCAAACTTATTTGAATTATCTACTTGTTTATTTGTAATAATTTTACCAATATAATTTATTATTTTTGTTCCTTTTTTAATATCACGTGCAGCATAAAGACCACGCCCCTTATTATCAATTTTAGATTTTTTTATTATATATAATTTCATTAGTACGACTTACAATTAAATAAAAAAAAATCAACTGAACTCAACGAGTGCATTTACATGTTCATTTGCACTTTCACTTAAAGCATTTAAATCATAACCACCCTCAAGTATAGAAATAACTTTACCTCCAGTAAAATTATTTGTGGCTGATAAAGTTCTTTTTGTAATCTCATAGAAATCTTTAGAGCTTAGTTGAAATTGAGCCAATGGATCGTCTTTGTGTGCATCAAAGCCTGCTGAAAATATAAGAAAGTCAGGTTTATAATCAACTAGTCTTTCTAAAACCTTGTCAAAAGCGTTAAAATATTGTTCTGAGTTGGTGCCAGCAGGCAAGGGTATATTTAAAGAGTTATTAAAATCTCCTTTATCCTTTTCTGTCCCTCCCCCTGGATAAAAAGGGTATTGATGGGTTGAGATATATAATGCTTTTTTGTTATCTCGCATAACATCATAATTGCCATTACCCCAGTGAACATCAAAATCTACACATGCAATCCTTTTATACTTATATCTATTGATTAAATAATTTGTAGCAACCCCAGCATTTGATATGCAACAAAATCCCATGGCTTTATTTTTCTCAGCATGGTGTCCTGGTGGTCTAGCCAAACAAAAAGCGTTTTGAAACTGTTTATTCTCTATTCCATCTATTGCTCTTATCGTGGAACCTGCAGCATCAAAAACTGCTTTTTTACTCTCTGGTGATATAACTGTATCTCCATCTAAAAATTTAAGCCCTTTTTGTGGAAAGGAATTTTTTAAATTATCTATATATTTTTGTGAATGAGTCATAGCCAAAATATCCTCAGGCACTTCACTTGGTTTTTCCCAAATTAGATCTTTTCTTTTCTTCAATCTTTCTTTAATTGCTATTACTCTTTTAGGTTGTTCAGGGTGGCCATCTCCAGTAACATGTTTTTCATAGGAGTCGGAATTAACTATTGCAGTTTTCATTTAAAATAGTTTTCTAAAATATTTAGATAAATTTTTTTTAGATTTTTTAAATCCTTCAAAGATACAGCTTCATCAACCTTATGCATAGTTTTTCCAACTAAACCAAATTCTAAACCAGGTGAAATATCTTTTATAAAACGCAAATCTGAAGTTCCACCTGTTGTTGATAACTTTGGTTTTATTTTAGTAATTTTTTTTATTATATTCTGTACCATAAATGTTGTTTTATTTGGTTTGGTTAAGAAAGCCTCACCTGAAACTCTATAATTAATTTTAAAAGATGATTTATTTTTTTTAGTAATTTTATTAAAAATTTTATTAAGCCTTTTTTTAAGAGAATTTGAAGAATGTTTATTATTGAATCTAATATTAAAAGTAGCTTCGGCTAATTTAGGTATAACATTATCAGCAGTATTATTAATATTTATTTTTGTAACCTCTAAGTTTGTTGGCTGGAAATTTTTAGTGCCTCTATCAAAATTTATATCTTTAATTTCTTTTAAAATCTTTACAATAATAGTTGATGGATTATTAGCTCTTTGAGGATAGGCAACGTGGCCTTGTTGACCGAATATAGTCAAGTTGCCAGTCAAACTACCTCTTCGGCCAATTTTAATCATCTCACCCAATTTATTTGGATTTGTAGGTTCACCAACTAAGCAAAAATTAATTTTTTCTTTTCTTTTTTTTAAGTATTCTACAACTTTTCTTGTACCATTAATTGCATCACCCTCTTCATCACCTGTAATTAACAAACTTATTGATCCATCAAATTTTTTATTTTTTGATAAAAAAATATTTACAGCAGATACAAAAGCTGCGACTGAACTTTTCATATCATTTGCGCCTCTTCCAATTAAATGCCCATTTTTTACAGATGGTTTAAACGGATTTACAGTCCAGTCGTTAATATTCCCTGGCGGAACAATATCAAGATGCCCCGCAAACATAAAGTTTGGAGTTTTTGTTCCTAATCTTGCATATAAGTTTTTTACTGGATGAAATCCTTTTTCTTTAAATTCTAATATTTTTGTTTTAAAGCCGATTTTTTTTAATTTTTTTTCTAAAAATTTCATTACTCCCGCATCAATTGGTGTGATCGAAGGAAATCTTATTAGCTCTTTAGCTAATTGTAATTCATTCAATTTTTGCATGACTAATCTCTTAAAAGATCGTTAATTGATGTCTTTGACCTAGTTTTAGAGTCAACGGTTTTAATTATATGAACAGCATAAAGATCTTTATGTGTACCTGGCACAACAACTGAATAAGCAGGCACACGACCTTTTATAATTTCACCATTTGATCTGTTTATGATTTTAGTACTTTGGCCTATATAACATCCCATTGAAAGAACACTTCCCTCTTCGACAATTACACCCTCAACTACTTCAGACATAGCTCCAACAAAAACATTATCCTCGATGATAGTAGGTAGTGCTTGAGCAGGTTCCAAGACACCCCCAATTCCTGAACCAGCTGATATATGGCAATTCTCCCCAATCTGGCAACAACTACCAGCACGACTAAATGTGTCCATCATCGTTTTAGCCCCAATATAAGAACCAATGTTTACATAACATGGCATAAGAACTGCATCTTTTCCCACGAATGATCCTTTTCTAACAGGTGAGTTTGGAACCATCCTAAAACCTGCTCTCTCATGATCTTCTTTTGTCCAGCCGGCTGTTTTTCCTTTTAATAAATGTGCCTTATCATACCAACTGGAGTAAGGTCCATTTAAATTTTCCATCGGGTAAATTCTAAAACTAAGCATAATTGCTTTCTTTAGGTGCTGATGAGTTACCCATTCTCCATTTATTTTTTCAGCAACTCTCGATTTGCCGTTATCTAAGTCTTCTATTACTTGATTCACTGCGTCTTTTAAAGACTGATCCGAATTAGGATTTACTTGATCTTTGTTTTCCCAGGCATCATTTATAATTTTTTCTATAGACATAATTTATTGGTTTTTTAATAACCTTATTTCTTTCAGAAATAAAGATAGATTTTCAATTTTATGTGAAATAAAATCTTTATCAGCATCCATCTTTCCAAAATGTTCATCATTAATTAACCAAACAGTTGTACAACCTCTTTCATATCCAATACTTAAATTTTTTGCTATATCTTCTATATAAATAGTCTCCTTAGGAACAATACCAAATTTTTTTACCATTAAATCAAAGGTTTTTGCCTCAGGTTTCGGTATATATCCTGCATCTTGTATATCAAATATTTTTTCTCTTCCAAATAAGTCGTAAACCCCGAGGTGTGTTAAAATATTTTTTGCGTGGTCAGCACTTCCGTTAGTGAATATAAATTTTTCCATATCCAACTCTTCAAGTTCTCTCCTCATAATTTTATCCTCTTTCATAAAAGAGAGATCGATTGTATGAACGTATTTTAAAAACTCTTGTGGTGGTATATCATGATGTATCATGAGGCCGTTTAAACTCGTATTATATTTATAAAAATAATTTGTTTGAAGTTTTTTTGCTGCATTCATATCAATTTTTAGTTTTTCTGATATAAATTTAGTCATTCTCTTTGAAACTTGACCAAACACTTTTTCTAAAGAATAGTTATTATGTTTTCCATAACATACTCCATCAAGATCTAATAAAAGATATTTTTTTTCTTTTAAATTCATTTTCTAATTAATGTACCAGAACCTTTGTCTGAAAAGATTTCAAATAAAATTGAGTGTTTTTTCCTTCCATCGATAATTCCAACTGCGGTAACACCATTTTTAACAGCATCCAAACAAGTATTTATTTTAGGTATCATTCCCTCCGTAATAGTTTCACTTTTTATCATTTCTAAAATTTCAGATGAGGAAATTTCTTCTATCAGTTTTTTTTCTTTATTTAAAACACCCTCTACGTTTGTCATTAAAAGTAATCTTCTAGACTTTAATGATTTTGCTATGGCCCCAGCAGCAGTATCTCCATTTATGTTATATACCTGATTATTTTCTCCTAAGCCTAAAGGGGAAATAATAGGTATCTTATTTTGGTTAATTATATCTTTTATTTTGTCACTATCTATTTCATCTGGTATTCCAACAAAGCCAAGATCTTCTTTTTCAGGTATAATCTTTATAATATTATTTTCTTTTGTGTGCATTGAAATGGCTTCAGAACCATTTTGCTTTAACGACTTTACAATATCTATATTAAAATCAATTAATACTTTTTCGACAATGCCAATAATCTTTTCGTCAGTTACTCTTAACCCTCTAATAAATTTTGATTGAATATTAGATTTATCCAATTCCTTTTTTATTCTTGGTCCACCACCATGTACAATGACTATTGATATACCTAATTTATTTAATATGCTAATATCGTAAATAAAATTATTAAAAATATTTCTATCAATAAAAACATTTCCACCGTACTTAATAACTAATAAATCATTTCTGTATTTTTTAATATATTTTAAAACTTCATTTATTGGAGGTCCATTTTCTGGAAGAATTTTTTTTAAATCCATTTATCTGTTTACTTTAAAATTATATTGTCGTTTTAACAGTTGTTCTTTTCATAATAAAAACTTGTTGAAGCATAGTAAGTATATTGTTGACCGTCCAATAGATCACTAAACCACTTGGAAAAGGTGCAAGTATGACTGTCAAGAATAAAGGAAAGAAAGCAAAAATTTTTGCCTGCATAGCATCAGTGGGTGCCGGATTAAGTTTTTGTTGTATCCACATTGATACGCCCATTGCAACAGGCCAGGCTCCAATAACTAAAAAAGAGGGAACGTCATAGGGTAATAAACCAAATAAATTAAATATACTTGTTGGGTCTCTCTCGCTCAAGTCTTGAATCCAACCAAAAAATGGCATTTGTCTCATTTCAATTGTTACAAATAAAACTTTATATAACGCAAAGAAAACAGGTATCTGAATAAGTATTGGTAAACATCCAGACATAGGATTTACCTTTTCCTTTTTATATAAAGCCATCATTTCTTGTTGCAGCTTTAGTTTGTCATTTTTATGTAGTTCTTTAAGTCTGACCATCTCTGGTTGAAGAGCCTTCATTTTAGCCATACTTCTAAATGAAAAATTAGCTAAAGGAAAAAAAACTAATCTAATACAAATCGTGACAGCTATGATTGCTAAACCATAATTACCTAACAGTTTAAAAAAATAATCTATACCAAAAAAAAGTGGCTTAGTTATGAAGTATAAAAAACCCCAATCAATAACTAAATCAAATTTATCAATATTAAGTGTTTCAGCGTAACCATCAATAACATCCACTCTTTTTGCAGCAACAATAATTTGTAGTTCTTCTTCGATTGAACTATTTTCATTTAAAGCCAAAGGTTCAGTCGCAATAAAATTTGCTCTAAATTTGTTCTTATAATCAAAAGTTGTTTTAAATTCTTTATTTTTTGGTGGTATCAATGACGTTATCCAGTATTTGTCTCCAATTCCCAACCAACCTTTTTGAGCAACTCTAGTGAATTTCTTATCTTGTATATCATCATAATCTTCTTCTATAAGTTCATCATCAAGAGTAGCAATCAAACCTTCATGAAGAATGTAGAAATCAGTTATATCTGGTATTTGATTTCTAATAATTTGACCGTATGAAAAAAAATCATATTTTTTATTTGTTGTGTTTATTACTCTTTGTTTTATAGAAAATAAATATTTATCATCTAAAAATATTTCTTTTTCAAATGTTATCCCTTGATTGTTTGACCAGGTGAGTTTTATAGGATTTTTGTTTGTTAATTTATCATTACCAACTACTTTCCAAACGGTATCTGCATTAGGAACATCAAGATTCTTATCAGTAGTCACAAATCCACTTTCTACTAAGTAACCTTCATCAATATTTCTGGGTCCTAATAAAGTGACTTTTGTTTCATCATTTAGTTCAATTCTATAATTTTTAAAAGTTAAATCATCTATTGATGCTCCTTTAAGAGATATAGAACCAATAATATTAGTATTTTCAAATTTTATCCTATCATTCAATTGTAATGCCTCATCTCGTGAAATAGTGACTAGCGTTTCTTTTTGATCAATTTTAGGAGCGTCAGTGCTTTGCTCAATCTTATTTTTTTCAACTAAATCTTTATTTATCGTTTTTTGTTCCGGTATAAAAAAAAGTGAATATAAGACTATTACCGCAGATGATAGTGCAATAGCTGCTATAACATTTTTTGAGTCCATTATTTTTTAATTTTACTTTCTTTTTTTACTGGATCAAATCCACTACTTCCCCAAGGATTGCAAGACAAGATTCTTTTTAAGCTTAAAATTAAACCTTTAAAAAAACCATGAGTTTTCAAAGCATCAATAGAATACTCAGAGCAAGTTGGTAAAAATCTACAAGAATTTCCAAAAAGTGGACTTATTAAAAATTTATAAACTTTTATTATTTTAATCATCAATATTGTAAAAAAATTCATTATTTTATTTCTTTGAATTCTTGGATTAAAGTTTCTTTTATATTTTTAAATTCACTATTTAGCATAGCTGACTTAGCAATAACAACATATGAATATCTTAAATTAATTGAAATTTCTTTAATCGCATCATTCATAATTTTTCTCAGTTGTCTTTTAATTTTATTTCTTCTCACAGCATTTCCTATTTTTTTCTTAGCAACAAATGAAATATTCAATTTTTTAATACTTTTGTTCTCTAAATGCCCAAAAAAAATTGTTACATATTTGTTAGATTTTTTTTTATCTTTTAATAACTTTTTAAATTCTTCATTTTTTGAAAGAGCAAGTATGTTGCTTTTCATCAGATTAACCTGACACAGTTAATGATTTTCTTCCTCTAGCCCTTCTTCTTGCCAGAAGTTTTTTACCACCCTTGGTTTTCATTTTTGATCTAAACCCATGTTTTCTTGCTCTTTTAATTTTAGATGGTTGATATGTTCTTTTCATATAAAGTGTAAATTATTATATTAAATTTCGCTCTTTATAGAGATTAAATATATAAATAGCAAATAGAAGATTTTATTATTAACATCTAATTCAATGGAAAAAACAAAAAAAATTAAATTATTTATTGGTGTATTTTATATATTTGTAGTTAGTTTATTTTTGTATTTTCTTTTTTCAAAATTTTCACTACAAGAAGTAACAAGTTACGAGTTCATCAAGAATAATAGAGATTATTTCTATAAATTAAAACAAACAAATTTGTTTCTATTAGGTTTTATTTTCATAATTTTTGCAACTTTCTGGGTTTTTGCAGCAGGATTTGGAACACCATTAGCATTAATTGCTGGATTTATTTTTGGTAAATGGTTTGGTTTATTGTTTGCAGCTATTGGAATGACTTTGGGGGCAACTTGTCTTTATATTTTTTCTAATTATTTTTTAAAAGATATTGTGAGAAAAAAATTTTTAAATCGATTTAAAAACCTCGAGGAAAAATTCAAAAAATCTGAATTTATTTATTTAGTTGTCTATAGATTTGTTGGTGGTATTCCATTTCAAATTCAAAATGTTCTACCTTGTATGTTTGATGTTAAAATATACAATTATTTTTGGGCAACCTTAATTGGTATGATGCCCTCATTATTTTTGGTAATTTCTATTGGAAGTGGACTGGAGAAAATAATTGATCAAAACTTAAAGGCACCAAGTATGATCGACTTAATAACCTCGCCCTCAATTTACATCCCTTTAATCGCATTCTTTGCCTTATTGACAACCACAATTTTTTTTAGAAAAATTTTTTATAAAAACTAATGTGGTGCTCCCACCCTGTACTGACCAGGGAATTATTCCTTACCATGGAATCGTAATACCATTTTACTATAGGAGCAAATATCACAAATTGTATTTTATGAATAATAATGCATTTTTTACAAATTATTGCCTTAATTTTTTGATTAATATGATTTATATCTTATTAAGGAATTTTTATGGGTATTCACTACGATTATAAATCTACACGAAGCGCAAAGTTAATGGAAAAACAGGCAAAGCGAGAGAAAAAGCTTGCTGAGAAAAAAGCAAAACGATTAGCTAAAGATGGACAAAAAAAGGATGAAGCTAAATCGAAAACTTTGGATGCATCTAAACCTATAACTTTAGATTTTCTTACCAATCCAAATAAAGAATGAATAAAAAAATAAAGTTAAGGAAGGATAAAGAATCTCTAGCTTTACGAAAGAATTTAAGGAAACGAAAAATATTTCAAAAAAAAATAAAAAAAAATAAATAATGTCTATTCAGCCGGACTCTTGGATAAAAAAAATGTGTAAAGAACACAATATGATTGAACCATTCTTAGATCATCAAGTTTCTGAAGGTAAAATATCTTATGGATTAAGCAGTATGGGATACGATGTAAGAATTTCAAATGAGTACAGAATCTTTACTAATATTAATAGCACTTTGGTAGATCCAAAGAATTTCTCAGATGAAAATTTTATAGATCGGAAAGGTGATTTTTGTATTATACCACCAAATTCTTTTGTACTGGCAAAAACTGTTGAATATTTTAGAATTCCAAAAGACGTATTATGTATTTGTGTTGGCAAAAGTACTTACGCAAGAACAGGAATTATTTGTAATGTAACACCAATTGAAAATGAATTTGAAGGAAATATCGTTATAGAATTAAGCAACACTACTCCAAATCCAGCAAAAGTTTATTCAAATGAGGGCATAGCGCAATTTTTATTTTTTAAATCCGATACCCAACCAGAAACAACTTATAAATCAAAGAACGGTAAATATCAGGGCCAAACAACTATTCAAGTTGCTAAGATCAAAAAGTAATTTATGGATAAATTTCTGATCAATGGTCCTTGCAAAATTAAAGGAAATGTAACGATTTCAGGTTCAAAAAACGCATCTCTACCTATTTTGGCTGCAACATTGTTATTTGATCAAACCGTAATTATTAAAAATTTACCAAGAGTTAAAGATATAAACACAATGTTAAATTTATTAAAGTCTCTTGGCTCTAAAATAATTTTATCTAAAGATAAAAGAACAGCAAAAATTTTTAATAAAAAAAAAATGAAAACTTTTGCTAGCTATTCTATGGTTAAAACTATGAGAGGTTCTATTTTGGTTTTAGGACCACTAATTTCAAAGTATTTTAAATCAAAAACATCTTTACCTGGAGGATGTTTGATTGGTGCAAGGCCAATTAATTATCATTTAGCTGCATTAAAAAAACTTGGAATGAAATATGAATTAAGAGATGGCTATATTTTAGCAAAATCAAAAGGTAGACTTAAAGGGGCAAATATCAAATTTCCTAATATCAGTGTTGGAGCTACGGAGAATTTAATAATTGCAGCGACTCTTGCAAAAGGAAAAACGACTCTTAAAAATTGTGCTATTGAACCTGAGATAAAAGATCTTACAAAATTTTTAAATTCTGCAGGTGCAAAAATTAAATGGTCGGGAAGAACATGTTTAATTAATGGAGTTAATTCTTTAAATTCAACCGAATACGAGGTAATGGCAGATAGAATAGAGGCAGGCACATTTTGTGTAGCAGCAACTCTTGCTAATGGTAATTTAGAAGTAAAAAATTTAAGACCTGATGTTATCAAGACTGAGCTAGATTTGTTAAAGAGAACAGGAGCTATAATTAAAACCTATGAAAAAAAAATTTTAATTAAAGGACCAAAAAAAATAAAACCAATTAAACATATTAAGACAAAAGAATGGCCTGGCGTAGCAACAGATATGCAGGCCCAACTTATGGTTTTAATGTGTAAAGCAGCTGGAAAGAGCTCAATAACCGAAAATATTTTTGAAAATAGATTCATGCATGTTGCAGAACTACAAAGGCTTGGAGCTAAGATAAATATTAAAAATAATACTGCTAAAATTGAGGGAAATACTAAATTTATTGGTGCTGAGGTAATGTCAAGTGATCTAAGAGCATCTGTTGCTTTAGTTTTAGCAGCAATAGTTTCTAATGGAAAATCACATATTAACAGGATTTATCATTTAGATAGAGGGTATGAAAAAATTGAAAATAAATTAAAAAAAATTGGAGTTAAAATTAAAAGAATAAAATAGTGAACAAATATTTAGCTAAGATAATTGCTAGTGATCAAGAGGGTTTGCAAATGATATCTGTCTGCACTGCGGGTGCAAAGGTGAAGGTTGAAAACATAAAATATTTGGCATCAAATAAAGTTTTTTTGTTATCAATGGAAAGAAACAAAGTAGAAGCTGATCAAGAGAGCAAGAGAATAAACAGTATTTGTCGTTTTGACTTTGTTGATAAAGTAAAATCTAAGAATATAAATCAAGCAAATCCGGACGTAGTTTTGGAATTAATAGGTATAGACTATTTGAAAAATAAAGATAATTTTGAAATAAATTTGATTTTTTCTAATAATGCACTCATCGTTTTAACTATGGAGGCAATTGAAGTAAGATTAGAGGATCAGAATGAAGTAAAATAATGATTATATTAAGTAGTGAAAAAAAAAATTTTGATAAAGTATTGGAAAGAATTCTTATCCAAAGAAAAAAAAAACTAAATTCAAATACTGTTTCTGTTTCAAGAATTATTCAAGATGTAAAAAAGAATGGTGATAAAGCTCTACTAAAGTATGAGAAAAAATTTAATAAAAATAGTGTAATAGTTCCCACAATAAAATTAATTAACAAATCAATTAAATTATTAGACCGAAAAGTTAAAAGTGCTATAGATGATGCATATCAACGAATTTATAAATTTCATTCTCTTCAAAAATTTAGGAATATTTCTTATATTGATAAATATAAAAATAAGATTGATTATAAATATTTGCCACTTGAATCTATAGCCATTTATGTACCTGGCTCATCTGCGTCTTATCCATCAAGTGTCCTAATGACAGCAGTCCCAGCTATTGTTGCTGGAGTGAAAAGAATAGTCATGATTAATCCTGGTTATAAGGGCAAACAAAACCCAGCAGTTCTATATGCTGCAAAGAGATGTAAGATAAAAGAAATTTATTCTATTGGGGGTCCATCTGCTATTGCAGCAGCTGCTTATGGAACAAAAAAGATTAAACCAGTGAACAAAATAGTTGGACCTGGTAATGCATTTGTTGCAGCAGCAAAAAAAGAAGTTTTTGGAGATGTTGGAATTGAGTCTATGTCTGCTGGACCCTCGGAAGTCCTCGTTGTTTCTGATCAATCATCTAATCCAGAGTGGTTAGCAAGCGATCTCATAGGCCAGGCGGAACATGATATTCTTGCTCAATGCATTCTAATTTCAAAAGATAAAAATATTTTACAACAAACAGCAAGAGAAATATATAAACAACTCAAAAAAATTCCAAGATCTTCAATTGCTGCAAAAAGTTTAAAAAATAATGGAATTTTAATGTATGTGAAATCAGATAAAAAAATTTTAGAAATAATTAATAAGGTTGGGCCTGAACACTGTGAATTAAATGTTAAAAACTATAAATCTCTAATTCCAAAAATTAAATCTGCAGGTTCAGTTTGTTTTGGTAAATATGCAGTTATGGCAATGACAGATTATGGTGTGCCGGGAAGCAATCATGTATTACCAACTAATACAAGCAGTAAATATTCTAGCGGATTAAATGTCTCTGAATTTATGAAAAAAATTTCTTATATAAATCTATCAAAAAAGGGTATTGAAACTCTTGGACCATCAGTTATAACTCTTGCAAATTATGAGGGTTTAACAGGGCATGCTATATCTGTTAAAAAAAGAATTAGGAGAAAATAGATTTGTCAAAACAAGATTTACTTGAATTCAAAGGCAAAGTAACTGATTTGTTGCCTAATGCTATGTTTAGAGTACAACTTGAAAATGGTCATACAGTTACAGCTCATACAGCTGGTAAACTTAGAAAAAATAGAATTAGAGTTTTGCAGGGTGATAGTGTTACAGTAGAAATCAGCTCTTATGATTTGACGAAAGGGAGGATTATTTTTAGAGGATAATTTTATGGGACTGTGGTGTAAGTGGTCTGCACGAACGCCTGAAAAGCGTTAGGCTATAAGTTCGATTCTTATCGGTCCCACCTTAATTCAATGAGAAAAATATAATCTTGAAATTAGTTCAAAACCAATTAACTTCTCTTAATAATAAAAAACAAAAGGACTAGTAAATAAGATGAGTACATTAAAAGGAACTGTTAAATGGTTTAATGGCAAGAAAGGATTCGGTTTTATCGAGAGAGAAGATAAAGAAAAGGATGCTTTCGTTCATGCGTCTGCGGTTAAAGCAGCAGGTATGAGATATTTAAATGAAGGTGATAAATTAGAATTCACTCTAGAAGATGGTCCAAAAGGACCTTCAGCGGTAAATTTAAAAAAGTTAGATTAATTTTTTTTTCATAATATTTTAAAAGGGCGGATTATCTAATATTTAGATATTCGTCCTTTTTTCTTTTAAGGGTTGCATAATTTTTATTTTTGTCTAAAAGACGTTTCATGATTATAAATATTGCATTTAAAGTAATTTCAAACAGTTTTCACAGAGTCTGTTTCCATAGCCTATAGGCTATTTGTTTATAATATAATTTTAATCCACACAAAAATAATATAAAAATAGGGAATGCCCGCGTAGTATAATGGTTAGTACGGGAGTTTGTGGAACTCTAGGATTTGGTTCAATTCCAAGCGCGGGTACCAAAAAATGAATAAAGAAAATAAATTAGTTCCTGGGTTACCCTCAGGATTTGAAGATCGGTGGGGAAAGAAAATTCTTCTTAAAAAAAAGCTTTTAAAAGCTATTGAGAACAATTTTATTAAATTTGGAGCAGAAGCTCTTGAAACTCCTTCGTTTGAAGTCACAGAAAATATTGGATCTTTTTTAGCAGAAGATGAGGCTAACCCTATGTCTGATGTATTCACATTTGAAGATGGTGACAAAAACATAACTCTTCGTTATGATCTTTCAAGCCCGCTTGCAAGATTTTATGCTCAAAATAATCAAGAACTTCCATCAATCTTTAAGCGATATCAAATTCAAAATGTATTTAGAAATGAAAAAGCAGGAAACGGTCGATATAGAGAATTTATGCAAGCAGACTTTGATATTGTTGGAAATGTTAATCCAGCCCAAGCAAATGCAGAGCTTTGTAATTTAATATCAAGTACACTATCAGATTGTGGATTAAAAAAAGATCAATTTACCATCAATGTAAGTAATAGAAAAATAGTGCAGGGCTTAATTAATGAATTAAAAATTTCTGAAGAAAAACAAATTAAAGTTATTCGAGCAATAGATAAACTCGATAAGCCTGGATTCGGTTTAAAAGGAGTTGAAGACTTACTCAAAAAAGAGAGAAAAGACAAAAGTGGTGCTATTACGAAAGGAGCCGAGTTATCAGATGATCAAGCAGCACAAATATTAAGTTTTCTAAAAATAAGAAATTTAAAAGAATTAAAAGAAACTTTAAAAAACCCCTTATCTCAAGAAGGAATAAAAGAATTAGAAGATGTATTTGAAATTCTTGGATACGGATCAAATTTAAAACAAGTTAAAACAAATTTTACTATAGTTAGGGGACTTGCTTATTATTCAGATTTTATTGTTGAGACCAACTTAAATTTTAAAGTCACCAATAACAAAGGTAAGGAAATTGAGTTGGGCAGCATCTGCTCAGGAGGCTCATATGCCAAACTTATTTCAAGATTTAGAGGGGTTGATGTTCCTGGGACGGGAATTAGCTTTGGAGTTGATCGATTATTATTTGCATTAACACAGCTCGATCAAATTAAAGTTGACGATCAAAAACCAGTTTTGGTTTGTGTAATGGATCAAAAATTTTTGAATAATTATTATGAGATAGTCGATTTATTAAGAGAAAATAATATAAACGCAGAAGTATTTTTAAGTACCAAAAAAAATTTAGGAAAGCAGCTAGAACTAGCAAATAAACGTGAATTACCAATTGCGGTCATTTGTGGAGAAAATGAATTTAAAGATAATACTATAACTATTAAAAATCTCAGAGGTGTCAAAGGTGAAAACAGCCAAACAATTCCAAAATCGAATTTGATAAATGAAATCAAAAAATTTATCTGATAAAATCCTTAGATCAGTTCAATCTAAAGGATTTAAATATATTGAATTACCATCAATTATTGAGACTAATCATATAGTTCAAAGATCTGGTGAAAGTTTTAGAAAATTTATTTTTTCATTTATAGATCAGACAGGTAATGAATTATGTTTGAGACCCGATCTTACCATTGCGTCTTGTCTTAGATATTTAGAAAATAATTTAAAGGGTAAAGAAAAAATATTTTATAGCGGACAGGCTTATAGAAAATCTCAAAATAAAAAGGACTCTATAATCCGAAATCAAGTTGGTTTTGAGATTATAGGATCAAAAAATGAAAAAAATGATGATAAAGAAATAATAAATACATCAGTTAAATCAATAAAAGATCTAAAATATTCTACAGGCACACTCACTATTGGCAATGTGGAAATTTTTAATCTTTTAATATCTAAATTAGATATACCAAAAAGATGGAAATTAAGACTTACAAGACATTTTTGGCGAGAAGACTATTTCAGTGATTTACTAAAAAGATTAGAGACAAATTCTGACGTAGAGCCAACTATTGTTGAGGTTGATAAAAGACGATATTTAAAAATGTTAAAGGATGACCAGTCATCAATTGTTGCAGGCAGAACATTAAAAGAAATTCTAGAAAGGTTTGATAAAAAAATTAAGGACCCAAGAAGAGCAAGTAAGGGAAGTAATACATCAAAAATTATTAAAGAGTTTTTGAAAATTAAATGTCCAATAAATAAAGCTGCAAAGGAATTAAATAAATTCTTTAAAAAACATAAAATAAATCTTTTTGTTGATCAGAAATATTTTCCTGTCTCAAAAAACAAAATATCTAAATTAAATGTGGTTTTCTCAACTGCCTTTGGTAGACAATTAGAATATTATACTGGCATAGTCTTTAAGATAGACATCAAATCAAAGTCGAAAATTATCAATTGTTGTAATGGTGGTCGTTATGACAAATTAATTTCTGATCTTGGTTCAAAGAAACAAGTACCAGCAGTTGGAGCAGCTCTTAACTTAAATTATCAATTATGAAAAATTTAATAAATATAGGAATACCTAGTAAGGGACGGTTAAGAAAAGATGTTTTAAAGATTTTCACTAAAAAAAAATTAAAACTTATTTCAGAGAGAGGAGAAAGAGATCTTATAGGTTCAATAGAAAATAAATCAAACATAAAAATTTTATATTTGCACGCTAGAGAAATTATTGAAAGATTAGGAGATGGCTCTTTAGATATCGGCTTTTCTGGTTTTGATTTACTAAAAGAAAGTGAGATAAATACTCAAAACAAAATTAATGTTATTAAAAAACTTAATTTTGGAAAAGCTAATTTAGTTGTAGCTATACCGGATCCTTGGATCGATGTTCAAACAATAGCTGACTTAGAAGAAATTGCATTTGAATTTAGAGACAAAAAGAAAAAAAGATTAAGAGTTGCTACCAAGTACGCTAATTTAACCAGAGATTTTTTATTTTCAAAAGGCGTAACACAATTTAGAATAATTGATAGTTTAGGAGCGACCGAGGCATACCCTTTTACTGGTTCTGCTGAGTTAATCACAGATATAAGCTCAAGTGGTGAGACTTTAAGAGCAAATAATCTTAGAGTTTTAAAAGATGGAGAAATTTTAAAATCTCAAGCTTGTATTTTCACTTCAAAGAAAAACAGTAAAAAAAAAGGTTTAAAAAACTTTGTTAAATTACTTTCTAAGTAATTTATCTTTAAAGTATATGAGAATAATTTTGATGATATCTAAATTTCTTATTATCGCATAAGTAGCTACCAGAACCCCTATTCCAAAAATAATTTTCAAAATAAGATATAATTCCATAAAAATCCCTTATAATACAAGTTACGAATCATGGACACAATTTTATTAATAATTTTGATTTTAATGTTTGGAGCAATCTTGGCTATTTTATATTTAAATATAAAGTCAAATAAAGAGAACAGAGCTGATGAGACTAATGAACTAGCAAATTTGAATGCGGAAATTATTAGATTAAAAGATAGCTTAAACTCTACAATCAATACATCTCTAAGTTCGATGTCTACCTCATTTAACTCTCTATCAACTGGGGTTACAAAGGATATGACAGAGGCACTTACTAAAGTTGATGAGAAGGTTGGTAATTTTAATGAACAAGTAAAGCTCTTAAATCAAAGTCAAGAGGGAATTACTAAAATTTTAGCAGGAGTCAAAAAATATGGAACTCTAGCTGAGTATTCCTTGGATGCTCTAATTAAAGATTTATTACCTGCGTCTCAATATATGACAAATGTCAAAATGAAAGAAGATACAAGTGAAAACGTAGAATTTGCAATCAAGCTTCAAGGAGATGTTTTGGTTCCGGTAGACTCTCATTTTCCAGTAGAAAAATTTAAAGCAATTACAGATGCGCACGAGTCAGATGATAAGAAGGCAGTTGCTGATGCTAGAACAAAATTAGCAAGTGCATTTAAAGCCAAAGCAAAAAGTGTTATGGAGAAATATATTGTTCCACCTAAAACCTCAAATTTTGCAATAGTGTATGCTCCTACAGAAAGTCTTTATAAAGAATTAACTGAGTATCAAGATCCAAGCACTAAAGAGCTATTAACTCAAGAATTAATGAAAAAATATAAAATAGTTATTTGTGGCCCAAATACTCTTTCAGCTTATTTACAATCTTTGCACATGGGTTTTCAGTCTCTTAAAATTTCAAAACACGCAACAGAGATTTACGATCATTTAAAAACTATTAGCACAAGATTTTCTAGTCATTTTGATAATATTTATAAATTAAGAAAAAAACTTGAAGAGGCCATGACAGTTGTTGATAGTTTTGGAAAAGATGCAAGATCAATTACCAGAACTTTAGAAAATATAAAAGATCCCGAGCAAGTTGAAAAGGCTGTTCTAACAGAGAACGTTGAGAGCTTTATTGAAAGAAATAAACAAGTCAAAAAATAATTTCTTTTTTCAGATAATACCGATTATAAGAAATCACATGCGTTGGAATAAAAAATATGACTATCCCACAAGTTCAAGAGCAACAGAAGATGGAATAAGAAGATACGTTTTAGGACAAGCAAAGTTACCTAGTGTTACTTCAATACTTGATGCAACAAAGTCTGAGGAAGATAAAGCAGCTTTGGCTAACTGGAGAGAGAGAACTGGTCACAAAGAAGCTGAAGCTATAACAAAAGCAGCAAGTAGCAGAGGTTCTCAGATGCATAGTTATTTAGAGTCTTTTCTTTTAGGTAGGGAAAATTTAAGCTTCTTTGAAGATAATGAGCAATATAAAAAAATGGCAAAAGAAATTATTGATAAAGGCCTAACAAATAGATTAGATGAAATATATGGTGTGGAATGTACAATGTATTATCCTGAGAGATATGCGGGTACAGCAGATTGTGTAGGGGTCTTTGAAGGAAAAGAGGCAATAATTGATTTTAAACAATCTAATAAACCAAAAAAAGCTGAGTACATAGATTCCTGGTTTTTGCAAACTGCAGCCTATTCTTTAGCACATAATGTTGTGTATAATTCTAACATCACAACTTGTGTTATTCTTGTTTGCACAGTAGATAATTTATTTCAAGAATTTAAAATTCAAGGATCAGAATTAATAACATATCAAAATTTATTTTTAGGGAGATTAAAAAAATTTCACGAGATGAATAATTTGGTTCAATAAGTATGGATAAAATTGTAATTTACGATACTGAAACGACTAATAGTACTATTTGGGGATCAATAATTGAAGTAGGGGCAGTTGTAGTTGATAAAAATCTAAAAGAGATAGGAAAATTAAATATCAGGGGTCGAATGCCAGAAGGTGAGGTGCCTAGTGCTAAGGCGTTGCTTGTAAACTCTACTAGTATTGATTTGTTAACAAAAGGAAATTATTCACATTATGATTTTTTAGGTGCTGTTGAGAATTTTTTCTCTAAATGTGCTCCAGCAATGTTTATGGGCTGGTCAAATTTAAATTTTGATCGAAGAATGTTTCACTTTAATTTCTTTAAAGGTAATCGTTATCCTTATGCTACCCACTCATCACCTAACAGCGAACATGATGGTTTACATATAGCGAGAGCTGCTCAAACACTGAACTCCGAAACCTTAAAAACAGAACTTACTGAAGCTGGAAATCCAAGTCTTGCATTAGAGTCATTATCTAGAATGCAGGGGTTTGATACTTCAGCTAGCCACACAGCCTATGTTGATGCTCAAAATTCATTGAAGGTTCTAAGAATTATTAAGGATAAGCATAAAGAAAATTGGCAAACATTCTTGAAAACATCAACAAAACCAAGTGTTGAGACAATTTTAAAAAGTGATGGAATATATTCAATTTTTGAAAATGTGAAGGGAAGAAATATGATGTATTTAGTTTGTACACTGCATCCCAATCAATGTTTTCACCCCTCTTATGCTTCATGGGGATACGTATGGGACTGTCGTAGAGATCCAGAACCATTAATGAATTTACCAATTAACCAACTTAGAGATGTCTTGAAAAAAATGAGTCCGAAGGCTTTAAGAGTTTTAAAAACTAATAAAGCTCCAATAGTTTTAGATAAAGGATTTGCTTTAAAGCAAAAACCATACTCAGATTTAGATTTAGAGACAATTAAAAAGAGAGCATCTCTTGTAAGGAATAATGAGCAATTTTGTAAAAATATTCAAACTATTAATAGGGAGATTGCAGAGGAAAAAGAACAAACTAAAACCCAAGAAGATTTGTTACCTGAGGAAACTTTATATGAAAAGTTTATTCCTAACAAAGATACAGCACTTTTTAAAATATGGCATAGTTCATCATGGGAAGATAAATTGAGAATGTTAGATAAGTTTCAAGACAAACGTTGCAGTTGGTTTGGACAAAAAATAATTTATCAAGAAGCCCCACAAATTTTACCCCCTGATTTATATAAAAATATCAAAAGTGAAATTGCCAGAAGAATATTGAGTAAGAATAAAGAAAAATGGCAAACAATTAATATGGCATATACTGAAATTGATTATTTGAGAGATCAAGCCTCAAATAGAGATGATGAGGTAGAATTAAAAAAATTAGACGAAATAAATGAATTTATTATGTCAATTGAAAAAAAATATGAAATTGCATAGTTGACTTTAAGCAGCAAATTAATAGAAAGGTTTTATGCTTACAGATTTTAAAGATGAAGACTTTGATAATAAAATCAAAAATGAAGACGTTTCGGTAATTCAATTTAGTGCTGCATGGTGTGGCCCTTGTAAAGCTCTTAAGCCAATAATGGATAAATTAGCTGATGAATATAAAGGTAAGGCAGGTTTTTATTATGCTGATATTGAAGATGGTGGAATAAACACTGGAAGTGCTGCAGGAATAAGGGGGGTACCAACAGTTATAATTTATAAAAAGGGTGTTGAAGTAGACAGAAAAGTTGGAGGAGTTCCCGAAAGTAATATGAAAGAATTTCTCGAAAAAAATATTTAATTTAAATTCAAAAATTCCCCACTTAAATACAAAGATCCAGTAATTATTAATAAATCATCCTCTTCTAAAGGTATTGATTTAATAGCTTCCTTGATACTTTTTTTATACTGAACATTTGGAATATTCTTAAATTTTTCCTTAAGCTTTTCCCCACTTATTGAATTCGGTTGATTTGGTATATCGATTGTCGTTAAAGAGGCAATATCTTTAAAATAAGATATATATTTTTCATGATCTTTATTTGCCATCATTCCTAAAATAACATGTTTTTTACAATCTAAGGTTTGAAGATATTCGTTTAAAACTCTAGATCCATCTTCGTTGTGACTTCCATCTAACAATAATCGATTATTTTTAACTAATTCTTTTAGTTTTCCAGATTTTATTTCTTGCAATCTTGCAACACTTTTAATTTTTGTTATCCCATTTTTAATGTCATCATCTTTAACATTCAAGTCTAGTTGCCTTAAAGTTGCAACTGCTGTTGAAATGTTCTCTAATTGAAATTGTCCCAGAATATTTGGTAATGGAAGTTTTAAACCCCCAAATTTATCCTCATAATAAAAGAAACCATTTTCTCCATTTGAATAACTAAAATCTTCATTAAAATATAATTTTTTGGATGAATTCTTTAAAATTACTTTTTTAATACAATCAGTTGTATCCATGGAGTTTTGTTTAGATACAATTATGTTTGAATTTAAAAGAGATGATGTTTTTTCAAATACAATTTTTTCTATTGTTTGTTGATCTTTTGGGAGCCAATCCAGATGATCTTTACTTATTGAGCATACGATACTAGCTAAATTGTTTTTAAGAATATTAGTTGCATCAAATTGATGAAATAGCCCTGCTTCAATTAAATTTATATTATTAGGATATTGTGCAGCTTTAAAGAAATAACATGCTGTTAATATTTCAAAAAATGTTATTTGTTGATTATCATTAATTTTTTCAACTTCTTCAAAAAGATGTGATAATTTTTCATCCTCTAACTCCTTATTATTGAAAATAAATCTCTCGTTAATTCTTTGAATATGAGGACTGGTATAAACATTACATTTTATTTTTGACTCTTTGAGAATTGAGAAAAGAGCATTTATTGTTGATTGTTTACCATTGGTACCTACTATAGAAATTGCTTTAATCTTATCTTGGGGATTACCTAGTTTTTTACAAAGGTTTTTTATACGATCTAAACTTAGATCAATTTCCTTAGGATGCAGCTTTTGTAAGCGATTGACTATCTTCTGAAGTTTCATTTTCTTCAGTGCTTATAGCAGGATTTTTCTTTAATAAAATTGAAATTAAAATTCCAATCTTTTCTTTAAGATCTTTTCTATCAACAATTAAATCTACAAAACCAGTTTTTTGAACGTATGAGCTTTTTTGAAAATTTTCTGGTAAACTTTCCTTCACAGTCCCTTGAATAACGCGAGCGCCAGCAAAAGCAATTAAGGCATGGTCAGATTCCGCAATATGTAAATCACCTAACATGGCATACGAGGCTGTGATTCCTCCGGCAGTTGGATCTGTTAGACAAACTAAATAAGGAAGATTATTTTTTTTAAGTTCATTAATGGCTATTGTAGTTCTTGTCATTTGAGATAATGAAATCAAACTTTCCATCATACGCATGCCACCACCACTACTGAAACATATAAAAGGAGTTTTGTTTTCTATTGCGTGTTGAACACCATATAAAAAGGCTTCACCTTCGGCAGCCGCCATTGAAGCCCCTAAAAAATCAAAGTCTGAGGCAACTGCAGTAACTTTTACATTATTAATTAAGCCTGAGACAACCATCATTCCGCAATCCATCCCAGTTTTTTTTCTAGCACCTTTTAATCTATCTTTATAAGACTTTGTATCTGTCCAATTCAAAGGGTCATCTTTTGGAATAGGAGTTTTAAAAATTTCATAGTTATTTTTTCCGAAGAGAATATCAAATCTTTGTCTTGGTTTTATTCGATGGTGTTTATTACAGTCTGGACATACCCATAAGTTTTCTTCTAAATCTTTTTTTAAAATTGGTCCCTTACAACACGACGTCCAATCACTATTAGCCACATCTTCCTTTGTAGCTCTTTTATGAATAGCAGTTTTGATTTTTTCACCTGCTTTAATAATTTTTGTAATCCAATTCATTTTATTTTATTTTTTAATCTCCTAACTACATTAGTAACATTTGTGACCAGATTTTGTCTTCTTTTAATTGACCTTGTTATTTCTTTACAAATAGCACTTCCCACAACTAAACCATCAGCTTTTTTAAGGGATTTAATAGTTTTTTCAGTAATTCCAAATCCAATTACAACATTTTTATTAGGATTTATCTTTTTTATTTTATTGTAATTAGACAGAATTTCTTTTGCAGAAACTTTTAATTTACCACCCGTAGTAGAGAGCATTGATATGAAATAATTCATTGAATGAGAGTCTCTTATAATTTTTTTAAGTCTATCTCTAGTAGTTGTTGGTGATAGAAGTTGAATAAAATGTATTGATTTTTTTTTACATTTATTTGCAAATTTTCTATTTTCAGGCCAGGGTAGATCTACCAAAATTAAACCATCAACTCTTACTTTTTTACACATCTTTAAAAAATTATTTTCTCCAAATTGAAATATCATATTGTAATAGCCCATAAGTATTATTGGTTTCTGACTTTTAGTTTTTTTAAATTCTTTGACTATTTGAAAAATATCTTTTAATTTAATTCCATTTTTGATTGCTCTATAAGCGCTTGTTTGTATTTGATTTCCGTCTGCTACGAGAGCATTGTGAGGCACACCTAACTCTAAAATATCTGCAAAATTAGATATAGATTTAAGTATCTCTAAGGATTTTTTTTTGGAATTATCACCTGCGACTATGTAAGTTAAAAGAGCGGGTCTATTTTCTAGCTTTACTTTTTTAAAGGCAAGATCAATTAAATTTGGCATATTTCTTTCCTAGTCGTTTTTGTAAAATAGCTTGGTCTTTATGAGCATCGCCACAACTATTAACAATTACGATTGTTTCTTTATTAAGTTTACGAGCTTCTTTAATTGCAACAGAAAAAGCATGACTTGGTTCTAAAGATGGTTTTAAATTTTCATACTTAGTCACTAGTTTGTAAGCCTTTAAAGCATCTTCATCACTTGCAGCTGTATACCGTGCTCTCTTAACATCTTTCAAAAAACAGTGAAGCGGAGAAACACCAGGATAGTCAAGTCCGGCCGAAATAGATTCTGTTTCCTCAATTTGCCCATCTGAATTTTGATTAACGTATTGAGCAGCTCCATGAAGTATACCTATCTTTGATCCATGTGTGAGAGGTGCCGCATGTTTTTTACTTTTGGCAGGACCGCCAGCCTCAACACCAACAAATTCAACTTGATTTTTATTATAATCCATAAACTCGTTCCAAAAACCAAAACTTGACGAGCCACCACCAACACAATTATAAAGTTTAATTTTTTTTGGCATTGATCCAAATTCATCAATAATTTGAGATTTAAGTTCTCTAGAAATTTGACTTGTACTCCATCCACATATTCGAACAAATATTGAGGGACCTACAGTTGATCCAACTGCCATATGGGCATGATCACAATTTGCAACCCAATATCTCATACACTCAGAAACAGCATCAACAAGAGTCTGACTTCCTGAATAAACAGGAATGATTTCAGCTCCATTTTTTTTCATAGCTTTTACATTAGGTTGTTGTCTTTTTATATCTTTAGCACCCATAAAAATTTTACACTTCAATCCAAATTTTTTTGCTGCCATACTTAACATTTTACCCGCATACCCTGCTCCAGTATCACCAATTATAGTTTTTTTACCAGATCTCTTTGCAAGCAAACAATGAACAGTGGCATTGTAAATTTTATGAGCTCCACCATTTGCATCTGATACTACCTTTGACCAAATTTGTGCTCCTCCAACATGATTTGTCAAATTATTAAGTTTTATAAATCTAGTTGGTACACCTATCCAATCTTTGAAATATTTATCTCTTTCTTTTATAAAACTTTTATTACTTTTTAATTGATTAAATAAAATTTCTAAATCTTCTATTGGCTTTTTGAGAGTTTCTGCACAAAAATTTCCTCCAAATTTTCCACCCCAAAAGCCTAGTTTATCTACTTGATCAATGAGTGGAATTTTTTTTTTTAATTTCATAATTCTTTGGCTAGATTTAATAAATTATTGATTTTTTCAATATCTTTTTTTCCCTCATCATTTTCTAAAGAACCACTTATATCAATGATAAAATCTTTATTTTTAAATTTTTGAATATCTTCTAATTTTATATCACCGGCGATCATTTTATCAAATGATGATGGTAAGTTTTTAAGCAAGTTATGGTCAAAACCAATTGATTTTTCATAACCTTTACCATCAAATAAAATAATTTCAGATATACCAATATAATTTTTATACTGGGAAACATCCCCTTCGTTGTTAATTGTAAGAGCTGAAATAGTTTTTATTTTTTTATTTCTCTTAATTTTTTTAGTTCGCTCAGGACTCACATCGTAAAGTTGATAATAATCAAAATTTAAATCTTTTATTTTTTCTAAAAAAAAATCATCTGGTTTTACCATTACCGATACAAAATTTATATTTTTCTTATTTACTTTTAATAATTCTTTAAGTCTTTCATAATCAACGTACCTTTTGCTTTTCTCATAATTTGTTATAAAGCCAACATAGTTTGGAGGAAAAGGATGACTTAGTATGAATTCCAAAGTGACAGGATCTGACACTCCACATATTTTCAATCCTTTGATCATTGATTTAAATGATATAACAAAGTATTTATATTTTTTTTTATGTTTCCTTTAGTAATTGGCCTTCCAATAACTAGCCAATCACTTCCATTAATATATGCTTGTTTAGGTGTCACCGTTCTTTTTTGATCGTTTTTGTTAGAATCAAATCTTATGCCTGGAGTAATTATCTCTTTTTTAAATACTTTTTTTACCAAACTGACTTCTTGTGCACTACAAACGATCGCATCTAATTTAGCCTTTGTAGCAAGCTTTGCTTGATGCAAAACTAGTTTTTTGACATCTTTATTAAAACCTATTTCTTTTAATGCTTTATTATCTAATGAGGTTAATATTGTTACTCCAATCAATTTAATTCTACCAGTTATTTTTTTTGCAGATGATAAAGCTTTTAAGCCTGAACTTATATGCATGGTTAAATAATTTATCTTTAAATCTTTAATTGCTTTTATTGTAGAAACACATGTATTCGGAATGTCATGGAGCTTTAAATCAGCAAAAATAATCTCTTTTTTTAAATTTGAAATAAAATTTCTTCCTTTTTTTGAGTTTAAAAATTCTAGACCAAATTTATATCCAACAATTAATTTTGAATTTTTGGTTTTGTTAATGATATTTCTGATTTTTGGAATATTAGTGCTATCACAAGCGACAAATATTTTATTCTTTCTCATTATTTATTTTTTTAAACAACTCTTTAGCCATTTTAAAGTGAATTGTTTTTTTTTCTGGTGTATTTACTTTTTCCCCAGTTTTAGGATTTCTTGAAATTCGAGTTTTTTGAGTATTAGTAGAAAATACCCCAAAACCTCTTAGCTCAACCCTTTCTCCTCTTTTAAGTGTTTCTTTTATTTCGTTTAAGATAATATTAGTAAATTTTTCTAAATCTTTTTTTAAAAAGTTTGGATAGTTTTCAGAAAGTTGTTTTAAAAGTTTTGATTTTACTACTGCCAATTTAATCTTTGTCTTTATTTACTTTTTTTTTTAAATCTTCAGATAGAGAGGAAAATGGAAGATTTTTTCCCGATCCTTCAGTACCATATTTTTCTAAAGCTTCTTTCTTTTCTATTTCTTCAAGAAGTTTTATACTTAAGGATATTTTTCTTTTATCAAAATCAATTTCAGAAATTGCACAATCTATTCTTTCCCCACCAGTGAATCTTGAAGGTCTTGCGTCAGCAGCATTGATTGCTATTTGAGATTTTTTGATAATAAAATCCATTTCACATCCTTCAGGTCTTACTACTAAACCTTTATTATCAGTTGAAACTATTTTAACTGTAATAGTTTGATTAATTTTTTTGTCTTTAAACCAATCGATAGGGTCTGGCTGAGTTTGTCTTAGACCCACCCTAACTTTTTGATCTTCAGTTTTAATTTCTAAAATTTTGACCTTTAATTTATCACCTTTTCTATATTTGGCTAATTCTTCTTCACCATTATTTAAATATGTTAAATCGTTACAATGCAAAAAAGCATCAACTTCAAGATTTTCAATTTTTATGAATAATGAGTATTCGTTTTTGTTTACTACTTCACCTTCAATAATTGTTCCAACAGGATAATTTTTTTCAAAAATTTTAAATGGATTTTCTTTTGTTAATCTATGAGATATAGCAACTCTTCTTTTATCTTTATCAATTTCAGTTATCACGCAATCTATCTCATCTCCAACTTTAAGTATTTTTTTTGCAGATATATTTTTTTTAGACCAACTTAATTCACTAGAGTGAAGCAAGGTAGTTAGTCCGGGCTCAAGTTCACAGAATGCTCCAAAATCCATAATTTTTACCACTTTTGCTTTATAGACTTTATTTAATTCGTAGTTTTCTATATGCTCAAAAGGATCTGGAGATAATTGTTTAACTGAACACCCTACTTGAAGTTTCTCTTTATCAACTGAAATAACTTTAAGATCGTGTTTTTCCCCAACATTAAAATATTCATCAGGATGATTTACTCTAGAATACGAGATTTCTTGTAAGTGAACTAGAACATCTAGCTCATTATTTACATTAAAAAAACATCCGAATGAGCTGTAGCCCTTAACTTCAGCTCCTTTAATAATGTCTCCAACTTTATATTTTTCTATTATTTTTGCTTTATCCTCTTTTTTAAAAGATGAAATAATTTCTCTTCTTGATACACAGGCATTACCCCTAACTTTATCAAGTTTTATCAAGGCAAACTTTTGGGGTTCGTTCATCAAGTGACTTATGTCTTTAAGAGGCTTGTCTGAAATTTGGCTACCTGGTAGAAACATGAGTGAACCAGTATCGATATGCTCAACAATACATCCACCTTTACACTTCGAGGTTATTTTACCCATGATAGGTTCATTTTTTTCATAAGCCTCAACTAATTTATCCCAACCTTTTATCTTTTGCGCCTTGCTGGCAGATACTATTACCTCACCATTTCTATCTTCTATTTTCTCAAGCAAAACTGGAATAGTTTCACCAACTTTAATTTTATCAGTTAGGCCCATGCTTTTCAGCTCATTTATATCTAAAACAGGCTCACTTTTTAATCCTTCAACAAACAAAAACACAAACTTTTCAGTAATTTTATTTATTTTACCTTCAATAATTTTTCCTTCATCTATTTGAACTTTAGAAAGTTGAGAATTTAATAATTTTTCGAATTCTTTAGAGGCCGGATTTGATAAATCTTTATATATTTCCATTAATATTTAGTTTCCTATCTATAATTTTTTTAATTTTTAAAAAACACGCTCTTTTAGATAAATTTGAAGTTTTAATCAATACTGAATCTTTAGTTTTCTTTAGTGGTGAAATCTTCCTATTATAGTCATTTTTATCACGTTTTTTAATACTTTTAAGCACTTCTGTGTAAGTAATTTTTTTTTCTATTTTTTTCAATTCTTTGTATCTTCTGTAAGCCCTTGTTTTTATATCGGCAGTTATGAAAAATTTAAAATCAGCATCTGGAACAATATTATATGTAATATCTCTTCCATCTAAACAAGAGCCATTAAATTTTTTTGGAGGATTATATGCCGAATTAATTTGGAAGGATCGAACTAGTTTTCTAATATTTCTATTTTTTGCGATAATTGAGGCACTAGTTCCAATTTTAGCTGAAATTAATTCTCTATTGTTCAACTCGTTAATTTTCAATTTTCTCATTTTTTTTTTTATGAAATTTTGATTAAATTTTTTGGGAAATTTAATTTTATAGTAAGCTATTAACCTATAAATTTTTCCTGTATCCAAATAATATAAATTATAATATTGTGATAATGCTTTTGCTACAGTTCCTGCACCTGCGGCAGCAGGAGAGTCAATAGCTATTCTGATAAAAAATTTTTTTCTATTTTTAACCATGTAATTTTTTAATTATTTTCATAAATTCTGGAAAAGAAGTGTTTATTGAGCTACTATCGTGGATAGTCCAGTGTGAACCGAATGATAAAGCAGCGACAACACTTGTCATAAAAATACGATGATCTTTTAAGAAATTTTTAATAATAATTCTTTTATTTATTTTTAAATCTGGGTTTCCAAAAATCTTAATTGAATTCTTTGTTGTAATTGTTTTCACCCCCATTAAATTCAAAATTTTAGATCCTAGTTTTAATCTTGGACTTTCTTTTTGATTTAACTCTTCTAAGTTTTTAAAATAAGATACCCCATAAGATTTTGCCGCAACTAAAAAAATTAATAAAAATTCGTCAATAGCACCACTATTCAAATATGTAGGGCAATTAATTGGTTTAAGTTTTTTTGGACTACGAACAAAAATATTTGCTATATTTTCGCCTTTGTACAATCTTTTGTTTTTGAAAATAATTTTTACTCCCATTTTTCTTAAAATTGTTATCAAACCAATTCTTGAAGGGTTAACGTTCACATTTTTAATTGTGAGTTCTGAATTTTTTGTGATTGCTGTAAGCACTATAAAAAAAGCGCTTGAGCTAATGTCAGAAGGTATTACATAGTTTAAAGGTTTCATTTTTTTTACCTTTTCTATTTCTATCAAATCATAATATTTTTCATTTTTAATTTTTATTGGAAGGCCCAAGTACTTACTTAGTAACTCGGTATGATTACGGGACTTTTTAGCTTTAATAAATGTCTTGCCCTCAGTCCTCATGCCTGCAAAAATAACCGCACTTTTACATTGTGCAGATCCTCTATTTTCATTGTAAAAAATTGGTTTTAAATTTTTTGATCCAATCATTTCAAGCGGCAATCTGTTTTTTTTTAATTTAAAAGTTGCTCCAAATTTTGTTAATGGATCTACAATTCTTTTAAAATCTCTTTTTGATAAACTTTTATCCCCAATTAATTTTATTGGCTTGGTGTTATGAATTAATAAGCCTAAAATTAATCTTCCAAGTGTCCCAGAGTTTTTTGCATTGATTGTTGTTTTTTTTTTAACTTTAAATCCATTTATACCTTTTCCGTAAATGTAGCAAAAATTATTCTTAAATTTTACTTTAATACCAAGTTTTTTAACTGTTTGAATCGTTGCAAGAACATCTTGCGACATTAATAAATTTTTAGCTCGTGAGATTCCTGATCCTAAAGATGAGAATAATACCCATCGAATACTTAAACTTTTATCCCCTGAAACAAATATTTTTTTTTTAAAAGGTTTAATTTTTTTTTTTATTACAGTAATGTTTCTCATTAAACTTAATTGAATTTGAAGCTGTCGCCAAAATATGCATTTTTTGCATTTATATTTTTTACTAAATTTGAAGGGGTATCCTGAGCAACTATTTTACAATTGCTAAGTATCATTGCAACATCAACACATGCTAACAAATCTCTAGCTTGGTGATCACATATACAAATTGTAATTTTGTTTTCGTATTGTAAATTTACAATTATTTCTTGTAACATCTTTATTGTTAAAATATCAAGAGCTGCGAAACATTCATCAAGAAGTAGTAATTTTGGATCACTCAATAACGAAAGGGCAATAACTAATTTTTTTTTTTGTCCGCCAGATAAAAATTTAGCTTTAATGTTTTTTACGTTTTCCAATTCAAATTTTGAAAGTAAGAAATCAATTTTTTCTTTTCTTAGATTCATATTATCAATAACAATTTCACTAATAGCCTTTAAGTTATCGTGAAGTGTAAGGTCAGAGAAAAAACCTCCATATTGAGGTACATAACCAACCTTAAATTTTTTAGTTCTAAGATAAATTGGATAATTTGTTACATCTTCGCCATTGATTTTAATTTTTCCGTGTTTCGGCGACACTAATCCAGTAATTAAATTAAAGATTGTAGACTTCCCAACACCATTTGGACCAAGCATACCAAATATCTGTCCCTCGTTAATTTTGAAACTAATATTGTCTAAGATTAATCTATTACCAAATGACAAGGAAACTTTATCAAACTCTATAATAGAATTTTTTTTTTTAAATGACTTAATTCTAAATTTTTTTACTATCCCCATCAGTTTTTACTTTTAATATTTACTTTGGCCTCTTCCTCATACATAAAAATTTTAGTATCTTTTGTATTTATATCAATTTCAATAACATCTGTTTTGAGTATATTATCAAAGTTGGTATAAACTACATCTCTTGAAATTACCATTGAACTTCTGTTTATTGAGAAATCAAGATATTCTCCAGTAATTTTATTATCAAGATATAACATAATTACATTTTTTGAAAAAATTGTGTCAAAATCTTTAATATTATATTTTCCAAAATCAGAACTTATATCAATAACGTTAGAATTTTGAAGATTAATTTGTGCCTTTACATCTGTTAAAAAAATTACACTACTATCTGAAAGATCTATCTCACCTTTTGCTGCATTAATAATATACTCATTTCCATTTCTATCTTTTGATGTATAGCTTACTTCGTTAATTATATTTGAATTTGTGGGTTGATCTTTAGAAATTTGTTTATTTAAATTTTTTGTTGGATTTTTATGTGTAGATTTTAAGAAGATAAATAATGTGAATAGTAAAATAAAAAATATTATAGAATATTTGGCAAATTTTTTTCTCTCCATTTAAGATATGTTTGACTTTAGAATATTGTGGATATGAAGCACTCCAATAGTTTTAGACTTACTTCTTTCATTAAAAACACATAGAGATGTAATCTTTTTATTGTTCATCAAGGATATTGCTTTAACCGCTAAAGCATCTTTGTTTATACTAACAGGATTTCTTGTCATAATATTTTTTACTTTTAGATTAAGTAAATCAATATTTTTTTGATTAAATCTTCTTATCTGACCATCAGTAATTATACCAGTAGTAATTTTATTTTTATTTCTTACAATTAAAATCCCAAGTTTTTTATTACTTAAAATTTTAATAGCTTTTTTCATTTTCAAATTTTCATCCACAAAAGGTATTTTTTCTCCTGTTAACATTATTTCTTCAACAGTTTTTAATTGAGCTCCTAAATTTCCAGCTGGATGAATTTTTTTGAAATCAAGTTTATTAAATTTCTTAATCTTCATGGCTGCAATAGCTAGCGCATCACCTAATGCCAGCTGTGAAGTTGTGCTTGATGTTGGAATAATTTCTGCAGACTCTTTTACCTGAGGTAATAATAATTTAATATCAGCTGCCTTGTATAAAATTGAATTTTTTTTTGAGACTATTCCTATTAATGTAATTTTATTTCTATTAGCATATTGAATTATATTTTTAAGTTCATTTGTTTGACCAGAGTAGCTAATCAAAATTAAAATATCTTTTTTTGAAACACTTCCAAGATCTCCATGTGAGGAATCACTAGCTGATAAATAAAAAGATGGTGTACCAACAGAGGAAAATGTTGCAGCAATTTTTTGTGCAATAAGACCACTTTTACCTACACCGCACAAAATTACTTTTGATTGACATTTTGTAATTTCATTTACTGCCTTATTAAATGAATTATTTAAACTATTTTTCAAACTTTTTAATGCATTTATTTCCAAACTAATAACTTCTTTAGCAGATTTAATATGATTTTTATTTTTCATTTAGTGAGACCATATATCATCCTGAAAAAATGCAAGATCAAGATCAACTCTTGTTTTTAAAAATTTTAAACATTCTTTATATAAATCAACTCTATTTTCCCTCTCCAATATTCTATTTAACTCCTCGTGAATTTTATGCAAATAAATTACATCATTAGCGCAATACTTAAGTTGTGCAGGAGTTAATTCACCACCAAAATCAGAATTTTGAAACTGCTTACTAATATCTACATTAATAAATTCCTTAATTAGATTTTTAAGTGAATGATTATCCGAATAAGATCTGGCTAATTTTGAGGCTATTTTTGTATCTAGTATATTTTTTGTCTCAGTTTTAAGATAATATTTTATATGTGCTAAATCAGCTCTACCGTAATGAAAAATTTTAGTAATTTTTTCATCTGATAATAATTTAATTAAATTTGGAGCGTTATAATTTGATCTATCTAGTTGAATAATATGGGCATCAGAATTTCCTGAAGAAATTTGAATTAGGCATAAAGGGTCTCGTTTTACATTAAGCCCCATAAACTCACCATCAACAGCTAATACATTGCCTAATTCTATATCATCTGGTAAATCATTTTTGTGAAGTTTAATTTCAATATTCATTTTAAAATATATATATATGAAAGATAAAAATTGTCTAATTTTTGGTGGAAGTGGTCAAATTGGAAGAAATTTAATAAGAAAGTTGGCAAAGAATAACTATAGAATTACAGTAGTCACGAGAAACATTCATCAAAAAGGGGTAATGATCAAAACTCAAGCTAACGCTGGATATATTAATATTGTTGAGTCTAGTATTTTTGATGAAGCGAAGATAAGAAAACTTTTTGATAGCACTGATGTTTGCATAAATTTAATTGGTATACTTTACGAAAATAAAAGAGGAAATACATTTGAAAATATACATACTATTTTTCCATCTATACTAGCAAAACTTTGTAAAGAATATAATTGTAAACAATTTATTCATATATCCGCTTTAGGAATAAATCAGGCACTAGGCTCTGAATATGCAAAAAGTAAGCTCCAAGGAGAGATTAATATCTTAAAAAATTTTCCTGCATCAACAATACTTAGACCTTCTATTGTTTATTCTGTAGATGATAATTTTACAACAAATTTCATGACATTACTTAATAGGCTTCCATTTTTTCCATTATATTATTCTGGAAAGACTAAATTTTCACCAATTCATTGTTCTGACTTAACAGATGTTATTTTAGAAATTATTAAAAAAGATATTCAATCTAATATAATTGAATGTATTGGTCCAGAGAACATCACGATGAAAGAAATTATAAAAAAATTATTAGTGTCGATCGATAAAAAGAGAATTTTAATTCCTATGCCAAATACTTTGGCTAAGATGTCAGCATCTTTTTTTCAATTGTTTCCGAAACCATTACTAACTATGGATCAACTCAACTTGCTAAAGTATGATAATATTAAATCTGGTAAATATAAAACAAATTCAGATATAGGTGTACCTGCAGTAAGATTATTTGATCAAGAAATAAAAAAATACTCTTATATGTGGAAAGAGAATGGTCAATTTTCAACTGAGAAATATAATATTAAAGATGATTAGGCCGATTTAATTTTCTTTTCTATAAATTCAGGAACATCTTCCTTTTCTGTGAGATCTTCTTTTTTACCTTTTGGTTGGTAGGCATATAACAAATGTAGCTTACAATATGAAAAATCCTTAAGTGATGACCTTCCACAGAAATAAAAATTTTTTTCATCGGGATGACCAATAGGCCACTTACATGAAGCATCATCTAATTCTTCTAATTGTTTTGGATTTTCTGGTTCAAAATCTTTCTCTATTATTAATGATTTAAATCTATTTCCTCTTCCGCGTCCTAATTTGACATTTTTATTTTCTGACTTTTCCTCGTAATTTTTATTTACTGCTGTAGATCTTGTTTTTATTTTCGCTGAAAGGTTGAGTCTATGAGCTTTTCCTATAACCGCATTTCTACTAATACCACCAATAATTTCTGCAATTTGACTTGCAGTGTTACCTTTGCCCCACAATTCTTTAAGTTTTGCTACTTTTTCTTCATTCCAGCTCATATTAAATCTACATTTTGTATTTAATATTAATTTAAACACAATATAAGGTTATAAGAACCAAATAAACAAGATATTTTTATAAGTTATTAACATTAACTAAAATTTAGGTTAAATAATTTTTTCAATCGCAACTTGTACAAGGTATTCTTGTTAGTATTAGGAATTTATAAAAAAAATTATGAGTTTTTTAGCTAGTAATTATAATAGAAGAAAAATTGGATTTAAGAGAGGCAAGGGCTCTTTTTTGTTTTCCACTGATAACAAAAAATATTTAGATTTTCTCAGTGGTATTGCTGTAAATACTTTAGGTCATTCAAATCCAAGTTTGATTAAAGCCTTAAATTCACAAGCAAAAAAAGTTTGGCATGTTTCGAATTCTTTTCAAATACCAGAGGGCGAAATTTTAGCTAAAAAACTAGCTAAAAAAACGTTCGCAGATAAAGTGATTTTTGTAAATTCTGGAGCAGAAGCTAATGAGGCAGCAATAAAAATTGCTAGAAGATATTTTTATTCAATTGGAAAACCTTATAAAAATAGAATTCTTTGTATTAAAAACTCATTTCATGGAAGAACTTTGGCCAATATATTTGCTAGTGGAAGTAAAAAAATGACAGAAGGTTTTGGTCCAAAAGTAAGTGGTTTTGACCATTTTAAGTATGCAGACATAAAATCGTTAAAAAGCAAAATATCAAAAAAAACTGCTGCAGTTTTTTTTGAAACAGCAATGGGAGAGTCCGGTATTAAAGTTCACTCTAATAAGTTTTTAAGGGATGTGAGAAAAATATGTAATGAGAAAAAAATTCTCCTTATTTTAGATGAAGTACAATGTGGAATTGGAAGATCTGGTAAATTTTTTGCTTACGAATATGCTAATGTCAAACCAGATATAGTTCCTATAGCTAAAGGTATAGGAGGAGGTTTTCCAATTGGTGCAGTTTTAATGACAAAAAAAGTTTCAAAATGTATGACACCAGGTACTCATGGTAGCACTTACGGAGGTAATCCCCTTGCAATGGCAATTGGCAATACTATCATGGATCAGGTTTTTAAAAGAGGTTTTTTGAAAAATGTTAGAAAAAATTCAAAATATTTTATTGACCAACTAAATTTAACAAAAAAAAAATATCCAAATGTAATTGAAGAAGTGAGAGGAATTGGTCTGTTATTAGGATTAAAAACAAAAGTAGAATTAGGAACATTTATTAATAAACTAACAAAAAATAAACTTTTGACAATAAGAGCTGCTGAAAACGTTGTAAGAATATTACCTCCACTTAATGTGAAAAAAAAAGAAATTGATTTAGCATTAAAGATTATAAACAAGGTTTGCTCAGAGTATTAATTAAATGGAAAACTTTATTGATCTTAATGAAATTTCGACCTATCAATTAAGAAAAATTTTGGAAGACGCAAAAAAAAGAAAAAAATTTAGGAAAAATCTAAATTTTTTAGATGTTGATAAAAAAGCACCTCTTAAAGGAAAATTATTAATCCAAATGTTTGAAAAATCTAGTTTAAGAACTAGATTAAGTTTTTATCTTGCAATCAAACAATTGGGTGGAAGCACATTAACTTTAAGACCTGATGAGCTTCATTTATCTAAAGGTGGAGAGAGCCTAGAAGATACGGCAAAAATTTTATCTTCTTTTGGAGATGCATTCATGCTTAGAACAGATGATGATAATAAAATTAATGAGTTTAAAAAATATCTATCTATACCAATTATTAATGGTCTTAGCCCATCATCACATCCCACTCAAATTTTGTCTGATATTTTTACAATAGAAGAGATTAAAAATAAGCCAATATCAAAATTAAAGATTACTTGGATTGGGGATTGTAACAATGTTTTGAATAGCTTAATTTCAGCATCAGTCAAATTAGATTTTGATCTGACAATTGGTTGCCCAAAAGGCTATGAACCCAATACCTCAATTCTTAAATGGATAAAGAGGTTGAGAAAAAAAATTTATATTTTCAATGATGCAAAAAAAGCAGCTTTAAATGCAGATGTGATTTTTACAGACAAAGTAATATCTATTAACGACAAAGTGAATAAGAAAAAAAAATTATCAAAGTTTAAAAATTTTGTCATTTCTCAAAATATAATGAACCAAGCAAAAAAAAACTGTATTTTCCTTCATTGTTTACCTAGAGGTGATGAAGTTGATGATGAAGTATTTAAAAGTAAAAAATCAAAAGTGTGGCTACAAGCTGTGAATAGAATACACGTACAAAAAAGTATATTACTGTATTGTTTTGGAAAATTAAGGTAAAGGTAACGGATTGTCTGAGTTTTGATTTAAATATAAAATCACAGAAGCTCTGTCTTTTTCTTTTCGTAATCCTGCAAAAGCCATTTTAGTTCCTTTAATCCATTTTGCTGGTTTGATTAAATATCCATTTAGTTCCTCAAACGTCCATTGTTTTCCATATCCAGAGAGTGCTTTTGAATATTTGTAATCGTTTACAGATCCAATTTTTCTATTTACAACATTATACAGGGCAGGACCGATGTTGTTACCGCCTCCTTTCAATATTGAATGACAAGCTGCGCATTTTTTGAAAACTTTTTCTCCAGTAGTCAGATCGCCAAGAGCCATTAAGGCTGCAATATCAACTTTTTTTTCAGTCACCTCTGAGCTTGACTTCGTTTCAACAGAAACATTTTGAGTTACCTCAACTGTATAACCTGGCTTATCAGGTTTTTTAACATGAAAAATTACGTCCGAAAGTTTTCCGATACCAATAACGAGAAGAGCAACCAAAAGTACCGCAGCAATAATCTTATTTATTTCAAAAGAATCCATTTTATTAAAAAACTATCTTGAACGTATAACATTATAAATTTAAAATTGCTTATATTTTAATGTACAATTTTGCCTCTGTTTATATTGTAATGATAAAATAAAAAACCAATGAAAACATTAGTTTTAATTCCATCGAGATTGGCAGCAACAAGGCTACCAGGTAAACCACTGCTTAAAATTAATGGTTTGTCAATAATTTCACATGTTTTTCAAAAGGCTGAAAAAGCCAACATTGGCGAAGTAGTAGTTGCGACTTCTGATCAAGAAATATTAGATGATGTAAAAAAAAATGGTGGTCAAGCAATTTTGACAAAAAAAGAACATCAAACTGGAACGGATAGAATTTATGAGGCTCTACAAATATTTGGCAATCAGGATATCGATTTAGTAATGAATCTTCAAGGTGATGAGCCTTTGATTAACGTAGAAGATATTAAAAACTTAAATAATCATATGAAAAAAAATGAATATCAATTAGGAACCTTAGCTTCAAATATTTTAAAAAAAGATTATTATAAAAATCAAAATATTGTCAAAGTTATTACAAAAGAAAATCTAAATATGGAAAACTTTCCTGAGGCGCTCAATTTTAAGAGATTTGTAAATGAACAAAACAAAAATATTTATCATCATCTTGGTATATATTGCTACCAAGTACAGGCACTGAAAAATTTCACGTCTTTAAGTCAAACAACAAATGAATTAGATAATAAGCTTGAGCAACTAAGAGCACTTGATAACAATATCAAAATAAATGTAGCTCTTGCAAAATCATCCTCAATTGGTGTGGACACGAAAGAGGATTTTCTAGCTATTAAAAAATTAATGGAATATAAAACTTAATGAGTAAAATTTACTTTCAAGGAACTTTTGGTGCTTATTCACATCTGGCTGCGCTGTCAGTGCATCCAAATGATGAAATTATACCTTGTAAAACTTTTGATGAATGTTTTTTAAATGCTTCAAAAGACTCTCAGTCAAAAATAATAATTCCAGAATCAAATAGGATTACTGGAAATATTGGAATAGAGTATCTTATATTTAATTATAGACTAAATATTTATTCAGAGTATTTTCAAAAAATTGAACATAATTTATTAGCGGTACCTGGGACAAAAATTTCTGATATCAAAAATGTGTATTCACATTCACAAGCTTTATCACAATGTTCAAGTTTTATTAAATCTCATAAATTAGTTGAGCATGTTAGAGCAGATACTGCCGGCTCAGCTGAAATGGTTGCAAAAAAAAAAGATAAAAAAAATGCGGCAATTGCCTCAACTTTGAGCGCAAAGACTTATGGTTTAGAAATTTTAAAAAAGAATATTGAAAATGAGAGGGGCAATTTAACAAGATTTTTAATTATGGGAAAAAAAATTTCTCAACCAGAATTTAAAAATAAAAAGTATATAACATCTTTTTTATTTAAGCTAAAAAGCAAACCTGCTGCTTTATATCAAGCTTTAGGAGGATTTGCTATTAATGGGGTAAACTTAACAAAATTACAAAGTTATCCAGAAAAAAATTCATTTGATTCCTATTTTTTCTTATGTGATTTAGATGGTCATATTGAGGATGGTAGAGTTAAAAAATCTTTAGAGGATTTAGGATTACATTGTGAGGATTTTCACGTTCTAGGTGTTTTTGAAGCTGACAATATTAGAGAAAAATAAATTTTAAACTTTACTTGAAGAGTAGAAATTATTACTGCTATAATAGTTATGGAGGCTAGAGGTGGATACTGCTTTAACCCGATCAGATCTTAACGGAAGCAGTCGTAGAGACAGTAATTCAGGTTCTAGTCTCCTTAAAAAAAAATGAATACAAACTCAAAAGTTTTAGCTCTTAAATACAGACCTCAAACATTTAGTGATTTGATTGGCCAGAAGGTTGTTGCTGAAACTATAACTAACTCCATTAAAGCAAATAAAATCCCCAACGCATATGTATTTACTGGCATTAGAGGAGTTGGAAAAACCACGGTTGCTAGAATAGTTGCTAAATCACTAAATTGCTTAAATGGAGTAGATAATATTTGTAAAGATGAGCTTTGTAAAAATTGTGAATCAATTTCTAATTCAAATCATATTGATGTTTTGGAAATAGATGCTGCAAGCAAAACAGGTGTTGACGATGTAAGAGAATTGATCGAATTTTCAAGATACCGACCAACTATTTCAAAATTTAAAATATTTATTATTGATGAAGTACATATGTTGAGTAAACAAGCATTTAATGCTTTGCTCAAAACTTTGGAGGAGCCTCCAGCATACTTGAAATTTATATTTGCAACGACTGAAATTAAGAAAATACCTATAACTGTATTGTCAAGGTGCCAAAGATTTGATTTAACAAGAATAAAATCATCTGAATTGTTTAATTTTTTAAAAAAAATTAAAGATAAAGAAAAAGGGAATATTTCAGACGAAGCTCTTAAATTGATAGTAAAGATTTCAGAGGGATCAGTAAGAGATGGATTGTCATTACTTGATAGAGCTTTGTTGACACTAGATGATAATAGAGAATTAGATTTTGCTACTGCACAAAAAATTTTTGGATATTTTGATAAATCAAAATTAATTGAAATTTTTGAATTAATACTAGCAGGAGAAGAAAAAAAAGTTATTAACCTTTACAGAAACATTTATGATCAAGGCATAGAACCAAAAAATTTTATTAATGAGTTCTTAGAGCTTCTATATATTATTAAGAATATAAATATTTTTGATCAAGAAAGTATTAATTTTTCATTAAATGATGAAGAATTTTCCAGAATCAAAAAAATTTCAAATGAGATTAATAATGAAATTTTAATTTTATTTTGGCAATTTACAATAAGAACACTTGGTGAACTCGATATTGTTTCTAATCAACATTTATCAATTGAAATGTTTTTGATAAGATTGATGCATTTAAATAAAAAAGAATCAAATATTCAAAAAATTGAGAAAAAAAATTCACCAGATAATTTTGAACAAAAAAAAATTCAGAATGATTTCAAAAATGATACAATTGACCAAATAAAAAATATCACTCAAGAAAAGAAAAAAAAACCAATAGCACAAATTAATACTAAAGCAGAAGAAAATATTTTAATTAATTCCTTTGATCAACTTTTGATAGTTTGTTCCAAAAAAAAAGAAATACAATTAAAATATGAACTTGAGAATAACGTAAACTTAGTTAATTTTGAGAAAAATCGTATAGAGGTATCCTTTAATGACAATCTTGATAAAAATTTTGTTAAAAACTTATCCACAAAACTTTATGAATGGACTAACGAAAGATGGATAATTACTTTTAGTAAACAAAAAGGTCAAGCTTCAGTAAAAGAAAAAGAACAAAATGAAAAGAGTAAAATTTTAATTAATGAAAAACAAACAGACACATACAAGCTAGTATTAAAAAAATTTCCAGATGCAAATTTAAAAGACATAATTTTAAAAGAAAAAAATGAGAATTAAATGACTGATTTTTCAAAAATTTTAAATAAAGCTAAAGAACTTGAAGCCAAGATGAAAGAAAGTCAAAATAATATTAAAAAAATTAGAGTTGAGGGCACTTCTGGTTCAGGATCTGTAAAAGTAATATTAGATGGTGAAGGTGAAATGCAAAAAATTGAAATTGCTAATGATTTATTAAAAGAAGAAAAATATATAATTGAAGATTTGATTGTTGCTGCACATAATAATGCAAAGTCTAAAATTAAAATTAAAACAGCAGAAGAAATTTCAAAAGCAACAGGCAATTTGGGATTCCCAGGTTTTAAGTGGCCATTATAAACTAATGCAAAATATTAACGAAATTGATGAGTTAATTAAATTGATATCAAAACTACCTGGGCTTGGCCCAAAATCTGCAAAGCGTATTGTGCTCAAACTAATGAATAACAGAGATGAACTTATAAAACCAATGGCTAATTCATTAGTACAAGTATATAAAAATGTGACAAGGTGTAATTCATGTGGTTCTTTAAAATCAAATATTAGCGGATGTTTTAATTGTGAGGGTAATAAAGAGAAGTATAATTCTATATGTGTTGTTGAAGATATAGCTGATCAATGGTCAATTGAAAATTCAAACATATACAAGGGTTTTTTTCATATTTTAGGAGGAACTCTAACCTCTGTAGGACAAAAAAAAGAGGATTTGTTAATAAATTCTTTGGTAGAAAGAGTTAAAAATGACAGTATTCAAGAAGTTATTTTGGCTACAAGTGCTACTGTTGAGGGACAAACTACAGCATATTATATTCAAGATTGTTTAAAAAATATTGATGTAAAGATAACAAAATTAGCTCAAGGACTACCAGTTGGAGGTGAAATAGAGAGTTTAGATGATGGAACTCTTTTTTCTGCCTTTAAAAATAGGTCTAAATTAACATTTAACTCTGAGTAACCTTTTTTTCTAACCTGTTTAAGTGTAAAAGAGGCTCTGTGTAACCCGAGGGTTGATTTTTACCTTTAAAAATAAGATCACAAGCTGTTTTGAAAGCAATAGATTTTTCAAAATTTTCACTCATTTTTACATAATTTTTATCATCTTTATTTTGTTCATCTACTATCTTTGCCATTTGTTTCATAATTTCAGTAACTTGAATTTTCGTAGTTATTCCGTGATGTATCCAATTAGCAATATGTTGAGATGAAATTCTAAGTGTTGCTCTATCTTCCATTAAACCAACATTATTAATGTCAGGAACTTTTGAGCATCCTACACCTTGGTCAATCCATCTTACAACATATCCCAATATTGTCTGTGCAGAGTTTGAAATTTCTGAATTAATTTCATTTACTGACCAATTTGGTCTATCAGCAATTGGAATATTTAAAAGATCATTTAATCTTGACTTTTCTCTATTTAAAATTTTTTTTTGTTCATTAAATATATCTATTTCATGATAGTGAAGTGCATGTAGCGATGCTGCAGTGGGAGAAGGGACCCAAGCACAATTTGCTCCAGCTTTAAGATGTCCAATTTTTTCAACCATCATTTGCTTCATCATATCTGGGGCAGCCCACATACCTTTTCCAATTTGCGCTTTACCTGAAAATCCACAGCTTAAACCAATATCAACATTATTATTTTCATATGCTGAAATCCATTTAGATGATTTCATATCTCCTTTTTTGATCATTGGTCCAGCTTCCATTGATGTATGCATTTCATCACCAGTTCGATCAAGAAATCCTGTGTTAATAAAAAAAACTCTATTCTTTAATGTTCTAATACATTCTTTTAGATTTGCTGATGTTCGTCTTTCTTCATCCATAATTCCAATTTTACAAGTATATTTTTCTAAGTTTAATGTTTCCTCAACTTTTGTAAAAATTTGATCTGTAAAAGCAGTTTCATCTGGCCCATGCATTTTTGGTTTTACTATATATATTGATCCAGTTCTTGAATTTCTTTTTCTTTTTAAGTCATGAAGTGCTGCAGCTGTTGTGAAAAAAGCGTCCATTATTCCTTCGGGGATTTCATTTCCATCTTTTAAAATAATAGATGAATTAGTCATTAAATGACCTACATTTCTTATCAATAGTAAACTTCTGCCATGTAACTTCAATCCTTCCCCGTCCTTTGATATGTAACTTCTGTCAGGATTTAATTTTCTTTCTAAAATTTTTCCTTTCTTTTCAAATTGGACTTTAAGATCTCCCTTCATTAAACCAAGCCAATTTCTATAACATGTAACCTTATCTTCTGCGTCAACTGCAGCAACACTATCTTCATTATCACAAATTGTTGAAATCGCTGACTCAGCAATAACATCACTTATACCTGCTATGTCATGGGCCGCACTAAATGCTCTCGGATTTATAATTATTTCAAAATGAAGTTTATTGTTCTTTAAAATGACAGCCTCAGGTTTGTTAGCATCACCCCTATGACCAACAAACTTATTTGTATTTTTTAGCTTGTACTCATAATCATCTTTTAAAATTATAAGTTCTTTATTAACAATCTTTAAACCTGCAATATTCTTCCAGCTAGTTCCATCTATTGGAATATATTTATCAAAAAATTCTCTAACATATTTTATTACTTCTTGTCCTCGATTTGGATCGTATCTTTCACTTCCACCTTCTTCTGACTCAATTATATCGGTACCATACAAGCTATCATATAAACTAACCCAACGAGCATTTGCAGCATTAAGAGTATATCTTGCATTCATAATTGGAACTACAAGTTGTGGTCCTGCAATACTAGTGATTTCAATATCAACATTTTTGGTATCAATTTTAAAATCACTACCTTCATTTACTAGATAACCAATTTTTTTTAAAAATTTTTTGTACTCATCAATATTAAATTCACTGTTCTTATTTTTTAGATGCCATTCATTAATTTTTTTCTGCAAGTCTTCTCGAATTTTAAGTAATTGATTATTTTTTGGGGTAAGCTCATGAACTGACTTGTCAAAATTAGACCAGAATTTTTCAGCTTTAATATCGGTATTTTTTAAAAGCTCTTCATTGACAAATTTATACAATTCACTTGCAACTTTGAGATTATTTACATCAATATAATTAGTTTTCATCTTATGTTTTTTTAAAACTCATATAAAATGAAGTCAAATAATATATAGAAGCATTGACATTTTATTGTCATTTTTCATAATTAATTATTTAAAATATAAATGAAAAATTATCTTAATTTTGAGTCAGAAATCAAAGATTTAGAAAATGAACTAGAAAGACTTAAGGATCCTTTTAATCAAAAAGGACTATCTGAAGTTGATACTCAAAAAATTACTATATCGCAAAATGAACTAGATGAGAAATTAAAATCAATTTATTCTAATTTAGATCCATGGCAAACGACCATGGTAGCAAGACATGAAGACAGACCCAAATCAAAATTTTTTATCGATAATCTTTTTGAGGATTTTATCTCATTATCAGGTGATAGATATTATGGGGAAGATAAATCTGTGCTTACTGGATTTGCGAAATTCAATGGTCAATCAGTTTTAGTTATTGGCCAAGAAAAAGGTGATGACTTGGATAGTAGAATTGAAAGAAACTTTGGAATGATGAGACCAGAGGGTTACAGAAAAACTATTAGATTAATGGAGTTGGCTGACAAATTTGAAATTCCTATTATCTCCTTTATAGACACACCAGGAGCTTATCCAGGTGTAGGTGCTGAGGAAAGAGGTCAAGCGGAAGCAATTGCAAAGTCAATAGAGTGTTGTATGAAATTAAAAGTCCCTACGATATCAATTATCATTGGAGAAGGTGGCTCTGGGGGAGCAATAGCACTAGCTTCGTCTAGTAAGGTTATTATGTTAGAAAATGCAATATATTCAGTTATATCTCCAGAGGGTTGCGCAACTATATTATGGAGAGACCCAAAAAAAATGCTTGATGCAGCAAAAGCCATGAAACTTTCAGCTCAAGATTTGCTAGAGTTGGAGATAATAGACGAGATAGTAAAAGAACCTGTCGGTGGTGCACATAGAGACAAAGATTTAATTTTAGGAAATATTCGCTCATCTTTAGAAAATAATTTAAAAAGTTTTAATCAAATGTCAGGTGAGGAAATTATAAATCAAAGAAAAAATAAATTTTTAAAAATTGGCAGAAGTAAAGGTTTTATTAGCAACCTGGAGGAATTAAGTGATTTAAAACTTAAAAATGATAATTTATTAAACAGTTTAAAATCTAAAAAAACAATTTATGTTTCATTGGGTATCGGATTAATTGTGGCGTTTTTAATTTATATTTTTTTATAAAGCTCCACAGCAATATTTAAATTTTTTTCCAGAACCACAAAAACACGGCTCATTTCTTCTCATTTTTTTACCAATATATTTTGGATCAATTTTAGTTGGACTTTCTTTTTTAGTTTCTTGCACTGGTTCTTTGACTACTTTTAAATTAAATAAGATAGTTATGTAATCTTGTTTTAATTTTTTAAGTAAATTTTCAAATAGTGCAAAAGCTTCTTTTTTATATTCAATTAAAGGATCTCTTTGTCCATATGATCTTAGGCCGATAACCTGTCTTAGTTGTTCTAAATATTGAATATGAGATTTCCAGTTAAGATCTATAGATTGTAAAAAAATTCTTTTTTCAATTTCTTGGGATTGTTTTTCTCCTAAAAACTTTAATCTTTCTTCTCGACTCTTTTTGAATAGTTCTATTATATTGTTCGATAAATTGATGTCATCCATTGAATTAAGATTTTGAAAATTATTTTCTTCAAAACTTTTTCCAAGTACCATTTTAATTTTATTTTCAAACTCAGTGTTTTTAGGATCAGTTTTTTTTCTAATTCTTAACCTAATAAAATCATCTATAATATCTTTAAGAAATTCATCAGAATATGAATATATCTTATTAGTATTCATAACATTGTTTCTTTGAGAAAAAATTACATGTCTTTGATCATTCAAAACATCATCAAATTTAATCAATGTTTTTCTTATATCGAAATTTCTTGCCTCAACTTTTTGTTGAGCTCTCTCTAAAGCTTTATTTATCCATGGATGATCAATACTTTCACCATCTTTGAGTCCCAATTTTTGCAATACATTATTCATTGATTCTGAACCAAAAATTCTCATCAAGTCATCCTCTAAACTTACGTAAAAGATTGAGCTTCCCTCATCACCCTGTCTGCCAGACCTACCACGTGCTTGGTTGTCAACTCTTCTTGACTCCATTCTTTCTGTACCAATAACAAATAATCCACCAAGAGATTTGATTTTTTTTTTTTCTAATCTAAGCTTTTCATCAGGTATCGAACCTTTTTTGCCACCAAGTTGAATGTCCACACCTCTACCAGAAATACTAGTAGTTATTATTACTGATCCTTCTTTGCCTGCATTTGCAATTATTTCAGCTTCGTTTTCATGATTTTTTGCATTTAAAACTAAATGTTTAATTTTTTTTTTATTTAATAACTCTGAATATATTTCTGACTTATTGATACTGGATGTGAAAACCAAAACAGGTTGACCATTATTGGTACAATCATCTATCTTTTTTATTATAGCCTCATTTTTCTCATTTTCAGTTCGAAAAATTTGATCATTAAAATCTTTTCTAATCATTTCTCTATTAGTTGGAATTATTACAACTGACAAACCATAAATTTCTAAAAATTCTTGAGCCTCAGTTGCTGCAGTGCCAGTACATCCTGAAATCTTTTTATAAAGTCTAAAATAATTTTGATATGTTATTGAGGCAAGTGTTTGATTTTCAGCTTGTATTTGAACTTGTTCTTTTGCTTCTAATGCTTGATGAAGCCCATCCCCGTATCGCCTACCTTCAAGAATTCTACCTGTCAACTCATCTATGATCTTTATAGAATTGTCTTTTACGATATAGTCTTTACCTTTTTCAAAAAGATAATTTGCTCTCAATGCTTGATTTACATGATGAACTAAAGACAAGTTTTCTGGGTCATAAAAATTATTATTTTTAAGTATTCCAGCATTAGAAAAAATTTTTTCTACGTTGTTGATTCCAGTATTAGTAAGTAAAATGTTTTTATCTTTCTCATCTATCTCATAATCTTTTTTTTCAAGTTGTTTTGTTAATTTGTCTATTGCTAAATATTGGTTAGTTTTATCATCAGCTGCTCCTGAAATTATTAAAGGTGTTCTTGCTTCATCAATAAGACAAGAATCTATTTCATCCACTATCGAAAAAAAATGATTTCTTTGAACCATTTCATCTTGAGAATATTTCATATTATCTCTCAAGTAATCAAATCCAAGTTCACTATTAGTTGCGTAAGTGACATCACAATTATAATTTTTTTTTCTTTGATTATCATCTTGATCATTATTTATATAACCCGAGGTCATACCTAAAAAATTATAAATTTTACCCATTTCTATAGAGTCCCTTTTTGCCAAGTAATCGTTGACAGTGACAATGTGAACTCCCTTTTCTTTTAGAGCGTTTAAGTATGCAGCAAGAGTAATTGTTAAAGTTTTACCTTCTCCAGTTTTCATTTCAGCAATTTTGGACTCATGCAAAGCTATTCCCCCGATTAATTGAACATCAAAATGGCGCTCTCCCCTGGTTCTTTTAGAGGCTTCACGAACAAGAGCAAAAGCTTCAGGTAATATTTCATCAAATGATTTTCCATTTTTGATTTTTTCTCTAAATTCAATCGTTTTCTTTGGAAAATCCCCATCACTTAAATTTTGAATGTCTTTTTCAAGGGCATTAATTTTTTTTACAATTTGAGCCATTCTATCTAACTCTCTTTGATTGCTAGATTTTATGAATTTCGAGATAAAGTTAAGTGGATTTAACATTAGTTTTTGATTTATTATTTACTTATAACCTTTAATATAATTATTAAATAATTATTTTAAATACTATGGGCATTAATTTAGGAAACTTTTTATCATCTAAATCAAAAAATAAGAGAATGATGGAATTTCAAGATTTAGATCACATTAATGGTGTATCTATTTCTACAGTATCCGCGAATTTATATGAGAATACTAGAGATGATTTAGTGATGTTTTATTTTAGAGACGGGGCAAATCATGCATCGGTTTATACCCAATCTAAAATAGTATCTGAGAATATTAAGTGGAATTTAGATAAAAAAATTAAGAGAGTTTACTCACTTTTAGTTAACACTAGAAATGCTAATTGCTTTACAGGAAAGCAAGGATACAAGAGTTTAGAAAAAATTGCTGAAATTATCTCAGAGAAACTGTCTGAAAAACAAAAAATTGATGATGATTTACCAAAAAAAATAAAATCAAAAGATATTATCTTTGGATGTACAGGAACCATTGGTGAAATTTTTCCAGAAGAAAAAATAAAAAGAGCAATACCAGAATTGATTGAAAAAATAAAATATACTCAGAACAAATATATATGGATGAAAGCAGCGCTAGGTATCATGACAACTGATACCCAACCCAAAATGGCAATGGAAGAATGTTTTATAGGAAATAGTTCAATTAAAATATTTGGATTAGCTAAGGGATCTGGAATGATACAGCCCAACATGGCAACAACACTTGGTTATATCTTTACAGATGCTGAGATTCCAAATGATATTTTAAAAAAACTTCTTAAAAAAAACATTTCTTCTACATTCAATGCAATTAGTTGCGATGGTGATACAAGCACGAATGATATGGTTACAATTTTTTCAACAGGCAAAGCTAAGCATCCAAAAATAACTAGCATAAATGACAATAAACTAAATGATTTTGATATTTCACTAAATAAAGTGTTATTAAATTTAGCTAAGCGTGTCGTTGCTGATGGGGAAGGGGCATCAAAATTTGTGAAGATTGATGTCAAAGGTTGTAAGTTAGAAAATGATGCAAAAAAAATAGCTTTTTCAATTGCCAATTCTGTTTTAGTAAAGACAGCAATTGCTGGAGAAGATCCTAATTGGGGACGAATAATAATGGCAATTGGAAAAGCAGGAATTACTTTTAATTTTGAAAAATTACTTATCAAATTTGGAAATATAACCATTGTTCAAAACGGGAAGATTTCTCCGAACTACAATGAACAAGAAGCATCAGAATATATGAAAAATGATAATATTGAAATTATAGTTGATATTTCAAGTGGTTCTAAAAATTTTACTACTTACACAATGGATCTTACTAAAAAATATGTTGATATTAATGCAGATTATAGAAGTTAATTCTTATTGAATTTAATTTTTCTGTCACTAAATATGTAACATGATAAAATATAAACTCATCTGCAAAGACTGCAATGTGCTATTCGATAGTTGGTTCGCATCTTCTAAAGAATATGAAAAACTAAAAAAAAAGAATTTTTTAAGCTGTCATATCTGCAATTCAAGTAAAGTGGAAAAAACTTTAATGGCACCAAAAGTTATCAATAATTCAAAAAAGAATATGGATAGAAACGAAATAAAGTTTAAAGATATTAATAAAAAGATAAAAGAATATCAAAAATTTATTGAAAAAAATTTTAAATATGTTGGTGAAAATTTTGCTTATGAAGCAAGATCAATTCATTATGGAAAAAAAATAAAAAATAAAGGTATTTTTGGAACGGCATCAAAGAATGAAATTGCCGAACTAAAAGAAGAGGGAATTAATGCTGAAATAATACCTTGGGTCGAAGATAAAAAAAATTAATACTTTATAAATTTACTTATGTAATTTACTGAATTATCTGTACTTATGTTCCACTCGTCTTTTACAAAATTAAATTTCATACCGTCGAGACATTCGAGTTTTAAATTATATTTTTTTGAAATTTCTATTAAATAATCTGGCTTGATAAATTTATCCCATGAGTGAGTTCCTATAGGTAGCCAACGTAAAATATATTCTGCACCAATAATAGCAAATAAATATGATTTTAATGTTTTATTAAGTGTTGCAATAAACATTATTCCATTTTTTTTTAACAAATTTGCGCTAGATTTTAAAAAAAAATCAACATCCTCAACATGTTCAATAATTTCCATATTTAATATTACATCAAATTTAGTTTCTGTTTTAAAATTTTCTGGTGAGGTACAAAAGTAATCAATTGGTAAATTACTCTTCTTTGCATGTAATTTAGCAATATTTATGTTTCTATCAGAGGCATCTATGCCAACAACCTCTGCTCCTAGTCTAGCCATTGGCTCTGATAAAAGCCCACCACCACAACCAATATCTAAGATTCTTATTTTATATAAAGGTTTTTTTTTGGTCTCTAATTTGAAGGTATTAATAATATTATCTCTTATATAAGAAATTCTTATTGGATTAAATTTATGCAAAGGTTTAAATTTACCTACCGGATTCCACCATTCCTCAGCAATTTTGGAAAATTTTTCTATTTCTTCTTTATTAATTGTGTTAATTTTCATAAGAAGTTGACTTTATATACAACATGTATTTTATCAATATATTTTAAATTAAAAAATAATTTATCATGAAAATAGTAGTTTTGAAATTTGGAGGAACCTCAGTTGGATCGATAGATAAAATTAAAAATGTTGCAAATATTATTCATTATTACCTAAAAAAAAAATATAAAGTAATTGTTGTTTCATCAGCAATGAGCGGAGTAACAAATGATTTAGTTAATAAATCGAGAAAGATAAGTAATAATTTCTGCGATTCAGAATATGATATTTTGGTCTCATCTGGAGAACAGGTTGCCTGTTCTTTGATTGCGGGACGGTTATTACATAAAGGTTTAAAATCAAGAACCTGGCTTGGATGGCAAATACCAATAATTACGCATGGGCCACATAAACAATCAAGAATTATTCAGATTAATAAAAAAAAAATAATGGACTATCTTAAAGAGGGCGGGATACCAATAATTACTGGATTCCAAGGGGTGAATAAAGATTCAAGAGTAACAACTTTGGGAAGAGGAGGGTCAGATGCTAGTGCAATTATGCTAGCAAAATTTTTTAATGCAGAAAAATGCGTTATTTATACTGATGTTCAAGGTGTTTATACAACTGATCCAAACAAGTTAAGTAACGCAAAAAAAATTAAAGAGATATCTTATGAGGAAATGCTTGAAATGGCTTCTTTAGGAGCTAAGGTTATGCAGCCTATTTCAATTCAAGATGCAAGATTAAATAAAGTAGATATAGAGGTTAAATCCTCATTTGTAAGAAAAACTGGTACATTGATTACAAAAAGAGCAAATATAATTAACAATAAAATAATTACTGGAATATCTTCAACTCAAAATGACTCCAAAGTTTCACTTATTGGAGTAAAAGATAAGCCAGGAGTTGCTGCTTCAATTTTTAGACCTTTGTCTAAAAATTTAATTAATGTTGACATGGTTGTTCAAAATATTTCACCAAACGGGCGTGAAACAGACCTTACTTTTACAATTAAAAGTGATGATTTGAATAAAACAAAAAAAATAATTAAAGAAAACAAATCTATTAATTTTAGAAAATTAATTTTCAAAAAAGGCGTTTCAAAAATTTCAATAATAGGTGTTGGCATGATTACTACGCCGGGCGTTACATTTAGAATGTTCCAAGCATTAGCAGAAAATAGGATTAATATTCAAGTAATTTCAACATCAGAAATTAAAATTTCCGTATTAATCGATAAAAGAAATGTTAAAAAAGCATTAACAGCTTTACATAAAGAGTTTAAATTAGATTATTAAATATGAGCAATATAAGACCATTCAGAGACATTAAAAGAAAAAAGACAAAAGAAATATGTGTTGGAAATGTAAGAGTTGGAGGAAGCAATCCTATATCAGTACAATCTATGACTAACACACTTACAACGGACGTTAAATCAACTATTAATCAAATCAATGAAATTCAAAGTGAAGGAGCTGATATAGTCAGAGTTTCATGTCCAGATGAAGCATCATCAAAAGCTTTAAAAGAAATTGTAAAGCATGTTGATATTCCAATTGTTGCAGATATCCATTTTCATTATAAAAGAGCAATAGAGGCAGCAGAAAATGGCGCAAGCTGTTTAAGAATAAATCCAGGAAATATCGGTGATAAAAAAAAGATATGTGAAGTTATTAAGGCAGCAAAAGATTATAACTGTTCTATTAGAGTTGGAGTTAATGCTGGATCATTAGAAAAAGATATCTTAGAAAAATTTAAAGAACCCTGTCCAGAAGCATTAGTTGAAAGCGCTTTAAGAAATGTAAAAATCCTTGAAGATGAAGATTTTAGAAATTTAAAAATAAGTGTAAAATCATCAGATGTTTTTTTATCTTTAGAGGCGTATAGGCAGCTTTCAGAGGTAACAGATTATCCTCTTCACCTTGGAATAACGGAGGCAGGTGGCTTTATACCTGGAAGTATTAAATCCTCAATTGGTATAGGGTCTTTACTTTTAGATGGTATCGGAGATACGATTAGAATTTCGTTATCAGATGATCCAGTCAAAGAAGTAAAGATTGGAAATGAAATATTAAAGTCACTCAATTTAAGGAATAGAGGAGTAAAGATTATTTCATGCCCATCATGTGCAAGGCAGGGTTTTGAGGTGATAAATACAGTAAAGATACTAGAAAAAAAACTCTCACACATTAAAACTCCAATAACTTTATCGATCATTGGCTGTGTTGTGAATGGGCCGGGAGAGGCAGCATCAACTGATATAGGGATTACAGGAGGAAAAAAAGGTAATAACATGCTTTATCTTTCTGGCGTGCAAACGGAAAAAGTTCTCACAGACGATATGATCGCGAAAGTAATTAGTGCAGTAGAAAAAAAAGTCTCTGAACTAGAAAAAAATTAAGATGATTCCACAAAAAACTGTTCAAGAGTTAATTAATAAGCATTCAATTTTAGAAAAAGATTTATCTTCAGGTAATATGGATAAAAAAATTTTTGCTGAAAAATCCAAAGAATATTCTGATCTTAATGAAATTATTGGCGATGCAAAAAAATTTGTATCTTTTGGAAAAGAAAAAAAAGATCTTGAAAAAATTTTACATGACCAAAACACTGATCAGGAATTAATTAAGATGGCAGAAAAAGAATTGGAGGAATTAAAAATTCAATTTGAAAAAAATGAAAAAAGATTGAAATTGTTTTTATTACCTAAGGATGAGGCAGATAAAAAAAATGCTATAATTGAAATTAGAGCTGGAACTGGAGGCCTAGAAGCAAGTCTTTTTGCAGGTGACTTATTTAAGATGTATGAAAAAGTAAGCCATAAAAAAAAATGGAGTTTAGAAGTAATTTCAATTTCCAGAAGTGATGCAGGTGGTTTAAAAGAAGTCATAGCATCAATCAAGGGTAACAATATTTATTCAACTCTTAAATATGAAAGTGGTGTACACAGAGTACAAAGAGTGCCTGATACAGAAACACAAGGAAGAGTTCACACATCTGCAGCGACAGTGGCTGTGTTGCCAGAAGTTGAAGAGGTTGATTTGAAAATTAATGAATCAGATTTAAGAATTGATGTCTTTAGAGCTGGAGGGCCAGGGGGTCAATCTGTAAATACTACAGATAGTGCTGTTAGAATAACACATATTCCAACTGGTCTTTCAGTTTCACAGCAAGATGAAAAATCACAACATAAGAATAAAGCGAAAGGAATGAAAATTTTAAGAGCAAGAATCTATGAATTGGAGAGAACAAGAATTGAAAAGGAGAGATCTGCTGACAGGAAAAACAAAATTGGAACAGGGGATAGATCAGAAAGAATTAGAACTTATAACTTTCCACAAGGAAGAGTAACAGACCATAGAATTAATCTTACTTTACATAAGTTGGAAGAATTTCTTGAGGGTGAAGTTTTTGATGAAATTATAGAATCCTTAACTCTCCATGCACAAGAAGAAAGTTTAAACAATTTATAAATAGAATGATTTTAGAAAAACTAATTTTAGATGCCCACAAATTGCTTAGAGAAAACGGAATTAAAACTGCAAAATTAGATAGTGAAATTCTAATGTCACAAGTAATTAAAAAAGACAGAACATTTATTATTTTAAATTCGCATTATGAATTAAAAAAAGACTCATTAATTGAATTTAAAAACTTAATTAAACTAAGATCTGTTGGAACTCCAATTTCATATTTGACTGGTAAAAAAAATTTTTGGAACTATGAATTTAAAATTAATAATAATGTTTTGATACCAAGGCCAGATACAGAGTTAATAATTCAAGAAATATTAAAATTAACAAAAAATAAAAATAAGTTGAGATTATTGGATATTGGAACTGGCTCAGGTTGTATAATATTAACTTTGGTTAAAGAATTAAAAGGTTTCTCTGGCATTGGGATTGATATTAGCAAAAAATGCATAGATTTAGCTAAAATAAATAGAAATGAACTTAATTTAAAAAATAAAGTAAAGTTTTTAAAATCAGATATTGACAATTTTAATTATGGCAAATATGATTTAATCGTATCTAATCCTCCATATATTAAAAAGTTAAGTTTAAAATATTTGGAAAAAGATGTAACAAATTTTGAGCCACATTTAGCTTTAAATGGTGGAATAGATGGATTATCAGAAATCAGAAAAGTAATAAAAAAATCATCTGAACTGATAAAAAAAAAAGGTAAACTTGTTTTAGAAATTGGTTTTAACCAAAAAAATGATGTCAAAAAATTACTTTTAAGAAAAGGTTTTTATATAAATGAAGTTATTAAAGATTTAGCAAATAACAATCGATGCATAGTCAGCACAAAATTATAATATATTTAACATGGTAACTTTTAGAAATAATAACGGCAGAAGAAACAACTTTAGAAAAAACGATAGAAATTTTAAATCTAATGGTGAAAGACCTAAATTTAATTCGAGTTTTACAAGTGGTGATAAGTTTCAAAGAAAAATTCCAGGTAGAAATAATCATAATGCATCAAAATTAATTGAAAAATATAGTAACTTAGCAAGAGAAGCTCTCTCAAGTGGAGATAAAATACTCTCCGAAAACTATTTTCAACATGCTGATCATTTTACAAGAGTTCTTACAGAACAAGAGCTTCAAAAAAAATCAAAATTTTCGAATGAAAAGAATATAAATTCTCAAGTAGAAACATCTAATCAAAAAACAGATAAGGCTCTACAAAATGAAGATTCTGAAAAAAATAAAAATATTCAAACAGAAGTAAATTAGTTTAACCCAATAATCTTTTCAGATTTAAGAACGTCTAATTTAATTTTTTTAGTTTCAAATATTTTTCTTTCCTCGCCTTTTAAAATTTTTCCAGATGGTAATTTTAATTTTTGTGAATTTATTCTTTTGCCGTTAACAATCACCTCATAATGTAAATGTGGACCTGTTGACTTTCCTGTAGAGCCTACATAGCCAATAGTTTGTCCCTGTCTAACTCGTACCCCACTTCTAATACCAGATGCAAATTTTGACATGTGTGCATAAACAGTTTGGTAGGTTGAGTTATGTTTAATTACTACACAATTACCACCTCCACCACACCAACCAGCTTTTTTGATAACACCATCTCCAGAAGCCATTATTGGTGTTCCCATTGGAGCTGCAAAATCGGTACCACGATGCATTTTATTAAATCCATCAATTGGATGCTTTCTCATTCCAAACGGTGAAGATAATCTGGCACCGTTGATTGGAGTTTTCATTAAAGCTTTTTTTACACTTTTCCCATTTTTATCATAATGGCCTTCACTTCCCTTTTTATCAAAGTAGTAAAGAGAATTATCTTGACCAGTCAATTTTAAGTTTGCAAAAAGAATATTACCACTTTCTATTATTTTTTTATTGTCGTCCATGAATACTTCGTACATGATTTGAAAACTATCTTTCTTTTTAATATCTCTTTGAAAATCTACTTGAAATCCATAAATTCTTGCAAATTCAACTATTATACTTGCAGGAATTTTTTTTTGAGAGGCAGATTTATACAGACTAGATAGAATGATATTTTCTTTATAAAGAACTTGTTTATTAAGTTTTGTTACTAACAATTTTTGATTAAAATTATTTGACCCAAAGTCTCTTGTTAAGTAAATTTTTTCTGTTGTAGATAGTTGAAAAACAAACTCTTTAATCAAATTATTTGATTGATCTATGTTAATTTTTATTTTTTGACTGGTATTTAATTTATTGATATTGATTTTTTTTGAAATTTCTTTTTTAATCTTTTCGATTTCATCATTAGAAATCGAATATTCTTTTAAGATATCATCAAATGTTTCTCCACGTGATATGTTGTGTGAGATAGATTTAAATTTTGGTTCTAAATTATCAAAAATATGATTAATAGTTTTTTTAAAATATACGTTGTGAATTGTATTTTTATAATTGGTATATATTTTCTTTTTATTTAAATTGTAATAAGTTGTTGAGAAAATTGTAATAATAATTAGAAAAGATAAGGCAATTATCTCTGCATTAAGTTTTATTTTTTTCTTGAGTTTATTTAACATTAAATTTTTTTGGATTATCAATTATTAGATTAGCATTCCAAAAAAAGCAAAAAAAACCCACTAATTTAGGGCTTTTTGAGCTGTTTTTTTATTCTTAATTGCTTGATTTCCTATTATTATAGCCTATAAGCAACGTTCTTTCTCAGTAAAATTATTGTAAGTACAATAAATTAGTGAGTGTTATTGAGCATTTTGCTCAATTAGTTATGTAAAATGTGAAGAATTTAAGAAGAGAAGTGTGGACGGTTAAGGTTACCAAAATTTGTCGTACACACTTCAACATTATATAAATTTTATTCTTAGAATTTATATAGAAGCTAGTGTGCGCCGTTTTTAAACTTGAGAGTTTGATCATGGCTCAGAACGTACGCTGGCGGCACGCCTAACACATGCAAGTCGAACGAAGTAGCAATACTTAGTGGCAGACGGGTGAGTAACATGTAGGTATCTACCCTTTGGCCAGGAATAACACGAGGAAACTTGTGCTAATACCTGATAAGTCTTTACGGAGAAAGCTTTATGCACCATTGGATGAGCCTGCACTTGATTAGTTAGTTGGTGGGGTAAAGGCCTACCAAGACTTTGATCAATAGCTGATTTGAGAGGATGATCAGCCACATTGGGACTGAGACACGGCCCAAACTCCTACGGGAGGCAGCAGTGGGGAATCTTGCACAATGGAGGAAACTCTGATGCAGCGATGCCGCGTGAGTGAAGAAGGCCCTTGGGTTGTAAAGCTCTTTCGTCGGGGAAGAAAATGACTGTACCCGAATAAGAAGGTCCGGCTAACTTCGTGCCAGCAGCCGCGGTAATACGAAGGGACCTAGCGTAGTTCGGAATTACTGGGCTTAAAGAGTTCGTAGGTGGTTGAAAAAGTTGGTGGTGAAATCCCAGAGCTTAACTCTGGAACTGCCATCAAAACTTTTCAGCTAGAGTTTGATAGAGGAAAGCAGAATTTCTAGTGTAGAGGTGAAATTCGTAGATATTAGAAAGAATACCAATTGCGAAGGCAGCTTTCTGGATCATTACTGACACTGAGGAACGAAAGCATGGGTAGCGAAGAGGATTAGATACCCTCGTAGTCCATGCCGTAAACGATGTGTGTTAGACGTTGGAAATTTATTTTCAGTGTCGCAGCGAAAGCGATAAACACACCGCCTGGGGAGTACGACCGCAAGGTTAAAACTCAAATGAATTGACGGGGACCCGCACAAGTAGTGGAGCATGTGGTTTAATTCGAAGATACGCGCAGAACCTTACCAACACTTGACATGTTCGTCGCGACTTTAAGAGATTAAAGTTTTCGGTTCGGCCGGACGAAACACAGGTGCTGCATGGCTGTCGTCAGCTCGTGTCGTGAGATGTTGGGTTAAGTCCCGCAACGAGCGCAACCCTCACTTTTAGTTGCCATCATTTAGTTGGGCACTCTGAAAGAACTGCCAGTGATAAGCTGGAGGAAGGTGGGGATGACGTCAAGTCCTCATGGCCCTTACGTGTTGGGCTACACACGTGCTACAATGGTATTTACAACAGGAAGCAAGACGGCGACGTTAAGCAAATCCTCAAAAAATACCTCAGTTCGGATTGCACTCTGCAACTCGAGTGCATGAAGCTGGAATTACTAGTAATCGTGGATCAGCGTGCCACGGTGAATGCGTTCCCGGGTCTTGTACACACCGCCCGTCACACCATGGGAGTTGGTTCTACCTTAAGGCAAGGTTTAATACCCTTGACCACGGTATAGTCAGCGACTGGGGTGAAGTCGTAACAAGGTAGCCGTAGGGGAACCTGCGGCTGGATTACCTCCTTTCTAAGGATGAATGAAATTTAATTATTTCATTCTAAATAATATACATCGGTAATGTGACCGTCCTCATTTCTCTTCTTAATATTTAAAGTGTTACTTTACCGTAATGGGCCGGTAGCTCAGTTGGTTAGAGCACACCCTTGATAAGGGTGGGGTCGAAAGTTCGAGTCTTTCTCGGCCCACCATATTATAATGGGGGATTAGCTCAGCTGGGAGAGCGCCTGATTTGCATTCAGGAGGTCAGCGGTTCGATCCCGCTATCCTCCACCAGTAACATTTAGCTATTTAAAATTGTAAATAAAAATAATTAATATCAATATCTATATCCGAACATTAGTAATGTTATTTTCTAATGTTCAAATAAAAATTTGATTCAACACAGAATTTTTTTCTGTGCATAAATCAAGCGTTTAAGGGCGTGTGGCGGATGCCTAGGCACTGAAAGACGATGAAGGACGTGATATACTGCGATAAGTTTCGGGGAGCTGTATGTAAGTTTTGATCCGAAAATTTCCGAATGGGGAAACCCACCACTTTATGTGGTACTTTGAACTGAATACATAGGTTTAAAGAGACAACCTGGAGAACTGAAACATCTAAGTAACCAGAGGAAAAGAAATCAATTGAGATTCCGTTAGTAGTGGCGAGCGAAACCGGAATAGGCCAGTAGTTTTGTTAAAAAAATCTGAATAGTTTGGAAAAGCTAACCAAAGAGGGTGATAGTCCCGTACGAGTAATGTTTAATAAAATTCTTGAGTAAAGCGGGACACGTGAAATCCTGCTCGAATATAGGGGGACCACCCTCTAAGCCTAAATACTCTTCAGTGACCGATAGTGAACTAGTACCGTGAGGGAAAGGTGAAA
>CACNUU010000001.1:0-15000 GCA_902623735.1 uncultured Pelagibacteraceae bacterium | reverse complement strand
GTTTAACAGAATCTAGTGGATGTTTAACTGGGATATCTAATGATATTGGCTTTGAGCGTGTTTTTGAAGAACAATTAAAAAATTACATGAGATCAAAAACTAAAAACAAGAATGATTTATTAATTCTTTTTTCTGGATCTGGTAATTCTACAAATATAATAAATGCTATAAATTTTTGTAAAAAATTTGGAGTTCAATCATTTTGTGTGTCTGGAAGAGGGGGAGGAAAAGCTTCTAAAATTGCAAATTATAGTTTAGTTGTTCCAGGTTCCTCAAAATTTCCAGGCCAAATAGGAAAAAATGATAACAATTTTCACATAGAGGATATTCAAAACTCAGTTTCTCATATTTTAGTTGGTTTATTAAAAGAACATGTTCAAAAAAAATAAATTAAAAAAATTTTATTCAAATTCAAGCAAGATCAGACTAGATATTATTGAAATATTGTTTAAGGCACAATCAGGACACTCTGGACCATCATTAAGTATTGTGGAAATATTAAATTATCTTTTTTTTCAAAAAAAAATTTATAAAAACTTTAATAATAGAGATAATTTTGTTTTATCAAAAGGTCACGCTGTTCCAGCGCTTTATTCAATTTTGTTTAATCTAAATTTAATTTCTAAAAAAAATTTTCAATCTTTTAGAGAAATAGGGTCAAGTTTACAAGGCCATCCAGATAGAACAAAGTTAAAATATATAGAATTAGGCACAGGTGCTCTTGGACAAGGTCTTTCAGTATCAATTGGTTTTGCTTTGGGAAATTTAATGTTAAGAAAAAATAAAAAGTCCTTCTGTTTAATTGGTGATGGAGAAATACAAGAAGGTCAAATTTGGGAAGCTGCAATGTATGCAGGTGCTCATAAATTAAAAGATTTATGTGTAATTTTAGATAATAATAAAATGCAAAATGAAACACATACCAAAAAGACATTAGATATAATGCCTTTAAAAAAGAAATGGGAGGCCTTTAATTGGAAAGTTTTAGAAATAGATGGTCATTCATATTTTGATATACATAATGCATTCAATAAATTTTACAAAGAAAAAAAAAAACCGACTATAATTATTGCCAATACAATCAAAGGTAAAGGAGTTTCTTTTATGGAAAATTCGGCAGCTTGGCATTCAAAAGTTTTAAGTGAAAAAGATTATTTGATAGCAAAAAAAGAACTTATTTAAATGGGTAATTATTTGAAAAAAAAAGCATTAAGAAATATTTTTGGAGATCATTTAATATATTTAGGAAAAAAGAATAAAAAAATTTGTGTTGTTAGTTGTGATTTAAAATCAGCAACTAAAACATCTGGTTTTTTTAAGATTTTTCCTAAAAGATCATTTGAAGTAGGGATCGCAGAGGCAAATGGATTAGGTGTTGCTACAGGATTAGCTTTAAAGGGCTTTATACCAGTAATATCAAGTTTTGGAGCTTTTATTACTGGAAAGTTTTTAGAAATAAGAACATCAATATCTTATAATGATGTGCCAGTAAAAATAATTGGTACCCATGGAGGTTTTATTGGGAAGGATGGCGCAACCCAATCAGGCACTCAAGATTTATCATTGATGACTTCTCTCCCAAATTTTGAAGTATTTCAACCATGCTCCCCAATTGAAACTAAAAAAATATTAAATTACATCGTTAAATCAAAAAAACCATCTTATGTCAGAATTTGTAGAAATGAAGTTGGCGAAGTTTATGATAAGAATTTTAAATTTTTACCTGGTATACACAAAGAATTGATAAAATCAAAAGTTAATGTGATTATTTCATCAGGACCTTTAATTTTTAATTGTAGTGATGCAATAAAAATTTTAAAGAAAAAAAATATTAAGACCGGATTAATTAATGTTAATTCTTTTAAACCATTTAATTTTAAATTAATGGAAAAATTACTTAAAAACAAAAAAAATGTATTAGTTGTTGAAGATCATGTTTCTCAAGGAGGTTTAAGTGGCCTAGTTTATGAAACGATTGCTAAATCAAAAATGAGTAAAATAAACTTAAAAAGCTTAAATTTAGATGAAAAGTTTTCTGAAAGTGGAACTCCCAATGATCTTGAAAAGATCAATGGCTTTGACTCAAATAATATAGCAAAAACTTTTTATGAAAAATTTAAATTGGCCAAATAAAGAGACTAAACTATTTATCTCAATGGCCAAAAATCCAGGAAATACAGGTTCGAAATTGCATAATTCGTTATTTAGGATTTTAAATCTTAATTCAATGTATCTCCCTTTAAAAGTTACAAGTGTAAATCAAGCAAAAAAAATCCTTAAAAGTTTGATCTTTGAGGGATGCTCTCTTTCAATGCCATATAAAGAAAAATTAATAAAATTTGTAGATAAATTAGATATGAACGCCAAAAAAATTGGATCTATAAACACAATATTAAAAAAAAAAAATAAATTAATTGGTTTTAACACAGATTATTATGCATCAAGGGAAATATTTAAAAAACAAAATTTACCTAAAAAATCTAAAATTTTAGTATTAGGATGTGGGGGTGTAGGAAAGGCCATTATATACTCGTTAATTGATCTAAAATATAAAAATATAATTGTTTGTACCAGAGATAAAAAAAAATTTAAAAAATTTAAAAGTAAAGATTTAATAAAAAATATTGAATGGAAAATGAGAAATAAAACTATTTGTGATGTTCTAATTAATACTACACCATTAGGAATGTTTGGTAAATTTTCTAAAAAAACTCCAATTCATTTATCTAAAAAATTTTTTCCTAAATTAATTTATGATTTACCGATTAATCCTAGAGGAAATTATCTATACAAAATTTCAAAAAAACAAAATATTAAGTACGTCTCAGGACTTAAATCAAGTTTTTATCAGGGAATAAAACAATTCGAAATTTACAATAATTTAAAATTGAAATTAAAAACTTTAAAAAAGTTAAAGATAGATCTAAATTAGAATTTTTTTAATGAAAAAAAAAACTAAAATAGCTTTTCTTGATAGAGATGGAGTAATAAATTCATCTCAAATTAATAACGGATATGTAGGATTTATTAAAGATTTTAAATGGATAAAAGGATCAAAGAAAGCAATAAAATATTTAAAATCAAAAGAATATAAAGTTGTAATAGTTACAAATCAATCGGGTGTTGCGAGGGGCTACTTTTCACTAAGAGATGTTTATAAATTACATAATTATTTAAAATTTGAATTAAATAAATTTGGGACAGGTGTAGATAAGATTTATTTTTGTCCTTATCATAAAGATGGAATAAAAAAAAAATATTCTAAAAATTCTATTTTGAGAAAACCAAATATTGGAATGTATAAATTAGCAGAAAAGAAATGGAATATAGATAAAAAAAATTCATTTATGATTGGTGATCAATTAACTGATATGCAATTTGCAAAAAAATCTCAAATTAGAGGTTATATGTTTAATTCTAAAGATTTATATTCTTTTGTAAAAAAGAAAATTGATTTTAATTAAGACGAAATTAATTTAATGATATCCTGTATTAATGCTAGATAAGTTATAAGATAAAATTATATTTTGTAGCATTCATAATATGAGGATATTGGTACTCTACCTCTTAATTTGTCTAAATAATTTAGTTTTTTTAATTTAGATTTTTTGTAAGAACATTCTCTACATGAAAAACCCAAAGGTTTTAACAATCTATTAATTTTTTCAAAATTCCAAAAATTTATATGTCCACCATTATCCAAATGTTCTTTCGGAACATACGAAATTGTCCATTTTGAAAACTCCTCAATGTTCATCAAATTTGAGTTTTTATAGACTAGCTCACTATCAATTTTTGGGGGGCCTCTATAAAAATCATTATGATGAAAACCAAATTCTGGAGAATTTAAATATGGATAATTTTGATAATTTGCAAAAATATTTAATGCCCAATTTTCAAGATTTTTTTCTATCCCATTTTTTTCCCATTCTTTTCCAGCATCGAGACCACCAAAATTTTTTTGGATAAAATCAAAATCTCTATCAGCTAGAATCTTTTTTATTTTTTCAAAATTTGGGGTAGATATTCTAATTACTCCACCTAATTTAAGATTGCTATGCAATTGTTCCATTAGATTAATAAAAGTCTCATCACTTATATGTTCAATAAAATGACTTGAATAAACATATTTTAAATTTTTTTTTAAATTTAATTTTGATTCTTTGTCTAATTTTTGTCCATTAATTTGATCTATTCCTTTACAAAAAAAACCAGAAAACCTGTTGCCAGAACCGAGATCTATACCCTCATAAAACAAACTATTAAAGTTTTTATAAATTAAAAATAATAATTTTTTAATTGATTTTTTAATTACTTGTTTCATGAAAAATTAATTTATTATATAGAGCTTTAGAATAAAATCAATTTATATGAAAATAGCCGTTTGTTTTTTTGGTCATACTGGAAGTTGGCAAGGAAGGGATGTAAGCGATAGTAACAATCCAAAATTAATATTTGATAATTACAAAAAGTACATTTTTAGAAATTATGATACAGATATTTTTGTTCATACTTGGTCAAAAAATTTTAAAAATGAAATTGAAAAAGAATTAAAACCAAAACTTGCTATTTATGAAGACCAAAAAGATTTTTCAGAGGTTGATATCAAAAAATATAAAGAATTTATAGGATTTAATATTCTAAATTTTTCAGATAGAGAATTACATGAAAAAAAGGAATTTATTTTTAGAACCCAAAGTAGATGGTATAGTAATTCAAAATCACTACAGCTTATGACCGATTATTCACAAAAAAAAAATATAAAGTATGATTGGGTAATTCAAATTAGATTTGACTTGTTTTTTTTCAAAAAATTTCAATTTGATAGATTAGATAAAAATAAATTTTACAGTCCAAGAAGAGATCATGAAAAAAGTATTGCAATTAATGATCATTATTTTATCTCAAACTATAATAATGCAATAAAATTTTCATCTATAATAGATCACATATTTGAATTGCCAATAAGACCACCTTGTGCTGCAAAAAAATTTTTAGAAAATTTAAATATAAAAAATGGTGATCATTTTGATGTCTTAATTGATTTTTATTTAATTAGATGGATTCATAAAGATTACAATAAAATTATTTTTAAAATTAAAAGATTATGTAAAGTGATTTTAAGAATTTTTGGAATTAGAAGTCGAATAAAAAGATAAAATGAAATATAACACTACAATCTTTATACCAATTAATGGCAGGCCAAATTACACAATTAGAGTTCTTGAGTATTTACGTTTATTAAATTGTAAATTTAATATCTTTATTGCTGATGGTTGTAAAAAAAAATATTTTTCACGAAATTTTCTATCGAAAAATTTTCCAAATTTAAAAATTGATTATCAAAAGTTTTCTTATGATAAACATTTTTATAATTTTGTGTCTAAGGTGAAAAAATCAATAGAATTAACAACTTGCAACTATATATTTATTTTACCTAATGATGATTTCGTAAATTTAAAATTTTTGAAAGATGGCGAAACTTTTCTATCAAAAAATAAATCTTATTCTTGTGTTGGGGGAGATGTAAAAAGTTTTAGTGTAAAAAATTATTTTTTTTATGAGGATAATAGTGCAGGCACATTAAAAATTCATGGTTCATATTATAAAGATAAAAATAAAAGCATAGAAAATACAGATTTAAATGGAAGAATATATAGTTACTTAAATTTAATACCCTGGGAACTTTTGCATAAAAAAAAAATATTATTAGAGGCTTTTAGCATTGCGAAAAAAATTAAAACAAAAAATTTTCACGAACTAGCTTGGATCTTAAATACCCTTCCCTTATTTTATGGGAAAAAAAAAAAATTTACTCAATCAAATCTTTATAGACAATTAAATACTACAAATAGTGCAGGAAGAGATATGACATATTGCAATGTAGATTATGCTAAAATTAAGAAATATTTAGAAAAAAATGTAAGAAAATTTTCTAAGCAAAAAAATAAAAATAAAAAAATTATTATTTTTTTTAATAATGAATTAAATAAACAAAAAAAGCGTTTTACACAAATAGAAAAAAAAAATTTATTAAATAAAATTTATAAATTTATTAAAATGTTTTTGATTTTTAGACCCAAAATAAAACAAAAATTATATGATATTCTCAAAACAGCAAATAGTGCTAGGTTATTACTTAGATAAAAAATTTTAGGTTTTTTATAATTACTTAATAAATGAATTGTTTATATTTTAATTAAAAAGTTGTTATTTGAAATATAAAAAATATCTAATATATAGTATCTTAAATTTATAAAACTTTGTAGGTCGATGTTATGAAGATAAAGAATGAACAACAAAAATTTTGGTCTGGTAATTTTGGTAAAGAATATGTGAAAAGAAACTCATTGAAAAGATTGTTAAAAAACAATATTGGATTATTTTCAAAAATTTTTTTTAATAGATCTTATCCTAAAAGTTGCCTGGAATTAGGATCAAATATAGGGGCAAATTTATTGGCTCTTCGACTTTTATTTCCTGGAATTAAAACGTCTGGTGTTGAAATAAACGAGTTTGCTTTCAAAGAATTAGTAAGATTAATTGGAAAAAAAAATTGTTTTAATAAATCAATCGAAGATTTCAAAAGTAACAAAAAATATGATTTAGTATTTACTAAAGGAGTATTGATACATATTAACCCAAAAAATCTAAAAAAGATTTATGAAAAATTATTTAAAATGTCTAAAAAATATATTTTGATAGTAGAATATTATAACCCAAAACCAGTCTCAATTAATTACAGAGGCCATAAAGACAAATTATTTAAAAGAGATTTTGCTGGTGAAATTATGAAAAAATATAAGTCTTTAAAATTAATAGATTATGGTTTTGTTTATCACGGTGATCTAAGTTTCCCCCAAGATGACTTAACGTGGTTTTTGCTTAAAAAATAGGAGTATCTTTGAAGTATTGTACCAATTGTCTAATACCCTCAACAAAACCTCATATTACTTTTGATGATCATGGCGTTTGTTCAGCTTGCCTTTCTTATTTAAACAGACCAAATATTGATTGGAAAAAAAGAGAAGAATTATTTTTGAAAATTGTTGATGATGTCAAAAAGAATAAAAAAAAAAATAATTGGGATTGTGTTGTTCCTGTAAGTGGGGGAAAGGATAGTACTTATCAAGCATTAAAATTAAGAGAATTAGGATTAAATCCATTATGTGTAACCTCAACAACTTGTGATTTATCAGATCTTGGAAAAAAAAATATTGAAAATTTAAAGCAGCAGGGATTTGACTACATTGAATTTACATCAAATCCAAAAGTAAGAAAAAAGCTTAATAAAATAGGACTAGAGATGATAGGAGATATTTCTTGGCCGGAGCATATTTCAATAAATACAATCCCAATTAATGTAGCTGTGAAGTTTGGTATTAACCTAATTATTTGGGGCGAAAATTCTCAAGATGAGTACGGTGGTCCTGAAAAAGCTGCAAAAGCCAAAGAATTAACATGGGAATGGTTGCTGCAATTTGCGGGGTTTGTAGGTTTAAGAGTAAGTGATGTTGAAGGTATGTATGGTTTAGAAAAAAAAGATTTAATACCTTTCAGCTATCCATCAGAGGAGGAGATTAAAAAAGCTAAAATTCAAAGTTTATTTTTAGGTTATTTTTTCCAGTGGGATGGTTATAAAAATTATGAATATGTTTCAAAACATGGATTTCATACATACGACAAAACAGTTGAAGGTTCATATGGAAATTATGAAAATTTAGACAACCATCAAACTGGCATTCATGATTATTTTAAATTTTTAAAATTTGGATGGGGAAGAGCAACAGATATTTTAAGTATGATGATTAGAAGAAAAAAAATTTCTAGAGAAGAGGCATTAAAAATTGTTAAAGAGACAGATGGAAAGTATCCAATTTTTTATTTAGGAAAACCATTAAAAAAAATCCTTTCAGATATTGAAATGACAGTCGAGGAATTTGATAAAATATGTGATAAATTTACTAATAAAGATATTTTTTTATGCAACAATGATGGAAAGCTTATTAAAGATGAAAATAAGAGTTTAATTAAAAAAAACTATGATAATTGAATTTTGTGAAAGAAAATATTTTAATCATTGATATTCCAACAAGCAATGTTGGTTCTATAAAAAATGCAATAAACGAAGTTGGTTTTGATGTAAGAATTAGCTCAAACTTAGAGGATATTAAAAATTCTGACAAAGTTATTTTACCAGGACATGGAACATTTTCTGCAGCTAAAAAATTTTTAGTTGAAAAGAAAATTTTTCAATATTTAAAAAACTACCCTAAAAATAAATTTTTTTTAGGGATATGCGTAGGAATGCAACTTTTAGCCACTTATAGTTATGAGGAAGGAAAAGACGATGGTTTTGATCTAATAAAGGGAGAAGTAAAAAAAATTACTTGCAAATCGCATGAAAAACTTCCTCATATTGGATGGAATCAAATTGATGTTGTGAACAAAAACAGCAAAATAATCAATGATATTATTTTTTTCGAAGAAAATGATGTTTATTTTTCACATAGTTATAATTTTAATTTAGAAAATACTGAAAACTTAATTTGCTCCACTCCCTTTGGTCAAAATTATATTACTTCTATTATCCAAAAAGAAAATATTTTTGGACTTCAATTTCATCCTGAAAAAAGTTCATTTTTAGGAAAAAAAATTTTAAAAAACTTCTTAGATTTATAGTGTTAAAAAAAAGAATTATACCAACGTTACTTTGGAAACAGGCTGGGCTTGTAAAAGGAGAAAAGTTTGATTCTTGGAGAAATGTAGGATCTGTAATGCCCTCGATAAAACTTTATAGCAAAAGAGATGTAGACGGATTGATATTATTGAATATAGACAAAACTAATAGAGATTTAGATCCAAATTATAACTTGATTAAAGAATTTTGTGAAAATTGTTTTGTTCCATTTTATTATGGTGGAGGCATCACAAATATTGACCAAATATATAATTTGTTGAAAAATGGAATAGATAAAATTGTTATAAATAGTTTTCTGTATAACAATTTAAATTTTTTAAGAGAAATAAATTTAAATTTTGGGACACAGTTTGCAGTTGCGTCGATTGACTACAAAAAAATTGAAGATAAATATATATGTTTTAGTCATAATGGAAAAAAAAATGAAGAAAAAGAGGTCAGTGACTGGATAAATGAGATAGAGAAAATTGGAGTAAGTGAAATTATACTTACCTCGATTGATCATGATGGTTTGATGAAAGGTTTTGACTATGAATTTATGGAATTATTAACAAAAAATATTAATTCAAATTTAATTATGAGTGGTGGTGCCGGCAAACCTGATGATATGTTCAAAGCCTTTCAATACAAAAATGTAGATGCAGTTGCGGCTGCCAGCTTATTTCACTTTAAAGAGATAACTCCTAGAGATTGTAAACTTTATCTTAAAGCAAAAAAAATAAATGTAAGATGAGCTTTTTATAAAGGTATTTTATTTTTATTTGGAGAAAAAAATTTTTTTTTATATCTTTTATTTAAATACGATAGATTAAAAAAACTTTTGTCTTTAATAAGATAATTTTTTGGAAATAATTTTGTATCAAAAAAATATGTTTGATATCCTCTTTCATAAAGATAAAAGAGCAAAGTTGAATTCAAACCTATAACTCTATTAACATCTTTAAGATCTTTATTGATATTTGTGAATTTAGCAAATGAGTATTCTATTTTGTTACTTTTTAAAAAAGATTCAATATCATCTGGAAGATTAGAGATTGCAGGATGAAATCTTATTTTTATTAAGTTTTTCTTTAAATTATATTTATCTAATTTATTAATTATATTTTCTATTTCATCAAATTCAGATAACTCAGATAATATCAATATACCAAATTTTTTTTTTTTAGGACTATTCAAGAAGTTAATATTTAATCCAATGTTTGTGATGTTATTACTATAGTTATTTTTGTCTGTATTTTTTTTCCAAAACTCTCCACTACACAAATAATAATCAGGTTTGTTAGATGAAAACCATGATTGAATATTAAAAAATTTTCCATTTATTTTCATTTTATAAGAATCAATATTTTTTTTTGTTAATGGACTTCCGTGCTGTAATTCATAGGTAGTAATCTTCAATTCATTACCAGCTTGTACTAAAGGAAAATTAGATATTTTATCAATAAGAAAAATTGATCTTGGTAGTTTTTTTTTAAGAAATCTTTTCCAATATTTGTATTGTTCATATTTATATAAAGTATTAATAATTATTTTTTTTGTTACTTTAGATTTATACTTTTTAGATAAAAAAAAATACTTAATTATGGATTTGAAATAGAGATATAAAAAGATAAAATTTACAGGATATTCATAAGTAAAGTTCCACATATTTATCGGAACATTATAAATTAAATATTTCGTGAAAATTTGTTTTTTATTTAATTTTTTAAATAAAACTTCTTTAAAAATATTGGTAAATTTATTCTCTATGTGCTGATTAGAAATACTATAAAATAAAAAATATTTAAATTTTTTATTTTTTTTTGCTTTTATTAAAGCAATCAAGCAATAAAAAAATTTTCTTAAATATTCATAAAAATTCTTTCGATCAGTAATTTTTAATTTCTGTTTTGAACGCTTAATACTCTCAAAATAAAAATCCATATTATATGTATAAAGAAAAAAATTTTTTTTGGTGTTTGCACTTAGGATTTTATGGAGTAGGCTACGTTTTTTTGTAATATTGGAATTGATAAAACTTTTAATTAAATCATAATTTTCAAACATAAAATTTATTTGTCTTTAAAAATTTTAATTATATATTTTTTTTTCTTATACTTAAAAAATGCAGGCCATTTATCATTATTAGCGGTTCTTAAAATATTAAAATTTTCTTTTATGGATTTATTAAAATTTAATTCTTGATCATCAGGTTTTCTTTTTTTATAAAATTTACCAAAACCCCTCTGTTTATTTAATTCATATTCTGGATATGTTAAAAGAAATTTCTTTAACATCTTAATAATCATTTCTGAGGATTTTTTGCGTATTTCATGATATAGTTCAGTTCCATTTAATCTCATATAATTTCTTTGAATAACATCTCCCGAGTCCACTTTTGTCGATGCTCTTATCATACTAAAATGAATTAAATTTTTATTATTCAAAATTTGATTTTGGACTGGAGCAAAACCTTTGTAATGAGGAAGTTTTGATCCATGAATTACTATAGGTAATTCAAAGTGGTTCAATTTTTTTTTTCTTAGAATTTTTGTGTAATTTAAAATAAATAGAATTTGTCCTTGAAATTTATTTGTTAAATTGTAAATTTTTTTGAATTTATATTTTTTTTTTAAAATTTTATCATTGAAAATTTTTTTAATATTTTTCTCTATCCAGTTATTTTTTTTGTCTATTAAAAATGCTACCAAATACCTTTTTTTCATGTTATTTAGAGAAATGTCAAATAAATATCTTAAAATAATAAACCAAATTGAGAACATAAGGAAGAAGAATAATAAAAATTGGATGGATGTATTAAGAATAGCATTTAAGCATTCTCCTAAAGAGGCCACAAAAGTGATGAATAGTATATATAAAGATGATAAACGTATAAGCAATTTAGTAAAAAAACTTTCATCATAAATTAAATATAAAAGACTCCTGTTTTGGTAAAAAATAGAACTTGTTTATTAAAAAAATAAAAAAAATTTTTGTAGATTTTAAATATAATTAAATTGTTGCAAAAATCATTTATAATATATAAATAAAAATTAGATGATTAGTTTGAAAAGAACTTTTGAGTATCCTAAAATCTTATTTAATAAGCTAATTTTTCAAAATTTTGAATTTGATAATAATATCGGAAATTCTATAAAAAATAAGACATTGAAGGAATTTAACGTTGAAGATAATTTGGAAGATAATATATCCAAAATTGTTTTAGAAAATGGGTTTATAAAACTTCCTAGACTTGAAGAGGATTATTTAGATAAGATTATTAGTGAATATAATTATATAATTAATTTTTACAAAAAATTAAAAATCGATTTTCAAGAACAAGATGGCGTTTGTGTAAGAGCGGTACCCTTGTGGCATTTAAATTCTTTTAAATTTAAATACTCATTAAATTTTTTTCAAAATAAATTTTTTTATAATATTGCAAAAAAATTTTTTGAAAAAAAAAATATGAAAAATTTTTCTTTTAATAACGAAGCTTTCTTTCATAAAACTACGACTACTAAACAGCCATTAAGTGGAAAATATCATTATGATATCCGACCATGTCTTAAATTTTGGCTATATTTGAATGATATTAGTATTGAAAATGGTCCAATGTCAGTTGAAAAAAAAAGCTCAAAAAAAAATGAAAAATTATCCACAGCAAAAGATGATAACATTAATAACCTAGTGGATGTGAATTTAGAAAATTGTGAGAAATTAATTGGAAAAAAAGGAACAATTATTATTCATGATACAAACTCTTCTCATAAGGCTAATAATGTTTTTGAAAATTATGAAAGAAATATAATAAGAGCACACTCATGGTGAATTTAAAAAATAAAGTAGTTTTAATAACTGGTGGAACAGGGTTTTTAGGCAAAGCCCTAGTTAAAGAATTTATTAAACAAAAATTAAAAAAACTTATAATTTTTTCTAGAGACGAGCAAAAACAATTTAATTTTGCAAAAGAATTTAATAATAAACAACAAGTTAATTTAAGATTTTTTATAGGAGATGTTAGAGACAAAAATAGACTTAATCTTGCATTAAAAGATGTAGACATAGTATTTCATACAGCTGCAATGAAACACGTTGCGATCTCTGAATACAATCCTACAGAATGCGTAAAAACTAATATTAGTGGATCTGAAAATCTGGTTTATACTGCATTGAATAATAAAGTTAAAAAAGTTATTGCCATTTCAACTGACAAGGCGGTTAATCCACTTAATTTATATGGAGCATCAAAGTTAGCCTCCGAAAAATTATTTATAAGTGCAAATAGCTTTTCCAAAAAAAATGAGTGTAAATTTTCTGTAGCAAGATATGGAAATGTACATGGTTCAACAGGATCTGTTGTTCAAGTTTTTAAGAGTTTAAGAGAACAAGGTATTAAAATTTTACCAATTACGGACAAAAGAATGACAAGATTTTGGATATCACAAAAAAAAGCTGTTCAATTTGTCAATAATTGTGAAATTTTAATGAGAGGTGGGGAAATATTTATTCCAAAAATAGAATCAATTAGAATTACAGATCTAGCAAAAGCTATATTGCCTGAATGCAAATTTAAATTAATAGGAAAACAACCTGGAGAAAAACTACATGAAGTTTTGTTTTCAAAACAGGAGTCTGCAAATATAATTGAATTTAAAGACTATTTTGTGCTTAAACCTGTAATCAACCTAAACAATTTTAATTATAAAAAAAGTTTATCAAAGGAAAAAGGTAAAAAATTAAAAAATGAATATGAATATTCTTCAGATATTAATAGAAAATTTTTAAATATGTTAGATATTAAAAATTATTTAAAAAAAGATGGATAATTCTTTTCCATATAGTAGGCAATTAATCAAGAGGGATGATATTAATGAAGTAGTTAAAGTTTTAAAATCAGATTATTTAACACAAGGTCCTAATCTAAAAAAATTAGAAGTAAATTTTAAAAAAAAGGTAAAAAGTAGATATTGTCTTGCAGTCTCAAGTGCAACAGCAGGACTGCATTTGTCTTGTTTGTCACTAGATTTAAAAAAAGGTGATTATTTATGGACAGTTCCCAATTCTTTTGTAGCATCTGCTAATTGTGGATTATATTGTGGTGCCAAAATTGATTTTGTTGATATTGATGAATTTACTTTCAATGTTGATATTAATCTTCTAAAAAAAAAATTAGATAAAGCAAAAAAAAAAAATAAAATCCCCAAGGTATTAGTTGTTGTGCATATGGCAGGATCTCCGGCTGATGTCATTCAGATCAATAAATTAAGAAAAAAATATAATTTTAAAATTATCGAGGATGCATCACATGCAATCGGAGCAAGTTATAATAAAAGTTTTAAGGTGGGTTCTTGTAAATGGTCAGATATTACAGTATTTAGCCTACATCCTGTTAAAATCATAACATCTGGAGAAGGTGGAATTATTACGACCAATTCAAAAGAGATATTTAATAAAATCAAATCATTAAGAACACATGGAATTTTGAGAGATAAAAATCTTTTAAGGAAAAAAAATTATGGTTTTTGGTATTATGAGCAAAAATATTTGGGTTTTAATTATAGACTTTCAGATATTCATGCGGCTCTTGGAAATTCACAATTAAAAAAAATATCTAAATTTGTGAAGAAAAGAAATGAAATAGCAAATTATTATAAAAAAAAAATAAAAGAAAAAAATATTTTGTTTCAAAAACTTTTAAAAGAAACTTATTCGTCATATCATCTATTCATTATTCAATTTAAAAAAATTAAAGATGAAAAGATTTACAATAAATTATTTGAAGATTTTAGAAGAAAGAAAATAATGGTTAATCTTCATTATTTACCTATTCATCTTCAACCAAATTATATGAAGCACGGATTTAAAAAAGGCCAGTTTAAAGTTTCAGAAAATTATGCTAAAAAAAGTTTATCAATTCCAATATACCCTCAATTAAAAAAAAAAGAATTAAATTATATTATAAAAATAATTAAATTATTGGGAAAAAAATATGACTTATTATAAAAATGTCTGTATTATTCCTGCAAAATTTAATTCAACAAGACTAAAAAATAAAAATATTTTAAAACTTGGTAAAAAAACTTTATTAGAAAATACTATTAAAAAAGCAATAAATACTAAGCTATTTGATAAAATTATAGTTAATACTGAAAGTACGAAAATTATCAAAAAACTAAGATTTATCAAACAAATCGAGATTATTAAAAGACCAAACTACCTCTCCAAAGACCCTTATACTATCAGTGACGTGGTTTTATTTTCTCTTCGAAAATTAAATAAAGCTAAAATTAATTTTGAACACACTTGTATTTTATTAC